>NZ_JAOYSL010000001.1:0-1014517 GCF_056172715.1 Bacillus sp. ABR | reverse complement strand
TCCTGTCTCGTCAGCGTTTGACTGACTACCTATGAAGTATCATAGGATTTTTTTATAAAAACTCGAATTAACAGGTACGTTTTGTCTTGTTTAGTTTTCAAAGATCATCTTCGTCGTCTCTCAGAGGCGACTTTATTAATATAACATTCTATCAAGATAAAGTCAACAACTTTTTTCTTAATGTTATTTATCAACCGCGCTGTTTCAGCGGCGAATACAAATATAACACCTTTTGAAAGAAGAAACAAGTATTTTTTCTAAATAATTTATTTTTCCTTATCTCTTCCTATATATTGATACAAATGCTGCTTATCTCGGGAATTGCCTATTGTTGATCCTGCAGGTCTTTAGTATATTTATAATAGATTGAAATTAAATAACCGCAGGGGGAGCTTTGTGCTGAGAGTGAACATTCGTTGTTCTGACCCTTTGAACCTGTCAGTTAATACTGAAGTAGGAATGTGGAATCACTTAGATACATATGGTGTATTCAAATCGATATGTTTTTCTATGAATAACATACTCATCCTTACACGGTCTCTCCTTGCTCAATTCATGAAAAAGGAGATTTTTTTATGCAGCAATCAAATCAATTGGTACGACTGATGGAAATCGCGATTATGACTTCACTTGCACTTGTATTAGATTACTTATCAGGTCTCTTTTTAAGAATGCCGAATGGCGGATCTCTTGCGCTGATTATGATTCCCGTCATTCTTATGTCTATTAGATGGGGGATATCTACCGGATTTATCATCGGTGTGTTAATCGCAGGTCTTCAGCTGATGAATAGCCCGATCATCGCTACACCTGTTCAAGGATTCCTCGATTACTTCGTTGCATCTGTTGTCATTTCTTTAAGCGGCTTGTTTTCTGGATTGATCAAAAAAGCCATTCAGGATCAAAAGCGAAAGCAGCAATTTTTCTATATTACCTTAGCTGTTTTTGTTGCTAGTTTCTTCAGGCTGCTGACGTTCTTTATTTCTGGCATCGTTTTCTTTTCTCAATATGCACCGAAAGGAACACCAGGATGGGTCTACTCTTTAATTTATAACAGCACATATATGGTTCCTTCATTTATTATTTGCAGTATTGTTCTTTGTATACTCATCCCAAGTGCATCCCGTTTGGTTTTTCCTCATCAAAAATAACCGGCTGATGACAGCTGGTTATTTTTTTATGCATAATTTGCTGCTCTATGGAATCTATTAATAATAGAAGATTTCATGCTGGAGGTACGACAATGAGCCCTTACTCCATTATGCTTTGCTGTTATATTCTCAGTCTTGCTTATTTTTTGGCAGGCTTCTATGAAGCTTTAAAAATAGCAGGCGTGAAAGGAAAAGTAGAAGCTTCACCGTTTATTTCTTACATGTTGCTTGCTGTACTTTTCACTTTTTTCTCTCATTATTACTGGAAGCTGACGATTTAATTCGTTTTACATGGTTATTCAATCTAGACAACTCCCATCCATACCCTATTTCATTATGGTTCTCGCCAGCCAGCTCGAACTGGCTGGTAACGACAAAACTAGGTTGAAGCTTTTGATAAAATTGTTTCGCCGAATTTTGTTCAAACACCCATAGCATCAACTTCTGATATCCTTTTTCAATTAAATACTCGACACCTTTAGCAATTAAAGCAATACCCGCCCCTGATTTCTGTTTCTGTTGGAATAAATAGATGGCATATAGCTCTCCATCATATGTAGAATAACGTTCGTCACGTTGTTTTCCGAAAGAAGCAAAACCAAAAACGCCATCCTCATCTTCTGCGACAAACGTGCCTTCAAGCGGTCTTCTTCTCCAGCTCTCTTCCCGCTCTTCAATGGTTAAACCATCTAAATACTCCTGCGAAATAATCCCTTGATAGGTCGTCTGCCAGCTTTTCACATGAATCTCGGCGATTTTTGGAATATCTTGATGTACAGCATGTCTCACCTTCATCCGCGCCACTCCTTTTAGCTTTTTCCACCTTATCTTCATTATGATAAATTCCTATTACATAGAATTCAATGGCCAGCGTTTTGTCAGCACATCTTTCAATGATTAAATCTTCTTCTATAAAAAAGTGACACCTTCTGGTGGAAGGTGTCTTTTGATTTTATTGTTCTATTTGATCATCAGCTTTTTCGATTTTTCTTGGTTGTTTGATTTCATTTGTCAGTTCTTGAATGCTTTGCTTCACATTGCCTTTGCCAGAAAAGTTCTCAATAATTTCTTTCACATCAATTCCAGAGGATGCTTTCAGACTCTCTTGAAGACTAGACATGAGATTTGTGGCATAGCCTGTAACTTTATTGGCACCGCTGCCTTCACCGTTACCGCCTGTATCCACAACAGTAATTTTATCAATGTTAGAAAGTGGTGCAGATACTTGCTTCGCATATTCAGGAAGCATTTTGACAATCATATCAAGGATCGCTGCCTGACCATACTGTTCGAATGCTTCCGCAATTTTCTCTTTCGCTTCGGCTTCTGCAAGTCCTTTTAGTCTAATGACTTCTGCTTCTGTTTCCCCTTTCGCACGATCCGCTTCCGCTTTGGCAAGCCCGTCAATACGAACTTTCTCAGCTTCTGCCTTGGCCATTGCTTCAATGCTGTATTTCTTCGCATCTGCTTCTGCGAGACGTTTCGCTTTTTCTGCCGCAGCCGACTGCTCAACAGCATAACGGTCCGCATCTGCTTTCTTTTTCACTTCAGAATCGTATTGACGTTCACGACGCTGAATCTCTTTTTCTTCTAATTCAATTTGTTTCTGACGCTCAATGATTTTGACTTGCATTTCTTGTTCAGTTACGTGCTGGCGGTTACGAGCTGTTTCTAAATCGTACGCTTGGTCAGCACTTGCTTTCGCTGTATCCTGTTCACGTCTGAATTCTGCTCTTTTCAGTTCATTAATCTTTTCTGCTTCAGCGATTTCAGTAGCACGCTCAAGCTCAGATTTCTTCGCATCTTTATCTGCCTCGGCACGTTTGATCCGTGTTTCTTTATCTGCTTCAGCCGTTGCAATATCTGCATCGCGTTTTACTTGGGCAATTCTTGGTTTACCTAGAGATTCTAAGTAGCCATTTTTATCACGAACATCTTTGATCGTAAACGAGACAATGACTAGACCCATTTTCGCTAAATCTTGAGAAGCAACGCGTTGTACTTCTTGTGAGAATTTCTCTCTGTTTTTATAAATCTCTTCGACTGTCATTGATCCTAAGATGGAACGGAGGTGACCTTCTAATACTTCTCTCGCTTCGTTTTCACGGTCTTCTTTTGTTTTACCTAAAAATTGCTCTGCAGCAGTAGCAATTTCTTCAATCGATCCACCAATTTTTATGATGGCCGTTCCATCCGCCATGACCGGTACACCTTGTTCGGTATAGACTTCAGGCGTTGAAACATCTAGCTTGCTAGATAGTAAGCTGAGCGGCTCTGCTTGTTGAAAGACTGGAAGGACAAAGGTACCGCCGCCTCTTACAATCTTAATCTTGTTTCCACCTTCGTCCACGTGGACATTTTTACTTCCTAGATAACTTCCTGTGACGATTAATGCTTCATCTGGACCTGCTGTCCGGTATTTAGAAACAAATACACCAATAAGTGCAATAAGAATGACAAGCACAATTCCAATGATCACTAAAATAGTTGTTCCTGGCATAGCATTCCCTCCTAGATTTCTTCATTTGGTATAACAGATAAGACGCCTTTGTTCACTTCGACAACTAGCACACGGGTTCCATATGGAATCTCCTCTTGGTCGAAGCTAACAGCTGGCTTTGAGATTTTCCCGCTATTACTGATTAACAGCACTTCTCCAAACCCGTCTTTTGGAACAGATACAATGATCTCCCCAGTTCTTCCTTTTAAATCGGCCTCCGTATAAGAGAGAGATTCTTCAGCAGAGGAAAGCGGGACTAATACAAATACATTCAAACAGGTCACAAGGATCACTGCGAGGATGGCAGATAATACTGCGCCAAGTCCACTTCCTACAATTGCTGTTTTTTCAGAGATAAACCCTCCAGCCGAGAAAAAGGTAAGAAATGCGAGGATCAATGTTGGTTGAAGGAATGGAACAGGGATCGCTTCAAACCATCCATCAAATACATCGCCGAAAAAGACGAAAACAAGTGTCAGGATTCCTGATATCATCAATATGTATAAATACAGCGTCTGAAGAGGCAGCCCAAACACATCCATCTTCCTCACCCTTTCTTCATGAAATGAACATCTGTTGTTTCATTTAGACCATACTCACCTCCAATGTATTCCTTGTAACAGGTAATACGAACCACTTTTGTAAAGGTTTCATATTTCATCACAATTCTTCAAAGGGATTTTCGGATAGCTCAAGAATGATTGTCATGTACCCTTATGTTAAAATTTGATCTTGAGGTGATGAAGAAAATGAGTTTATTACATGAAGCAAGACAAGAATTGTGGCACGAGCTGCAAGGTTTGAGCGAAGAACAATTGAACCAAAAATTATCTGATGATACTTGGAGTATTCAAGAGGTAGCAGATCATTTAAAGAAAATGGACCTAGTTGCAGCAAAACATCTAGCTGCTGAGGGGAAAAAAGCACCGATCAAAGAATATGAACCAAAGCCGGTGGAAATGGCAGAGGACCGTTCAAAAAAAGCCACTGCGCCTAGTATTGTTGCGCCTGAGCACAAGCATGTGACACCTACACATTTAAAGGATGAGCTGGATACAGCTCGTGAGCAGCTCAATCAAATTTTATCAACATTTACTGAGGAAGATTTCAAACGCGTCATTGCACACCCTGTGTTTAAAGAGCTATCCCTTAAGCAATATCTTGATTTTATCGGCGCACACGAAAAACGCCATATTCATCAAATCAAAGAAATTAAAGAACAACTATAAAACATAAAAAGGACTCCCTTTAGGGAGCCTTTTTTCATTGTTACACTGTTTTAGGTGTTAACTCAAAGCAGCGAGCATAAATCCATTTGTACGCTTTTTCGTTTAGATCTCTTGGGTTTCCAACTGTTTGCGGATCTTTCATCGCTTCTTTAGATAAACGGTCAATCATATCTTTTGATACACCTTGTTCTTCTAATGAAGGAATTTCTAAATCTTCTACTAAATCATACATCCAGTTCACGGCTGCTTTGGCTGCTTCCTCTGTTGTCATTCTGCTTGTATCAACCCCAAACGCTTGCGCGATTCGAGCGAATTTTTCCGGATACCCTTTCCAGTTATACTCCATCACTGGTCCCATCATCGCTGCAACACACTGACCGTGCGCAACAGGAATAATGCCTCCGAGTGTTTGACTCATCGCATGTGCAGCGCCAGCTGATTCACTTCCATAAGAAAGCCCGGCAAGCATCGCAGCTTGTGCCATTCCATATCTGGCTTCCAAGTCCTCACCATCAGCAAAGGCACGACGAATATAATGAGCTGCATATTCAATGGCCATGAGCGCTACCGCATCTGTAATCGGTTGAGCAAATTTCATCGTATAGCATTCAATCGCGTGAGCAAGTGCGTCAATTCCAGTCATTGCTGTCACATGAGGCGGCATGGATACATGAAGCTCTGGGTCAATCACTGTAAGATGAGCTGCAATAAGAGGACCACCTGTATTGAATTTGAATTCTCTTTCTTCATCAGTAATGACTGCCCATTGTGTCACTTCTGAACCTGTACCAGCTGTTGTCGGAATAGTGGTTAAAGGCGGGATTCTGTTTTCAAGCGGTTTTTTCCCCTCTGCCGCTTCGTAATCAAGGACTGAACCTTCATGAGTCGCCTCTACTCCGATTGCCTTTGCTGTATCCATTGAGCTACCGCCGCCTACTGCGATTAATCCATTACAGCCTTCTTTTTCATATAAAGCAGATCCTTCGTTCACTAGACGGACTGGCGGATTTGGCTCTACTTTATTAAATAGAACAACATCAATTTGCGCTTCTTTTAATGAAGCAATGACGGGATCTACCACGCCCGCTTGATAAATGCCGGGGTCAGTTACAAGCAATACCTTTGAAACGCCGTATGCTTTTACTTCTTCCCCAACATGTTTCACTGCACCAATGCCGTGTTTGATGACAGTCGGAATTTCAAATGTATGGAATTTCTGCATGCTTTCAATTTTCATATTTAGTGTCATATAGAATCTCCTCCAAATGCGTAATTTTTATTTAAACCAATGAACTGCTTCAGGTTTTGTATTTCGATATAAATGCTTCAGCTCAGTATATTCTTCAAGTCCCGTACGTCCTAATTCACGCCCAATGCCTGATTGCTTGTAGCCACCCCACGGTGCTTGAGCAAAATAAGGATGGAAATCATTGATCCAAACCGTGCCTAATCTTAATTGCCGAGCCACTCTTTCGGCTTTGCTGATATCAGAAGACCACACAGCTCCTGCTAATCCATAAATCGTATCATTTGCCAGCTTGATGACTTCTTCCTCTGTATGGAAGGATTCGACTGTCAGGACAGGTCCAAAAACTTCTTCTTGCACAATCCGCATATCTGACGTGCAGCCTGAGAAAATGGTTGGCAAGTAGAAGAACCCATTTTGCAGCTCCTCTGCGTCAGGCCTTTTTCCACCTGTCTCTAACCTAGCGCCTTCTTCTAAACCGATGCTGACGTATTTTTCTACTTTTTCTCGATGCTCAGCTGAGATGAGCGGCCCGCTCTGGGTGTCTTCATCAAAGCCGTTGCCTAGCTTGATTTTTTTCGTACGCTTCACCAGTTCTTCTAAAAATTCATCATGAATGGATTCTTCCACCAGCAAACGTGACCCTGCTGAACACACTTGCCCTGCATGGAAAAACACAGCATTCATTGCCTGGTCAACCGCTACGTCTAAATCAGCATCTTGAAACACAATATTCGGATTCTTTCCGCCAAGCTCTAGGGCTATTTTTTTCACATTACCGCTGGCTCCCTGCATAATTTTCTTACCTGTTTCAATACCGCCTGTAAATGAAATCAGATCTACTTGATCATTCACAGCAAGCTCATCTCCAACCGTTGCCCCAGGTCCAAGCACTAGATTTGCAACGCCTGCCGGAACGCCCGCTTCTTCCATGAGTTTAAATACTTTTATCGTGGTGAGTGGTGTGATTTCACTTGGCTTTAGAACGATTGTATTTCCCGCCGCAAGAGCCGGCGCGATTTTCCAGCTTGCTTGAAGCAATGGATAGTTCCAAGGAGTGATTTGTCCGCATACACCGACAGGCTCTCTGATTAATTCACTTTTCGAGTTTGGAATTGGCGATGCAATGATTTCCCCGCCATCTTTATCAGCCAGTCCTGCGTAATATTGGAACACGTTCGCAATATCATCCATATCTGCCTTGCTTTCCTCTAAAGTTTTGCCTGTATCAAGTGATTCCAATTTGGCTAGTTCATCAAGATCACGTCTAATCAATTCAGCTATCTTAAACACAATATTTCCTCTTTCAAGTTCAGGAAGATTTGCCCAATCCCCTTGATCGAAGGCTTTTCTCGCTGCTTTAATGGCTAGCTGAGCGTCATTTCTAGATCCTTCGCTGACTGTCGCGATCACTTCTTGATTGAACGGATTGATGATATCCCGCGTGTCGGTACTTTTAGCGCCAACCCATTGTCCGTCTATAAATAGTGTTTGACTCATAGAAGGAACCTCCTCTAATTCTCTTTGGTAAGTTTGTTAAATAAAAATTTAACGTTTTGAATATAATTAACTTATCATGTTCAAATTTTTCTGTCAAAGGGGGGATATGCTTCATTTATTTTGACTTTTTGTATTCTTTCGTTAACATATAGTCCATAAAGATTTTTTTGAACGTATTGAATTCTCTTAATAGAAAGCAGGGACAAAATGAAAAAGCAGGAACAGCCGCAAGCAGAAGATCGTATTTTAGCTGCTAAAGATCTAGTCATTGATTCCATAGCTGAAACGATGGATCTCTATGGCATTACGCGAAGTGCAGGTATTCTATATGGGACGATGTATTTAAATGAAGAAATGACACTGGATGAAATGCGTGAAGAGCTGCAAATGAGTAAGCCGAGTATGAGTACGGGTGTGAAAAAGCTGCAAGACATGAATATTGTCAAAAAAACGTTTCACCGGGGCCGAAGAAAACACAGCTTTGTTGCGGAAAAAGACTTTTTTAAGTTTTTCACGAACTTTTTTCCGCAAAAATGGGAACGAGAGGTTGAGGTCAATTTAACGGCAATTGAAGAAGCGCAGGAGCGGCTTCAAGAGGTGGCGCATGATGATCAGCTGGAGGAACATGTAAGAGTGGAAGCGCAGCAGCTCATTGAGCAGCTTGAAAGCTCAAAAGCCTATTATGACTGGCTGAGACGATTAGCCCATTCTGTTCATTCTGGCGAAATCTTTGACTATATTCCAATTGAGCAGAAGGAAAAATAGACATTGTGTTTACATTTTACAGCTTGAATTTCACAGGAGGATTGATTATAATAAATTATGTCGTCATACCTCGGGGCATTAGCTCAGCTGGGAGAGCGCTACGCTGGCAGCGTAGAGGTCAGCGGTTCGATCCCGCTATGCTCCATACGAAAAACCATTCTTGAGAAGTCAAGGATGGTTTTTTTATGTACATATCTCTTATGCTTGTTCTTTGTTTTTTCGTATTCTTAATCAATTTATGATGAGGTATGTAATCACAGAAAGATAAGTTAGGATGAGAATGATTGTATAGGACACAGGAAAATCGCTCGTCATTCCGTGATAAATGAAATAGATGAGCAGCACTGACAGCATGATGATCTGGAACAGTTCTTTTTTCATTTTTCTCTCCTCTCATGATAGATTTGGTTGATTGTATCACACATGATGTCATTTTTTGTTAGCTATCAGCAAGGAAGCATTTCCTCACTTGCTGATAGCTCTTTTTATAGATCGTCACTTCTTCAGCAATTGTTCGATTTTGTTCTTCGTCTTCGGTCCGTAAATTCCGTCTGCAGCTAAGCCGTTCATGAGCTGAAACCGCTTGACCGCATTCGCTGTTTTCGGTCCATAATAGCCGTCAATCCCGTTGTTTTTTGCCCCTTTATCTGGGTAAAAATAGAGGGATGATAAGGCTTTTTGCACGGCTGTGACTTGAGAGCCTTTTGTTAAGGGCTTGGTTACTTTTAAAATGCCAGATGGCAGGTTTGACGATTTCTGTTTGGAAACGGGTGCTTTGTGGCTCAAGCTTTCTGCCTGAACTGGTTTTCTTGTGCTTTTGCTGCCGGTATGCGCTGTGGCTATGCCAGCTTTAAACTGATCCCATCGTCCGAGAAGTTTCCTTGGACACTCTTTCCCGCTCCAATGTTTATGAGGCACTACATTTGATAAAGGAATACCCAAATCTCCTATCAGCTTGCGAATGAGCCATTGGGCATTTTCGACTGCTTGTTCAAAGTTACCGTCTGCATTTTCACAAATTTCAATTCCAATTGACTTCATATTGCCGGTGCCTCTGCCATCCCCTGCATGCCAGCCGTTTTCGTTTAACGGTAAATGCTGATAAATCACCTGATCATCTACAGTGTAATGCCAGCTGACACCGGTACTTGAACGTGCAACAAACGCTGCATGACTGGCCGCATTAGCACCTTTTGCACTGTTTGACGTATTATGCACTGTAATATAGAGCGGCTTCATCGTGTTTCCTGGTCTGTTGCGATGTTGTTTTGGGATCAATGCTTGAATGATTTTCACCATGTCGTTTCTCCTTCAAGTATTATTTTGTTAGCCCTCTTTGTTTCAGAGCATCTTTTTGTAATTGTCCTTTGTAGGTCACATAATTGTTTTTAAACCAAGCGATAACCGCTGTGACCATAGTAAAAATTGTAGAACCTGCCACATAAAGTGCCTCACCAGCGGTTTGTACTTGCTCCTCGCTAATCGGCAGCACCGTCTGTCCAAACATGACAAGCGTTTGATTGATCAGAGCAATAAAAAGAAGCACTGTGCGAATCACAGTGCCTTTGTCGGATGTTTTCATGATCTTTCCTCCTATTTTAAATTTCGTTCTATTTTGTCGAGTTTGTCGATCACGACGTCATACTTTTCACTAAACTTTGCTAGTACATCATTTTGCGCCTCGATTTGCTCATTGAGCTTGTTTTCTCGTTCCTTTGTTGTGTTTAATACGTAAAACAGCACCCAACAAAACAACACCGCAAACGGTCCTTGTGTCATTAAATATTGAGTCAAATCCATTTCCACTGCACTCACCTACTCCCTCACTTTGCCCATCTTTAAAGAAGGCAAAATAAAAACGCCTATTCAGCGTTTGTTGGATATTCTTCTCTTGTTATTTCTTTGTATTGTTTCGGCGTAATCTTCTCAAAACGAACAAATTTTGCTACATCTTCATTTTCATAACACTTCCATTGATAGAACAATGAAATACTACGGAACCAATCCAATTAAATGACCCCCTTTTCATTCAGCAACATGATAAGCTCTGATATTGTTTTTGATTGTTCTTCTACTCTCTTTTCTGACTCTGACAGCTGCTGAAGCAGATCAGCATTTTGCTGTTTTAATAGATCAATTTCTGATGGTGGCAGCGGTTTTGGCTGCAAGCTATCAATGTATTCCTGTGTTGCCGACTCATACCATGCTCTTTTCGTTTCATTGTATTTACCTTTGTACAAACCATCTTGAGGTCTTACATCTGTATATCCTTTTGGGATGTCTGCGTCCCCTTCAATTTCTATTTCTTCCCCTGGAAGGTAATTGAATTTTCCGTCGTATTTATATATCCAGTTCACTTTCATCCCTCCTGTGCCGCCATGAATTTAAAGCCGAAAGTAATAAATTCATTTGGGTTTGTTGAATTGGAGACACTTTGTATATACACATTACCATCAGTATCAATATGTGTTCTGTGTGTTTGTGGTGTTGAACCAGCGCCGATACTAGATGCTACCCCTATGAAATGAATATCCTGTACTGGACGATAACCACTTGGCAATGTAAAAACAGGTACTGCAAAACCGATAGTTCCCCCTGTAATAGAACCAATTAACTCTACCTCTCCAAATGGATTCTTATAAAATTGCACTTTTTGAGTGCCGTATTGTTTCCATCCGTTTATTATTGTTGTCGGGGATTTCCATTCTATTTGCTCTGCGCTGGTTAACAAACGTTCCCATTTTGACCATACGCTATTTACAACTGTTTTTCGCCATGTTCGGCCGAGATTATCAAAAGCAATAATAGAACCGTAGTTTCCTGCACTATTACATACCCAAACCCCTCGTAAAGCAACACCTGGTCCGTTAATAGCTGATGTGTCTGAGGTAAAATGTACAAAACCTTTATAACGAGGTAGTATGTCATGAAAATCAACAGAATTGATTATGTGAAATTTTCCAAAACCATCTGGATTGGTAATAGGAAATGCTTGAATAGCATTTAAATCTTTAGCTGTGAGCTGCCTTTCCCATTCAGTCCATGTATAGTCAGTCTTCCTAATTCTATAAAAAGAGTTCAGACCATTGACTGCATCATAGATAGCTTGTAGCAGGGTATTCCCATAACTGATAACAATCATAAACGCCCTTTTGATCTCTTTTGGACCATTTAGACCTGCATTATAAACGAGATACATTCCTGTTTCCGTAATTTCGTTATAGTCGGTGGTCTCACTTGTACCTTTATAAAAGGGTTGACCGTTATCCCTTGTTATTTTATGAAGCTGACTGTTGTTCCATTTATCTTTTTCAGCTGCTGTCGGAATTTGAGTCCAAGTGATAGATAAATGGCTAGAATTATAGTAGAAGTAATATGCATTGCCTGATGTATCTATCGCAAAACCTGTTCCAATGTTATTTTGTCCCACTGTCTGTATCCCTCTAATGGCGAATTGTGAAGGGCTATCCTCTATTCCACTGGGCGCATAAAATGTACATGTCCCTTTGTCTTTAATTGAGTCATAAATTTTTGAGCCGACAGGAATATTTAAAAGTTGTACTCCATTATCTCCTGTAATTTTATACAGCTGCGACTCATTCCATTTCTTTTTTTCTAGTTCTGAAGAGTGTTGGCTAGAATCACCGATATGAAGAGTTAATTGTTCTGATATACCAGTGTCGTTATGAATCAGTATTTTCAACATATCGTTGAATAGATCAGCATGAGCTTTATCACTCGTTTCAAAAGAACGAGGAGTTTTTATATCCAATTTGTTCTCTCCTTTGTTTCAATGAGATTGAGAATAATTTATGATTTAATAGTTTTTTAACGCCATCGCAACAACCTTTTTTCCGGCAAAAAAATAAAGCCATTAGGCTTCGTATTTGTCTCCTGTTATGTCTTCATAGTCATCTGCCGAAATCCAGCCAATGCTTACATAAAATGCAATGTCCTCTGGGCCGTAACATTGCCAGTCCCAAAATTGTTTGATATCTGCTACAGTTGGAAACATCATTCTGAAGTCCCCCCTTTCTGCATAGCCAGTAGTTGCGTTAATTGTTTTGATAATAAAGCATTTTGTTTCTTTAAAAGTTCTATATCACTTGGTGGGAGAGGGGCTGATTTTAAGCTATCTATATACTCCTGTGTCGCTGATTCATACCATTGTTGTTTTTCCACATCAAAAGCTGCTTTATAAAAAGAAGGATTATTGGGTGGAGCGATTGTTGTGCATTGATCTGGAATGACATAATTACCTTCATCATCCCTTTCGAACACTTCGATAGGTCTGACCAATTCATTTTGATGATTGTATTCATAGGCTTGTATCATCTTTATCACTTCCTTAATTTAATGGGACGACTGTGTCAAAATAATAGCCAGTTACTGCACTGTTATTCACTGCATGTAAACCGGTTAATTTTAGCTCTCCTGTCTTATATATATATAATTTACTATGACCGGTTGTACCCGATACTGGTACTGATACTACTATGCCTTTATCAGGTAATCCATTAATTGGAATTTTACCACAAATAACTTCTCTATTCGCTACTAGATGACCTCTCAACAATAATAAGTTTCCCCATTTAACATATTGAACTGGTCTGTCACCAATAGAAGAACCATTATCTAATGTGACATCTAGCCACTTGACACTTTCAAAATCAGCATCAGTTACTATTTTTTTCCACCCTTTGAAAACACCGTCAGTATGAACAGTACCAAACCAATGAGTGTTGTCATAACTTCTAATGATGTGAATAGTCTTTCTACCATTTACAGTTTCTAAGATATCAATATTAAACCAAGAAGAATCATTATCGACAGGCATATTTAAAACATTAGATCCAACAGCAAAGTAAAATCCGGATGGCAGCGTTAATATATCGGTACCTATTGGCATTGAAAGTCTTAATCCCTTTGAGTTTAATAGGTTATGGTCATTGAGACGCTTCCAACCGCTCCACTCTTGTTGGGTACCCGTTACATCAGTTGTTGAACGGTTAATATAGACATCTCCTGTATTGTTTGCTCCGATGACCCAGCCATAGGTATTTTCACTAAAGACAGACAAAGCCCTCATGGAACTTCTTGTCGGAAGATCTGGATGTGCTTCATGGATGTACCATGAGTGAACTCCCGGCAATTTTATCAATTTATCTAAAATACTAGGATCATCTGCATTAATTCTTTCAAAAGCTTTTCCATCATCAGCAGTGATTTTAGATAATTGTCCTGCATCCCATTTGTTTTTTTCATTTTGAGTCGGCATTTGCACCCAGTTGATTCCAATGTCTTTCACATGATAGGAAAAACAAAATGAGTTGCCTGATGTGTCAATTGCAATTCCTACACCAATATTGTTTTGTCCTACAAGCTGGAAGCCTCTTAATGCAGCGTTCCCAATAGCAGGAGAATCAACTACTCCTGAACCTCCTGGGGCATAGAATGAGCAAGCACCTAGCGCTTTAATCTCCTCATAGATACTTCCACCAGCAGGGATATTAATCAATTGGGACCCGTTATCATTTGTCAGTTTATATAGCTGGGATTCATTCCATTTCTTCTTTTCTGAACCAGAGACGTGAGGGTTTGTATCTTCTGCATGATGATGAATTTGAGCTAATAGTTCTGTATCATTTTCAATCAAGGTCTGCATCATCTTATTAAATAAATCTGCATGCGCTTTGTCATTTATCTCAAAAGAACGCGGTGTTTTTAAAACCATATTTCTCCCCCTTATAAAGTTTTAAAATGATTTCAACTCTTTTATGTCATGTAATATCTGTGTCATTTGTTTGGTTAAAAAGGCATTTTGCTCCTTTAATATTTCAAGATCATTAGGTAATGGTTTTGTTTTTAGGCTATCGATATATTCTTGCGTAGCTGTTTCCTCCCATTTCTGTTCTTTAGGATTAAATTTTGCAATATACGATTCAACAGGAGGAGGTACATCAGTAAAACCTTCAGGAATTTTTTCATGTTCATTGATGAGTTTCTCTTCACCAGGCACATAAATCAATTGATCATTATATTTATAAATCCACATTTTAGTTCCTCCTATAATGTACTGAATTTGATTAAAAACGTAATGAATTCTGTAGGATTGGCAGAGTTAGAGGATAATTGTACACATACTCTTCCGTCGTTTGTAATAAATGTCCGATGATATTGTGGTACCCCAGATGTACCAAGACTTGAAGCAACCCCCAAATAATAAACAGAATGTTTCGGGCGGTATCCCTCTGGAAGGACAAAAACAGGAATTTCACCTAAGGCCCCATCTCTAACAGCACCATTTATCTCCACTTCTCCCAAAGCATTTTTACCAAAACGAATAGGTAGCGCACTTGAACTATATTCTTTCCATCCGTTTAAAAGCCTTGGAGTGGTCCATATAATTTGTTGATCTGCCTCACTCAAATTACGTCTCCAGCCTTGCCAGCCTAAATTTAGATCAAGGTAATTCGTATACATGTTGTTTTTGTTATCAATAGCAATGACCCATCCATAAGTTCCTTTATTATTACTATCAGACGAAGTAAAATGATAAAATCCTCTGGCAGATGACTCAGAAGGATTATCTTTTGCACCAGCCACGGAATAAAAAGTGCCGAATGTTTTACCAGTTTCAGATATTTTATCAAGAAGACTATCTGCTGCATCTACAGATACACGAACACCACCTGTGTCATTAGTAATTTTAATTAATTGACTTCCATTCCATTTGTTTAAATCGTTTATACTCGGAAGAGGTGTCCAAGTAATAGTTGTATGCCCATGATTGTAGTAAAAGCTGTATGCCTTCCCTGCTATATCTACCGCAAAGCCTGCCCCTATGTTATTTTGGCCTACTATCTGCATACCTCTTAGTGATATATTTGACGATGATGGAGAATCTTCTACTCCAGGAGCTGCGTAAAATGTACATGTTCCTTTATCCTTAATTGCATCAAATATTTTTGAATCTGCTGAGACATTGATAAGCTGCATACCATTATCTGCAGTTATTTTATAGATTTGCGAGTCATTCCATTTTTTCTTTTCTTCTTCAGATGCATGTAAGTTCATATCTTGAGTGTGACTCGTAAGCTGTTCTAACAGTCCATTGTCGTTTTCAAGCAAGGTTTGAACCATTTCATTGAATAAATCAGCATGAGCTTTGTCACTAGTTTCAAATGTTTTCGGTGAATTTATTTCCATTAAAATCCCTCCATTAATAAATATCATCAATCTCAAAAACGAATTCGATGTCGCCGTCTTTTTGTTTGTCTGTCATGGTGCGGATGGCGGTGAATTTGCCGTCTTCGTCGACAAGTGCTAGTTCGTTGATCACTTCTCCTGCCAGTTCTCCTTCGGCGATCGTGCAGGTGTAGCGGATTTTTGCTGGTTCCATGAAGGTAAATGAATCAATATTTTTCTGGACTAGTTCTTTTTTGAGTTTTTGTTCCGTGCCGTCTAGTGAGATCGGTTTTCCATCCTTCGTTCCCCCATTTCCAAATGCCATTTTGACGACTTTTGTGAGTTTTGTTCCTTCTGCTCTTGCCTTTGCCATTTGTTGACGTGCATACAGTGTTGTTACGGTTAATTGATCAGCCATTGTGATCCTCCTTATAAATCTATTTTTTTAGAAGTTGCTGCGAGCATTTTTGATCCGTCCAACGGAACAGATCCATCAAGAATCCAGTAATGATCCTTGATCAGTAAGCTGCCACCCTGCTCAGTTTGGACATGTACTGGCAGACGGAATGTCATCTTCTTTTTGGTTTGATGCTGAAGCTGATTTTTTGTGCGTAAAGTCAATGCCGCTTCTTGCTTCGTTTCATGTACCGCTCCAGTCATGACATAGTTCATGCGATGTGCTGTTTCTGACTGATGTTGAAGCCGCATTCTCATGTTTAATGAATGTCGAAAACGAGCAGGCACATCCGTTGTACCTCGTGTTCCACTGAGATAAAACGTACCATTTAAGACAAATTCACCATTGAGTAAAATCGGGATATGATCGAAAAAACCCACCCTGCTGCGCAGTGTGAGCCTCACGTGATGATCATTTTTTTCATGTACGTCGGTATGATGAAAAGCCGTGAACGTATAAGCCAAGTGAGCAGGCTTTAACGTTTCAAGAATTTCTACAATATATCTCGTGTTTTGCAGATCATCAAGGTTCACACGTAAGGCGAAGTGATAACGATTGGTTGTGAGACGGATGACAGCACTTGGATTTTTAAGAAAGCGATTCACTGATTTCTCTAATGAAAGATACGTGATTGGCGGAATATTTGACATCATATTGAGTAAGCGTGCCCTGCGCAGTTCAATTGAATCATCTGATTCCCGCTGCACCTTCAGCATTCTTTCCCATCTATTCAATCCCCATGTCGCTGTTAAAGGAAAGAACTGATCCGTTAAGTCGAAAATGGATTCGTCCAATTGCTCAAATTCCGGTGCCTCTGTCTTGAGCAGGTGATCCACTTCATAAATTTCTGTAAAATATGGCGGCAAATAGTTTTTCATTTCATCCTGTTTGCTCAATAACCTTCACCTGCCTAAGACGCGGAATCTCAATGTCCTGTAATACTAAGTTTTTCGACTCGCCATTCAATAACACATCTGCATAATCTGACACACTTTCTGAATGATACAAAATATCATTTAAGGCGGACATTCGAATGGTACTCTTTTCAAATGCGATTGATTTCAACAACGTCTTGACCTTTTCTTCTATTTCTTTCTGAGCTCCTTCAAGGGTCCAGTCCATTTGAAGTTCGACAGCCACTTCTATGTCGATATCCAGCCATTTGGCGCTTTCAACGGTTGCTTTTGAGCCTATAGGCGCTTGTCCTTCTCCTTCACCTGGCACTGGGTCGATATATTCCTGTACCCTTTTGACAAGAAGGTCTGATGCAACATCTAGATTGCCATCTGTTATAACAATTTTAACCGTCCCTTCTCCGTTCCAAAGCGGGAACACTTTCGCTCTGCCAACACCGGCTACTTCCTCAGCCCATTTTTTATAATGCGCCCTGTTGGCACTGACAGCCTCTCGCCTCGCACGTATTAAATATCGATCGTATAATGAAGCGTCATCTTCCTCCTCTTGACCAGGTATGACCAGTTCTCTCATCGTAATCGATTCAAGTCCAGGAATTGTATCAAGTGACAGCAGCGGCTGATCTGTTAATTGAACATTACCGGCTTTACCAGGTGTCTCGCATTCTAGCGTGCCATCCTTCGAATATTGGAAATAAACGTCTTCAATAAAAAAACGTGAGCCAGCTGGAATATTGATATTTTCTGGCTGAATGGCCGTTGACCAAACCGCTTTAGTGGCTGGTTTTCTTTCAATTCCTACTTCAGCAGCCCGCCGATCTAGAAACTCTCCTTGTGCTGTATCTGCAAAGACCAGCTCAAACACTTGATCAAGCCAAATATAGGATTGGGCCAATTCGGCGGCAGCAGGTGCCAAGGCATTCCAAATCACGCTGTTTTCTCTTTTATCTATATCATCTGGCAGTCTTTCCAGCATTCTTTCCATTAATGCTTCGTACGTCTGTTCCTCAAACATCGCCCTCCATCACCTCCTCTATTTCTAATGTACCCTCATCTGTGACAATAGCTAATTTGACATGAAACGATTCATTTTGCTTTGTGACCTCTAACTCTTCAATATGATCAATCCGCTCGTCAACGAGCAGTGCCTCCTCTAGCAGCCTTGGAATCTCCATCTCTTTGTATTCATCCGTGGCTTCTGTATCCGTCAACAGCTCCTGAATTTCTGTTCCAATGTCGTGGCTGTAGATAGGATGTGCGTACCGCTCTGTCCTAAGTGTCATATAAATAAATTGCCGGATTGCTTCAATACCTGAAATGGTTTCGCCTGTCAGTCTGCCAGTTTCAAAATCTATTCGATACGTCGTCGAGGTTTCAACCTCTTCATCTTCTTCTATTTCCTCGATTTCTTCCTCTGGTGAAAGTGCCACGTTCATCACCTCCCTTACAATTTGTCGATGATGTAAAAGGACTGCCCTCCTGCCATTGCAAGCACCATAATACTGTCTCCTCTTTTCAGCTCATCATCCTCACCCTTATTTAAGCGCTTCGGCCAAATCAGTAATTCTTCTGGAATGGTCAGCTTATGATTCTCATTTAATCGGATGCTCAGCGGGGAAACTGCCGTGACTTCTCCAATGACAAGATCGATTGGAGATTCTGCGTCTACTGCATTCACTGCCAACCGTTTAATTGCTTCACTTAATCTCACGCTTGATCACCCTTTGGCATTGAATTTTTCTCAACAACATCAATGGTCATGGTGTGTTTCACCCCACTGAATTCATGTTTGTCTTGATCGATCCAGTAAGTTTTTTTTACGTTGATTTCAGGAATTTTCAAATAGATTGGGAGACCGCTTTGCAGCTCAGGAATTCCTAACGCTTGGATGCTTTTGACTTCTTGTTTGACGCCTTTTTTCTCTGCCAGCCGTACTTTGGCTCTTTTTTGCAACTGCGGCTGGTTAATTTGCCCCGTGACTGTCTCAACATGCTGTAAAATACCGTATTTATTCTGACCGGCTTTATCCTGTTCGATCACAACAATCTCGGATTTACTGCCTTTTTTCTTATTTTTCCCCTGTTCATCAGCAGACGTACGCATCTTAACACGAGTGGCTGTCTCTTCAATCGAGGTACTGTATTGATAGCTGATGAGATTGATGCCTGATTCAATGACCCATACGTCCTCTGGATCAGGCCAGGCTCTCAGCCCCATCTTGCCTTTAGCAGAATAGATTTGATAGTTTCTTCCCGTTTGCCGCTTCGTTTCTTTCAATGCTTTCAATATCATGTCATACAGGCTCGTATCATTTTTAAAGACTAGTGATTTGATGACATGTCCTGTATTGGCGATGGAGGTCATTGGAATTTGAAAGTCAGCTCCAATCCGCCTTAAGATTTGATCTGCTCTTTGATTTGAAAAAACATAGACATCTTGGTTTTTCACCAAATATTGAAGCATATCGTATGCGGTAAAGGTCATCTTCCCTTCAACAGGTGTCCGGGAAAAAACGATGCCTCTAAAAAGCTCTTTTCCTTTCCATTTAAAAAGAACCGTGTCCCCTTCCGAGACACGGTAATACGTTTGACTGCCTTGCTTTGTGATAATATTTGCCTGAATTGAGCGAGGGGCTTGATACCTTTGCCCCTGAAGTGTCACACTCTCTGTGACAAGCTCATACATGGTGCCGCTTCTGATGGCAAAAAGCTCGATCAATGCCAGCCCCCCTATTGTGGTATTTTTAACCTTTGTCCAGGGAAAATCCAATGCCCCGGCTGCTTAATATTACGTCTGCTACGTTTAATCATCGCTAATTTATTGGCATTCCAAATACGCCGCCATTTTGTACTGTCGCCATAAAACCTGCCAGAAATGGCCCATAGCGTATCCCCTTTTTTGACGGTGTACATTTTTGGTGGTGTTTTTGAAGGCCGTTTCTTTTTCGTTTGTTTTGCTTTTTTCTTTCGTTTGATTTTCCTAGGCGATGCAGTTTTATATTCCTTTAACTCGATCGTAAATTCACGATCTCCAATATCATATGACCCTTCCTTGTGGGTGAAGCTTTCAATGCTGCACGTCATGTTGATTTTTGTCCCAGTTACAATCAATCGCACGGATTTCTTAGAACGCATCATTCGTTCAATTTTCGCAATTGCATTCTCTGGTGATGGAATGCCTTTATATTCAGCAATCGGCGAATATTTCTTAGGAAATAATGAGGTGAATGATACTTGTTTAGCCGATGGTACGTCAATAAAAGTCAGTTCTCCAAAAGAGGCAACCTTCACTGTTTCATTTTGTACGTTATTTGTGATTTCGAGTTCGGATGGAAGGACAGGGAATCGCAACTTGTCCTTTCCTTGGGAAATCCACAATTGATATACTGATTTACCCATCGATCACGACCCCCTTCGTTCCTGTATGAAGCTCTACTTCCAGTTCATCTACAAGCATTTGTTTAATTTTTTCGACTAGCGATTGCTGATCTTGTCCATTATGGAAATGCTGATCGCCATTGAATTGAATTGTAATTTGTTTATTACCTGACGATGTTGTACTACCAGCAGACTGAGCTGAGGTGACTTGCTGCATCTGTGCTTCTGGTAAAGGAGCAGATGCATTTGATGGATCATATACTTGCATCCCAAGCGCCTTGGCTGCCTGCGTCAATAAATACCTTCCTCGAATGCCTCTTTCTTCTGGAATAATCCATTCACGTTTGTTTCCT
This sequence comes from Bacillus sp. ABR, assembly GCF_056172715.1. Taxonomy (NCBI): domain Bacteria; kingdom Bacillati; phylum Bacillota; class Bacilli; order Caryophanales; family Bacillaceae; genus Bacillus; species Bacillus sp. ABR. The sequence continues at coordinate 993,837 of NZ_JAOYSL010000001.1, read as the reverse complement.
TCACCAACTCTAGCCACCTGCTCCTGAGTAATCAGTCCGCCATTTGCGTAGCCTTTATAAGGACCGCCTCTTCTCATACTTCGTAATCCCGGCGTGTTGAAGACTGTTCCATATCTGCCCTTAATGTAGTTAATGGCTGCTACGGCATTATGAATTGGGTTCCAAATGTCATTCATGCCCTTGCCTTTATTGGCGTTAAACGTCGTTCCAATGGTTTGCATTAAGCCTTTAGAAGGTGTTCCCTTTTTGGCGTTGGAATCCCATAAGTTGATCGCTCTCGGATTTCCACGTGACTCATGCTGCGCGATGGTCATCAGACCTGGAAGCCAGCTCATAGATGTGCCAGTTGCCATGATGGCCGCCATGAGCCATTGTTTAATATTAAGCCCTGAAGCTCCCATACCGCTGAAGGCACCGATTAATGAACCAGCCTGATTTTCAGCAAACTTTTTCACATCAACTGAGTCGAGCCCTTTGACGACACCAATCGATGCAAATTTCCCAAGACTCATCATGACACGTGAAGGGGAATGAATGTCTAATTCCTCTCTAAACGCCTGTTCTACTTTCTTCGCCATTTCTTTGGCCGCTTGTGTGACTTCGCTTCCTTTGGAACGCATGCCGTTGTTAAAGGCGTCAATCATTCCTGAACCCCAGCCTGGTGATTCTTGTTTTGCTTGCAGGAATGGTTGTTTGATGTGTTGATCTACGTATTGGCTCGTGCCAATTGATGTGGCATTTTGGCCTGCTGCAAAACCACTAACCGTTCCAGAACCCCAAGTTGGTGATGCGGTCATGACTTGTTGGTATGGTGTTTTCACACGACTTTGCAAGAAGCTGGCTGTACCTGTTGGTGTCATCTGCTGACCATTTGCAAAAGCTGAAACCGTTTGTTGACCATACTTTCCTGAGTCTGATGTCAATTGACCAAACGGCTGCTGAATATTCTTTTGTTTCCATTGATCAAGAGAGATTACTTTACGGTTTAACCCTTGTTCAAAATCGTTATTAAATTGCTCACCAATGCTGGAGGCTTGAATGTCCCCAGTCATCGAGACCGATCCGTCTATTGAACCGACAGAAGATGATGCAGCTACTGCAATAGGAGCTGGAGAGCTTGATACTTGATTTCCAGCTGCTCCGCTTGGCATAACAGACATTCCAAGATGAGAAGCAGCCTGAGCAAGGAGCATCTTTCCGCGTCCTCGGTTATTTTGAGTTGGAATAACAAATTCGTTACCTGCTTCACCGACCCATGATAAGGTTGGCTGAGTGATATAGCCGCCTGTGGCGTTATTTGCTGCTTTCTCAGACGGTTTCAAACCTGTTTTTTCTTCACCTTTTTTAATAAAGATATTCAGAAAATTCCCACCAATTTTTTTAGCCGTATCAAATACATTTCCTACAACACCAAAGATACCTTCCCATGTTTTCTTTAAAGTTTCAGCATGCTTTTTCAAAGGATTAAATACTTTCTCTTGGAACCATGAACTCACTTTTTTCCAGATACCCTTGATCGTTTCCCATGCTTCATTAAATTTTTCCCAAACGAATTCAATTGCTGGCTTGGCATATTTTTGATAGGGTTGCCATACATTTTCATCAAACCAAGTTGAAACTTTCTCCCAGGTAGTTTTAATCCAGTTCCATGTATTTTGAAACAAATTCCACACAAATGTAATGGCTGGCAGGGCATATGTCTTAAACGGCGTCCAAACGTATTCATTAAACCACTCAGAGAATGCCCCCCATTTCTCTTGAATCCAGTTCCATGTATTTTGAAACAGATTCCATATAAACATAATTGCAGGTATTGCATATGTTTTAAAGGGCGTCCAAACGTATTCATTAAACCATTCAGAGAATACACTCCATGTCTCCTGAATCCAGTTCCACGTTTCAACAAATTTATTCCATACCCAGCCAATTGCTTCTATCGCATATTGACCAAATGGGTCCCAAACATTTGTTAAAAACCATTCAGAGAATACACCCCATGTTTCCTGAATCCAATTCCATGTGTCAACAAGTTTATTCCATACCCAGCCAATTGCTTCTACTGCATATTGGCCAAATGGTTCCCAAACATAATCCATGAACCATTTAGATGCTACTGCCCAAATATTTTTGATAATTGTCCAAGCAACATCAAATACACCAACTACAAAATTGATAATCGGGACTGAAAAATTATAAATAGGCAGCCAAACTTTTTCCATGAACCAAGAAGAAAGCTGTCCCCATTTTTCAGTGATCCAATTCCATGTCTCACCGAAGAACGATGTAATAGGAATTAAAACATTATTATTGATCCAGCTCGAAACTTTGTTCCAGATATCTTTAATCCACTTAACTGCATTTTCAGCACCTTTGACAATGTCATCCCATTTTTTCTTCAAGGTTCCATCATCAAACATTTTACCGATCCATTTTCCTAAGCTTTCGCCTAAAATACTACCTAAGATTCCGCCAATTGCTGTGCCAATACCTGGTGCAATCATTGTTCCTATCGCGGCACCACCAATACCACCAGCGACGCCCCCACCGAATCCTCCTACTTTTTCGCCTACATTTTCTTTTGTTGTGCCGATTAATTCTGTTGCACTAAGCAAAGGCCCAAGTATGGGTACTTTTTTTAATAGCTTACCTGCTCCTTTACCTAAATTTTTAAATGTATCTCCTAAACCTTTTAGTTTCTCGGTATCCTTGAACATCCCAGCGAGTCCGGCGATAGCCATAACACCTGGAATTTTTTTGGTTAGACCACCTAATTTAGTTGGAGGCTTTCTATTCTTTTCCACCCTTGAAGTTCCTGTTGGATTATTAGGTTGGTTTCTGGGTCCATTTCTATTATCTGTTCGGGCAGTTCCCGTTGGATTTAAACCTTTTGCACAGCAAGAACAGCAGCTTACTCTAAATAGACCTTTTTCATTTTGCGTTTGGTCTGAGTTCTGGTTACCCGGCTGCCCTGATGAAGCATTATCATTAGATCCACCCGAGTCATTCGTTTGATTTTTTGGACCAAGGATCCAATCTAATCCTTTGTTAACCCATTTATCTAGATAATCCTCAGGGTTAATTTTAATTTTCTCACTAATTCGTCCGATTACTTCTTGCTTGTATTCGTCGATTTTTGTTTCAATCCAAGGTAGCGCCTTCTCATCCCAAAATTTTCTAGGACTCAATTTTTCCTTCAGTTTATCGGTAACGTCACCTGCATATTTTTCAATTTCTTTTAGTGCCTTATTTCCCAAATTCCCCAACCAGCTCTGTTTGTTTTCATTCGTTTTTGTAGCAGCAGTTGCATTAGGTTGCTTTTTTACTTTCTTCTCTTTCACAACAGACTCTGCCTGATCTCGTTTTTTTAGCTTACTTTTTGCATTGTCTTGAACTGACACTCTGATTTCGTGTTTGGACATCGTCAAGCTTTTGAGTGTCTTTTTGATTCGTTGAATTGCTGCGGTGGCTTGGTCAACCATGTTTAATCTCATATAGTACGTTCTGTTGATGAGCTGAAGGATTGATTTTTTGATTGATGATATTTTACCTGATAATTGATCGTTCAATTTAAACGTCATCATCATGGGACTTGTCCCCACTTGTCTCAAACGATCTATGCTGGTTTTAATGACACCCAGTCCCTTTGCTTGAATGGATATGACCATATGATTCGGTAACATATTTAACTGATTTTTTAATGATTTTAGATCACGATAGATTCCCTGATCCAGTGTCATGGAAACAGCTGAAATTTTCCGCAGCGATAAAGTGAGATTTCTCAGCTTCTTTTCATCCATTTCTAGGCTTATTTTCACCGGTTTTCTAAATGGTTTGAGCTGCTTCTCAAACGTTTGAAACCTTTTTTGAATGCGTAATAGCTTTTTCGACACCCGGTCTTCTAATTCAAATCGCGCTGTAAGTTTCGCCATTTACTTACCTCCTTTCTTTGCTTCTTTTTCTAACATGTCTAGTTTGTAGCTGATCAGTCCGAAAAGGAATGCTTTGAATGGTCTTGGTGATTCGTATAAATCAAGGAGTTCAGATGGGGAGTAGTGAAGTTCGTGCATCGCGTAATATAAAAACACGGCTTCTTTATCCCCATCTTTTATTAGTTTTTTGCTGCTTCTTCTAAATCTTCAATTTCATCTTCGAATCCGTTGATTTCGATTGCTTTGTTTAACCAATTCGCATATTCACCGCCAACTGACAGGACACGTTTTGCTACTTCAACTGGATCTTGTGTGCTGTAGGCTTCTCTTAATTCCTTTGAACGGAAATCTGGGTAAATCGTCGATTCAATTGCAATACGTGCGTAGAAGCGCTGGCTGTCTAAGTCTTTCACACGTCCTCTGCCTTTGACATTTTTGAAGGTTGTGTTTTCTTTTTCCAGTTCATCAATACGTTCAGTTGTAATAGCTTTAAAGACAAAAGGAATGACATTCCCTTTTTTATCAACAAAACGCTTAGAAATCGGTACTTTGACTTCTTCCGCTTCTACTGTTTGTCCTGGCATAAAAAATGAAAGATCAAATGTTTGTTTTTCACTCATGTTTAAAAACTCCCTTTGTTATGTTTTTTTGAATGCAAAAAAGCACATCCATTTTTTGAATGTGCTTTCCAATCTTTTCATGTATAATTTTAATTGTACAATTGAATGGCTTGCTCAAGGGCGTCTGGCTCATCCCCGATAGGAAGGGGGTGATGCATATGTCAACATTTGAAGCGATTTCCCTCATGTTTTTATTCGGGATGTTTATCCTTACTTTGTTGACGTATATAAACAAAAAATAGACTCCCCTTGAGCTTTGGACGGTTGAAGGGGAAGTCTATCCTAAAAACTATCTAAATTGATTAGCCAGCCCCTTTGAGGGCCTCATTGTACATTGCCGGGATGTTAGAGCATCCTGGCTTTTTTATTGTATGCAAATGGCTTTGCATGTAAACATATTTTAATGAATCGAATACAAGACGTTGCCAGACGAAATTTAGACGGCTTCAAGACGGCTGTATTACAACTGCATTATAGCATATTCAGTTTTTAATTTGCTAATTAATTAGCTGATTTCCTCCACTTTTCTTAGAAAGTATTCTTCAGCTTCTCAGGAAGATCAAAGTCTTCAAACGTGAAAGGAACTTCTTCTTCAAGCGCCTCTGAATCAACATCCAATCCAGCGATTTTAGCTGAATCAAAGTTGACATCAAATAATGTCACACGCTCAGTGCCACGGCCTGATGATTTATCGTCAATGACAGCTTGAAGAGTGAAATATGGATCTTCTCCTTTTTTCACGTAATTGAGCATCAATTGAACGAAACGGGACGTAACTTTATAGAAGGTTGCCGTTCCTGTTCCGTTTGCTCCCGTTGTTTTATGCCCAGTCATTCGGCGGCCCATGACGTTCACTTCTGATTTGTTTTTCTCCACGTTTGCTTCGAAGGTTTTGATAAATGCAAGCTCCTCACCTTCTAAGAAAAGACGACCTTCTTTACCTGAAATTGTATTTTGTGCTTTAAAAGCCATCTTACTTCACCTCCACATTGAAATAGAATTTTTCTGCTGCATCTACTGGTTGAACCGCTAAATCGATGATAAATCCATCACGATCTTCATTGAGGCCGATCACGATATCTGTTTCTGAGTTAAAGCCTGTAATGCCGCTGCCATCTTGAAGCTGTGTGAGATACTGGGTAATCAGTGTTTTCACAAGCTGCACACCATCATCTGATGCTGGAATGTCATTGCCATTGGCTTTGCGTAATTTAATCAGATTTTTTAATTCGAAAGTTAAATCATTGTTGATCGCATCAAGCACACGAATGATTTTGTTTTTCGCCATTTGCTGGTTCTTTTCAGCTGTGAAGCTTGTCAAGGAGTTAATATCTTTTTCAACACTCACCGTGCGATCTCTCGCATCAAAGGTGAAAATGAACTCCCCTTGTGATAATCGGTATTCTACTTGATCATTGTCAAGGCGTTCTAATGTATCGACTGCTCCTTCGTATTCAACAAAGGTCAGTGACTGATTGAAGTTTGCTCCGGCACTTGCACCTGCGACCCATGCTGTTGTTTGAGCAGGTGTTAGTTCTGTTCCATCTTCGAGTACAACACCGCTTGTCACATTGATGATTCCTTCTTGGTCAGCTGCGTAATTAGCCACAACCCCTTGCACCTTACGTCCTTGCTTATCACGTAAACGCTCGATAAATGAAGCGAAGGTTGCTTTTAATTGCTCACTATTATCGACTGGAAGGGCAATGACATCGAAGTATTCTGTTTCTGCTGCTTCTAGGAAAGCTGTATAATCTGCAACACTTGCCACGCCGTTTTTCCCGCCGCTTAGTGCCACACCAGCTGTGATGACTGCTTCACCTTCACCAGAAAATTGAACGTACTTGTTTTTCACAAGATCTTTGACATCAGTGACAACCTGTTTGTCCACAATATCTGTTCCCAGATAAGTGATAACATCGCGCTTTGTGCTATCAAGTACATTTTCTGCCACTTGTACTGTGATCTCATTTCCTTTTAGGCCGCCATAATTTGCTGTGACCACAAAGTTTTCAGCAATTTCAGCTTTAGCCGGCTCCCCTTCATTTAAGCGGTAAAGCAAGACCGTTTGCGCTTTTTTCTTTGCTTCACGGAAAAGAAGAAGTGACTTATCATCAATGTTAAGTCCAACCTTCTTATTTAAGTCTTCCATATTTGAAACGGAAATAAAGGTTTTTGGTTCTCCCCAGCTCATCACAAGAGGAAGTGCCACCGTACCTCGGTCACCTAAAGTAATTCGCTGCTCTGCTGTTGTTTTAAAATTAAAGTAAATGCCAGGACGCTTTTTCTCTGTACCTGGTGTAAAAGTGCCTCCGTTCATCCTTTAAACCTCCTTGGACAAAAAAGCATCAATGTGCTTTTTTGCTTCTGTTTTTGTAATTGGTTGATCTTTGATATAAAAAAGAGCCCCTTCAAGGATTTCTGGTTTGACCCCAAAAAGATCCTTGCTGTGCTCCTTTAAGGCTTCAAATGAAAAGCCAAATTCTTTTTCTTCGCCGGCTGTTTGAGCGGGCTGTGCATTTTTAGTCTTGCTCACGTTTGATCACCCCATCTGAAAAGTTGATATCTTCAAGGCTTGCCTGTTTGTCTCGGTTGTACCAATAGCTGCTATCCCATGTCAGGACAATCGCTGCCACGCCTTGATCTATCATTCTTGTTTCCACTTTTTTTATGCGGACATAATCATCAAGCACCTCTCCGTCTTCACTCATCATCTGAATGATTTGACGATCAGCAAGCAATGCATCAACGATTGTTTCTGCCGCATCATGTGCTTTTTCTGTATCAATATGAAAGACTTTCACTTGTAGCGAATAAGATTTCATAAAGGTAGAAACCGTATCTGGACCACTGATCACTGTCACAGGCGGCACATAAACAGATGGCACTTGAAAGCGTTCTGGCAAAAGACGATCATACATTGTCACAGGAAAGTGTGTGTAGATATAATGCATGATTGCCCCGACTTCTTGATTCATTCCATCACCTCCCAAAATGTCGATCGAACCAGCTTTGCAGCTTTCGTTCCAGCGACTGTTCAAACATTTGCTCATAGAGCATGACAGCATGATCCCAGTAGCCATTTCCATCAATCCATTGAGAGGCAAGCATCATTCCTGTACTTGCATTCGGATCATATTCAAAGCGGCTGCCAGTCCATCTGCCAGGCACCCATCTTCGCTCTCCACTTGAAGAAGTGGCATGTCCGTCATTGACATAGGAGGCATATTCAAGCTGCGTTCCCACTTCAAGTGTGAGACCGCCTTTTGAAAGGAAAAAAAGATTCTCCTTGTCGCCTTGTGTAAAGGATCTTAGAAGCCGTCCTGTATCAACAGCATTCTCCTTGATTAATTCATCCTGAATGATGTCTAAAAACTGCAGGCCCATGTCCTCCAACCAATCTTGATATTCTGCCTTTAAACCGCCACCACACGCTGTCTGCAGTTGTGAAATCAGCCGGTCAAGTCCATCAATTTTCATAGATTTTCCTTCCTGACTGCCATCACTTCGATGTGATGATTTTTCACTTTTTTAGGCTGCTGTAATTTGAGTGACACGCCATTCCACACCATTTTGTCATGCAAGCGAATATCACTTCCTAAAGGAAAATGGACAAGATAGGATTGATAAATGACTGTATTCGGCTCTTCTTGCACAAGTGACTGGTTCTTTTCTATGACATAACAAGCTAGATCGGTCAGGCTGGGAGCGTCGGGATAGGAAAGTGTCATTTGTAAATCATCAGCTGGAATTCCAAATTTCCCGCGGGCAGACTCCTTATGTTCAAGGTGAAAAAGATCACAGCGATCTGTTAATAGAGATTGATAGCTCATAATGATCTCACCTTTAGTTTGGCACTGCCGGCAGTTAATGTTGGTTCAATGTAATCTACTAGCAAGGCATATACATAGGGTCTGCCTTTCACTTGATCAGCTGCCTTTGCATATGAATAATCGCCCATTTTCTCTGACGTAAAGCCTTTCATCATAGATTCGTCATCATTCAGCATGGCAAAATATTGGGCCATTTTTAATAATGCGATTCTTGCTTTTTCAGGGAGAGGCTGATATTTTTCGCTTGAGAAATCGTGACCTACGATCTGAAATACCGCAGCTTCTGCTTCGATAATATCTGCTGTCAGTCTTTCTACAGATCGATTTTTCACACGATCAAATACAGAATAGGCCTGCAGTTCTTCAGCAGAAATGATCATGGTCTGCCGTCACCTACTCTTTCACTTTCATCACTTTTGCTACAGCATCCTCTTCCTCAAATTTGCTGTCTAGCTTCGCTGTGAGGACAATAATAAATTTACGGCTGCGAATATCTTTTTCTACTTCAATTCGAATATTTCGAGAGAAACCTACGATAATATTTTTAGGATGTGTCAGCAAAATATCTGATACATCTGTTCCCGCTTCGTCATATGGCTGCATATTGGCAAGACCTTTGACCGGCACACCGAATGCAGAAGAAAGTCCGCCTTGAATGGCCGCATCTCCAAGGCCCGTCTGACGGTTTGCTACTTGATCCTTCCATTCAACTTCTAAGCTTGGGGATGTGTAGAAACGGAAATCCTGAGGAACGCGTAAATATTTTGACGGCATCGCTTTATAAGCTTGCTTAAACATTTGGCGGCTGATTTCCGCTCCATTTGCATCTACGATATGAGATACTGCTTGTTTTCTCACGCCATCCATTTGAGCTAGAAATGGATCTGCTGAAGTCGTATCGCCATTGACGATGAGCTCTTCAATGTCAACCGCTGCTCGTTCAGCGAGCATTTGCATAATCGTCTGCTGAATGCCGTCTTTCTCAATATTGTTTTCAATGCTGTCGTAGGTCATGTGGATCTCTGCGATGACCTCTTTCGCATTTAGCTGGACAGTGCTTGTCGCTGGGACAACACGGTCTTTCGCATCAAGCGCTTTGCCTTCTTCTGCTGGGCGCAAAATACGCTGGCCAAAGCCGATTTTTTCGATTTTTTGTGAATCACTTTCCATTGGAATGATACGTGCATCATTTAAAACGGTTGGTGTATTTTGCATCATTCTAATGAATGTGTTGGATTGGGTTGCGTTCATGAGACCGCCGGTTTTTAAGCTGGCAAGTGTCATTTCGGCCTTGCGAATCAACTCTTGATTTCTCACACTATTTCCTCCTTATTTAGGCTTATAGTAAGCCATCCCATATGGGCTTTGTACTGTCGTTTTGTGTATCGTGGATTGTTTGTTTTGACATGCCGCGCGCTTTTTCAAGCATGTGAATCCGCTCTGAAATAGGCAAAAGCTGCTGCTGAAGCACTTGCTCAAGCGCAGCTTTTTCTCTGCTGGCTGATTTCTCTAAAGAAGAAAGCTGATGACGAATTGGTGCTACGGCTTGCTCAAGCACCTTTTGGACAGGTTCTTCCCCAGTTTGATCTGTTTCCTGCTGTTCAGCATGCTGTAAGACGTTTTCGATGGCCATTTTTGCTTTTTCAAGCTCTCGTACTTGCTCCGTCGTCAAAGCGGCGTCTTGTTTTTGTACGGAGGCTGGCCTTTCACCAATCGTTTGAAGCACATCTTCTGTCTTCAAAATCTCCTGCACGATTGGCAGCAATTGCTCAAGCGCTGATCTTACACCCGCCTCATCACCATCACTTGACTGTAAGGTTTCCAGCAGGTGGTCTAAAACGCTCCAAAATTGTTGTGACATGTTTGCACCTTCCTCTTTCAAAAAGAAATTTTTCAGCAAAGAAAAAAGCCCTCTCTCATTCGTGCTTTGAGATAGGAGCTGATCTTGTTCTTCAATTGCTACGATGTCCGCCGTTCCTGCCATTGAATATCCTGTAATGTGGCCTTTCTGAATTTGATCCCAAATCTCTTGAGAAGCCTTTGTTACAAGCACCCAAGATCCTTTTCGAATCAGCTCACCGCCTACTTCAAAATCAGCTGGTGCAATGTATGATTCAACCACTTCTCCAACACCATGTTGAAAATCATGCTGCTTATCAATGTGGCGGGCATCCTTCATAAAACCATGTGCTGCTCTTTCAATTTCTTTGGCAGACATAAAGTCTTGGTGTGCATCAGGTGTATTCGGTTCATACACGACACCATACACAAGGCGATGAGCATCTTCTGCCTTTGTCAGCACACTCACCTCTTTTTGAAAGTCAGGCTGGCTTTTCTTTGCCTTCATCAAAAAGAATTTCTTTTTGTTTGCGGCTCTGTCCACGTAGGAAACATGCGTAATTTTTGCGTTTTTTAATTCTCTTGGCATATGTTCACCCCCTTTCAAAAAAGCGCACGCGCTTCGGTTTATTCTTTCAACTGATCTGGCTCTCGTTGAGGCTGTTGTTCAGCTGATGTCATGCGGCTTTCTAAAGGTCTGTGATAGAGATCCTCCGGCCATTCCTCTAACGTTTTCCCAAGGATACGTCCCGCCAGATCTCGCAAATCGTTTGGTGACACTGCCCCAGCCTGAATAAATGGTGTCAGAACCTTGGCAATCTCTAATGGGTCTCTAAAGTCAGGACCATTTAATAGGAAACGGACATGCCAAATATCAAGATCCGGCAGGAAAAGGGTATTGAGTTTCCCTGTGATGAGGTGCCGTTCAGGCTGAAATACCTGTTCTTCTGTTGTTTTCCGCGCCGTATCGGCTGTCGCTTTGTTATAGTCTTGAGACTCACCTGTATAAATAGGCGGCAGTCGAAAAGCAGAGCGGATTTTGTTTCTTGTTTTTTCATCGTATTCTAAAAAGAGTGCATCTTCTTGCAAGATCTCTGCTAAGGATTTGAAGTTCACTTTGACATTTGAAACATCTTCTTCTCCAGTTAACCCTTTTTCCGTCGGGAGACCTTCGACTTCAAGCAATAGAAACTTATGTGCATGATCAGAGCCTTCAATATCGTCCATATAATCTTGAAGCTGCTGATAGGATGACTCAGACAGCATTCCATTTTCGACAATGATGGCACCAGGTACGTGCCGCCCTTGTTTAAAATAAAGGTAGTTCAGTTCTTCTGCCTTGCGTGCCCCATACATATTGACGATGTTGCCAATCCAGCGGGGAATCCCATACGTTCCACTGCCGATTTTAAAATGAATCACTTCTGTTGCACGCAGCGGCTCTGGGGTGGTGTCATCGTATTTGCCTGTTTCACAATGTAAAATGCGGGGATCACCATACTCCTTGAAGAAGACTTTCTTTTCATTGATCACCTGCACATATTTACGGAATCGCTTCTTTCGATTCATTGTTTTCAATTCGCCGTTTTCTGTATACCGAAACTCGACGTCGACTGGCTCACTCAGCTTGCAAATGCGGATATGGAGCGCATCTAAATACTCGATTCCTGCCGGCTTTCCCTGGCCATCTCGGAGAACTTCTAAAAAACCATTCCCTGTTTTCTCCCGGTCTTCGATGACATAGCCAAGCACCACATCAGCAGACTCATCATAGTTCATGTATTTCGTAAACTCTTCAAGTCTTGTCCATTCCTTCTCTGCTGCCTTCTTTTTTGCCGGTTTCACGCCTTCTGCATTAAAGTCAAAGGCATATTCTACACCAAAACCAAAGCCTAAAATATTGGTCTTATACGCATCAATACATTGCTGAAGAATGGTTGAATATTCTGCCATACTTTTTAATTCATTAATATTGTAAGTCGGGGGAACAATGTCATCCTTTTCGTAGGAAAATTCATCTGCATACATTTGTTTTGTATGATCAGACATGTTTGCCTTCATAATGGTTGCTTTCAATTGTTTCATTGTATGGACCTCCTCTCTCTGTTTGGACGGACACGCTCCGAGGCAGTCTGTTTCAAATCTGTCACTTCATAATCATCCAGCGCATACCAGATGGCTGATAATGTGTGTGGATCGATTTGAAATTCATCTTCCTCTAGACGTCCATCCTTATCTGCCTTATAGGTTAGTGATTGAAGTTCATAGATGGTATATGGACATGCATCAGAACAAATAATTTTCTTAAACCGTTTGATCTTTTTTGTATACTGTAAACGTGAGCCTTGGAACTTATGTGCCGCCACCATTTGAAAGCCGCGCTGCCGAAAATAGTGAATGGTTTTAGGTTCGGCTGCATCGGCTTTAATCAGTTCTTTTGATTCAATGAACTCTTTCAAGTCAAGGGCTGTTTCATCATCTGTTTTCCCGCGGTCGTAATATTCCCAATAAATATATAAGTACTTTTTTTCATGATCGACAGCTAGCCGAATGAGCGCATTGTATGATTCAACAAATCCAAAATCCATGCCTGCTCGTTTCAGCGGTCTGTCAATCTGCTGAATGGCTTCTAATACATCAGAATGGCTTCTCACCTCAAACTGAGGAAAAACCTTTGTGCCATTGATCCCGAAATATCCCTTCCTCGCAATGCGATAGAGGTCTGGATCATACTCTTTCAGCTCATCCAGCTGCTTCACGTAGCTTTTAGGAAGGAATAGATTATCTTCTGCCGTGGAGTGATGGTAATACGTATCCTTGATAACAACGGTTCGCTTTTTGTATAAGGTTTCATCATCTAAAACAAAACGCTTCAGCTGTTCATCTCGAAAAAAATGTCTATACGTCCAATTATCCTGACCAACAGGATTGGTCGATAACATCATATAAAGCGGTAAGGATGGATGCCTTAGCCTTCCAAGCAGCTCTTTAAATCCTTCATAAGAAACCTCTGAACATTCCTCAATCCAAATGATCGAGATGTTGTTGATTGATTTCAATTTTTCAGGTTTGTCCAGCCCTTTAAATAAGATGCTGCTGCCGTTTCGAAACGTCAGTGCAAGCGGCGAACTTCGGCACTTCACCACATGGTCGATGCCGAGGTCGCTGACGATCTCTTGTAATAAAGAAAAGGTTGATTCGCGGTGCGTATCATACACGTCTCGAATGACAAGTGCTGTCCGCTTTTCTTCCAGCAGCTTTAAGACGAGCTTTAAAGCAATGTGATAGCTTTTAGAGGAGCCATAGCCTCCAACTAAAAATTGAAACTTTTGATTCCAATCGAATAGAAAGTGTTCAAAGTGAGGATTGACTTCTTTTTCAATCAATGGCGTCATGAGTCGTCCTCTTTTCGCTTGATCATGATTTGAAGATCTTCCTCTTTTTCTTCACGCACTGCTTTTTTTGTTTTTTCGATCGTCAGTTCAATTTGTTTCAGCCTTAATCTTCGTTCATCCTTCGCATGTGCGAGCTCTTCAAACTGTTTTATTAAACGCCTGAGTTCACCCATTGCACGGGATTGTGCATTTAGAAACGTCGCATGCCGATCCCATGAAAATTGAAACGAATATTCTTCTGAGGTGATGTCTAGTTCTGGCTGAATGCCTTCTCCTGTTTCTTCTAATGAAGAAGGCATGTATGCCGCCTTTTTCAACTCTTTGATCATGTCCTCTTGATCTGCTACATACATGATTCGCTGCGCCCGAATAATGGCTGCATATTGAATTTGAATTTGATCCCAGATTAAATCAAGCGATGTGCGTCCATCCATTTTCTCCATGATTTCAATCGTTTCATCTGAAAGAAATTGATTGAAGATCGAGTGTGCTTGCTTTGACGAAGTTTTTTGTCTTTGCCATCCGTATCGCCTTTTCCACGATTTGACGGTATGGATCGAGACATTGTAATGATCAGCAATTTGCTGGTACGTCATCCCCTTCATATAATCCTGCTTGGCCTCTATCCGTTTATCTTTCATTTACATTCACCTGCCGCCTCCTTTTAATTCGAATGATTCCCTTTGAAGGAATCATTTGTGTAGGGCTAGCAAACATTCGTTTGGTCTTTCTAACTATAGGTGGCAACTGTAAGACAAGCTTTAGCTGATTTATTTTGGATAGAAAAAACGCCTATTCAGCAGCTCTGAATAGGCGTTCTTGTACTTTTTTGGACATCTTCGTCCGCGCTCTTTCCATATGTTTTTGCACAGTTCCTTTTTTGACATCCAGCATGACCGCAATCTCGCTAAACGATAATCCTTGTGTTGTGTGCATAAAGAATACGTCCTTTTCTCGATCTGTTAAAACAGACAAAGCTTCATCAATTCGTTTTTTGTCTCTCTCACTGACTTCTCTTTCTTTCTCTTGAATAAGGGTATATTCATGTGATAAAGCCTCTAACACTTCTGGATTTGCAAGAATGGTGCGCTGATAGACTGAACGTCTGTCTAACCCTCTGCGCGCACCTGGCTCTCTTCCGATTTGTAGCCATTCTACTACGTATTCTAGATCGCTCACCATACTGGCGATCATTTTTTTATCATGCTTGTCTTGAACGGACAGCTGATGTTCTTCTTTTTCTTTAAATGGTTCATATTGTTTTCTAGCATTCTTTAAGGCTCTTTTATATTCAATGAGTAAATCTTGCATATTCGCTCTCTCCCTTTTTTAAGAAAATAAAAAACGGACACCAATCAGGTCCCCTTTTAACAGGGTCTTGATCAGTGTCCGCAGGCTTTCCGTCTTGGACGTATTATGATTTGATGTGTTTAGTCAGTTAGCTGATTTTAAAACCAATCTCGTGATCTACTCTTGCAAAATGACCTTTTGCCGTTTGAATAATGGTTTTTCCATGTTCAGGTACATCCATTTGATAAGCCGTTCCTACATTTCCATCTAACACGATGACTTGAATTTTTCCTTTTTCCATCTCACCGACAAATGTTTGGTTATCTTGAATGAATAGTTGTTTTGGCTCGTTCATATGCTTGTCTCCTTTTTTGGTGATGGCCTCGTGCCACTACCTACCGTATTGATAATGATTTCAACTCTTTCACACATACTATAAAACTGGGAAACTCTTAAATCGACAATCTGCAGAGGGACTTGATCAGCTATAGAATGAAGTGCTTCTTGAATATGCTGTAGACTTGGCTGTAAGATGCTGACGTGTATCGGGCGTATCAACCCTTTTTCTGCGTATGTACGCTTTTTTTGGCAGTCAGCAATGTTAAGCGGCATGTGATCAAATAAACGAATTTCAAGTGATAGTGCGCCTTCTAATTTTTGCGGGCATTGTACTTTTGCAGCTGATCGTATTCTTTTCATCAATGTCTCTTTTGTTAACAAATGTTCATGTTCAATGATTAAATGGATGACCATGTTATGATCTCCCGTCATCCTCTGCCCACTGGCGGATGTCTTGTTCGTTTTTACTCGCTTTGAGCAAGCATTTCAAAAATGTCATGATTTGCTTCCATCGTTTCACGTCGCCCTGATTCCTCCTTTATTGTCATCGACTTAGCTTTCAGGAGGGTCATATATGTCTCTTTCTCTTCTGCTGTGGCAAAAACAAACATCGGTTTCTGTTGAAAAAAGGCGATCCAGCCGCCAGCTTGGTCTAAACAAAGCTGCGCTTCTTTTCTAGCATCAAACATCAGCTGATGTCTCATCTTCTTCAGATCCCTCCAAACTGTCATCAATTTCTGTTTGGTATCCATATCGTTTCATGTCATATGACCAGTAGCTTTTTGGATAACCAAAGTTACTCATCTGTGTCACCATTGGATGTTCAATATTCATTCTGCTCGTCTCTCCTTTTCTAAGAACTGATCTTCTTCTAGATAATTACTCTTATTGTGTAACTTCTGACCAAAAAAAAGCTCTTGAACACCGGTATTTAGCAGATCTGCAATATGCTTTGCTATTTCTAAGCTTGGCTTCGTTCTGCCCATCTCTATATTCGCATAGCCGCTTGTGTACTTATAACCTAATTTTTTCGCCATATAGGTTTGTGTTTTTCCTTGCAATATGCGCTCTTCTCGTAAATTTTCAAGTTTCATCTTTCCACCTCTTACTCAATATGTGTAAGTTATATTCATTATGATAATATACACAAAACGAGTAAGTCAACCATATTTTTATTCTTTTTGTGTATTTATTTATCTTTTCCGTGTAATTCATGATAAAATTTACTCATAACATGAAAAAAGGTGTTTCTGATGGATAATTTGACTGGGAAGATTTTAACTGAATTAAGAGAGAAGCATGGATGGAGCAAGTCAACAGTTGCTAAAAAACTCGGATTAAAGGCGATGTCCACTTATGCAAACTGGGAATATGGCTTGAGAAAGCCCGACGGTGAAATGATTGTGAAAATTGCTGAGTTATATGGGGTCTCAACCGATTATCTTCTCACAGGTAAGGACAAAGGCAGACACGATGACGATCTTGCAGACGATCCTGATTTGCAAATTGCGTTTAAAGCCGCCTCAGATTTTTCCGAAGAAGCACGAAGACAAACCATCGATTTTATTAACTACATTAGAGAGAAAGAGAAGCAAAAAGGCCGTCAGCCAAAACAGCGAGACGACCAGTAATCACTCTTTCATCTGCTTTACGTTGCTGGGATGAACCCAGCTTTTTTTATACCTCTTTTTTCCCTTAAAAAAGAAAGAGCATATGAATAAAAAATCATGTGTTTTTTTAAATATATGTCTTTCCCAACATAATATGTGACAATTTTCACCATAATTACTCTTTTTTCACACATTTAAATTGACATATAATTCTATTAATATTAATATATGTATATACTAAAAAAAGGAGTGTTACCGATGAAAAAATTCATGAAAGTCTGTACATTGTCTTTAGCTGCTTTAGGTGCTCTTACGTTCTCCCAAACTGAAGGTGCTCATGCAGCTGCACAGCCAAAAGAACCAGTCATAGCAAAAGCTCCTATTATGAATAAAGTAATTACAGTGAACCGTACGCTTTCTGTAGGTTCTTCAATCGCCGTCTCTCTTCCAGCAAGCCAAATTTCTGTGTCGGGTGCAACGTATGCGATTCAATTAGATCAAACGGCTCCAAACTTCACTTGGATTCGTGCCGTACAACGCGGTTCAGTAACCGTTTCTTACTATAATTCACAAGGCGAGCTTGTCATTAACTATATTACGGTTCGATAAGCAATCTAGCTTTACATATCTGAAGGCGATGACATGGAGTCATCGCCTTTTGATGTTTAAAGTTGGTTTCATTTGATTCGTGATTGCCAACACCTCTCCATTATGTTAACTTTTAATAAAAATAAGTTAACATAATAAGGGAGGCATTAATGATGAAAGAGCAACTGTCTTTATCTTGGGAAGCGATAGCGGAGAAGGCCATGAAAAATGAACCGATTACGGTGCAAGAGGCTTTAGACATTCTTGAAGCTGACGATAGTGAATTGTTACCTATTATGCATGCAGCCTATCAAGTACGATTTCATTTTTTTCAAAAAAAGGTGAAATTAAATATGATTTTCAACGCAAAAAGTGGATATTGCCCTGAGAACTGTGGATATTGTTCACAGTCGATGATTTCAAAAGCACCGGTTGAAAGATATACAATGCTTGATCAAAAAACCATTGTGGCAGGGGCGCGTGAGGCTCTCAAAAGAAAAGCCGGGACTTATTGTATTGTGGCAAGCGGGAGAGCGCCTTCTCATAGGGAATTAGATGAAGTTACAGCAGCAGTAAAGGAAATCACTGAAACGATGCCTTTGAAGGTGTGTGCCTGTCTTGGGTTATTAAATGAAGACAAAGCGAAGCGGCTGAAGGAAGCGGGTGTTCATCGGTATAATCACAATATCAATACACATCACGATCATCATGATCACATTACGACAACTCATACATACGATGACCGCGTGTCGACCATTGAGCAGGTCAAACAGTCTGGCATGTCACCTTGCTCAGGGGTCATTATTGGAATGGGTGAAACCAATCAGCAAATCGTTGAAATGGCTTTTGCGCTTAGAGCACTTGATGCGGATTCAATTCCAGTCAACTTTCTTCATGCCATTGAAGGAACACCGCTTGAGCATCAAGAACGGACACATCCGATCAAAGCATTGAAAGTGCTGGCAATGATGAGATTTGTCAATCCAACAAAGGAAATTCGGGTATCCGGAGGCAGAGAGTTTAATTTACGGACACTCCAGCCACTCGCACTTTATGCGGCAAATTCGATTTTCGTTGGTGATTATTTAACAACAAAAGGCCAGCAAGTTCAAACGGATCATCACATCATTGAAGATTTAGGGTTTGAAATAGAAGAATGTGCGTTATAAAAAAGTCTGCCGATTCACCGGCAGACTTCTAAGATTAGAATCTTTTATGAAAATCGACAGTTCCGCTTCCATCTTCTCGGTCAAAGCTGCCAACAAACGTCCAGTTAATATATCCACCGTCACCATTGTTGACAAACGTACCATCTTCAAATACCCAAATACCAAACGTAATACCGTCATATTCAACACTATCATAGTAGACAACATTGTTCAGACCGCTAAAGTCGTGATCTTGGCTTAAATTTTGGACAACTACGTTGTAGTTTTGACCTGCTTCATAGAACGCACTGTATGCCGCGTTTTTTACGAATCCATCACGATTTTGAGATGATTTTACTGCTTGTTCAATTTTATCGGCAATGGCTACTGGATCAATTGAGACACTTCCATCAACACCTGTTGTTGTAGCAGCTTCAGCCGTTTGACCAAAAGTCGTAAGAGATAGAGGGGCAGCAATCATTGACGTGGCGATGACAGAACCAACAAACATTTTACTTGTTTTTCTCATATTTTCTAACTCCTCCTTTAATTGGTATGTTTATGTACTACCCCTTTCTCTGTCTCTTAAACACTAATTTATGAAAAAAATTCTTATTCTACCAATTAAGAGGGTGTTTTTACTGTTTAATTAGGCGAAATAACAAAAAAACTACTCTTTTATAAAGAGTAGTTTACATATTACATGAACAGGATAAATAAAATCACACCTAGGATAATTCGGTATATCGCAAAAGGCACCAGTTTGATTTTATTGATCAGTTTTAGGAAGAATCGAACAACAAAGAGAGCCACAACAAACGCACTCACAAAGCCGACGATAAAGAATGGCAGCATGTCTGTTGTTAAATATTCAGCATTTTTCACAAGGGTTAACAAGCTTGCTCCCGCCATAATTGGCATCGCCATGATAAATGTAAAGTCTGCCGCAGCACGGTGATTCAAACCAAGAATAACCCCGCCTGCGATCGTCGAACCTGAGCGCGAGAAGCCTGGCCATAATGCCAAACATTGAAACAGTCCAATATAAAGCGCCTGTCTGTACGTCATGTTATCGACAGAGCTTGTTTCTGTTTTCCGTTTATTGATCCAGTCAGCGACAAGCATCAGCACTGCCCCTAAAATCAAACCGACAGCGACCGTTCTGACGTCAAATAAGTATTTATCAATATAATCTTCAAATAAGAATCCTAAAATGACGGCTGGAACAAGTCCAACAGCAATTTGGGCGATGGTCAGCTTATGCCCGCTGCGCTTTTGTTCTTCGGTGATATTTTTCTTTAAGCCCAATAAGTTTAAAATACGATCTTTAAACACGATCATGACAGCTAAAATAGAGCCTAACTGAATCACGACTTTAAATGTATTAGCCGCTTCTGGCGTAATAATTTCCTTTGATTTTAGCCAAAGATCATCGACAATGATCATGTGACCTGTAGATGAAACAGGTGCGTACTCTGTTAATCCTTCGACAATTCCTAAAACCAGTGCCACGAATAAATCCCATAGATTCATGATTTTCTTTCCTTTCAATTCTGATCTTTTGAACACGCCAAACATCTATGTCCACATAAAGACAAGCTTCCTTTATCGAAAGCTCGTCTTTATGATACTATATTTTTTTCAAAAAAAGATTATGACATCAAACCTTTTCTTCTTTATACAAATTGGACCGCATTTTAAACCAATCAAACAGGTGGGTTGTGATAACCTTCAGAACGGCATACGTCGGAATAGCGACAATGATGCCGATGACGCTGAACAATTTACCAGCTGTTAATAGAACAAAAATAATCGTAATTGGGTGAATATGAAGGTTTTTCCCCATCACCTGAGGCGAAATAAATTTACCTTCAATGAGCTGAACCACTGTCCAGACAATAATGAGTTTTAAAAGCATCACTGGTGACGTCACAAGTGCAATCACAATCGCTGGTGTAATCGCAATTGTTGGCCCAAGGTAAGGTACTACGCTTGTACATGCCGCAATGATAGCAAGCAGCAACGCATAGTCAAGTCCAATGATCATATAACCGATTAACAGAAGAACACCGATACAGAAGCTGACAATAATCTGTCCGCGAATATACGAGCTCAGCCGGTGGTTCATTTCGTGAAGCACGATATGTGTATGTTCTCTCATTTTATTTGGAATGAATTTCAAGAAATAGTCAGGCAGCTTTTTGCCGTCTTTTAATAGATAAAACAGAATGAACGGCACCGTCACGATCGAGATGATAACTTCTGTGAGCGCCCCTAAGAATGTTCCTACACCGGTAAAGGTGCTTTCCAAAATCTTCGTCGCTTGACTAGATGCTTTACTTACCAATTCAGACACATTAAAGTTCATCGTTTTTTGCACTTGATTAATAAAGTTACTTCCCGTTAATTGTCTAATTTGTTCTTCTACTGTATCGACGTATTTCGGAAGATTATGAAATAGACTCATGGTTTGAGCTTGTAAAAAAGGAATAATAGACACGATGGTCACTGTAATAATCCCAATAATGACAAGATATAAAAGCAAAATGGAATAGATCCGCTTGATTCTTGCTTTCTCTAACAAGTTGACAATTGGATTTAATAAATAATACACGACCCCCGTTAAAATAATCGGTAAGGCAATGGTTTTGACGAGTACAATGAGCGGTGTGAAAATAAATGATGTTTTCATGAAAACAAGGATATTCAATCCGATTAATAGCAGGACGAGTAAAAAGAGAACAAACTTGTTATCAAGAAAAAATTTTCTAAATCGACTGCTCCACATTTGCATAGAATTCATATCGTTCCTCCAAACACGGGCTATTTTATGAGTAAATTGTACACTACTTGATCATGATATGGTGATCATTGTTTCAGCTTTTTTTCCCATTTTGCAATAGACATCGCCCATATAATGAGAATCGGCTGTCCAATAAGTCTTATCCATAGCAAAGCTTGTTCTGTATTTTCTTGACCTGGAAATGGTATTCCCTCACGTGCAGCAAATAAGTTTGCCGGGAAAATGAGTACAAGATAGACAGCAATGAATTTTGCCGCTGCAATCCTAGAATTCGGCAAAAGCAGCAGCACGGCCAGCAGCCATTCAAGACATGCAGTCACATAGACCATTACATATGGAAATGGCCAGCCTGGCATCATGCGAGCAAAGCCGCCCGGCTCTATTACATGAAAAATACCAGCAACTATGAATAAAAGCGCAAAGGTGTATGTACTTCCTATATGCAGGACGCGCTTCATGTTTCCTCCTCTCCCTTCTATCCTGAGTATTACCCGAAGAAGGAAGAAACTACCCACTTTTCGTACATTTATATCCTTTATGTAAGACGCATCAGCCTATATAAAGGTTTCATCCGCTTTTCAATAAAAAGAATATTCTTTCATACAAACGCTTTCAAAGCATGTATAATCAGAGGAAAGCAGAAGGAGGGAATCACATGATTCGATTTGCTGTCATCGGAACGAACTGGATTACAGATCGGTTCTTACAAGCTGGTGAAGGAATCGCTGACTTTACATGTACAGCCGTCTATTCACGATCCGCTGAAAAAGGACAGGCCTTTGCCGAAAAATACGGGATTGAGACGGTTTTTACGAACTTACAACAAATGGCGGAAAGTGATACGTTCGATGCCGTGTATATTGCGAGTCCAAATGCCCTTCATAAAGAGCAAGCCATGTTGATGATGGAGCATCAAAAGCATGTTTTATGCGAAAAACCATTCGCCTCTCATCGAAAAGAAGTGGAAGAAATGATTGCCGCAGCAAAAAAACATCAAGTGTGTTTGATGGAAGCGATGAAAACGACATTTCTGCCAAACTTTCTGCAAATCAAACAGCACCTTGATCAGCTTGGACCTATCAGGCAAGTGGTCGCGCATTACTGTAAATATTCCTCAAGATACGATGCCTATCGAAACGGCGAGCTTCCAAATGCCTTTAAACCGGAGTTATCCAATGGTTCGTTAATGGATATCGGGGTATACCTCGTTTACCCAGTCATATCCTTATTTGGTCTGCCGAATCAAATCACCGCGAGAGGCTATAAGCTTTCTTCTGGTGTGGATGGAAATGGTTCAGTCCTTTTACAGTATGACGGGCATCAAGCACTTCTTTTTCATTCTAAAATTTCAACGTCTCATTTATCCGCTGAAATTCAAGGCGAGGATGCCACGATGGTGATTGATCAATTCCACCGGCCTTCACGAATCACGATACATGACCGTGATGGACATCAAACTGACATCTCGCTCAAAGATGATCAGCCAGCTATGTCTTATGAAATCAATCATTTTATTGAGTGTATTCAGCAGGGAATGGGGCAGTCTCCGGTCAATACATTTGCGTTATCTGTTCAAACCATGTCCGTCATGGACGAAGCAAGAAGACAAATGGGCGTGATGTATCCTGCCGACAGACAAAATGTATAGGGCATAAAATGATGAACAAAGGGCGAATTATTTTTTGGTTCGCCCTTTGTTTTTTACGTTTCGTGTCAGTCGCTTATTTTGCCGCTAACACATCCGCAAATGCTTTTACATACGGCGGAAGGTCCGGCGGACGTCTGCTGGAGATGAGGTGGCCATCTGTGACGACCGCCTCATCAAACCAATCCGCACCGGCATTTGTCATATCATCTTTAATACCAGGTGTACTTGTCACTTGTCTGCCTTTCAGGATTCCTGCTGAAATCAGCACCCAGCCGGCATGGCAAATCTGCCCGATTGGTTTTGCCTTCGCATCAAATGTACGGACGATGTCTAATACTTCTGGATAACGGCGCAGTTTATCAGGCGCCCATCCGCCAGGGACAAGCACAGCATCATAATCATCAGCTTGAATGGAATAAAAATCTGCATCAGATACCGCCGGCACACCATACTTCCCGATGTACTCATGATTTGCTTTTTCACCTACAAGATGGACAGTCGCCCCTTCTTCTCTTAAACGCAGAACTGGATACCACAGCTCTAAATCTTCAAAATCATCACTGACAAACGCAATGACCTTCTTATCTGATAAACGCATTCTATCTCTCCTCTTCTTTCGATTTCCTCTATTGTACGAGATGTCCTCTTAAAAAGAAAAGCGGTTCCCCTCGAGGAGAACCACTTGACCTTATTCGCTGATCTTGAATTTTTTAATTAAATCGCGTAATTCTTCCGCCATTTGGGAAAGAGTCGTGGATGAAGAACTAATCTCTTCCATTGAAGCAAGCTGTTCTTCTGCTGAAGCTGCGATATCTTGGATGCTTGCTGAACTCTCTCTCGATACATCTGCAATTTCATTCACTGCTTTAGAAATTTGCTCAGATCCTTTCGACAGCTCGCGCACCGTTGTATTCATTTCGTTCATTCTTGCTGCGATTTCCGCTGTTTGCTCATTTATTTGTGAGAAGCTTTCTTTCGTTTGATCTGTAATAGTAAGACCGTTCTTTACTTCTTCATTCACTGCTTTGAACATATTTTGAGATGTTTCAATTTCAGAGACGATTTCATTCACAAGCTTTTCAATCTCTTTTGCTGAATCTGATGATTGAACCGCTAGTTTACGCACTTCTTCCGCAACAACGGAGAAGCCTCTGCCTGACTCGCCTGCGCGTGCTGCTTCAATAGCGGCATTTAGTGCAAGTAAATTCGTTTGATCCGCTATGCCGTTAATCACGCCTAGGATGTTTGTGATATCTTTTGATTTATGCTCGAGTCCGTTGATCACGCCTTCAGCTTCTTTCACTGAATGGTCAATCGTCTTCATTTGGCCGACAGTTTGCTCCACAAGCTGACCGCCTGTTTCCGCGACTGTTTTTGATTGAACAGATGACGCTGTGATGACATCAGACGTTTCGGCAACTTCGTTCAGTCCTTCATTCATTTGTTTTAAATGAACTGCGCTTTGCTCCACCATTTCGCTTTGATTTTCATTGCCGTTTGAGAATGTTTCAATAGACGATGTAATATGTTCGGTTGCTTTTGTTGTTTGACCTGCACTTGCCGTCAGTTCTTCAGATGATGAAGCGACATTCTCAACAGATGTTTGTACAGCTTGAATGACATCTCTTAGAGACTCACTCATTTCATTAAAGCTTGTGCCAAGCTGTCCAATTTCATCTTTTGAGTGGACATCAATTTTTTCTGTCAAATCTCCCTGACTGATCTTCTTCGAAGAAGAGACAAGAGTGGAAAGTGGTTTTGTAATGGAACGGATGATAAAGAAGATCAGAATCCCGCCAATGATAAGCGCGCCGGCTAAAATGATGGCGGCCATATTAAAAACTGGCTGTGCAGCTTCTTCTACTTCACTGACAAACATCGTCCCGACAATCTTCCAGCCAGTCGCCTTGTTTGTGGTGAACTCCATTTGCTTTTCTTTCCCTTCAAACATATAACTCATAGATCCGTTATCTTGTGAGTACATTTTTTCTAACCATTCACCAGATAATTTCGTTCCTGCTTTTTTCTTTGGATGTGCCACATATGTGCGGTCCGGACTTCCAATAAAGGCATAGCCTTGTTTCCCAATGTTAATGCTATTGGACTCTTTTACTAGATTCGCAATGTCTAGGTTCATCGCGATGACGCCTGATCCATCCTCTAGTTTTTTAGAGATTGTGACCACCAGCGTACCGGTTGATGCCGTTGCATATGGAGCTGAAATAGACAGCTCGCCGTTTTTCGCCCAGCCGTCTTTATACCAATCCCGCTCAGTTGCGACATAATCGGCAGGCATTTTTTGATTAGGATATCTTGAAAACACTTTGCCGTCACTTGAAGCGACAAAAATACCTTCTGTGTCATCATTCATACTCATGAACTGCTCAAAGCGTCCTTGAATATCGGTCGTGCCTTTTTGCTTGAGCTTTTTCTCCGTGATCCATTTGCTAAAGAAATCGGCTGCGTCTGTTTTCACTTTTACAACCTTCGTAATATTTTTATCTAGCTGCTCTACATTTTCCTTTGCGCTTTGCATAATTTGATCATTTAAGGAGGTGCTTGCCGTATGATATGAAGAGAATGCCAATACGATGATTGGGCATAAAAGAATAAATAAGAAAGAGAATACGAGCTTTTTTGATATAGATGGCTTTCTGAAATACTGTATGAATTTCATAAAAAAGAAAACTCCTTTTAGTAAGATAGTATATATATCGGAAGTACTACTAGGTTCTTTACTTTTTTAACTTATTAAAGTCTAAATAAGTCCAAATTACCCAATTTATATGCATTGAATGGAAAAACACCTGACGTTTTGGCGTCAGGTGTTTCGCTACTCTCTTACATTTTAAATTGTTTAATGAGCTCTCTTAGTTCTTCTGCCATCTGAGATAAAGTGGCAGAGGAAGAACTGATCTCTTCCATAGATGCAAGCTGCTCTTCTGCTGAAGCTGCGATATCTTGGAAGCCTGCTGAGCTTTCTCTTGAGAGCTCTTTGATTTGATTCACCGCATGAGAAATATCATTTGAGCCATGCGATAGCTCTTTGGCTGATCCGTTCATTTGTTTCATTTGTTCTGTCATTTCTGATGTTTTATCAGTGATTTTCTCAAAACTCACTTTTGTTTCATCTGTAATGTTTAATCCAGACTGTACTTCACCTGCTACTTGTTTAAACATTTTCTGCGATTTTTCTATTTCCTCCACAATTTCGTTCGTCAGGCTTTCAATTTCTTTTGAAGAGCTTCCTGATTGCTCTGCCAGCTTGCGGACTTCTTCTGCGACAACAGAGAAGCCTCTGCCTGCTTCACCTGCTCGTGCAGCTTCGATCGCAGCATTTAAAGCAAGGAGATTCGTTTGATCCGCAATACCGTTGATGACCCCCAGAATATTTGTAATATCCTTTGATTTCTGCTCTAAACCTGCAATGACAAGCTCTGCTTCTTTTACTGCCTGCTCAATGGTTTGCATTTGACCTGCTGTTTTTTGAACGAGTTCTCCTCCAGCCTGAGCGGTTTTGCTCGATTCGATCGACGATTCCATCATATGAGAGGTCGTGTCGACCATATGCGATAGGCTGCGATCCATTTCGTTTAACTGAACTGAGCTTTTTTCGATCATATCATTTTGATGTTCAGTGCTGTTTGAGAACTGTTCAATAGAGGATGTGATATGCTCGGTCGCTTGAGCTGTCTGTCCTGCACTTGCCGTTAATTCTTCAGACGAAGCAGCCACATTTTCAATCGAATTTTGAACAGCTTGGATGACTTGTTTCAGCTTTGCTGACATGTCGTTAAAGCTTTGCGCAAGTTTACCTATTTCATCGTGCGTACGAACTTCAATATGCTGGGTCAAATCACCTTGACTGATTTTCTCAGCCGATTCAGAGAGCTCTATCAGTGGCTTTCGAATCGATTTAATAATAAAATAAACCGCGATTCCGCCAATGACAATCGCAGCCGCAAGGATGATCATTGTTAAGTCGAGCACTGGCTGAGCGGCTTTTTTTACTTCATTCACATACATCGTTCCAGCAAGCTTCCAGCCTGTTGCTTCATTTGTGTCAAAAAACATTTGCTTCGGCTGGCCATTGTATTCATATTCAAAGCTGCCTTGTTTTTTATCATACAATTTCGAGATAAAGTCACCAGTCAGCTTTGTCCCAGCCTTATCGGTTTTATGGGCAACATAACGCTGATCTGAGGTGGCGATAAACGCATAGCCTTCTTGGCCAATTTTGATGCTGTTTGTATCTTTTATAACCGTATTTAATCGTACATTTACCCCGATCACACCAGATCCATCTGCTAATTGTTCTGATATTGTGATGAGCAGGTCATCAGATGACTTACTTGTAAAAGGATCTGAAATAATGAGTTTCTTATCTCCCATCGATTGCTGAAACCATGGTTCATTTTTTGCGCTCTTTGCATTATCTTTGTGTATCTCGGAATATTCAGTTAGTTTACCATTTTGATCTGCAACAAATACTTCTACTACATCGTCATCTGTTTCCGATAATTGCTCTAATTTCACTTTGAGTAAATCTTTGTTTTTAGCAGCCAATTCACTCTTTTTGACCGATTTGGATAAGTATGAAACAATGTCAATTTTAGGCTGTATATCTTTATTAATGAGTTCATTTAATTGTTGAACACCATTTGCAGCGCTAGACATAATCTCATCATTGAGAGACTTTGATGCCACTTCATAAGAAAATGCGGCCAATACGAGAATTGGCACTAGGAGAATCGCTAAAAATGCAGTAATTAATTTCTTCGACATCGTAAAGTGCTTAAAAAAGTTGATTTTTTTCATAACTCTACTCCTTTTGATTTATGATTTGTGGTCTTTCTCTTCTATTCTTAGGTAATATGAATTATTTTTCAAGGAATAATGTTCAAAAAAACCAAAAAATAAGTACAATTACCTATTTCTTTTTATTCAATAAATAAAAAGAGCCTCTAGTTGGAGGCTCTTTTCTTCATGTCTATTCAACTTTAAACTTGCTAATTAAATCGCGTAATTCTTCTGCCATCGAAGAGAGTGTGGCAGAGGATGAGCTGATTTCTTCCATTGATGCCAGTTGTTCTTCTGCTGAAGCAGCAATGTCTTGAATATTTGCTGAGCTTTCACGTGATACGTCTGCGATCTCACGAACAGCCTCTGACACATGTGCAGAGCCTTTTGAAAGCTGGACAACGGTTTGATTCATTGTTTGAAGCTGGTTAGAAATTTCTTTTGTCATGTCGAAAATATTGTGGAAGCTTACTTTCGTTTGTTCAGTGAAGCTTAGGCCTGATTGAACTTCTCGACTCACCGCAGTGAATACTTCCTGGGATACGTCGATGTCTTGCACGATTTCATTGATCAAATTCTCAATTTCTTTTGCCGAGTTAGCAGATTGAACCGCAAGTTTTCTTACTTCTTCTGCTACAACGGAGAATCCTCTGCCAGATTCACCAGCTCTTGCTGCCTCAATTGCTGCATTTAGTGCAAGTAGATTCGTTTGATCGGCAATTCCATTGATGACACCGAGAATTTGGGTAATGTTTTTAGATTTATTTTCAAGCGCCCTGATGACGTTCTCTGCTTTTTTCACGGACTGATCAATAACATTCATTTGAGAGGCCGTTTTTTCAACAAGCTGTCCGCCTTCTCCTGCGATATCTGTTGATTTGATCGATGAAGCCGTAATAGACTCAGCTGATTCATTCATATTTTGAAGACCACGGTTCATTTCCTCTAACTCGACTGAGCTCAATTCGACTTTATCATTTTGGCTTTCATTTCCGCTGGAGAATTGTTCAATGGCTAGTGTAATATGCTCAGTTGCTTTACTTGTCTGTCCTGCACTGGCAGTCAGTTCTTCTGATGAAGATGCGACATTTTCGACTGAAGTTTGAACGGCTCCAATGAGGGATCTCAATGAATCAATCATCGTATTAAAGCCTTTACCAACTTGTCCAATTTCGTCATCTGACTGGATCTGAAGCTTATCGCGCAAATCACCATCGCTGACTTTTTTCGAGAAACGGGCAAGATTGGATAATCTTTTTGAAATAGAGCGGACGATAAAGAAAATAAGGGTTCCTGCTACAATGAGTGTGACACTGAATACGATAATGGCAGTATTGAAAACGGGCTTTGCCGCTTCTTCTACTTCAGATACGAGCATCGTTCCACCAATTTTCCAGCCGGTTAATTCATTGGTGACATATGCAACCTTTTTATCTGTTCCTTTGAGGGTATAGCTGCCGCTTCCTTCTTTGTTTTTATAAATAATACTGGCCAGATTTTCATTGACCTGACTTCCTGACTTTTGGGTTGGATCTGCTAAAACCGTTTGATCTTTCTCCATCATGAAAGCATAGCCTTTTTGCCCAATTTTGATTTCTTTTAGTTTTTGGAGCAGGCTGTCAATTTCCATATCAAGACCAATGACACCTGAACCATCTTTCGTTTTTTGGGCAATTGTGATCACCATTTTGCCTGTGGATGCTGCTACATATGGTTTTGTGATGACTTGTTTGCCGTTTTCTGCTTTCAATGCCTCTTGATACCAAGGACGTTCTCTTGGATCGTAGCCATCCGGCATCTTTTGGACTGGGTATTGCATAAACAATCCCTTTTCAGAGCCTGCATAGATCGCAGAAACATCTTTTTCGTTAATTTTTCCAAATTGCTGTAATTCTTTAATGGTCGCATTTCTATTTTTTTCTTGAAGATTAGACGCTTTGAGTGAATCTGAGAACAGTGTCACAGCATCTGATTTGTTTCCAATATTCTCATTGATTAAGGTATCAAATGCATTGACCTGACTCATCGCACTGCCCATAATCTGTTTGTCTAGCTCTGTCTTTGATGTAAAAAATGCACTAATTGTCAGTGCCACGGTTGGCAGGATAAGAACTACCAAGAAGGCAATGATTAATTTTTTTGAAATGGATGGTTTTTTGAACCATTGGATCATTTTTCCCATTTTAACTTTCCCCCTTTACTTCTCTAAAGTTAATATCGGATGAAAGGTGTATTTTTAGAGACTGGAAATGACGTTTAAAAATAAAAAAAATACCCAGACAATTCTGGGTATTTTTTCATCATTATTTAATTAATTTTAAATTGACTTGTGAGCTCTTTTAGCTCCTCTGCCATGTTGGCAAGTGTTACAGAAGAAGACGTGATTTCTTCCATAGATGCTAGCTGCTCTTCTGCTGAAGCCGCAATGTCCTGAATGTTTGCTGCGCTTTCTCTTGAGACTTGGCGCATCTCCTGCATCGCTTGTGAAACAAGCTTTGAACCGCTCGATAGGTCAATGGCTGTATCGTTTAATTGTGACAGTTTTTTCGACATTCCTTCTGCCGCCTCATAAATGTGCTGGAAGCTTTCTTTAGCTTCTTCTGTCATACCGAGCCCTGCGTTTACTTCTCGATTGACTGCTTTGAACATATCTTGAGATTTAGCAATTTCTAACACAATTTCTTGGATAAGCTTCTCAATTTCTTTCGCTGAATCTGCGGATTGGACAGCTAGTTTTCGCACTTCTTCGGCAACGACGGAGAAGCCGCGTCCTGATTCACCTGCTCTTGCTGCTTCGATTGCTGCATTAAGCGCAAGTAAGTTTGTTTGATCCGCAATGCCGTTAATGACATTTAAAATACTCGTAATATCTTTAGACTTGTATTCTAATTCTTTCATGACCTGTTCTGCTTCTTGTACGGATGTATCAATATGTTTCATTTGGCTCGCTGTGCTTTCAACAATTCGCCCGCCTTGACCAGCCGCCTCTGTTGATTGAAGTGAGACAGCAGCTACTTCAGATGAGGTTTGTGACATATCTTGTAATCCTTCGTTCATTGCCACAAGCTGATTCGTACTAGATTCGACTTTCTCGTTTTGTGCTTCATTTCCATTTGAAAATTGTTCAATCGACATCGTGATATGCTCTGTTGCTTGACTCGTTTGACTGGCACTTGCCGTCAGCTCCTCTGAAGCCGAAGCCACATTGTCGACAGATTGCTGTACAGCGCGAATGACGTCACGAAGAGATTCACTCATCTTGCTGAAACTTCTTGTGAGATCTCCTATTTCATCCTTCGATTTCGTTTCGAGGGTTTCTGTTAAATCCCCTTCACTCACTTTTTCTGAGAAATCAACAAGCCTTCTCAGTCCAATTGTGATCGAGCGAACGATGAAGAAGATAGCGACACCACCAAGGATAAATGAAGAAATTAAAAGAATAATGGCAGAATTCCAAACTGGCTGTGCTGCTTCTTCTGTTTCTGATACAAACATCGTTCCAGCAATTTTCCAACCTGTTAAATCATTTGTTACAAAAACGATACGTTTTTGTTCTCCTTTATTCTCATAAGTTGATGTTCCTTCTTTGCCGCTGTAAAGGATAGATGAAATATTTTCTGTGACCTTAGATCCTGATTTTTCTTCTGGATGGGCTACAATTTGTTTATTTTTATTTGCAATAATTGGATATCCTTCTCGTCCAATTTTAATATCTTTTATTTTATCTACAATGTCTTGCACATCAATGTCAATTCCGATCGCTCCCGACCCGTCCTTCAGGCGCTGGGCAATCGTGACTACCATGCCGTTTGTTGTAGCAGAAATGTATGGATTGGTGACAACTGGCTCTCCTTTTTCATTCTGCATTGCTTGCTGATACCAATCGCGTGTTGTTGGATCATAGCCTTTTGGCATGTCTACTTTAGGAAACTGAATGAAATCACGATTTTTACTTGCTGCATAAAAACCAACCACATCTTCTTCATTGATTTTGCTGTATATCTCAAGATGCTCATACAGTTCGTCCTGATTTTTCTTTTTAAAGTCTGCAGCAGTAGATGTTTCAGTAAAAAGTTTCACCGCATTTTCCTTATTCGAAAGCTTTTGCTCGATCATGTCATTCAGTTCATTGACTCTTGCATTTGCTCCGTACATGATTTCATGATCTAGTTCTTCTTTGGCAATCTGATATGAAATCGTACTGAGTGTAATAATGGGCAAGACGAGAACAAGTGTGAATGAAATAATCAATCTTTTAGAAATCGATGGTTTTTTCAACCATTTTATGACACTTTTCATGTTTTTCCTCCTTTTAAACGTTATTTTATATATCGGACGGCTTGATATTATTTTCATGTTTTTCAAATAAAAAGGATGACTTTTTGTTTATTTTCACAAATTGATTCCTTGCCCAAGCACCCTGCATACGCTAATACTAAAGGGGGCGCTTTTCATATGATTATCCTTTCAGGACAGCCAGTGACTAATGAGCAGCTGGCATCGTTTCAGCTAGAAGGACAAAAGCGGATCATTTTGATGCAGTTACAGGCCTCGAATGGTACGTTCCGCTATAGGCAAGCATCTGATTTGTTATTTGAGGTCACTTTAAGATCAAACATTATGAATGCTGCAAGAGATTTGAATAAAAGCGGTGCCTCATTTGCCATCTTTCAAAGATCGCGTGCAAATGATGCGTTTTGGCGTGTATCGGAAGCAGGAGCATTAGAGCTGCGCTATCAAGTGGAGCCATCTAGAGGCATTAAAGACATTTTTGAAAATGGTTCAAAATATGCATTTGAATGTGCAACGGCGATTGTCATTGTGTTTTATATGGGAGTCTTGCAAACAGTAGGCGAGGAGAAGTTTAATCGAAGACTTCGCAGTTTAACACTGTATGACTGGCACTATGATACTTTGTCAATTTATACAGAGCGCGGAAATGATTTTATCTATGGGGATTGTTTATATTTCGAAAATCCAGAGTTTAGCTATCAGCAGTCGCAATGGCGCGGGGAAAATGTGATTTACTTAGGAGAAGATCAATATTACGGTCATGGGCTTGGAATTTTAACAGCAGCAGAAATTATCGACAAACTGAATAAGAGAAGACGGCCAGGTGCAGTTCAATCCGCTTATTTATTACCGCAGACTACCCGGATGGATGTGATTTATCTCAGGCAAATGTTTGGCAGCTGAAAAAAGCCTCTTGTCTATTGGTTATGACAAGGGGCTTTTGTATGCCTTGCGTTTACGATAATTTTGGAGTGTGCCAAGCAACGTGTTCGCAAGGATTTCCATTTCTTCTAAATCTTTTCTTGTGACCGGTGGATCGTGCCGGCTCCATTTCACGTATCGAACAAAATAGTAATGACGAATGGGCGTAAGGACGGCAGGAGAATGAGGAAAATCATCAAACCAAAATTCAATCTGACCTTTTTTTCGGTAGGAATGTTTTAAGATGTCCATCCTGTCACACCACCCGTCATGATTTTATATCTGCGTCAGTTCGTGCATGATGTCTTCAACGGTTAAAATCGAGTGAATACGTCCAACGCCCTGTCCTGCCCACAGAGCCATTTGTTCAGGGTTACCGCCGGCAGCGGCTGCTTTTCGCATCGGTGTTGTCCATACATGCTGAACCGGATAAGGAAGAACCCTATCTTCATGCAGGCTTTCATCCTCCATCCACTGATTCACAATACCTCTCGCTCTTTTCCCAGAAAAAAGCCTTGTCACCCTTGTTTCACTGCCTTCTGCCTGTAAAATGGCCTTCTTGTATACCTCTGCCGCAGCACTTTCCTGGCTGGCTAAAAACCTTGTGCCGATTTGAACCGCATCTGCTCCAAGCGCCAGCACTGCTTTCACACCTGCTCGGTCCGTGATGCCTCCGGCGGCAATCAATGGCACGCGGCAGAGCGGTTTGACATCAGAGATCAAACTGATCAGTCCCATCAGTGTGTCTCCTTTTGCCCGTAAAAATGTGCCGCGATGCCCCCCTGCTTCACTTCCTTGCACAACAATGGCATCCATTCCTTTTTCCTCTAAAAGCAGTGCTTCCTCTTTTGTTGTGGCCGTTCCGATTAAAAAGGTTCCCTTTTGTTTTAAGCGGTGAATCGTTTGTTCTTTAGGACAGGCGAATGTAAAGGAAACAATCGGAACGTCTTCTTCCAGAAGAATGTTGATTTTTTGTTCAAAATCATCCCACAATTCTTCTTCGCTTGGCATCCTATCTGCTGACGGGCGTG
Source organism: Bacillus sp. ABR (assembly GCF_056172715.1). Taxonomy (NCBI): domain Bacteria; kingdom Bacillati; phylum Bacillota; class Bacilli; order Caryophanales; family Bacillaceae; genus Bacillus; species Bacillus sp. ABR. Next base: position 959,750 of record NZ_JAOYSL010000001.1, on the reverse strand, counting down.
CAGGCAGTCTCTTTTCCCAAAATGCCACATCCTCTTTTTTCACTTCTGGAACTGGCTCTGGTACAAACACATTGACCTGAAACAGACGAGATGTCAGTTGTTTGACCTGTCTAATCTGCTGTCTTAAATGGTCAGGCTGCACATATCCACTTGCCAGGCTGCCAAGCCCTCCGTATTCCGAAACTGCGGCTGCCAGCTGCGGTGTCACAGCTCCTCCTGCCATTGGCGCTTGGATGATTCCATGTTCAATCTGCAGTAACTTTTTGATATCCCCCATTTACTTCCCCCATCTCTTACTCGTTTGACGACACTTGTACATAAAAATGACGATGTCTCGGACCGTCAAACTCACAGAAATAGATTCCCTGCCACGTGCCAAGTACAAGATCTCCATCATGAATGAGAACATGCTGAGACGCCCCCATATAACTCGCTTTCATATGTGCTGCCGTATTTCCTTCCATATGGCGGTCCTTTGGATGTTCCCACGGGAAGACTTCATCAAGCCGGCGAAGCATATCCCGTTTCACATCTGGATCCGCATTTTCATTAATGGTGATCCCTGCTGTTGTATGTGGACAATAGACGATGACAGTTCCGTTTTGTATGCCTGTTTCCCTGACATATTGGAGAACCTCGTGTGTGACATCGATCATGTCATCGCGTCTGTCTGTTTGTACATTGATTTTTTTCATATGAGCTGCCCCTTTTTGACGTTTCTATAAATTCATACCCTTTTTATGTGAAACAAATCTTCTTACCTAAAGTTTACCAAGCAAAAAAACCTCGTCAAGCAGTACGAGGTTTTTAAGAAAAATGAACCTTTTTGACTTCAATGGTTCGAATATGGTGGTCTTCAGCATCAATGATCGTAAATTCACAGCCTTCTGCTTCAATCGTATCTCCAATGTCAAAATCAAATTTATGCGTCATCATCCAGCCTGCAATTGTATCAACATCATCATTCTCAATGGCTAAATCCAATAAATCATTTACTTCATCAATCAATGCTTTCCCATCCATCACATAATGGAAATCACCTTTTTTCACGATGTGAGGTGTTTCATCCTGATCATATTCATCTCGAATCTCTCCGACAATTTCCTCTAATATGTCCTCTACTGTGACAAGTCCCGCTGTACCTCCGTATTCGTCTACGAGCACTGACATATGGATTCGTTCCTTTTGCATCAAAATGAGCAATTCTTGAACAGGGGTGCTTTCAATGACCCGGATCACCGGACGCATTAAGTCTTCAATAGATACATCTTGATTTAGGAAACTCGCTTTAAATACATCTTTGCTATTGATAACTCCAATCACATGATCTTTGTCTTCTTTAATAACAGGGTAGCGTGTGTACCTTTCGTTCAGCATATAATGGGTCACATCTTCTAAGGTCTGTTCAATCTCTATAGCTGAAATTTCTGTACGCGGGATCATGATCTCTCTCGCCACTCGGTTATCAAATTCAAAGATTTTATTCACATATTTGTACTCAGATTGGTTAATCTCACCCTTCTCATAGCTTTCAGATAAAATGAGTCGCAATTCTTCCTCACTAATCGCCACCTCATGTTCTTTGACAGAATGATAACCAAATAATTTCACGATGCTTCGTGCAGCTCCATTTAATGCTTTAATAAACGGGTACATGACTTTATAGAAAAAGATGAGTGGTTTTGCTGTCACAAGGCTGACGGCCTCTGCCTTTTGAATGGCAATTGTTTTAGGCGCGAGTTCTCCAACAACAACATGTAAAAACGTAATGATCACAAATGCGATGATAAACGAAAGGATGTCAGTTAATGCGGAATGAAGCCCGATTCTTTCAAAAAGCGGATGCAGAAAATGCTCCACCGTCGGCTCACCCAGCCACCCTAAGCCTAAAGCTGTGATGGTAATTCCAAGTTGACAGGCGGACAAATATTCGTCCAGATTTGATATCAGCTTTTGAACATGGATGGCCCTCTTATCACCGCTTTCAATCAGCTGGTTGATTTTAGAGCCTCTAATTTTCACAATCGCAAATTCAGTGACAACAAAAAATGCTGTCGCAGCAATGAGTAATATGACTAAAAATACGTTTAAAATGTACAAAAAAACCCTTACCTAACACTGGTAAGGGCTCACCTCCTCTGGCATCAATTAATCATTACGGCCATTTAGGAAGATCATTACAAAACGGAGCAATTCAAACAGGGAGACAAGGGCTGCTGCTACATACGTAAGAGCTGCAGCATTTAACACCTTGTTCACGCCTCTTTCTTCACTGCTTCTAATGATTCCTTCTGAAACAATGATATCTTTTGCACGAGAACTTGCATTAAACTCGACAGGCAATGTCACAAGCTGAAAGAATACAGCTGCTGAGAACAAAATGATCCCAAGCCCGATTAAGTTAAGGCTGCTGAGCAAAATTCCACCAAGGAAAAGAAGCGGAGCAACACCAGATGCAAAGTTCACGACAGGAAAGATCTTATGTCTCAAAACAAGCGCACCATAGGATTCCTGATGCTGCAAGGCATGTCCAACCTCGTGTGATGCGACTGAAATGGCCGAAATGGAGTGGCCGTAGTACACAGGTTCAGATAAACGAACCACACGCTGAGTCGGGTCGTAATGATCAGTCAAAGTTCCTCTTACCGGTTCAACGGGCACATCGTATAACCCGTTGCGATCTAAAATATATCGAGCGGTTTCAGCACCTGTTTTCATACTGGATGCTTCCACCTTTGAATACTTTTCAAAATTATTCTTCACTTTAAATTGTGCCCAAAATGATAATCCCAATGCGGCAAATGTTAAAAAATAAAAAAACAGCATGCTCATCAGCTTCCTTTTTATTTTATATATTTATTTACAATTTTAATGACTTTTATGTACCATGTACAGCAAAAAGCACTAGGTCTTTTTCAGGGGAATGACCGCACCAATGAAAAAGAAGAACACACCTAAGCAAGCTGTATAAAAGGTCACTGTACCATAAAGGTCTTGAAAGAAGTGCAGCCATGAAAAATCATTCATAAAATGATTCACAGCATTTAAATCAAACACGAGTAAGATGACAGCTGATGATAAAAAATGCACACCAATAAAAAGAAGTACGGTCTTTTGAACGAACGACATTCGAATTCCCTCCTTCTTCTCCCTTATTTTAAGATATGGGTTCTATTTCAATACATGACGAAGATGAAAAAATCTTTCCTCAATCGGGCATACTGACATTAGCATTCTCCTGAAAGGAAGAGTCCGATGAAATCAAACCGTATCTTTATCGCTTGGCTAAGGTGGCCGCTTTATCTTCGAATTGCCATCATCATCTGTTTCTTGCTTCTTTTTTTTGGACAATTGATCGTTTTACTTGAACCGAAGCAGTATCATACGATCTTTGATGGGATCTGGTGGGCGCTCATTACAGTCTCTACGGTTGGCTACGGTGATTTTGTGCCGCAAACCATGCCAGGGCAGGTGGCAGGTATGGCACTCATTTTTATCGGAGCCAGCTTTGTCACCGCTTATTTCGCCACACTTGCTGCCGCCGTGTTCAGCAAGCAGCACCATTATGTTGAAGGCAAGGTAGCCTTTAAAGGGAAAGGACACCTGATTATCGTCGGCTGGAATGAGAAGACGAACAAACTGCTTCAGTCGTTTCAAACGATTGATCCAGCCATGCCGATTGTGCTGATTGATGATTCCTTGAAAGAGGGGCCTCTTTTGGAAAATGTTCATTTTATTAAAGGACATGGGACCGAAGATGTCACACTCCGTAAAGCCAATATTACCGGTGCAGATGCACTGATGATTACCGCAGATCAGCATGAAAATGAAGTGACAGCCGATATGCAGAGTGTTTTAACCTTACTTGCAGCAAAAGGCTTAAACCCTTCGCTATATTGTTTAATCGAAATCTTAACAGATCGTTACGTGAAAAATGCCGAACGTGCTGGTGCCAACCAAGTCATTCATACCTCTGATGCTGTCAATCATTTAATGGTTGAACATTTTCTGATAAAGGAACAGCTTACAGCGTTAACAAAAAAACGACAAATGACCTTGCATAAAAACGTTACGATCATACCTGTACCAGCTTCATTGGCTGGAGAAACCTTCTTAACAGCGCTCCATCACTTTTTAGAGCATCATGTGATCATCGTTGGCGTACAAAAAAAAGAAGGACCCATGATGAATCCTCCCTTTGGGTATGAGCTTCATCCAGAGGATGAACTGATCAGCCTTTAAAGCAGTGCGTCTTCTAATTCCTTGACGAGCGAAAAGCCAATCTCAGCATAAGCCTTTGATACATCTCCATCTTTCTCTTTTGGTTCTTGGAATTGGTTAAAGGATGCGCCCACATTTCCAACCATCGCATGATCATCTAACTTGTCTTGATATACATGCTTTAAGAGAAATGGATGTCCCATTTTCACCACAACCCCTGGCTGATCCAGCTGGCCTTTCTCGGCTGTAAATGGAACTCTGAGAAAGGTATAGCCATCACGGTTATCAATTTTATAATCAAAATATCCGTGATCATAATCCCAGTTGCCATTAATGACATAACCGAGCGGCTTCATTGTTTCTTCTAAATGGTAAAGTGAAAAGCTTTCACCAGGCAGTCTGGATGGTACATGAATCATACGAAACCCTCCTTTTTGTATAGGGTTCGTTAAAGAGAGGAATTCATACATTTGCCCTTTGTAATTTGTACATTGTTTGTAAACGCGGCATCAAATAGGCTTTGATTGGATGATTGATTCGTCTCGTTATCGCTGCCAGAACCTGCTGTTTCCTTCGTAGCACTCGTAGAACAAATGCGTCCGACATTGCCAAAGTTCACGATTGCCTGGCCAGAAATATCATGAATATAGACATGATTCGTCCTCATTTTTCACCCTCCTCCATTTATTATTCTATGTACAGTACACAGGAAAGCTTGCACAGGAACCTGAAGAAAACAAAAAAGGCACACCTTTATGTAAAGGTGTGCTCAGCGTGTAGACAAACCCTTGCATTCTGTGTCAGTCCTGCGCTCCGGTGCTCACGAATGTCAAATTCGCTCCGCTCCGGTGCTCGTCCTTCCTAGACTTCAAAGGTTTTCTATCACGCTGAAAAGAAGACAAAGGGCTAAAATCAAGATCATTTTAGCCCTTTGTCAACAATCTGGGCACACCTTTATGAAAAGGTGTGCTTTTTCGTCTTATGATTGTTTTAAACGGCTTTCAAGCTCTGCTTTTTTCTCTTCGAAGCCCGGTTTGCCTAGTAAAGCAAACATATTCACTTTATAAGCTTCTACTCCAGGCTGATCGAATGGGTTGACGCCTAGTAAATATCCAGACATCGCACATGCTTTCTCAAAGAAGTACACAAGGTATCCGAATGTATAAGCATCCATCTCAGGAATTGTCACGATAAGATTCGGTACTTTTCCATCTGTATGGGCAAGCATTGTTCCTTCAAATGCTTTTTTATTGACGAAATCAACCGTTTTTCCTGCCAGATAGTTCAAGCCATCAAGGTCTTGCTCTTCTGCTTCAATCACAAGCTCATGTCGAGGCTTGTCTACATTGACGATTGTTTCGAACAAATCTCTTCTTCCTTCTTGAACATATTGGCCAAGTGAATGAAGATCTGTTGAGAAGTTAGCAGATGAAGGATAGATTCCTTTTTCATCTTTCCCTTCACTTTCACCGAATAATTGCTTCCACCATTCTGCGAAATATTGGAGGCCTGGCTCATAGTTAATCAGCATTTCAATCGTTCTGCCTTTATTGTAAAGGACATTGCGGACGACAGCATATTGGTAAGCCGCATTTTCAGAAAGCTCAGATGAAGCGAAGTCTTCGCTTGCTTTTGCCGCACCTTCCATCATCTGATCAATGTCTGCACCGCTCACAGCGATTGGCAAAAGACCGACTGCTGTTAATACAGAATAGCGTCCACCAACATCATCAGGGATGATAAATGATTCGTAGCCTTCTTCAGTTGCTAATGTTTTCAGTGCACCGCGTGCCTTGTCAGTTGTCGCATAAATACGTTTTTTCGCTTCTTCAGCACCGTATTTTTCAATGAGGAGCTTTTTAAAGATGCGGAACGCAATGGCTGGCTCTGTTGTTGTACCAGATTTTGAAATCACATTAATGGAGAAATCTGCATCTTCCAATAGATCCATCACATCTGTTAAATAAGAAGAACTGATGTTGTTTCCAATAAAAATGATTTGTGGTGTCTTGCGCTTGCCTTTTGGCAAAGTGTTATAGAAAGAATGGTTCAAAAACTCAATCGCCGCACGTGCACCTAGATATGACCCGCCGATTCCGACAACAAGCAGGACGTCAGAGTCAGACTTAATTTTATCTGCACTTTTTTTAATGCGGGCAAATTCTTCGCGGTCATATTGCTTCGGCAAGTCCACCCAGCCTAAATAGTCACTGCCTGCACCCGTTTGTTCATGAATATTATGATGGGCCACCTTCACAAAATCTTTTAAATATGTAAGCTCATGTTCTTGAAAGAAAGGTAACGCTTTCGAGTAGTCAAATTGAATATGTGTCATCGCTTGTAAGCCCTCCATTACGTTAGTTCTGTCCCTTTCACTTTAGCGGAACTAGCTTTTGAAATCAAGTGATCGTCACTGGCATAGCAAAAAGCCGCTTCTCATTCGGAGAAGCGGCAATCTGAATTATAAAGAAGCTTTCAAAATCGATAGAATGTCATCACGGTTAAGTTTCATAAAGTTTCCAAAACCACCATATTCCATTTCTTTTGCTGCAATGTCAGCAATTTTGTCCAGCTGATCCTCACCAATGTCATAATCAGCTAAACGGCTTGGTGCACCAAGGCTTGTCCAGAACGCTGACAGTTTGTCGATTCCTTCCAATGCGATGTCACGATCTGACTTTCCTTCTGTTTCGATATCAAACATGTTCAGCATAAGGTTTTTAAAGCGTTCGACATTATGATCGAGTGTGTGGCGCATCCAGTTTGGGAAGAGGATGGCAAGTCCGCCTGCATGCGGAATGTCATAGACAGCCGATACAGCATGCTCAATCGTATGGGATGCCCAGTCGCCAAAGTAACCCATTTGCAGCGTGCCATTTAAAGCAATCGTTCCTGCATAAAGGATGGTTTCACGGTGTTCATAGTTTTGTAAGTCTTCAAGAAGCTTTGGTGCTGTCTCGATGACTGTTTGAAGAACAGCAAAACACATCCGATCTTGTAGAGGCGTGTTTTTCACATTATGGAAGTATTGCTCAAAAACGTGGCTCATCATATCAACCATACCATACACTGTCTGGTTTTCTGGCACAGAATACGTATGCTCAGGATCTAGAATCGAAAAAGCAGGGTGAGTGACAGAGCTGCCCCACACATATTTTTCATTCGTTTCCCAGTTTGTGATGACAGAGTCCGGGTTCATTTCTGAACCAGTTGCTGCAAGTGTCAGCACTGTGCCAAACGGCAGTGCTTTTTGAGCGGTTGTTTTCTTTGAAATAATATCCCACACATCACCGTCATACTCTGCTCCGGCTGCAATCGCTTTTGTACAGTCGATCACACTGCCGCCGCCAACGGCTAATAAGAAATCAATGTTCTCCTTGTGGCAGATATCGATTCCCTTTTTCACTGTTGTGAGGCGCGGGTTTGGTTCAACGCCAGGCAGCTCAAACACTTCGGCATCTGCTTCATTTAACGCACGGATGACATTGTCATAAAGACCATTTTTCTTAATGCTGCCGCCGCCATATACAAGTAACACTCGTTTTCCATAACGAGCGAGTTCGCTTTTGAGTCCTTCTAGTTGTCCTTTTCCAAACATCAATTTTGTTGGATTGTAGTAAATAAAATTCTCCATCTGTTGAAACATCTCCTTACAACGAATATATCCAAAAACATGAAAGACTACTGTAACATATGTACACGATGAACTCAAAAAAAGATAACTGCCCGCAAGCAGCTATCTTTTGTTGTTCAATTATAAAGAAGCGTTCAGAATGGCTAAAACATCTTCTTTGTTTAGCTTTTTAAATTGACCAAATTCACCGCGTGCCATTGCACGGTCTGCAATTAAATCAATTTTCTCATCGTTGATGTCATAATCCGCTAAACGGCTTGGTGCGCCAAGACTTGTCCAGAAAGCTGACAGCTTGTCGATTCCTTCTAAGCCGACTTCTTCGTCTGTTTTGCCCGCAGGGTCTACATCGAATACACGCACCGCTAATTGTTTAAAACGGCCTGGGTTTTCTTGAATCACATGTTTCATCCAGTTCGGGAACAAGATCGCAAGTCCGCCTGCATGAGGAATATCATAGACAGCAGATACTGCATGCTCAATGTTATGAGATGCCCAGTCACCGCGTGCCCCCATTGAAAGCATTCCATTGAGCGCAATTGTACCAGTGAATAAAATCGTTTCACGCAACTCATAGTTCTCTAGATCGTTGATCAACTTCGGTGCCGTTTCAATGACAGTGCGAAGAAGTCCTTCACACATGCGATCTTGATAAGGCGTATTTTCCGTGTGATGGAAATATTGTTCGAACACATGTGACATCATGTCAACCATGCCATAAATCGTATGGTTTTTAGGCACAGTGAATGTGTTGACTGGATCCAGAATAGAGAATTTCGGGAAAACTGCTGGACTTCCCCAGCCATACTTCTCATTTGTTTCCCAGTTTGTGATAACTGATCCAGAGTTCATTTCAGAGCCTGTTGCGGCAAGTGTCAACACAGTACCGAACGGAATAGCTTCCATTGGGACGTGCTTACGTGTCACGATATCCCAAGCATCTCCATCGTACTTCGCACCAGCAGCGATTGCTTTTGTCGCATCAATGACACTGCCGCCGCCAACTGCCAAAATAAAATCAATATCGTTCTCTTTGCAAAGCTCGACCCCTTTTCTTACTGTCGTTAAGCGCGGGTTTGGCTCTACGCCAGCAAGTTCAGTGATGGCAGCTCCTGATTCTTTTAGGATGCTGACAACTTGGTCATAAAGGCCGTTTCGTTTAATACTGCCTCCACCATATACAAGTAATACGTTTTTTCCGTAGTGTTTGAGTTCATCTGAAAGGGCTGATACTTCTCCCTTTCCAAAAATTAATTTCGTTGGGTTCCAATAAGTAAATCGATCCATGTGATCTCCTCCTCGCGCTACATTATGCGCCTCATTCATTCCAAAAGTAAAGTAATTTGCTTTCATCCATTTTCTTACGCATAGTTTGGCTAAAAATCTGCAAAATATAAATGTATTGATGCTGTAGCGAAAGGAGGAATCACGATGAGTGCTATTCAGCGTATTGCCCTCGTGCTCACGATTATCGGTGCTATTAACTGGGGACTAATCGGCTTTTTTCAATTTGACTTAGTAGCAGCGATCTTTGGCGGACAAGGTTCTGCATTATCACGTATTATTTATGGTCTTGTTGGAATTGCAGGTCTTGTCAACCTTGGTCTGTTGTTCAAGCCAAGCGAAGAAGCTGTTCGCCGTGACGAACCGAATCCAGAGGTTCGTTAAATAAAAAGGCTGCCTACATGAGGCAGCCTAAGGCACCGTTTGAAGCGGTGCTTTTTTATTATTTCTTGATAAGGTCTTTACGGTTTGATTGCTCAATCCACTCTTCAAGTTTATCTTTAAGCGTATTGAAACCTTGTGGTGCAGCAGCTTCTTCTTTCACTTGCTGTGGTCTTTGTTTCTTTGGTTTGCTTTCTTTTCTTTCAGGTGCTTCTTGTGTCGCACGGATAGAAAGGCTGATTTTACCTGCATTTTCATCAACAGAAAGAACTTTTACTTGTACTTCGTCACCAATTGAAAGATGCTCGTTGATGTCTTTTACAAAGCCATGTGTTACTTCAGAAATATGCACAAGTCCTTGAGTTTCTTCATCTAATGCAACAAACGCACCATACGCTTGTAATCCTGTTACTTTACCAGTGTAAACACTGCCTACTTCAAACTTTGTCGCCATGATAACAACTCCTAAATAAATGTTTTAATATTCGTTTATACGCAATTAAAAACTATATCACAGAACGGGCAGTTACGCAAAATATTTTTTAAATGGGTTTAGATTAGATCAAAAGGGGGAATACCTGAAAACAAGAATGCTTTCTAGTATTCCCCCCTAATTTGTGAGGCATGAGTCCATTTGGATTGATGCCTTTTTTTATTTTAAGATGGCTGATGCTTCTTCCTTCACTTGTCGAGCCTGCAAAAAGCGCTGAATTCTTGAAAGTGATTCCTGAAGATGATCAAGTGATGAAGCGTATGAACAGCGAATATGACCCTCACCGCTCGGTCCGAATACATTCCCAGGAACAACAGCGACTTTTTCACTTAGGAGCAGCTCCTCAGCAAATTGTTCTGATGTCATGCCTGTGCTTTTAATCGATGGGAACGCGTAAAATGCTCCGTTTGGCTGGTGGCATGCGAGGCCTAGTTCATTCAGGGAGCCGACAAACAAATTACGGCGTCTTCTATAGCTTTTCTTCATTTTCTCTACATCTTCAAGCCCATTTTTTAATGCTTCTTCTGCCGCATATTGTGCCATCGCCGGCGCGCACATCATAGAATATTGATGTATTTTCAGCATGGCATCGCGCAGTACAGGTGGTGCTGCCACATATCCTAAGCGCCAACCCGTCATGGCAAACCCTTTAGAAAAGCCTGAAATCAAGATCGTTCTTTCTTTCATATCCTGTATAGCCGCCACGCTTGTAAAAGCTTCATCGTATGTCAGCTCTGCATAAATCTCATCCGTAATAATGAGCAGATCATTCTCTTTCGCAAATTGAGCAATATCTTCAAGCTCTTCCTTTGAATAAACAGAACCCGTTGGATTTGATGGCGAGCAAAGCAAAATGGCTTTTGTCTTCGGCGTCAGCTTTGTGCGAAGATCAGCAGAATCCGCTTTGAAATCTTTTTCAGCGGATGTACTTAAATAGACAGGCACTCCGCCTGCAAGTGTCGTAAGCGCCCCGTACGCTACGAAACAAGGCTCTGGAATGATCACTTCATCTCCGCTGTTTAAAATCGCACGAAAGGCCAAATCAAGCGCCTGGCTTCCGCCAACTGTGATAATTAGTTCTTCTTCTGGACTGTAGTCAATGTGAAACCGCTTATATAAATAGTGGCTCAGTTCTTTTCGCAAAGAGATTAAACCTGCATTCGCCGTATAGGAGGTCAGTCCTTGTTCTAATGACATAATACTTGCTTCTCTTACATTCCAAGCTGTCACGAAATCTGGCTCTCCGACTCCAAGGGAGATAACTCCCTCCATTGTGGCAGCCAAATCAAAGAATTTCCGAATACCTGACGGCTGAATGCTTTGTACCGTTTCAGATAAATAAGACTTTTTCATTTAAGGAGACACCACGATTCTTTTGTCATCGTCTCCTGTTTCAAACACTTTCCCATCATGTTTATATCTTTTCAAAATAAAGTGGGTAGTTGTTGAAACAACGGAATCAAGTGTCGATAATTTTTCAGATACGAAGCGGGCAATATCAGACATTGATCTTCCGCGGATCACAACGGAAAGATCATAAACACCTGACATGAGATAGACAGACTCCACTTCCTGAAACCGATAAATCCGTTCAGCAATTTCATCAAATCCGACGCCTCTTTTTGGTGTCACTTTTACATCAATCATTGCTGTAACGCCTTCATGGCCATCCACTTTTCGCCAGTCAATCATAGTTGAATAATCAATAATAACTTTTTGATCTTCAAGTTTTTGAATGATGGCTTCGGCTTCTTCTGTTGTCACGCCTGCCATTTTTGCTATTGTATTTAAATCGGCGCGGCTGTTTTCATCTAAAATCTCTAATATTTCAGTTTCTTTTTCTGTTAGTTTCATTTGATTTCACACCTCAGATTATAAAAGCTAGTTTTAAAAAATCTTCTGAACATTATAGCACGTTTTTCCCATTATGCTAAGCAGGGAAAAGATTCTAATGATAGCTTAAAATCCACTTTTTAGGGTACAATACAGTCACCTAACAGAGAGAGTATCAAGTATCGGAGTGAAGATTGTGGACATTGTTCAGCCAGCTTATATGAAAAGTACATTCGGTTTAGACATCTATTACGAGCACTATCCAAATGAGGGCAAGAAGACATTGATCTTAATTCACGGTCTCTTCTCTTCTACCTTCAGCTATCGAAAACTCATTCCGCTTCTAAAGCAGGACTTCAATTTAATTGCGATAGATCTGCCGCCATTTGGACAGTCCGAGAAGTCGAATACGTTTATTTACAGCTATCGCAACATGGGAAAAATTATTATTGAGCTAGCTGGTTATTTACAGATTCAGCATGCGATTCTAGTAGGCCATTCAATGGGCGGACAGATTGCCTTATACGCTGCCACTGAGCGGCCAGACCTATTTGAAAAGGCGGTTCTTTTGTGCAGCTCTGGATATTTGAATAAGTCAAAAAAATCACTTGTTTACAGCACATATATTCCTTATTTTTATCTGTATCTAAAAAGAAAGCTTTTAAAGCAGGGCATTATGAAAAATTTAACTGCCGTTGTGCATGATCACTCCATCATTGATCAAGAGATGGTCGACGGATATTTAAAACCGTTTTCAGATGATCAAATCTTTCGGGGAATATTTCGTTTGATTCGGCACCGGGAAGGAGATTTAACCTCGGACGTTTTAAAGAAAATGGAAACACCCGTGCTGCTTATTTGGGGCGAGGAAGATCGAATCGTTCCCATTCAAATAGGCGAAAGACTGCACAAAGATCTGCCGAATTCGACCTTACATGCATTAAAAAAAACCGGGCACCTCATTCCTGAGGAAAATCCGGTCTTTGTGTCTGATCAAATCGGACATTTCAGCCTGTCTTAGCGTGAACAGGAGCTGCTGTCTCGCAAGACAAAAAGCTGATTTGCTATATGCTGACAGCTCTCTATCGGAAGAAGCTGTTCAAATGAGTGATGGTAGATGGCTTGAATCTCTTTTGCTAAAGATAACGGGTCTTCTGCGTCGTATAATGCACTGATGACGTCAGCAGGCTCCGTTTCATAAAAATCCTCTCCATAATGAAAAGGGTCCCATGCCTTAATGAATTGAATCATCTCTTCTACAGCTTGACTATCTTTCATCGGTATCACCGCTTATAATAAATTTTGTGATGTTTATTTTAGCACAACCAAGAATGGTTGAAAAACAGCTAGAGGTGGGTTTCATGAATTTCGACGAACAGATCATACGTAAAGGTTCAAAATCAGTGAAATGGGATCAAGCAGAGTCTTTGTTCCTGACAACAGATGCCCTCCCGATGTGGGTGGCCGATATGGATTTTAAAGCGCCGCAGGTCGTCCTTGATGCATTGAAAGAGCGATTAGACCATGGTGTATTTGGCTATGCATTTCAAGATCAGGATACGCAGCAGGCAGTAGCTGGATGGCTCAAAAGAAGACACGGATGGACCATTCAGACAGAAGCGGTCACTTTTACACCAGGCATCGTAACGGCACTTAGTTTTGCTGTTCAAGCCTTTACAGCACCGCATGACGAAGTAGTTATACAGTCACCAGTGTATACACCTTTTTATCAAATGATTGAGCGAAATGGACGTACAGTCTCAACCAATCCTTTAAAAATAGAAAACAACCGTTATATGATGGATTTTGATGATTTAGAGAAAAAACTGAGCAGACCACAAGCAAAGCTCATGTTCCTATGTCACCCGCATAATCCGTCTGGAAGAGCGTGGTCAAAAGAGGAATTAAAGCGAGTTGGAGACCTCTGTGTGAAGCATGGAGTCACAGTCGTTTCAGATGAGATTCATTCTGATTTGATGCTTTACGGGAAGCAGCATGTGCCCTTTGCCAGCCTTTCTGACGACATTGCACATATTACAGTAACGTGTATTGCGCCGAGTAAAACCTTTAATCTAGCGGGGCTCCAGGCATCTGCTATTATCATTTCAGATGAAGAAAAAAGAACCCTTTTCACCAATGAATTGCAAAGAAACGGACTGTCCAAACTGAATGCATTTGCGATTCCAGCGATGGAAGCAGCATACCGCCACGGGGATGAGTGGCTTGATGCCCTTGTTCTTTATCTCGAAGGCAATATGAAGATGGCGATGGACTATATTGACGAAAATCTTCCAAATATGCGTTATATGAAACCAGATGCTTCTTATTTATTGTGGCTGGACATTCGGGATTATCAATTCAGTCAAGCGGAATTAAAGCGGAATCTGCTAAAGAAAGGGAAAGTGATCCTAGAGCTTGGCCACGTGTACGGACACGAAGGAGACGGCTTTATTCGGATGAATCTCGGCTGTCCTGCTTCAACAGTCAAAGAAGGACTGAAACGTCTTCATCAAGCGTTCACGCTATCAGCTGAATAAGATCTATACGGTAGAAAGAACATCCTAACGGGTGTTCTTTTTAAAGAAAAAAACCCTCCTTTTATCATATCTACTTTGTACATGAAATGATATAATGAGAGGAATTACTATTATTTACGAGGAGAGCATTTAAATGGAAATGTTCAAGGATTTTCTGCTCCATGTATCTTTTATTCTATTTCCAATCTTTTTATATCATGCGCTATGGCTAAGCCGGACCCCTGCTCATTTCCCAAAAACGAATAAACTGCTCATCACAGTATTCGCATCCATCTCTTCAGCACTATGTATTATGTATCCAGTTGGTTCGATTTTAGATTTGCAGACTGGGCTTCAATCCATTCCCCTTGTACTTGCTATTTTATACGGAGGATACATGGCGGGGAGCGTTGCCATCTTGATAAGCATCATTGTCAAATTCGTGATGTATGGCTCTTTCTTATGGATTGGACTCATTGTTGTCCCAATTTACTTTTTCATCCCGTTCCTGTTCTACCGAAAATGGCATCAATATTCGAAGCCAAATAAGCTTTTTTACGGAGTGCTTATCGGTTTATCCAAAGGATTCTTTATTTACATTGGACTGCTTGCGGTCAGCTTACTGGAATACAGCCCAGCTTTTATTATGCAGCAAAAGCTCCTTGAGTTATTTTTCTCAACTCTTTACTACATATTCTTTCTTGTGCTCAGTATCTATTCCATTGAATTCGTTAAAGAAAATGCGGAAATGAGAACACAGCTTGTCCAGTCAGAAAAACTGACCATTGTAAGTGAACTTGCTGCAAGTGTCGCCCATGAAGTACGCAATCCGCTGACAGTTGTGAGAGGATTTATTCAATTGCTCTTTTCGAGTGATCATACGAAAGAGCCGCCTGCCAATAAAGATTATAAAAATCTCGTTCTGTCCGAGTTAGACCGGGCGCAGGACATTATCACGAGTTATCTTGACATTGCAAAACAAAACTATTATCAAATTGAATCACTCAATCTATCTAAATTACTTGAGGAATGTGCATCACTGATGACATCCTATGCGAATTTTAAATCGGTCACGATTCATCAATCCATTGAACCTGACTTATACATTCAAGGTGACGTAACGAAGATCAAGCAAGTCATGATTAATTTAATCAAAAATGCGATAGAAGCGGCTCCCGAACATGAAGGGAAGGTTGAACTTTTTGCTTCGAAAGAAAATCATAAAATCTGCCTTTATTTCGTTGATAATGGTGTAGGTATGACAGAAAGCCAAATGAAAAAGCTTGGCGAACCGTATTACACCTTGAAAAACAAAGGGACAGGGCTTGGGCTGACAGTGACTTTTTCAATTATTGAAAATCACCATGGAACCATACGTTTCAAAAGCTCGCTGCAGTCTGGAACAACCGTCACCGTAAAATTTCCTGAAGATACAAGAAGAAAATGATTAATCCATTTTTTTTGTTCTTTTTTCATCTATCCGCTCCTGCTTCTTAGACGCACGCACGATGAGACGAAAACAAATAAACGCAGCAATAAAGAACATCACCGTGGTGATCGCCGCCGGGATGTACTCCCTTTTATCTTCAGGAAAATATAGTAGAAAAAGTACGATGAATGACATCTCGCCATTCCCCCTTTTGCTCGTTTACTTCACTATATTGGCTAAAAGAAATGAAATACCTTCCTATGAGAAGGAAATGGAGGAATTTCACATGACAGACATTCAAATTGGACAAGTTGTGAAAGGTTTTTATAAAACAGGTGTATACGTTGGGGAAGTGACAGCAGTGAAACCATCGACCTATCTCGTTCAAGTAAAAGCCATTCTGACACATCCCACTCAAGGCGACCTGCATCATCCGAAAGAAGCAGACGTGCCTTTTTTCCAGGAGAGGCGGGCTTTGGCCTATAGAGAACAGACCAATATCCCTCATCATATGGTGAAACCTTTTGATGGCGATATACCTGATTATGAAGAGTCACTGAAAGAAGCTGTAGATAAATTGAAACAAGCACTCCATGCGGATGATTCCAAATGGGCTGAAAAATCAAGAGCGTGCCTATCTTCTCTTGAGAAAGATTATTTTCCAGAAGACGTCCGCTAATCAGCCGAATCAAAAAAATGTGAGAAATCGATCAGCTCACCAATTTTGGTCGTTTGCGGATTTTCCACATAGGCTCTGTCTTTTTCAAAAAGGGTTAACAGCTGATAAGTCGTCATGGCATCATCGAGTGCTTTATGATGCTTACCAGCTCCTTCACTGCCATATTCCTTTGCCGCTTTTCGAAGCCCTGTCAGTGTGCGGTCACCAAAAAAGGTTTTATATTCAAAGGCAAGATCCCTCAGTTTCCCCTTAAAAGGAAAGCTAATATGATTAAGCATACAATTTTGCTTCAATACCTTCATGTCCATGTTGCCCCACGTAATAATCTCACAATTCTCTCCCCCATCAAGTGACACGAGCTTCTCGATAAACACCTCAAATGAAATCCCGCTCTCTACATCCTCCTGCGTAATTCCGAGGAATGATTTACAGCGCTTCGTCAGCTTTGGGAACTTTTTCGGTTTGACGTAGCTGGAGAATGTGTCTATGATCGTTTCATCTGCTGCTTTCACTACCCCAGCTTCAATAATTTCAGGAAAAAAGTTTTGTGGATGATATTTTCCATCAGGCATCGTAAATTCAAAATCGACCACAAGCACCGTCTTCTGTTCCACCAGTTTCACCTCACTTTTTCGTCAGTTTTCATTCTCATACCATTATATTAAGGTGGACCTTGAAATCACTTCATTTTCGTGAAAATAATGCAGATTCACTACGCCCAACCTATTCATCTGATGAAAGATCGTTTATTTTCCTTTATAATTATTAAGGAACACGAAATAAATAAAGAAGGTGGTCTCTATCACAAACAGGAAGAAAAACTTGTACATCATGTGGTTTGTGAACTTTTTTGTATCTGCGAGCATTACAATGATCGTCCCTTTTTTATCACTTTACATAGAATCTCTTGATAGCAGCTATTCAAATGAATTTGTTCAAAGATGGAGCGGCTATGTCTTTGGGGTCACGTTTTTAACGGCCTTCCTGATCTCTCCAATTTGGGGGCGGATTGGCGACCGGCATGGCTATAAAAAGATATTATTAATTAACGGTATTGGCATCGCCACAAGTATTCTATTAATGGGGCTTGTGCACACCGTGTATCAGCTATTCGCATTAAGGCTCTTCATGGGGCTTGTCACAGGCTTTATCTCGACTTCCATGGCACTGATTTCTGCACAGACCGAAAAGGCAACTGCCGGTAAAACCCTTGGAACGATGCAGATGAGTAATGTCGCCGGAGGATTGTTTGGTCCATTAATGGGCGGATTCATGGCAGACAGCGTCGGATTTATTTATACGTTTTTCCTCACAGCGGCTGTCATTTATGTGTCAGCTATTGTGATTATCTTCGGAGTGAAGGAACAGCCGATCCGGTCAAAAGAAGCAAAGCGTGTTTCTTACTCACGGAAGGATGTACTCTTTCACATTTTCAAACAGCCTTTACTTATAGTCACGATGCTTTTAACGTTTATTACACAAGTAGGGAACTTTAGCATTCAGCCGCTTTTGGCTTTATACATTCATGATTTACATGGTCCTGTCAATCTCGCTTTTTATGCGGGGCTTGCATTTTCTGCAACTGGACTTGGCAATTTGCTGTTTACGCGAAAATGGGGAGATCTCGGAGATCGAATTGGTCATGACAAGGTGCTGCTTGCCCTTCTCATCCTCTCCTCTATTTTATTCATCCCGCAAGCGATGGCGGATTCGTACGTGATGTTAGTCATTTTCCGTTTCCTATACGGCATGGCACTTGGCGGCATTATTCCGTGTACGACGGCGTATATTCGGATCAAAGCACCTACTTCTATGCAAGGGGAAGTGCTCGGATACAATGTCAGCTTCCGCTTTCTTGGGAATGTCGTCGGTCCGGTAATCGGCGGCATTGTGGCGAGTCATTACGGGATTCCAGCTGTCTTTTATGTCACTGCCGGCATTTTTCTGTTTGGCGCTTTATTTTTATGGGTGGTCCGCTCGCATGCGAAGACAAAGGAAAGGAGTGTCTGATCATCTTCAGACACTCTTTTTTTCTTTCAGAAAAGCCTTATTCACTAGACTTCACGCCCATTCTTTTCTAAAAATAACCTTCTCGTATTCGCAAAAGAATGGTACGATATGGCTAGAAAATTGAAGAAAGTGAGTGACCTCATGTTTCGTGCAATCATTG
This sequence comes from Bacillus sp. ABR, assembly GCF_056172715.1. Classification (NCBI taxonomy): domain Bacteria; kingdom Bacillati; phylum Bacillota; class Bacilli; order Caryophanales; family Bacillaceae; genus Bacillus; species Bacillus sp. ABR. Next base: position 941,113 of record NZ_JAOYSL010000001.1, on the reverse strand, counting down.
GTTGGTTATTACTTGCTGCCCTCATCCCATTATTTGCTCTGACTTTTTATCTATCAAAGGAAGAAGCTGCAAGTGTAAAGCCTGTTAACGAAGTGCTTGATCAAAAAATCAAGCTGGAAAAGATAGATTTTTCCCAAAACAGTTATATGTATGACCGGGATGGTTCTCTCATCTCCGAGATCGTCTCAAACGATGAGAACCGAGTGTTCGTGAAATACGATAAAATTCCTGAACCTGTGAAGGAGCTGTTCCTCCGATCAGAGGACCGCAACTTCTATGACCATAAAGGCATTGACTTTATGGGGGTGGTTCGTGCCCTTGCTGCAAACGTCAAAAACCATGGCATCAGCCAAGGAGCGAGTACGATCACACAGCAGCTGTCCCGTAACTTATATTTAAGCCATGAACGTTCGTTCAGCCGAAAGTTTACAGAGCTGCTCTATTCCTATGAACTTGAGCGGAAATTCTCGAAAGATGAAATTCTCGAAAGCTATTTAAATACGATTTATTTCAGTAATGGTGTTTACGGTGTCGGTTCTGCGGCTAATTACTATTTTGATAAGCCGCTTAGTTCTTTAACACTCGCACAAATGGCATTTATCTCTGCTATTCCAAACAACCCAACACTGTATGACCCATTAAAACAGTTCAAGCACACAAAGAAACGCCAAGAACGACTGCTTGGTATTTTGAAGAAAGATGGCGTCATCACCAAAAAGCAATACAAAAAAGCCGTCAAAGAAAAAATCAGTCTATCCTTAAGTGAAAAGAAAAACCTTTACCCTGACTATGTGACATATGCCAATGAAGAGTTTACCGATCTTGTGTCTGATCAGGAGGGCTTTACAAAACGATTGAAGAAGGCCAAAACGGCTGAAGCAAAAAAGGCAATTCAAAAAGAATTATCTGAAAAGGTCAGTGCTCTGCTCCAGGATGGCGTGAAGATTTATACGGCGCTTGACCCTTCCTTACAGCAAAGAGCTGTCTATCAGCTCAATGCTCAATTGCCTTACCAAGGGGTCGAAGGTGGATCAGCCGTCATTAATCATGAAACGCATCAAATTGTTGCACTTGCTGGCGGGAAAAATTATAAGAAATTTGATTTTAACTATGCTTATCAAGCGCAAAGACAGCCTGGTTCTGCGATTAAGCCGCTTTTAGACTATGCGCCTTATATTGATCAAACCGGTGCAACGGCTTCAAGCACTATCAGTGCCGGCAAGTTTTGCAGCAGCGGATACTGCCCGCAGAACTATAATCATAAAACGTATGGAACAGTCACACTTGAAACAGCCTTTAAAAATTCTTACAATACCCCTGCGATCCGAATGCTGGATACAGTAGGTGTCAAAAAAGGCTTCAGCTATTTAGAGAAGTTCTCATTCGAGCATATCGTAGCAGATGATTACCGCCTTCCTTCTGCACTTGGCGGATTTACGAAAGGCTTCTCACCGCTAGAAATAACAGATGCGTACACCGTTTTTGGCAACCAAGGAGCCTACACACAAAGTCATTCGATCACAAAAGTGACAGACTTAAACGGCAAGACCCTTTACAAGTGGAAAGAGTCGCCAAAGCAAGTATATTCTCAGCGGACAAATGAAACGATGCGTAAGCTGCTTTCCTCCGTTGTAAAAAGTGGAACAGGGAAAAAAGCGAATTTCAATGCCCCTTATATCGGTGGTAAAACAGGGACATCCAATGACTACAAAGATATTTGGTTTGTGGGACTGACAGATCAGTACACAATGGGTGTTTGGGTCGGAAGAGATAGAGGAACGGTTGAATCGATATATAATTCAAGCCCACACTTACGTATTTGGAAAAATACGATGCAATACGCCAGATAAACAGGAGGTTTGATTGCGATGCATTCAACACATCCATCCCATTTAATTTTATTTGACGGTGTCTGCAACGTGTGCAGCGGAGCTGTTCAATTTGTGATTAAGCGCGATCCGAAAGAACGGATGATGTTCGCTTCATTACAATCAGATACAGGACAACGTATCTTAAAGGAAAACGGTTTGCCTTTAGAAGAGTTCAATTCATTCATTTATATTGAAAAAGGGACCCTTTATACGAAGTCAACAGGCATCTTAAAAGCCGCGCGGCATTTAAAAGGGATCTACAGATGGAGCTTTTTACTCCTTGCCATACCTCGCCCAATCCGTGATTGGTTTTATGAGCTGATTGCAAAAAATCGCTACAAATGGTTTGGTCAAAAAACATCTTGTATGATGCCTACACCCGATATTCAAAAGCGGTTTCTTTCATAAAAAAAGCATCCTCCAATGATAGGAGGATGCTTTCTTTGTCTGCTTACGAAGGCAGACTTGCCATCACACTGTTATAAAGCTTAATAAATAAGTACAAAATACCGATCAAAAACGTCGCCCAAAACAGCAGAATAAACATCATAAATCCAATCAAATTCAGCATATTAAGCGATTGATAAATGCGAACCACAACCCAGATAAAATAGACAAGACTTGCTAATGCAAAAAGTCCGACTAGCAGAATGAGCTGCTGCGTCAACAGAAATGCAAGCAAGCTGGCAAATAAATAAACAACGGATGCAATCCGAATTTTCTTTAAGTTCTCCCCTTCAGGGTCCTTAGCGAAAAAGAGTAACGCCAGCTCTAATACCGTATCTGCAATCAGTTTTAAGGCAGATAAGATCATAAAATAAACAAGTGCAAAAGCGGCAAAAAGAGCAAGACGGATGCCCTGTTCTGAGAAAAATTCCAGCATTCCTTTTAAAATACCTGCTTGAGTCAAGAAATCAGTTGTGATACCTACTGTAAAAATCGAAAAAGCAGAGCTGAATAGTAAGATTGAAATCAGCGGAAAATATCCAGTCAAATATGTATTTTTCATAAATAGTTCCTTTCTCATAAGCTCACATTTATTATGGCTCACTTAAAACGGATTGACAAGATGCTTTCAAAGTAAACTGACAGCAAAATCAAATTTATGATTTTGCACGTACATTCCTTCACAAACTTACATTTTCCCGTTAAAGTATTACTGTTACGAAAAAATCGTGCGTTAGGGGTATACTCGTGAAAAAAACTTTAAGACTGCAAACACGGCTGACGATCTTTGTGTGTATCGTTGTCCTGATCTCCCTTTGTATCACATTCTTTACGATATGGTCGGAAACAGCCAAGAACATTCATCAGCAGGAGCGTGACATTGCTCTGTCTACTGCCAAAATGGTCGCAGAGGCACCGATCACAGCACAATCATTAGAAGATCATTCATATTCAGCATTACGAAAATATACAACAAATGTTCAGCAAATCACCAAAACCGAATTCGTTGTCGTCATGGATATGAAAGGTATCCGCAAAACACACCCGAATCCGCATAAGATTGGGAAACGGTTTGCCGGCGGTGATGAAAAAGCAGCATTACAGGGAAAAGAACATATTAGTACGGCTTCTGGAACACTCGGCAGATCCATGCGTGCTTTTGTTCCTGTTTATGATCAAAATGGTAAGCAGCTCGGGGCTGTAGCCGTAGGGATTACGTTAAAGGAAATTGACTTGATTATTCATCAAAGCTTACTTCCACTCTACTTCGTCACATCACTCAGCCTCCTATCTGGCATCATCGGGGCACTCATTGTGGCAAGAAAAGTGAAGAAGATTATGTTTGGACTTGAGCCGGATGAGATTGCCACATTGCTAAAAGAACGAAGTGCCATGCTAGAATCAACAAAAGAAGGGATTCTTGCCGTCGATCAGCACGGTAAAATCAAGCTGGCCAATGCAGAGGCAAAACGACTCTTTCATAATATGGGCATTATGGTTGATCCTAGAGAACAAGATGTTCAAACTCTCCTCCCTTCAAGCGGCTTAAAACAGGTCATTGAAACACGCAAGCCACTGCTTGATCGTGACGTGAGAATGAATGGACTGGAGCTCGTTTTTAATGAAGTACCAATTACAGTAAATGATGAGATTGTCGGGGCCATCGCCACCTTCCGTGACAAAACAGAAGTCAAACACCTGGCTGAGCAGCTTAGCGGGGTCAAAATGTATGCGAATGCCCTCCGTGCCCAGTCACATGAATTTATGAACAAGCTTCATGTCATTTTAGGTTTGGTCCAGCTCAAAAACTACGATGACCTTGGCACCTACATCAAAGATATTGCCATTTATCAGCAAACGGAAACAAATGAAATCATCAACCATGTGAAAAACTCTGTTTTAGCAGGATTTTTACTAGGAAAACAAAGCTATATCAGGGAACAAGGCGCTTCCTTGGAGGTTATTTGCAGCACACAAGTGCCAAATACAGAGGACCCGGCAGTGACGCATGACCTCATTACCGTGATTGGCAACCTGTTAAATAATGCACTCGATGCGGTTTCACATACTGAGACGAAAAACATCTCGATCTCCTTCAGATACGTTCAGGAGCAGCTTCACATTGAAATCACGGACACAGGTGTTGGTCTCACTAAAGAAGAACAAGACTTCATGTTTGATCAAGGCTTTTCAACTAAAGGAGAAGACCGAGGTTTCGGACTCTACTTCGTTGACCAAAGCATCAAGAAATTGAATGGACATATGATTGTCACGAGTGAAAAAGGAGAAGGAACGACCTTTAGTCTTCGCATTCCGTATAAACAAAAGGAGGATTCACATGATTAATGTGTTAATAGTAGAAGATGATCCAATGGTTGGGGAGCTGAACAAACGCTACCTGACCCAAATCGATGGCTTTGAGTTAAAGGGAATTGCCACCTCTTTTCAGCAGGCGCTTGAAGTGTTAAAAACAGAAGTCATTCACCTCGTACTGCTCGATATTTATATGCCAGGTCAAAATGGGCTGGCTTTACTAACAGAAATTCGCCAGCAAAATCATGCCGTTGATGTCATTGTCATTTCGGCTGCAAATGAAGTGGACGTTGTTCAGCAAACGATGCGAAACGGAGCGGTTGATTATTTAATCAAACCTTTTGAGTTCGAACGATTCCAATCAGCACTGGCAGAGTATAAACGGAAACACGCCCTGTATCAATCCATGAACAGCATTTCGCAAAATGATTTAGATGCGAAGCTTTTTCAAAAAAAAGCAGAGGCGGAAAAAGTCCTCCTGCCAAAAGGCCTGACCAAAAGCACACTCAAACTCATATGGACAAGCATTCAATCATTTGGTCAGCAGGCTTTCACGACCGAAGACCTAGCCAATCATACAGAAATCTCTCAAGTCTCCATTAGAAAATATTTGAAATTCCTTGAGGACATCGAAGTGGTGGATGTTGAAATGGCTTATGGGACAATTGGACGTCCTGTTTTCCAATATAAACTGAACACGAGCAATATGAATTTGATTCAGCAATATCTTTAAAGTGTTACATCTGACCTTCACGAAAGGCCAGATGTTTTTTTATGGCATACGATGTAACAAACCCCTTGATATCAGTGGTTCTACTGTAATAGAGCACATCACAAAAGCGGCATTATATCATATTTCGGCAGATAAAAAGACATCAAATAAAGCCATTTAACATTTTTTTAAAAATAAAACAAATTTCTATTTATTTATTCGATGGGAAATGATAAATTATGATTGATTAGTTCAACGAGATATAAGTCTGATGTCTTACATCTTCTCTCCTGTCCTCCATAAGTTTCGTGAGAAAGCAGGATAAAATACCCTCTTTAGGGTGAGAAGAGATAGATCGGTCTTTTTTCGCGAGACTTTTCTGAAACTTTTAAATTTTATAGGGGGTTATGTTTTGAAGAAGCGCAAAATTGGACTAGCATTGTCCTTAGTCGTAGCAGCAGGAACCATCCTTGGAGCATGCGGCAACTCTGGCTCAAACAGCGGTGAAAGCAAAAAAGATAAAGATCAATTCACTGTTGCAATGGTAACTGATGTCGGTGGTGTCGATGACAAATCGTTTAACCAATCAGCTTGGGAAGGTTTACAAGCATTTGGGAAAGACAACAATCTAAAAAAAGGTAAAAACGGCTTTGATTACTTACAATCTAAATCAGATGCTGACTATACAACAAACTTAAACACACTTGCTCGTGAGAAATTCGATCTGATTTACGGAATTGGTTTCTTAATGGAAGATGCTATATCTGAAATTGCGGATCAACGTAAGAAAAACCACTTTGCTATCGTTGATGCAGTCGTGAAAAAAGACAACGTGGCCAGCATCGTTTTTAACGAAAACGAAGGATCATTCCTTGTGGGTGTTGCGGCTGCTCTTACAACAAAATCAAACAAAATTGGTTTTGTCGGCGGCGTTGATTCTGAATTAGTCAGAAAATTCGAAGTCGGTTTCCGCGCAGGTGTTGAAGCTGCTAACCCGAAAGCAAAAGTTGAAGTGAAATATGCTGGTGCATTCGATAAGGCTGACATCGGTAAAGCAACAGCTGAAAGCATGTACAAATCTGGCGTCGACATCATCTATCATGCTGCTGGCGGCACTGGAACTGGTGTCTTCACAGAAGCGAAAAACCTGAAAAAAGCAGATCCTAACCGTAAAGTTTGGGTCATCGGTGTAGATAAAGACCAGTATGACGAAGGAAAAGTACCTGGAACAAAACAAAGTGTCACTCTTACTTCTATGGTTAAGAAAGTAGACACAGCGGTACAAGACTTAACAACAAAAGCAAAAGATGGTAAGTTCCCTGGCGGCGAAGTGATCACATACGGTCTGAAAGAAGGCGCTCTTGACATCTCTCCATCTAAGGAAAACCTTGATAAAGATGTATTAAAGAAAGTGGAAGAATGGAAACAAAAAATCATCAAGGGCGAAATCAAAATCCCTGCAACACGCGATGAATTAAAAGATTTTAAAGCTTAATTTGAGCATCGGGATAAGCGCGCCTTATCCCCTTGCCTCTCCTTTACCTCCTCTTTATTCGTAAAAGGTGGTAAAAGAAAAGCTGCAGCCTCGTTTTGCAGCTTTTCTTTTGCTAGTTTTTATCTTCATCAGCACCCTAAAAAAGGAGCGGTTAAACCTGTGGATTATGTCATTGAAATGTTGAATATACGCAAAGAATTCCCTGGCATTGTAGCAAACGACAACATTACGCTGCAGCTAAAAAAGGGCGAAATTCATGCGCTGCTTGGTGAAAACGGCGCTGGAAAATCAACGCTCATGAACGTGCTTTTCGGACTGTACCAGCCTGAAAAAGGTGAAATCAAGGTACACGGAAAACCCGTGACCATCTCTAGTCCAAATGATGCTAGTGATTTAGGCATCGGAATGGTGCATCAGCACTTTATGCTTGTCGATACCTTTACTGTCGCTGAAAACATCATTTTAGGTAAAGAGCCAAAGAAGTTTGGAAAGATTGACAAAGAGCAAGCCATACAGCAAGTACAAGAGCTTTCTGACCGCTATGGTTTAAAAATAGATCCTGCCGCAAAAGTATCTGACATCTCTGTCGGTATGCAGCAGCGTGCAGAAATCTTAAAAACACTTTACCGCGGCGCTGACATTTTGATCTTCGACGAACCAACGGCCGTTTTAACACCTCAAGAAATCAAAGAACTCATACAAATCATGAAAAACTTAATCAATGAAGGCAAATCCATTATTTTAATCACCCATAAGCTGAAAGAAATTATGGATGCCTGTCATCGCGTGACCATTATCCGAAAAGGTCAAGGTATTCGTACACTTGATGTGGAAAGCACAAATAAAGACGAACTTGCAAGCCTCATGGTTGGTCGTGAAGTGTCATTTAAAACAGACAAAAAAGCTGCTTCTCCTGCTGAGGAAGTTCTTCAAATTCAAGACCTCACAGTAAAAGACGCCAGAGGAATTGAAGCGGTCAAACAGTTAAACCTCTCAGTAAAGGCTGGCGAAATTGTTGGAATTGCTGGGGTAGACGGCAATGGCCAGTCTGAATTAATTGAAGCCATTACCGGTCTAAAAAAATCAGAATCTGGCACGATCATGCTAAACGGGAAAGCCATTCAAAATCTCCCGCCTCGTAAAGTGACCGAATCTGGGATTGGACATATTCCTCAGGACCGTCATAAACATGGACTTGTACTCGATTTTTCAATTGGAGAAAACATTTCCTTACAAACGTATTATCAGCGTCCTTATTCAAAATTCGGCTTATTGAATATGAAGAATATTTATCAAAAGGCAAAACGAATCATTGCGGAGTATGACGTCAGAACACCGAGTGAATATACAGAAGCGCGCGCCTTGTCAGGCGGTAACCAGCAAAAAGCCATTATCGGCCGTGAAGTGGACCGTAATCCTGATTTATTAATCGCCGCTCAGCCGACACGAGGACTTGATGTTGGTGCGATTGAATTTGTTCATAAACGTCTCATTGAGCAAAGAGACTCTGGCAAAGCTGTTTTGCTCATCTCCTTTGAGCTTGATGAAATTATCAATGTTAGTGATAAGATCGCTGTCATTTTCGAAGGCAGCATTGTGGCCATTGTTGATCCAAAAGAAACAACAGAGCAAGAGCTTGGCCTATTAATGGCTGGAAGTACGCAACAGGAAGTGGGGAAAGAAGCAAATGTCTAATCGCTTAACAAATCTGCTGATTCCGCTTATAGCCATTGTACTTGGTCTTTTGGTTGGGGCCATTATTATGCTGGCAAGCGGTTATAGTGTCATCGAAGGCTATGGCGCCCTTTGGAATGGCGTTTTCGGTGAAACCTATTATATGGGAGAAACCATCAGGCAAGTGACACCTTATATTTTATCAGGTCTTGCTGTTGCCTTTGCATTTCGGACAGGCCTGTTTAATATCGGTGTCGAAGGTCAAATGCTTGTTGGCTGGGTAGCTGCTGTATGGATTGGAACAACTGTCCATGCACCTATGTATATTCATCTGCCGCTTGCACTCATCACCGCAGCTGCTGCAGGTGCTCTATGGGGCTTTATTCCCGGATTTTTAAAAGCTCGTTTTTATGTGCATGAGGTCATCGTCACCATCATGATGAACTACATTGCCCTTCATGTCACAAACTATTTAATCTCAAATGTCTTAACAGATAATAAAGATAAAACAGATAAAATCGATGCCACTGCCTCGCTTCGCTCTGGATTTTTTGAGCAGATCACTGATTTCTCCCGGATGCATAACGGTATTTTTGTTGCCATTATTGCGGCGGTCGTGATGTGGATCATTATTCAAAAAACTTCTAAAGGGTTTGAGTTACGGGCTGTTGGAATGAATCAGCAGGCATCACAGTATGCTGGCATGAACGTTCGCCGCAATATCATTTATGCGATGCTCATTTCAGGTGCTTTTGCAGGTCTTGCAGGCGCTATGGAAGGCCTTGGTACATTTGAATATGCCTCTATTAAAGGCTCGTTTACAGGCGTAGGTTTTGATGGAATTGCTGTCGCTTTATTAGGTGGAAATACGGCTGTTGGTGTTGTCCTTGCTGCATTATTGCTTGGTGGACTGAAGGTCGGTGCATTAAATATGCCGCTTGAATCAGGCGTACCGACTGAGGTTGTTGATATTGTCATTGCGATCATCATTCTTTTCGTCGCCTCAAGCTATATTATTCGTCTTGTGATTCAACAAATGAAGAAAAAGGGGGGAAAATAAGTGGGATTTCTGCAAATACTTGAAATCATCGTCCCAGCTACACTTGTTTATGCTGCACCACTTATTTTAACCGCTCTTGGAGGCGTCTTTTCAGAAAGATCAGGTGTTGTCAATATCGGTCTTGAAGGTTTGATGGTCGTCGGAGCATTTTCCAGTATTATCTTTAACTTATTTTTTGCTGATACGTTTGGAGCCTTGACCCCGTGGCTTGGGCTTCTCGTTGGAATGGCCGTTGGCGGATTGTTCTCACTGATTCATGCAGTTGCGACCATTACATTCCGAGCTGATCAAACGGTCAGTGGTGTGGCCATTAACATGCTGGCACTTGGCGCTACACTGTTTGTCGTAAAACTGATTTACGGAAAAGCACAAACTGATAAAATTACAGAACCTTTCTATAAAGGAGATATTCCCCTTTTAAGTGACATTCCGATCATTGGTGATATTTTCTTTAAAGATGTTTATTATACGTCCATACTTGCTTTAGCCCTTGCGGTGGTTGCATGGTTTGTTTTATTTAAAATGCCATTTGGTCTTCGTCTTCGTGCAGTTGGAGAGCATCCAATGGCAGCTGATACAATGGGAATCAAAGTGTACCGAATGCGTTATATCGCTGTCTTCATTAGTGGACTGTTTGGCGGTCTGGGCGGGGCTGTTTATGCCTCAACGATCGCGCTTGATTTCTCCCATGCTACCATTACTGGACAAGGCTTTATCGCACTAGCTGCGCTTGTATTCGGTAAATGGCATCCATTTGGCGCAATGGGAGCTGCTTTATTCTTTGGATTTGCTCAAAGCTTAAGCATCATTGGTTCTCTCCTGCCGCTGTTCCAAGATATACCGAATGTTTATATGCTCATAGCACCATATGTGCTCACCATCTTAGCACTTACTGGCTTCATCGGACGTGCCGATGCACCGAAAGCACTTGGTACACCTTATTTAAAAGGAAAACGATAAATACGATGTATGATCAATCCCCTGAAGGACAAACTATCTTCAGGGGATTTTTGTATGATAAAAAACTCAAAAACTCCTGTTTATTTTACTTTTATTACACTTATTTTAGTTTAATAAATAGATGAGTGTCACAGAATCTTCTACAATTGAGACAAATAGCATTTGGGGGTGTTTATGTGGCTAATGCACAACAATTGAAATCGATTACAGACGATTCTGACAATAATAAAAGCGTTTTCCGTAAGATCATGTCTTGGAAAATTGGTGTTATTGATCTACCTGTGTATTTAGTACTTGCAGCGATTATTTTAACTGCCGCTTATTTTAATAAAATTCCAGCAAATATGCTTGGTGGTTTCGCTGTTATTATGATTTTGGGGATTTTCCTTGGAGATGTAGGACAACGTATTCCAATCTTAAAAGATATTGGTGGACCGGCGATTCTTTCTTTATTCGTACCATCGTTCCTGGTCTTTTTTAATGTTCTAAATCCGAACTCATTGGAAGCGGTTACGTCTCTTATGAAAACGTCGAACTTCCTTTACTTCTATATTTCTGCTCTTGTAGTAGGAAGTATTCTTGGCATGCAGCGAACTGTTTTAGTACAAGGCCTTATTCGTATGTTTGTCCCTCTAGTTGCAGGTACAATTGCAGCTGTGAGTGCTGGTATCCTTGTTGGCCTTTTAGTTGGTTACACACCGCATCATTCATTCTTCTTTATTATTGTACCGATTATTGCCGGTGGTGTTGGAGAAGGGATTTTGCCATTATCTATCGCTTATTCACAAATTCTTGGTGTATCAGCAGAGTCATTAATTTCTCAATTAATCCCTGCGGCTGTCATTGGGAACGTCATTGCCATTATCTGTGCTGGCGCAATGAAGAAGCTTGGTGAGAAACGTCCTGAACTGAACGGGAATGGCCGTCTTGTGAAATCTAAAGAAGCAAACGAAATTTTCGAGCAGCCGGATATGGATGCAAAAGTTGATTTCGGTTTAATGGGTGCTGGTGTACTCGTTGCTTGTACAACCTTCATCTTTGGTGGTTTGTTAGAAAGCTTCGTTCATATTCCAGGTCCAATCTTAATGATTGTTCTTGCTGCTTTAATCAAATACTTAAACGTGATGCCTCAGCATCTTCAAAATGGCTCACAGCAGTTCTACAAGTTTGTATCAAGAAGTTTTACATGGCCGCTAATGGTTGGTCTTGGTATTCTATACATTCCACTTGATGATGTAGCAACTGTCATCTCAATTCCATTCGTATGCGTATGTATCGCTGTTGTACTCGCAATGGTTGGTTCTGGTTACTTCGTTGGAAAACTAATGAACATGTATCCAGTAGAATCTGCTATTGTCACTGGCTGTCACAGCGGACTTGGCGGTACTGGTGATGTTGCCATTCTTTCAGCTTCTGGAAGAATGGGTCTTATGCCTTTCGCACAAGTATCTACACGACTTGGCGGAGCAGCAACTGTTATCTGTGCAACGATCTTACTCAGAATGTTTAGTTAAACTACCACACATAAAAAGCATGAGCTCTCACATGGGCTCATGCTTTTTTATATTTCTTTTCTCCTATAGGATCTCTTATTCATCAGCTAATACAATTCGTAAATATTCCCTGGGCTGAAAAGGATACAGCTTCGTTTCTTGATAGCTCATGTGAAGAAGATGCTCAGAAAATAGCGGCCATTCACTTCCGGCCTGCCACCTTTTTTGATCATTTCGGTCAATCAAGAATGCTCCTCCTAAAATCGTGCAGAATAGGCTTAAGCTGATGGCGATCTTTCGTTTCATTTGATCAGCTCCTTTAAGAAAAGCATGTACGAAAAACAAAACAATATACAATGAGTGTCATTTTTGATAAAATTATTTTTGTGGTCAAAAGAACCTAAAACAAATACAGTTTGCTTGAAATCGTTTCAAACCAATGCACTATGGCTGTATTTACGCTATAATTTTAATTACCAGTTCTTTAGAACGTGAATTTATATTGATCAAAGGAGGTTCATTTTCTTGCAGCTTATTCACTTCGCCATCCTATCACCTTTTTTACTCGCTTTTGTTGTACCTTTCCTTTACAAATATGTGAAGCGTATACATACAGGATGGTTTGTTCTCATCTTGCCGATTCTTTTATTTACCTATTTCATCCAAATGTTACATATCACTTCGAATGGGCGAACGCTTTTCTCACAGGCTGAATGGATTCCATCTTTAGGGATGAATTTCACTGTGTATGTCGATGGTCTCAGCCTGTTATTTGCTTTATTAATTACAGGTATCGGCGCACTTGTGGTACTGTACAGTATTTTCTACTTATCAAAGGAAAAAGAACAGCTTGGCTCTTTCTACACGTATTTGCTCATGTTTATGACCGCGATGCTGGGTGTCGTTCTTTCTGACAACATGGTGGTTCTATACTTGTTTTGGGAGTTAACGAGTATCTCTTCCTTCCTTTTAATTGGGTATTGGTATAAGCGTGAGCGCTCTAGGTATGGAGCAACGAAATCACTGCTTATTACTGTTTTTGGCGGATTAGCTATGCTTGGTGGCTTCATCCTCATTTACCTGATTACTGATTCATTCAGTATTCGTGAAGCAGTCAATCAGCTTCAACTCATTATGGCATCACCTTACTTTATCCCTGCCATGATCCTAATCTTAATAGGTGCCTTTACGAAATCAGCCCAGTTCCCATTCTATATCTGGCTGCCTGATGCAATGGAAGCACCGACCCCTGTGAGCAGTTATCTGCATTCTGCTACGATGGTGAAAGCCGGTATTTATCTTGTTGCCCGCTTCAGTCCAATCTTTGCTATATCAGAGGTATGGTTCTGGACCATTTCCATTGTTGGACTTGTCACATTATTCTGGGGATCATTCCACGCCATCCGGCAAAACGATTTGAAAGCCATTCTGGCCTATTCGACAGTGAGTCAGCTCGGTATGATTATGCTCATGCTTGGCGTCGGCGCAGCTGCGATTCATGAAAACAATCCTGCCTTTTTTGGCGCAGCCATTCTTGCAGCTATTTTTCACCTCATTAACCATGCTACGTTTAAAGGAAGTCTCTTTATGGCAGCTGGTATTATCGATCATGAAACAGGAACTCGTGACATTCGAAAATTAGGCGGATTAATGACGATCATGCCGATTACCTTCACAATTACGTTAATCGGTACATTTTCAATGGCCGGATTACCGCCATTTAACGGTTTCTTAAGTAAAGAGCTATTTTTCACAAGTATGATACGAATTTCTGACATCAGCTTTACGGACGTTTCAACATGGGGTGCTATCATCCCAGCACTTGCTTGGCTCGCTAGTGTCTTTACGTTCATTTATAGTATGATGCTCCTCTTTAAAACTTTTAGAGGCCGTCTGAATATAGACCAATTGGAGAAAAAACCGCATGAAGCACCGATCGGCATGCTCATTCCGCCAATCATTCTCGCTGCACTTGTGGTCACCTTCTTCTTTTTCCCTAATATTCTTGCCTATTCTGTCATCGAACCCGCAATTGCGGCGATCATTCCTGAAGCGATTGAAACAGGAAGCCGTTTTTCTGTGAAGATTGAAGCATGGCATGGCTTCCAGCCAGAGCTCTATATGACAATAGGTGTTGTTGTACTCGGCACAATCGGCTACTTGACGCTTTCAAAATGGCGTCCAATGTACAACATCTTTAAGGAAAAATGGTCATTTAACGCTTTATACGACCGCTCTCTTATCGGTTTGGAAAAAAGGTCATACCGCCTGACAAACAGTTATATGACTGGTTTTCTTCGTGACTATCTTGTCTATGTGTTTGGGTTCATGATTATCGTCATTGGCGGCGTCATGTTTTATCAGCAGGCCTTTTCATTTCAAACAGATCAGGCTGCCTCTATTGGCACGTATGAGGTGATTCTTTCACTTGTGATGGTGGCGGCGACGATTGCAACAGTATTCGCAAGCTCACGATTAACAGCTATTATTGCTCTAGGTGTCATGGGATACACGCTGTCATTATTCTTCGTGATTTTCAGAGCACCTGACCTTGCGCTGACGCAGCTGATTATTGAAACGATTTCTGTCGCACTGTTTTTGCTTTGCTTCTATCATTTACCGAAGCTGAGCTTAAAGCAAAAAACGAGAAGATTCAAAATGACCAATTTCATCATTTCATTAGGTGTTGGGGTTGTTGTCACTTGTCTAGCTTTCGCTTCCACAAGTCAGCAGTCACTTGATACCATTTCAACTTACTTTATTGAAAACAGCTACAAACTTGCTGGCGGTGACAATATTGTCAATGTCATTCTTGTCGATTTCAGGGGCTTTGATACCCTTTTTGAAATCACTGTGCTCGCCATTGCGGCACTTGGTATTTATGGGTTATTAAAAACACAAGCAAAACGGAAGAGAGGTGTGCGGCGATGAGAAAGATTGATACGAATGATATGCTTTTGCAAGTCACAACAAAAATCACAGCATTCATCATCTTGCTCTTCTCCCTTCACCTATTTCTTGCGGGGCATAACAATCCTGGCGGCGGATTCATCGGCGGCCTGATGAGTTCTGCGGCTGTCGTTCTTCTGCTTTTAGCCTATGATCTGAAAACAGTAAGACGCATTTTGCCTTTTGACTTTATTTATGTAGCTGGAGCCGGTTTGCTCGTTGCGATCCTGACAGGTATGGGATCCTTTCTATTCGGTGCACCTTTTCTATCACATGCATTTGATTATTTCCAATTACCGTTTTTAGGAAAAACAGAACTAGCGACAGCCGTCCTGTTTGATATCGGTGTGTATTTGGTCGTTGTCGGTGTCACCATGACCATTATTCAAATGATTGGAGAGAAGGAATAATGGAATTTCTAATGTCTATTATCGTCGGAATTATTTTTATGGCGGCGACCTATTTGATGCTGTCAAAAAGCCTTCTGCGGGTCATCGTCGGTACTGCTGTTTTGAGTCACGGCGTCCACTTGCTTCTTTTAACAATGGGCGGCTTAAAAAAGGGAGCGCCTCCAGTTCTAAAAGAGGGGCTCACATCCTATGTAGATCCATTGCCGCAAGCATTAATTTTAACAGCCATTGTCATTGCTTTTGGTGTGACATCCTTATTACTTGTCATGGCCTTCCGAGCCTTCCAAGAGCTGCGAACAGATGACATGGATCAAATGAGAGGAAATGATCAGCATGAATAATCTCGTGATCCTGCCTATATTAATTCCATTACTAGCTGCTACACTATTGATTTTTATGAATAAAAACATCATGCTTTCAAGAGTTTTTAGTGTCTTGGCATCTCTTTCAGCCATTATATGTAATGCATATTTGGTTCAAACGATTTTCACAAATGGGATACAAACCCTTTATTTAGGCGGCTGGAAAGCACCATTTGGGATTGCCCTTGTCGCCGATCAATTTGCTGCACTCCTTGTGCTGACTGCTTCCGTTGTCGGGCTTGTGACAGTCCTCTTCTCCTTTCAAACGATTGGGAAAGAAAGAGAGCGGCTCTTCTATTATTCTGGCGTGCAGTTTTTGTTAGCTGGCGTGAGCGGAGCCTTTTTAACGGGAGATATATTCAACCTGTTTGTCTTCTTTGAATTACTGCTGATGGCATCTTATATGCTCATTGTATTAGGCGGATCAAAGCCTCAGCTTCGTGAATCACTCAAATATATTGTGTTTAATATCATCTCGTCGGCATTATTTATTGTCGGAGTTGCCTGTTTATATGCAGTGACGGGTACGCTCAATATGGCTGATTTAAGTGTGAAAATAGCTGAATCAGGGCAAACAGGGTTAATCACTGTTATTTCCATCCTGTTCCTCATTGTATTCGGCTTAAAAGCTGGGATCTTCCCGCTTTATTTCTGGCTGCCAGGATCGTATCATGCACCGCCAGCAGCGATTTCAGCTCTTTTTGGGGCTTTGCTCACAAAGGTTGGCTTATATGCGATTGCCAGAGTCTTTACATTAATTTTTATACACGATACAGGCTTCACCCATACACTCATGGCGTGGCTTGCCGCACTGACGGTGATATTCGGTGTGATAGGTTCGATCGCCTATTCTGATGTGCAGAAGATTGTGATTTATAATATTGTCACAGCTGTTGGTGTCATTTTGTTTGGATTTGCAGCCAACACACCTGCATCACTCCAAGGAGCTATTTATTATCTCATTCACGACATGGTGATCAAAGGGGCTTTATTTATGCTGGCAGGTGCCCTCTTTGTGTACGCTGGTACAAACCAACTGAAAAAAATGGGCGGACTGATTCAATCTCAGCCTCTATTAGGATGGATGTTTTTCATATCGGCTTTATCGCTTGCAGGAATTCCGCCGCTGAGTGGCTTTGTTGGGAAACTAAAAATTGTGGAAGGTGGATTTTCTGCTGGATACATGACGTTTTCTATCTTGGTCTTACTGTCCAGCCTCCTTGTCCTCTACTCTATTATGAAGATTTTCATGTCCGCATTTTGGGGAGAGGAACAAGATAAACGTAGAAGAAAGCCGTCAATTAAAGGAATGGTGTATCCTGGCGTACTGCTTGTCGTCTTATCGCTTGCTATTGGGTTAGGGACAGAGTTCATTGCCCCTTATATCAATCAAGCAGCGGAAATGCTCTCTACACCAGAAAAATATATTCAAGCTGTGCTGAAGGAGTAGATGAACATGGCCTTTCAAATATTACTAAACGCTCTCCTCGCCTTTACATGGATGTTTATGAATGATACATACAGAGCCGCAGACTTTGTATCAGGTTTTGCATTAGGGATGATCGCCATTTTTATGCTGCGTCGATTTTTCCCGCAGCGTTTTTACGGCTATGCCCTTTATGCGATTTTCAAGCTTATCATCATTTTTATTCGCGAGCTGCTTCTTGCCAATTTAAGTGTATTAAAGACCGTATTATCTCCAAAGCTCACAATTAAGCCCGGTATTTTCGCCTTTCGTACGGATTTGAAAACAGATTGGGAAATCACCATACTGGCTAATATGATTACATTGACACCAGGTACACTAGTGATTGATATTTCCGACGATCGTTCCATTTTATACATTCATGCGATGGATATTGAAGATGCTGAAAAAGCCATTCACGATATCCGGGTTTCATTTGAAAAAGCGATTCAGGAGGTGAGCGGTAAGTAATGGAACTCATTTTGCAAATTTCACTTGGCATCCTTGCGCTGTCTACCTTGCTTTTTGTGATACGAGTGATCAAAGGTCCCTCTATTCCTGATCGTGTGAGTGCGCTTGATGCGATAGGAATCAATTTAATTGGAATGACAGCCATCGTTTCAATTTTACTGAAAACCACTGCATTCTTTGAGATTATTTTACTGCTCGGTATCCTTGCCTTTATCGGTACTGTCGCTTTTTCCAAATTCCTTGAGAAAGGGGAAGTGATTGAAAATGATCGTCATCGCTAAAGCCATCGTCATTTTCTTTATCCTGCTAGGCGCTATCCTCTGTTTGATTTCAGCCATTGGTGTCCTTCGCCTGCCGGATGTTTACACACGTATGCATGCTGCATCAAAAGCATCGACACTTGGCGTTGTTCTGATTTTAGTAGGTGTGTTTTTTCATGAATGGTTTCTTGCAGGCGTTATTTCTGCAAAAATCCTTCTCGGCATCGTATTCATCTTCCTGACAGCACCAGTCGGCGCACACTTAATCGGAAGAGCCGCCTACAATACTGGTGTTAAGCTCGACAAACGCAGTGTCCAAGATGATTATGGTGGTTTCCGTAACTTTGTAATTAAGCGGAAAGAAGATTCTTATTTATAAACAGCGAAAAAGAATGGCCTGATATGTTGGGCCATTCTTTTTTTTATCTCTCAACGTGCATATAAAAAAAGCTTCCGCTGCACCGGGAGCTTTTTTATATGCGATCAATGACAGCAAGTGTGCATCTGGACGTACAGATGTGCCGGTCTCGATCATCTTTTATATCGATTTGAAATACCATTGTACGCCGTCCTACATGCACAGGAACAGCTGTCGCTGTCACAACTCCATCGCGTACAGATTTTAAATGATTGGCATTGATTTCAATACCTGAGCAAACTTGCTGCGTTAAGTCTAAATGAGCCGCAGCCCCCATGCTCGCCACTGTTTCTGCTAGAGCAGCAGATGCTCCTCCGTGCAGCAGTCCAAATGGCTGTTTTGTTCTGTGATCGACTGGCATTGTTGCAACGCACCGTGATTCATTGCACTCTACTATCTCAATGCCTAGTGCCTCAAGCAGTGTATTTGATCCGCTCACATTCATTAAGGCCCTCTCCCTTCACACGTTTACAGCACACTTTCAGACTTGGCAATTAACACCGCTTCTGTACGAGATCCAACATTCAGCTTATTAAAGATGGATGTCAAACTGTACTCAATTGACCTTTTGCTCAAATGAAGCACATCGGCAATCTCCTGGTTCGTGTATCCTTTTTCCACTTCTCTAAGGATCAAACACTCCCGTTCCGTTAAGAGATCGTGGTCAGTCTGCTGCGCTTGTTCTGGCTTTTCTTGCTGCTGTGAAATTAATTTCTTTAAATAGGACAGCTGAATGACAACTTCTCCTTGCAATGTCCGGTGTATGTATTCAATAATTTTGTCTTTCGTCTCTGTTTTACTAATTGCACCGTGTAATCCAGCCCGAATAGCCTCTTCAAAATAATCATCTACTTCATACCCTGTATAAATGATAATTTTCACTTGATGGTTGGTTTCTAAAATTTGTTTCGCAATGTCCATTCCATTGATATCCCCGAGATTTAAATCCATTAAAATCACATCATAGATGGAAAAGTCATGCGTCTTTAAAAAGGCGGCTTCTGCATCAGGACTTAAACAATCGACTGATAGCTGCTGGTCTGATTCTAATATGCTTTTTGTCCCTTCCATGACAGCCGGATGATCATCAATGACCAATATCTTCTTCATGTCTTCCTCCCTTTAAATCACTCACTTCCATTTTATATAAAAGACTTGGCTGATGCCAAGTCTTAATCCTTAATAAATGGTTACAATTCCATTTCAATTTTCACCTTGAGCCCTTTGCCCGGGGCTGTGTGAATTTGAAGCTTTCCATTTAATGCTTTGACTCGTTCTCTAATTCCCGAAAGCCCCATGCTCATTGTGTGCTGATCAAGATGACTGGCATCAAAACCGACTCCATCATCCTCATAGTGAAGAACAACCTGATCTTTAATACAAATCAGCATCACTAACACTTGAGTGGCTCTAGAGTGCTTCAGGGCGTTGGATAACAGCTCCTGAACAATTCGGTAAATATTCAGCTGTGAATCAATATCAATGTCCAATTCTTTATCAAAGCGTGTCGTATTCAGCCTAATATGAAATGGTGCTTCCTCCTGAATTTGAGAAGTTAGCTTCGATATCGCCTTTACTAAACCTAAATCATACAGCAGCTGAGGCCGAAGCTCATGACATGTTTCTCTCGTCGTTTGAATCACTTTAGACATTTGATCGTTCCATGAGACAAGCGAATTTTCAATGGAGGTTGGGCATTGGTTGTTTTGGAAATTCGTTAAAAACATCTCTGACTGCCTTTTTAACGATATCAAGTCCTGCAGCACGGAATCATGAAGATCCCTCGCTAAATCTGAGCGCTGCTTTTCTTCCATGGCAAACATGATTTTCTTCAGCCACGCAGGATTGGCCTCGCGCTGTTTCAAATCGTCAAGATGCTCCATCAATTCTTCGATCTTGACGACATTTTCTAAACTGACACTGGTGTAAAATGCCAATGTTTTCAACCAAGAAATTTCATCGCGTGTCAATTTCGGTGTCTGTATATTGGATAAGCAGCAAATCATAAACGAGTGACCGCCCCGCTCGCCAATTTTCATCATAAACCCTTTATCAAGCTCGATGATTTTACCAACTTCACCTAAAATATCTTGAAATTGATCCACGTATTCTTTCCATAGCTTACTATCATTTGTTGACTCATCAATTTCAATAATTTGTCCGTCAGCCTTCACCTCAAGCACAAAGGCTTTATTCACAACAAGCACTTCTAAAATGGTGTATTTCAAATGATACAGCACTTGATGAAGTGAGGACGCCTCACGAATGAGCTGTGTAAATTTAAATACACTATCCTGATAATTATGCTTCTCTGAAAAACGCTTCAATCGAAAACGGAAATCTAGAATTTCTTTGAAATAAAAAACAGCCAGCATGAGAGTATAAGTGATTAATGCAAGCTTCAATGTGTACTTCAAATCTTCTGGTTTTTGCAAAATATAAAACGTGACAACAACTAAAACAGTCGGTGTAATAGCTAGAAAGCCATAGTATCTCAGTCTACTAATTAGAAAATCCATATTGTAAAGTTTGTTCGTCATAAATTGGTACACGAGTGAAAAAGGAATTAACAAAACGATAGACGTCAGGATAAAAGGATCAATCAAATACTTATCAAAAAATACATAGGGAATAACGAAAAATAAAATAAATGGACTGAACGACAATACATTTATAATAGCAAAAAACTTTAAAACTGAACCATGTGCTGTTTTTTTATATCTCTTCATGCCTCTGACTATTAAATAAAGTGCTACTAAAACTGTTCCGAAAAAAAACAGCAAACTGATGCTTGGAACATATTTTCTCAATTCAGATGACACCGAAACTCCACTATGTACTGCAAGATTAAAAATAGGTATTAAGTATAAACACCTGATTAGTTTTGGGTTCGTTAAGTGCACATCAAATTCTTTGAAGTATTGATAGATAAAATGAATATATAAGATGGATACACTCGATAAACACAATAAGAGAACATAATGGCTAAATCTATCACCAATTCCTGAAGTACCTGCACTCAGATATCCAACACAAATTGACAATAAGAATAAAATTAATAAAAATGCAGATTTTCGTTGCGGCTCTTTGTTGATTTTAATAATAAAAAAGATACAAAATAAGCATATTGAATATAGAAGAAGAGGGATTAAATAGATAAATAAGCTTTCTCGACCAATCAATGTTTTATTTTTAAGTGATATAATTTGGTTTCCTCTTTGAATATCAATTCTTTGTACATTTCTAAGCTTACCATTAATCATATGATCTTGAATTAAATTAGATTGTCCGTTTATTTTTAAAATAATATCTCCTTCTTTTAACCCTGACGAATAAGCTAAAGAAAGATATTCAACGTCAACAACTTCCGTTTGACCATTTTCATTCTTTTCTACACGTGCACCATTAAAAATATCAAATACATAGATATATGAAATATAGATCACAAATAAAAAAGACAAAAACACAAGAAATGTGGACAATTTTGTATAGGTAAGCTTCATGTTTAAAACATCCTTAAGAAAAGATCATTAAATAATCATACAGGTTGGATCTTAAAATTAATACTCCCAGATGTATTTCGCACTCATGTATCCTTTTTCTACACCTTTTATAATGGCTGCGGTTGTTTGTGCATCTGCATGAATTAAACTTGCATTTCCAGATTTCAATTCATCGATCACAACTGGGTTCTTCATTAGATGTGCAATGATATTTTGAATGTTCAATCATTGCCCTCCTTTGTCATAAATGCATATAATTGTTCCTTCTTCGTTTTAGGTAAATCAAGTTGTTCAATTCCTCGCTTCATTTTTAACAGCATAATCTCTCTCATCGATACCATGTACTGAGTCAAACCAGCTTCAAGTAATTTCTGCTTCAGTTGAAACGGCTTTTGCTCTGACTCATCCAGCCGGTTAGAAAAGAAGGAAAGAAGCTCTTGACTGGCATCGTTAAAACGTCTTTGTAAATAACTGAATGCCAGCGTTTGTTTTTTTTGAAAATCTCCGTTTGATTTTGAAAATAACGCAAAAAAATCGTTACTGATCTGTTCAGCAACACCATAATATATTGAATAAGATTCCACAGTGGCGCTTATTTTTCCTGTCGCTAAATAAACACCCAGTACGCTAGAAAGAGCTGTTAAAGATCCTGATTTTCTCCTTAAAACCTCTACACACTCTTCTTCTGTTCCATGCAAATGACGCAAATCCTCGTGCTGCCCTTCCATTGACATTTTGATGAAATGGAACAATTTCTCTATTAGTTGAGCATTATTTTCACATATTGATGTGATGAATTGGATACTCACCGTATACAAATACGTAGATGCATTGATGGCCACTCCTTGGTCGACGTTCATCCAAGGATACGAATCATTGTCCTGATCTTCAATATCATCTAATATATCGGCAGATAAAATGAGAAGTTCAATCCCTGCTGCCAGTTTTGAAATCGCTTGCTTGTCTTGTCCGCCAAATGCCTCATAATGCTGGTAAGCCAATTGACCAAGAGGAAATTCTTTTTTTCTATCTGTAAATTTCAGAAGCAGCTTTTGTAAATCATTCTGCCTGACTGCATGTTGAATAAAATCAGACATATTCTGCTTGATTTTTGTATTCTCTAGATAGTTTAGCATACTCGATCTTGTACCTCACCCTTTCGTCTTTTATTTTACTAAAAAGACATAAGCAAATGTCCAATGACATCGCTATTTAACAATTATATAATAATATATCCTTTTTTTGTATGTATTTGGATAAAAAAAAGACTTGATGATTATCAAGTCTTTAAGAAATTTTCACATATTCATATTTGTCGTATTGATCAATGCTTTTGTTAATGTTATGAAGAGAAGCCGTTGTTTCTCTGATTTCGTTTTCAAGTTTCCATAATAATTGTTTAAGTTCTTCGATTTCATACTTTTCCATCGATTCCACTCTCCTTTTTTGGAAGATCAATGTATTTGTGTATGGTGATTGGGTCATAAGTATTTGATCTGTTACTAACAGTGTAAATGTAATTGAGTATTTTTTCACCGAAAAGTATGCACAAAACGTGTGCGCGATACCGCAAAATTCAATAGGTCTTTTTTCATCATTTTCTGACTTTTCAAATCATACTTTTATCTCAATTTCAAAGGAATTGCGTCATTTTTGCGACAGGAATAGGCATCATTCGTCACACTTCTCTCCTGACAGAACGTACGATCCCCTCTATATCTTCGGTTTTGCGTGTCATAGGTCAGACGACAGACGCTATTGTGGACACCGCAATTTTTTGGCGACATTCACCGAAATTGACCGCAAAAGTACCTATTTTTATGCTGGAATTACAAAGATAGAAAGATCATTTTGATTCTTTATTCTGATTTTCTACATACATTTAGAACAGATATCCGTCCAATTTCACGCCAATGAGAGAAGAGGTGACCATGTGTTTTACTATGTACCTTATCCTGCTTTGCAGGTTCCCGCAATGAACAACGCATACCCGCCGCGCACGCCAATGACTTTTCCTCCAGTTGATGCCCACTCATTTCAACGAGCTGCAAAGGAATCAGCCCGTCTCGTTGCTGATGCTTCACTCATCACGCAGCAAATTTCCAGCTCCCTTCCGTTTGCGCAGCGCATCATGGAGGCTGCTGAGCGCTCTGATTCGACAAGTGTCATCCGAATGCTGAAGCAAATCGGGGTGAAAAGCGGCATTGATATCCGCTTTAGTCCAGAAGGTATTCGAATCTACTTGTCTCTTGCCTCCAGCAGACTTTTTCTTCTTTTACAGTGGGCATGACAAAGAAAAAGCCACTCTCACGCGAGCGGCTTTTCTTAAGATTCAAACATTTTATGGCACCATTCAATGGCTTCTATATAACAGCCATAGGCTTCCTGTTTCGGGAGATTTCCATCGAACATTTCATCATCCCATTCATTTCGTTCAATACGTTTGGCCACACCTAGCACAAAAGAATAATCATTTTCATAGCCAAGCAGTGCCTCGCCAACTTCATCAGAAAGCGGCAGCTCCTTCACAAGTTCTGTAATATCTGCCCTGACAAGTGTATCAATGAGAGAAAACATGCCTGTCAGCATATAAGAGGCAGGGTGCTCCCGTTCAGTCCGATAGGCAATCAGTTCACACGTTTTGGCACGAATGAATGACATTTTGATAATTTCTTTTTGGCTTGAGTTAGCTTGGACATTCAGTTCTTTAAACGAAAGGATAAAGATCCAGCGCCGAATTTCATTAAACCCAAGCAGGATAATCGCCTGCCGGATACTCTTAATTTGATATAGACGTCTCATGCCGCCTGAATTCAGCATTTTTAATAATTGATATGATAGCGAAAGGTCACTTTCAATAAAATGGGTCACGGTCTGGATATTCGGCTGGTCCTTGCTTAACTCATTTAAAAGCTGATGGTACGCATGGAAGCTGGTCGATAATGCTCGTCCTGATATCACATGCGGCTCACTAAAGAAATACCCTTGAAACAGGTGGAAACCTGCTTCTAGCGCTTCTTCATATTCTCTTCTCGTTTCTACTTTTTCTGCTAGAAATCGAAGGCGATACTTTTTATACGTATTCAGAATAGCTCTTCGTTCTTGCGTTGTCGTTTTCAGAAAGTCAATTTTTAAAATATCAATGCAATAGAGGAGTTCCTCAAGCAGCTTGTCACTATAATGTGTTCCGTTTAGGAAGAAATCATCGAGTGCAATCGTATATCCCCATTTTTTTAACTGCTTACATCTCATAATAAGTGCCGGGGTAATCGGTACATTTTCTAATATCTCAATCACAAGCTGATGCGGATCAAAATAGGTGAGCAGATCAGATGAAAGCAAGCTTTCGGTGAAATTAATGTAGCATCGTTTTCCTTCTGTCAGTGTTTCGATGCCGATATTTAGAAAACTGTTGATAATGAGGTCCGTTGTCGCTTGATCACCGTCTTCAGCGCTATATGTATTGGTTTCACTATCTCTATAAAGCAGCTCATATGATACGACTTGTTCTTTTCTGTTAAAAATAGGCTGTCTCGCAACAAACACCCTCAACTGCTCCAATCCTCCTTTATGCCATGACAAACAAGATGTGCTTTCAGTATACCAAATGATTGCGCTTTTAGTTCATTTTCAATCGGTCAAAATAAAAAAAAGAGACCATCTGGCTTGATGATCTCCCTTTCTTCTAATCATTCGCTTTCATAAAGCTCTTTTTTGATTTTATTTTTCACATCATGGATAAACTGCATTTTATTATCCCAGCATTTTTGACTCAAATCGACTGGATATTCTTCTGGTTTGCTGATTCGTTTGTATTCCTCCCAGAAGAGTCCAAGACTGTCCTGCACGTAGGCTTGAATCGTTTGAATATCTGGATTGTCATAGACAAGTTTACCTTGTTCAAAAATCGGTACGTGAAGATCTTTCGCCACAAAGTTTGTCACGAATTTACTAATAAATGTATGCACGGGATGGAACATTTTTAGTTTATCCTCACTATGAACATCTTCCTCTTCAAGTGCAATGTAGTCACCTTCAGAATGATGGTTCAATTGATTAATAATGCGGTACACCCGTTTACGGCCTGGTGTTGTCACTTTCTCTGGGTTAGATGAAATTTTGATGGTATCATTCATTTTGCCGTTTTCTTCAATGGACACCAGCTTATACACTGCACCGAGGGCTGGCTGATCGAATGCTGTGATCAGTTTTGTCCCAACACCCCACACATCAATTTTGGCGCCCTGTGCTTTTAAATTCATAATGGTGTGTTCATCAAGATCGCTTGATGCAATGACTTTTGCCTCATGGAATCCTGCTTCATCCAGCATTGTTCTAGCTTTTTTAGACAAGTATGCAAGGTCCCCGCTATCAAGTCTGACACCAATGAAGTTAATTTTGTCTCCAAATTCTTTCGCTACCTTAATCGCATTCGGTATACCTGATCTGACAGTATCATACGTATCAACTAAAAAGACACAGTCTGTATGTGTTTCAGCATATTTTTTAAATGCTGTATATTCATCACGGTATGCTTGTACAAGTGCGTGAGCATGTGTTCCTGATACAGGGATGTTGAAGCGTTTCCCAGCACGAACATTACTTGTTGCCTGGAAGCCGCCGATGAGTGCCGCTCTTGCTCCCCACATCGCCGCATCCATTTCATGTGCACGTCTTGTTCCGAATTCTAAAGCTGTCTCATCTTCAATGATTCCTTTAATCCGAGCCGCTTTTGTTGCAATCAGCGTCTGGAAATTCACGATATTGAGCAATGCCGTTTCGATTAACTGAGCTTCAACAAGCGTTGCCTCAATGCGCATAATCGGTTCATTCGCAAAGACAATTTCCCCTTCTCGCATTGAATGAAGTGTACCTGTAAAGGACAATCCGCTTAAATAGTCAATGAAATCGCTTTTATAACCAAGTTCATCTTTTAAATATGCGAGATCGCTTTCAGTAAAGGAAAAGTCCGATAAATATTCAATCGCTTTCTCTAAGCCAGCAAATACAGCGAAGCCATTGTCAAATGGAAGCTTTCTAAAGAAGAGTTCAAAGACTGCCTTCTTCTCATGTATGCCGTCTCTCCAATACGTTTCTGCCATGTTAATTTGATAAAGATCTGTATGTAGTGATAAACTGTCGTCATTAAACCGATGCTCCAACTTCCATTCTCCTTCCCTTACTTAACCACTTTCGCACCAAGCGACTGCTCAAAGTGAGAAAGTGCCCACTCGTGCCCCGCTTCATTAAAACTCGCCACAGCATTTTGGTGAATTACAAGTTCAAAGCCTTTATTGTACGCATCAACAGCTGTATGAAGTACACAAATATCGGTACATACGCCGGCTAAGTGAAGTTCCGTGATGCCGCGCTCGCGCAGTTTCATTTCTAATTGAGTGCCTGCAAAAGCAGAGTATCTTGTTTTTTCCATATAGTAGACATGTTTTAAATGTTTTGACGTGTGAAATAGTGAACTTAGTTGTCCATAAAGTTCAATACCCTCTGTTCCGCGAATATTATGGGGCGGAAATAACTTTGTCTCTGGATGATAAGGGTCCTCTTCTTCATGATGATCGACAGCAAAGACGACAAAGTGGCCTTCATCAATAAATGAAGAAGTGATCTCTGTGATCTTAGACTCAATCGCCTGTCCAGGCTTTCCGCATGTCAGTTTTCCATCGTCTGCAACAAAATCAACTGTATAATCAATACAAATCAACGCTTTGCCCATCCGCATCTCTCCCATATGCTCTTTTGAATCATTATATCTTATTCATTTCACTAGGGAAACCTATTCAACAGATTCATGAGAAAAAGCTTTTTGAAACAGTTCATCCTCTATATAAATGTGCTCCTGATTCACCGCACTTGGCATCTCTATGACAAGACCAAATGGAGAGTGCGCTTCATGATGATTCACCACTTTAAACGAACATCCAGCGGCATTTGCCATTTTCACATATTGAGAATAAGAAGCATAGGACAGTTCACCATTTAAAAGAAGGGAGGCCTGTCGATTGGCCTTCAATACTTGCTCCACCTCTTGATACGGTTTATTTCTTGATACCTGTCCCTTTGTGAGGGCGAGAAGCGCTCGTTCCCTTAATGAACCAAGAAACATCCTTCGTTCATCGGGTTTTGTTTCAGCATGTCCAAATATCCCCTGCTGCAAATAAAAGTCTACGGATTCTTCTTTCATCGCTGTGTTCACTCCTGGTTTCTATTTTTACATTTCTGTGACCCAGTGCACAATCTTGAGTGCGAGGTCACGGGCTTCGTCTGTTTCTACTCTTTCCATTAAAGATTGTTCAAGCGAATGGATGAGCTGCTCTTTTTCGTCCTCATACGCAATGGAAATACTCCATTCAATGTCAGGTACGGCTACAAGCGTTTTATATTCTTTTTTATTTTCATGTAAATATACATTGTAGGTCTTTGGTTGTCCGCTTGTGATGTGTGCTTTTCTAATTTTCATTTGACTCTGTTCACACCTCTTTTTTCTTCTTACATCCATATCCATTGTACCATAAAAAAAGACAGCTTCTGAAAAGGAATTCCCTTTCAAAGCTGGCTACGCATTAAAGCTCTTTTGCTGGCTGATCAGGTCTATATCCCACATAAACGTAACGTTTGGACTGCTAAAAAATTGGACAAAGTCCCCTGCATTATAGGTACCTGAACCACCGGCGGAGTGATCGACACTTTTTGGCGAAATGGCAAAAACATCACCGAAATGTGCAGAACCATTTCCAATCACACGGTCAATATGAATAGGTCCAACAATCGCTGGCATCTTTCCACCACCTTTTCTCCCCACATCATATGCCCAGCTTAAAAATACGTGTATGAAAAATAAAAAAGACAGCTGATCTGTAATCATCAGCTGTCTTTCTATGCGTTAAATGATTGAGGCTGGCCAAACAATGTGAAGTCCCAAAGCATTGTGGCATTCGGATCACTTGTAAGTGACATATAATCACCTGAATTAAAGGCTCCCGCTCCGCCAGTAGAGTGGTCTACAGCCAAAGGGGCAATGGCCAGGACATCACCGAAAGTAGCTGCACCGTTTCCTCCTAATGACTCGATATGAATAGGTCCAACGATTGCAGGCATCAGAATCTCCCCCTATCTGCTTATCTCAATCATCTTATGCAAAAAGGGAAAAGGTGTGCATCTGTCCTAGACGTTTAAATGCTGTTCCTTACGAGATCGCTGACGCAGCTGCACCAATCTGACAATATTCAAGGTGATGGCTTTGAGCAGTGCATAAACAGGAACCGCAAAGATCATACCAAGAATTCCGCCAAAGCTTCCTGCCCCAATTAATAGCAGGATAATGGTCAAAGGATGTGTGTTGAGGCGTTTACCAATAATCAATGGAGAAATGACATTTCCATCAACTTGCTGAACGACAAGAATCACAATCACTGTCACCACAGCTTTTCCAGGCGAATCAAGAAACGCAATAAGCACAGCTGGTGCCGCGCCAAGATATGGCCCAAGGTAAGGAATCACATTCGTGACCGCAATGATAATACCGAGAATGAGCGCATATTTCACACCAATTAATAAGTACCCGATAAAACAAGCCACTCCAACAAATAAACAGACAACAATCTGCCCTTGTATGTAAGCCGCAAGCGTATCGTTTAATTCTTTAAAGATTTTCAATCCTTCTTTACGGTAAGGCATTGGCAAAAATTGAACAAGCTTGTCCGGAAACTTATGTCCGTCTTTCAACATATAAAACAAAATGAACGGAACTGTGATCACAGCTAAAGCAATATTGGCAATCACGCCAAACACAGCAGACATACTTGAAGCAATATTTTCCGGCAAATCTTTTAATGTCGAAACAATTGTCTGTTCAAACTTCGAGACGGAGACATAATCTTGGTTCATCATCCAAGTAAATGTTTTAGAATGCGAGAAGTCATTCATAAATTTCTGCATATCCGTCACATAACCAGGGAAGCTTTTGACAAGTCCACCGACCTGCGTGACAATAATCGGTCCCGCAGCATTCACAATGAACGTGATGAGTCCGATGAACAAAAGATAAATGATCAGGATAGCCAGTGTCCTAGGAATTTTCTTGGACAAAAATCGAACAATTGGATTAAAGATGAAAAAGAGAATTCCAGCCAGCAAGATGGGAACAAACAAGGTTGAAGCAAATAAAATAATCGGCTGAAATAAAAACGAAACCTTTGTTGATACATAAACAATGAGTAAAACAAGTAATATTTGGAATGTCCAAAAATGAACTTTAGATTTTAACAAAGATGCTCCTCCTGTTACGTATTGATCTTATTAAAAAACTACTATTCAACCCACCTTCTGTCAACTGCTTCTTGTTTTAGAACCTTATTTTTTGTAAAAAAAAGAACAATTGGTATATCATGCACTTTTTCCAGATATACATTCTGTAAGCATGAAAAAAGCAGACACCTTTGCGTCTGCTTGTTACACTCTTTCACTGTGATCAGGCATCACCGATACAATTTGCTGGATCCGCACATAAAAAACTGATTTTGTCCCCGCCTCAATGACAATATGATCCGGCATGACTTCTTTCAATTTTCCACGCACCGTATCTTTCACTGTTTGAACAATTAATCTCATACCGATTACTTTTTGCAATGTTTGATAAACATATGGATCAACTAATGAAACAAGCTGTGGACTTCCTTGTTGTGCCATCCTACCTGCCCCTTTACTTGTGTATTTACCCACAGCGTATGCAATGACCCATGTGAATGTCACTCAGGGCAAACCCACAACATAAATACCATATTTTAACATTTTATGTTATTTTACATCTTTTGGAAGTATAATAGATTGGTGCTGCCAACAACTTAAATCATTTGAAGAGGTGAATGATCTTGAAAAAACTCATCTGTCTCGCTGCTGTCATGCTCTTTTTTTCCTTTGCAAGTTATGCGTATGCAGGATCAATTGGAGATGAACCTGGGACACCGGGGAAGTGGTTTAAAGGAGAAGCGCCAGTTCAAAAAGACGAGTCAAAACCGCCACTTGTTTTTGTTCACGGCATTAACAGCTCCTCCTCCACATGGTTCGACCGAAACGACATGGCAAAGCAAGCTGTTCTGAACGGATACGAAAGCGCATTCATAGATTTGTATCCAGATCAGGATACGAAAAAGAATGGCAAACTATTAGCAGAAAAGCTAAAAGAAATCTATGATGTGTTCGGTCGAAAACTCATTGTGATTGGTCATAGTAAAGGCGGGGTGGATACACAGTCCGCACTCGTGTATCACAATGCCCATCCATATGTAGAGAAGGTCATCACACTTGGCTCCCCTCATTACGGGACGCCGCTTGCAGATTTAGCGTATAGCAAGGGCGGAAGCTGGCTCGCGGAAATTCTTGGACAAAAAAGCGATGCGCTCTATTCTTTGCAAACGGGGCTCATGGCGGCTTTTCGAAGTGAAACCGACAAGCTGGAGAAGTTTCCTCAAAAATACATCACTTATTCGGGATCGGAATGGGGCACATTTGGCGGGGTGCTGTACTTAGGCGGCATGTATTTAAAGAGCTTTGGTGCAAACGATGGCGCCGTCACGGTAAGCAGCACAAGACTATCATATGCAAACAATATTTTAACAGGGAAATGGGATCACAACTCCATTAAAAACGGCACAAGCATGTTCCCTGTGTTCCAGCATCAGCTGCTGGCAAATGCCGCAAGCACTGGAAGTGAAAATATAGAGAGCCCGAACTCTACTGAGCTGAATACAGATGTTTATGTGAAAGGCGGAGAAAGTGAAAAGGATAAAACAGAAGCGTTCTATGTAGAGGAAGGAACGAATGGCTTATCGATTCAGTGGTTAAATGAAAGGCAGGAGGCGCGACCGGAAATCATCGCCCCAAATGGAGACGTCTTAACAAATCTGAAGACATCGGAAGCATCTTTCCCATATGAAGGCGCATTTTCGCACCATGTGCAAATCAATAAACCCGTTCCTGGAAAATGGACAATTCGATCAAATTCAGAAAAAATGACTCCTTATTTGCTGCTCGTATCCTTTGATTCACCATTAAATGAAGAAATCATAGCAGAAGCAGCGAAATCAGGGGATGATGCATCAACCCATTCAAGCGGTCTGATTAAACGATTAAGCAAGAAAGTAGAAACCTTTTACTTTAAGGATGCCCAAAAAGATCATCCTCTCAAAACAACTGCTTCATCAGCTGTTCAATTGAAAAAAGAAGGTGCTTATTCTGTCACGGTTCATTACACTGGACTCACTGCATCAGGTACATCAGCATTTAACCGTACCGTTATTCGCACATTGTATGTCGATCAGCATGGAAATATTCATGGTGACATTCCATACTAAACAGAGCGTTTCATGGGCTGAAGTGCCTGTTGCACTTTCTGATCCAATTCCGTGATTTTTTTCATTGCAAGTGATTCGTCTATTTGTCTGTAATGGTGATGCCCGCCAGGCTCTTCATCCATTTCATCTGCTTTCTTAACGATTTGCTGGAGTGTGTCCTTATGAAGGTCGCCCTCTGGCAAATATGAATCCGTATGAAGCAGAATTGCAAGCGCAATATCTTTGGCTGCCTTTGGTTCCTCACCGAGGCGTATGAGCAGTTTGTGAGCACGCTCTGCACCTTTAATGGCATGAATATCATTCCGTCTATATGTCTCGTAATCCCATTCTCCGCCAGCTGTATACCATTCATAGTGGCCGATGTCATGCAAGAGGGCTGCTTTCACAGCGAGATCTGGATTAATCCCAGCCTGCACCGCCAGTTTGAATGCGTGATAAGCACAAGCAATCGCATGGGCTTTACCTGAACGATTTAAATATTTTTGAGCGACTGGATGGGTGTAAACATCCATTAATGTAACCTTTCTCATGGAAACCCCTCCTTATCTATATTTTTAGCATCCTAACATATTCTGAAAAGAAACTCAAATGTTCTGTTATATTTTCTATGAGTCTCAAAAATAGCTTATGTCAAATGAGCTGTTTTTGCTTGTACAATACGAAAAAAGCAGTCGTTATGACTGCTTTTTTTCTTCTTTTCAGCGTGATATGAAAACCCTTGAAGTCTAGGAAGGCCGAGTACTG
Source organism: Bacillus sp. ABR (assembly GCF_056172715.1). NCBI lineage: Bacteria > Bacillati > Bacillota > Bacilli > Caryophanales > Bacillaceae > Bacillus > Bacillus sp. ABR. Next base: position 908,139 of record NZ_JAOYSL010000001.1, on the reverse strand, counting down.
GCGCGGAGCGAATTTGACATTCGTGAGCACTAGCACGCAGGCCTGACACCGAATGCAAGGGTTTGTCTTTACGCTGCAGCAGTCGTTATGACTGTTTTTTCACATACTCACGTGCATCGTAGACACATCCGCCAGCTGGATCATCTCCTAAAAGATCGAGCAAAATACCTGCGACTTCATCTGGACTCTTCAGTGTGCCTGTTTCATATAATTGCTGAAAACGGTCTATTTGTTCAAAGTCTTGTTTTGATGACTTCCGAATTTCCCCCTGCATATCTGTATCGATCGTGCCGGGTGAAAAGGAAAACGTGTTGATCGGATGCGCCTCGTCCTGCTGTTCCTCATGAAAAGTCCTCATAAACATATCGAGTCCTGCTTTTGAACTGCAATACGCACTCCAGCCTTTGTATGGGTTTTTCGCCGCTCCAGAAGAGAGATGAACGATCGTTTTCTTCCCGATAAAAGATTGAGTCTGTTTGGCAAACACATGGCTCAGCAAAACAGGAATGACAAGATTCAACTTGTAATGCTGATGAAGCGTATCCTGTCCGCCTTGTCCAACGCGTTTGATAGGTGTAACCATTCCTGCGTTATTGACGAATAAGATGTCATCAGCATCTGCCAGAGTTTGCGGCATGAGACTATGTTGAAGCCATTTGGCCGCTGCTTCTTCATCCGTCAGATCGACCTGAGTATGTGTGAGCTTTGGATGGGATATCGGCGATGCACTTCTTGCTGCTGTGTACACATGATCCCCGCGTGAAAGCAGCCTGTTCACAAGTGCTAGGCCAAAACCTTTTGATCCGCCTGTAACGATTGAAATTCGAATGACAATCTCCTCCCTTGATATCACTATTTTACGTAGTGAAACGGTGGGACATCAAGCAATCTGCATAAAGAAAAGCCTGCCTCTTTTAAAAGAGACAGACTATTTCTTTTCAGCCTTCGCATTCACCTTTGGAATCAGGATAATCATCACGACGAGACCAAGGGCTATCAAGAAACCAAAGATAATCGGGAGCAGTGCTGATGTCTGCTTCTCATGTTCATCCTCAGAAGGTGCTGATACAGCCGAATCACTAAAAGAGATATTCATCTCTTTCATCATGTGAGCTGGTGTTTTGGGTGGGTTCTCTTTTAGATCACTGAAAAGCTGCGGAGAAAGAGATCCACCCGGGGCTTTAGGCGGTTCAGCAAAATGAATGTCTGTTTTGACCTTTGACGTTGTTTTACTTTGTTCATATTTCGTTTGATCCCTCAATATACTCGAGTTAATATTGAGCTCCTTTTCCTGATATTCATTCGGCTTGACATTCGTATCCGTATCTTCACCAGCAGCAAAAGCGGCAGGGATGAGGAGAAAAAGGGAAACGGCAGCGAGTGCCGCCCCTTTCACGAATAGATTAAGCTTCATGAGTCACATCACGTTCCTCTGTTTTATCTTTCCATAGCTTTTTCACAAGCGGTACGACCATGAAAAGGACAGTTAAAATCACTAACCCTGTGACGCCCATTCCAAAGGTGTCTCCATTTCCATATTGGATCGACAGGTACACGTCTGTCACTGGATTGGTAAAGTGGAAATTCGGCATCACCAAATCAATTAATGGTGCGACAAAGAAGAAAATAAGCGCCGTTGCTGCCATCCATCCGGCAATGGAACCGAAAAGGAAGGCCGTGCGAATAAAGGCAGAGCACGCCACTAATAACAAAATGGTGAAGATCGACCATTGAATGGCTTGATCATCTGCAAGCTTGTAAATGTTCAGTCCAAACAAGCTGATCATGAGTCCGACTAATAGATTTAAGATGCCAAACAGTGCACCTTTGACCAGCATCGGAGCTGACGCATAATACGAGCTGAAAAAGCCAATTAACAAACTGCTGATCATCACAATGACCAAAATGACGACCGGCGGTACAGTCTGCGTTTTTTCTTCCGGCACATCGCCGCTGATTTTCAGCGGATTGGCTAAATGGTTATACACATAGTTGCTGTTGCCTTGATCACTTAATGTATTTCCTAAAATACCTTTTAAATCTTGCTGAACAAGTTTTGTAGAGTCGACATTCTTGCTCCAGTTTTCATTCAGCGTATCTGCTTTTTCTTGTACTGTTGTGACACTCTCTTCAATGTTATTCGTATAATCCGCCACCCCTTTTTGGCGGTCGGTTAACGAACTCATATTTTCAGAAAGACGAAGCACTTCCTGACCAATTGAATCCTGTGCACTGACAACAATTGAACTGCCTGCAAGGTCTGCTGTATATACCGCATCTCCTTGATCAGCCATTTGCTCAGCTACATTGTCCGCACTTTCAGCAATTGTCTGTAATTCCTGTTCCATGCTTGCCTGCTGAGTCGTGATGTACTCCGCATAGCCATCTGAAAACTTCTGCATCTCATCAATAAAAGTAGACACATCATCGTTTGATGTCAGCATCTGGTTTTTGAGCTTATCCCAGTTTTCTGTTTCTTCTTTTTTGATGGAGAGGATGGATTGGATTTCTTCTCCTTTTGTGTCATATAGAGAAGAGTTATTAGATGGTTGATAGACATTTGCGATCATCAGCTCTAGCTGAGAGAGTTGATTTGAATAGTCCATTAATTTTTTAGTTCTTGTTGATTTCGTTTCAAATTTTTTCTCAAAAAGATTATCGCTAAAGACATTACTAATCGGTGAATTTCTGCGCTTCAGCTCTTTTACTTTGCTGACAATGGATGATTCCTGATTTTTGATTTCATTTGGAATGACATTATATCGATCTTGTAACGATAGAATCATCTTTTCAAGTTTATCTACTTTTTTCGTCAGACTCTCAAGCTCTTTACTCATTTGACTCACTTTATCTTTCAATTCGTCATTATGAGCAGCAGCTTTTTCTTGAATTTTCTTTTTCACTTCATCTAAGCGAGTTGAGAGTGCTTTTAGGTCATCCTGCGATGAATTCTTACTGCTAGTATCTGGCTGAGCAGGATTTTCACCGCTTTCACCTTGTTCCCCATCTTCAGTCGAAGGCGGTGTTTCCGGTTCTCCTAATTGATCCGCAAGCTCATTCATCTCTATTGAAATTTGTGAGAGTTCATTTGTTTCTTCATCTAAGTTAATCCCAATCTCTTCTGGGTTTTCATTATCTTGGTCTGATGGCCCGTCATCATCAGAATCAACTGGCGGTTCCGGCTCGTCCATTAACTCTTGCCTTTTTGCTAATAGCTTTGTCTGCAGGGCTGATATTTTATTTCGATAATCTTCTAAGTAACGCTCTTCATACTTTTTAATCAGTTCTTCCTGAGACGTCTTCACAAGTTCCGTTAATCCCGTTGATTGCTTAGGAATAGCCTCTTCTCTCGACCTTTGAACAGATTGGATGGCGCTGTCAGTTGTTTTCAGCTGGCTTTGTACCCCGTTGATGTCTGTTTTAAGTCCGCCCATTTGATCACTAAAGCTGCGGGCATTTTGGTTTTGAATGTCAGCGAGCTGTTTGAGCCCTTGCTGGATTTGCTTTTGGCTTGTTGATTGCGCTTTGATCAAGAGATCCTTTTGTTTGTCTTGATACTGCTGGTATTGATCGACTACTTTCACAAAGTCCTTTAACTGGTTCTTTGCTTCTTCTGTTGTACTCAAGCCGTCTTTATATTGTTTCTGTGAATCGGCCATTGCATTCTTTAATTCTTCTATTTGTTTCTTCTGCTGCTGTACGGCATCTGATAGTTTGTTCGAGTTCGGTTTATAGAAGTTGTACATCGTGTTTTGGAATTCGACTTCTTTGCCGACAATATGCTCAAACTCTTCTCTCACATTGCCAATTTCCTGTGATACAAAACTCCAGTATAACGTCGACATCTGTTCATTCATTTTCTTTTGTGCATTTTCCAGCTCTCTTTGCACTTTCTCTTTATTGACTGCATTGAGCTGATCTTGAATCGAAAATTGAATGGACGCCTTTTCCGGATGGTCTTTATCATAGCTCAGCACATTTTTAGAGAAGTCAGACGGAATATAGAGGACAGCGTCATACTTTCTGTTTTTCAGTCCATTTTCCGCCGCACTGCGATTCACTACAGTCCATGTATAATCAGGACGCTCTGACAATGCTGCCACAACATCCTGTCCGAAACGAGCCGTGTTTTCACTTTCACTCGCCCCCATATCCTCATTGACCACCGCAATATTTCGTGTGGCATTCTTCTTCTGCTTTGCCGGATCATCTCCAATCAGGTGGAAAAACAAAACCGGCAGCACAAGAATTAATATCATGGTGGATATGATTTTGATGGAGCTTTTTTGCTGCTCTGTCATTGAACACTCTTCCTTTCTACCGCACATAAAGGAACCTGGATTTTCTTCTCTTTCCCGTTTTCAACCAAATAGCCGAAGCCTGGCTGAATGTCTGGTTCTTGTCTTGCATACGGAAGCGGTATGATGTTTTGCTCTGATTTTTTCATGAGTAACATGGCATGACGAACTTGTTTGATTTCGTTTGTGAGTGCATCATAACCCTTACTGAACTCGGTATGATTCCCTGATGCAATCAGGCTGAAGCCTAAGTGTGCATATGACTTCATGAAATCAGCCAATTGATCTTGAAGACGCGGATCGATCGTCTGCTGAAAACGCGTAATGCCATCAATCACAAGCACAATTTGAGGAAATGACAGCTGATCGGTCTCTCCTCGGCGTACAGCTTCGACATACATCTCTTCCCGCACCTTGAATAAGCGGTCCATTTCTTCTGCCCATTCGGTGATATCATCCTTTGTTTCAAGGTAATCAATGTTCTCTTCTTTTGCATAATTGGATAGACCTCGATCAATTGAATCAAAAACAGCCAGCTTTTCAGGCTTTGCCATTAAAAGCTGATCAAGCATCAGTTTTGTCACATTTGTTTTCCCACGCTGCGTTTGACCGATGATGAGGCAATGTTTATTCTTTTTCAAGTCAAAATAAACAGGTGCCACAGATTCCTCATCTAATCCGACTGGAATGTCATAAGGCGGTTTTTGTTCATCTAAACGACTCTCAAGCTCCCAAACTGTCAGCTTATCAGGAAGCATTGGCACAGGCTTTGGTTTTTCGGCTGCTTCAAAGCGGTCATGAAGAAGCTGTATCTCTTGTTTCAGATGCTCAAACAATTCGAGATCGTTCTCTCCTTCAACTGGCAGAAACATTTGCGCAAAATAAAGCTCTTCTTTGTTGATAATCACTCGTCCTGGGATCGGCTCTAAACTGAATTTCGGTCTGCCAATAATCGAGTACGCCTCTCCTTGATCCATTAAGTAATGGACAATCTTAGTTTTCAGATTGTTCATCAGCGATTGACGCACTGCATTTACCCGAGTAGCTGTAATCAAGAAGTATATACCTAGTGATTGTCCGTCACGGCTCAGCTGAATAAATTCAGATTCGAGATCATGCATTTCGTCTTTGACAATGTCAAAGTTATCAATCACGATAAAAATGAACGGAAGCTTTTTCTCATTTAAGGCATTGTACATTTTGATATGACTCATTTCTTGCTGTCTGAATAACCGCTTGCGATATTCAACCTCTTCCCGCAGACGCTTCATTGATTTTTGAATCTTTCTCATCTGATCCATTAAGAAATAATCCGCCGTATGTGGCAGTTTTGCTAACGGAAGCAATGTTCCGTTTCCGAAATCATAAATATATGCGTGCCATTCTTCAGGTGAATACCTCTCCGCAAAGCTCATCAATAGTGTTGTAGCAGCAAGTGATTTGCCGTAGCCGGAGGAACCAAAGATGCCAATGTTCCCATCTTCCATCATTTGATAAGAAAGTGGATGCTGGCTTTGCTGATCTGGTTCATCGACAAGCGCAAAATGGAAGACATGCTCTTCACTCGACGCATACCGTGTTTTTGGAATCCGCTCTTCAAGCGGTGGAAGCCATGGACTTGGCAGCTTCTCAATTCCAAGCTCTTGCTGCATACGTTCAATTTCATCCACAACAGCAGAAATTTCCGTCACTGTCTCTTTTTTCACTGCTGGCTCTGTGCTTACTCCTGATAACGGAATAAGACCAGTATCAGTCACAATGGCAATATCATCTTCTGACCCGTAGCCATCTTCCATATATGGTGCACCGCTCCAAGCTGATTGGAACAATTCATAAATTTCATTATTGCCCACTTGTAAATAGCCGCGGCCTGTGACGGTAATGGACGCTGCATCACTATTTTTCAAAATTTCCTTACTGTCTGACGCATCTTGCACTTTGAGTGCGACCTTAAAGCGGGAGTTACTCCAAATCTGGTCATCAATGACCCCGCCTGGCTTTTGGGTAGCTAAGATAAGATGGACCCCGAGGCTTCGGCCGATACGTGCAGCACTGACAAGCTCCCTAATAAAGTCTGGCTCTTCACTTTTTAATTCAGCAAACTCATCAGAGATTAAGAACAAGTGAGGCATTGCCTGCTCAGCCTTTTTCTCCTTATAGAGCTTCGTATAATCATTGATGTGATTCACATGATAATGATCAAACAGCCGCTGTCTTTTCTTCAATTCACTTTTAATTGAGGCAAGCGCTCTTTCACTAAAGTTCTTACTGCCTTCAATATTGGTGATCGTTCCAAGTAAATGAGGAATATTTCGGAACGGCTGCGCCATTCCGCCTCCTTTGTAGTCAATCAACAGGAAAGCAACTTCGTGCGGGTGAAAATGTACAGCGAGCGATAAAATATACGTCTGTAAAAATTCACTTTTCCCTGATCCCGTTGTTCCCGCCAATAGTCCGTGCGGGCCGTGTGCTTTTTCATGCAAGTTCAGATCGACAATGTCGTTTTTCCCTTTATAACCGATTGGCACTGATAATGATTTGGCCGTTTCTGAAGTCAGCCATTTTTCACGAATGCCAATGTCATCTACCTGTTTGGCATGGAAAAGATCAAGGAATGAGACCGTCTCAGGAATCGAATTGGTCATACCGACTTGATGATCTAATGTTCTCAGGGTTCTGGCAAACAGTTCATTGTCCCCGCGCTGATGTGTATCAAGCTGAAACGGAATTCTTACTGCCTTCTTGTGCTGAATGAGAATATCTCCTTCTTCTTCGTTAATATAACGGACAAGCGTCGAAATATTTTCAGCTAAACTTTCCTTTGTTTCTGCTGCAAAGATGATGGAAATGCCAAGATCTGTCCGGCTGCCTTCTAAGTATTCTAAAATCACATGCTCGGCAATGAGCTCATGATTTGTCACGATGAACACAAAATGAGGCGTAAAGATTTTCTTCTCTTTTTCTTCTTCTAAATCACGCTCACGTAAAATTTCATAGATTGAGGACAACAGCTGATCGCGTGTTTGTTCGTTGTAAATAAACCCTTTGCCATATGTATGAGGCAGCTGGAAGTGCGGAAGCCATTTCATCCATTCCCAGTTCTCATACTCCTGCTCATGAAAGATAAAGACAAATCTCAAATCGTGATAGCTGTGCGAGAAAGCAAGCTGCCCGACAAGCTGATGAAGCTCATTTTTCACAATCGCAGGCTTCCCAATTAATCCTGTTGGACCATCCGCAAGACCGAATGTAATCGGGACATTCTTCACTTCACGATATACTTTTTGCATGTGCTGCGTTTGTTCCATTAAGTCATCAACATCCCGGTTAGCCATATCGCCGCCGCTCATCGATAATTCATAGCTTGATGGAACTGCGCCCGTTCCAAGACGCAGATGCAAGAAGTCGTCACTCACAAGCGTCTTTTCCCAAATGCGGCCGCTGATTTCTGATGTTAAATATTTCATTTGTTCAAATGACGGATAATGATACGTCAAAATATATTGCTGGCGGTCATACAGCTCCTGCAGCTCTTTCCGCTTATTTTCTAAATAAAGAGAATAGACTCGCTGCCGCTTCTCTTCTCGTCTTTTGCGCTGTGATTTTTCTTTAAAGTATTGAACGGACGATGTAATTAACGTCATGATAAACATCGCCATCGACACGACAATAAAGATTCCGCGCGGCTGGATAAGGGCGACAATCCCCATCACAAGGAGCATGACAAGCGGCGGAAGGACAACAAGCCAAAGCCCTCTGCTGTTATTTTCACTCTCCTGCGAAGGAAAGCTAAAGGATACCCGGTCATCTGGTAAATCATAAATCAAACGCGGTGTACGTCTGTATGAAGGGTATTTTTGTTTTGTTTCGGTGCTTGGCGGTCTTGTTTTTTCCAAGCGTGTTTGAAAAGGTTCGTAAGCTGTCACCTGTAATAAATCATCATCTATAAATGTCACCGTCAGAAAGTTCCAGAACAGCTCATCTCCGGCATAAACCTTCTCTGGACCGTTGATTTTCTTTCCGTTCACGTAAATCGTCTCGTCCTGAGGCATGACATACCATGTTCCTTCGATTTTCTCTAAAGTGAACTGGCTGGCATCTTGAAACATGGAATGAGCTTGTTCTTTCCACACATCGACCTCATCTTTCTCATCACGTGAGAAAGATAGCTCAACTCTATTTCCTAGGTAATAAATATGCTGATCATGATGTGCATCCATTAAAATAAATGTGAGTGAACCAAGCTGATATGGTTCATGTGGAAGTAATTTGCCTTTCTTCTCATTCCCCTGATAAATAGTAAAACCATCATTCGATTCATCAGGAGATAAACGAATTGTCCCTTCATCAAATGAAAGTGAAGGGATTGTCACCGTATGCTCTATTTCAGGTCCAATCAGAGCTTCTCGATTGAACTGCTCATCTAAACGGACGGTTTGATAATCCTCCTCATAAAAAACCCAAAGAAGACTCAAACGCTCCACCTCCTCATCGGACAGCACCAACTGTCAGTTGTATCGAAAGAATTATTTTTTCTCATCTTTTTTTGTCTGAGAGGTTTTCTTTTTCGCTTCAGATTCTTTCTCTTTTTTCTCTTGATCGGCTTTTGATTGCTCTTTTTGTTCAGCTGTTTCATCTGTTTGGCTTGCGCCCGAGGAGTCACTTGTGCTTGTCTCGGTTGTTTCTTTTTCTTCATATTTCGCCATTTCTTTAATGATTGGATCTAGCTGTTTTTGTTTTTCTTCAGCAGAAAGGCTGTCATCGTTTTGAATTTCATTGCGGTAGGCGACGAGTGCCGTGAATATGTACCTGTCGTCTCCAAGCACCCGTGCAATATCAAGTGCTTCCTTGCTATTGCCTTGTCCAATATGAATCCAGAATAGGAAGTATTGCGGATCTGTCTGTAATGTGTACGTTTCTGTGATTTCTTTTTTATGCTGATCAAGTAAGAGGCTGCCTTGATTCGTTTGTACATACGAAATGGCCAGTTCATATTGAAGAGAGACTGGCATTTTATTGGCTGGATACTTCTCTAACGTATCCACCACTTGACTGTACTGCTTGTTGAGATAATATTTGTTTGCCTCGACGTATGCTTCTTGTTTTGGCATGGCAAAAAAGAAGGTGTAAATGGTGTACACCAATGCAGGGATTAACAGAACAAGCAGACCTAGTCCGATGTATCGCTCTATCTTCCATTTCTTTTTAGGGATGGTTAATAGCGTTTTTTCTTTCGTATCGATTGCTTTGATCTTTTGCTCAATCAAAGCTGACAATTCTTCCAGCGACTTCGTTTCACTAATTTCTTTTGCCAGCTCAGATAATTTCAACGTTTCATTGTAAGCCACATATTCTTGAAATTGATATTCATGGTCAACCACTCGAAGAACGACGGCCTTGACCTCTTTTAACAGGCGATGCTCATCAGTTTCATATGGCGGGATGCTTTCTTTGACTCCATAATGCAAAAACGCAGGAGCTAAGCCTTGATGAAAAACAATGTTTTCAGGAGAAACAATAGGATGCAGCCGCTTCACGTCGTGTTTAAGAACTGCATCGACAAGCTGGTATGAAAAAATCCATTTGCTTTTTTCATCCTTTGCATGGATGAAACGAAATTCCTGATAGGCAGGAGGCGGTTGAATAGAAATGATGACCTCATCTTCAGTTAATTGAATCTCTTTCTGAAATGAAGGATTGATGTCTTTGATCGGTGCCGCTTCTAAACCGTCTAAGAGTTTAATTGTCTCTTTTTGAAAAATAAAGGTATAGGTGCCTCCCTCTTTTTTCATGACTGCTTCTAATTGTTCTTCTAAATAGGAACTCTTTTTATCTGCCATTTACAAAAGTCCTTTCATAGTATTTCCAGCCTGTCTCCTGTGGTAATCCCGCAGTCTGACAGCTTATATTCGCCTGAAAACACAGCTTTCTTATTGACTACTCGCACCCATCCGCCTTCCCGCTTTGGAAGAGAGATTTGTTTTGCCTGCCAGGCGATATGGATGACTTGTTTAATATGTAAATAATTTGATAGTCTCAAATCAAACACACTGCCATCATAATTTTTTAAGTCGATGGTAATATCGATATACACAAATTTCCACCTCACAAAATAGAAAGAGCGCCGGCATCCATTGACAGACTCGGCGCTGTTTCTGCTTTTCACACTTAGAAAGGAAATCCCCTTGATTAGCCGCGGATTTGGCTTGCGATGTCTTGGTCAGTGCTTTCAAGTGTATTTGCCGTTTGATCAAGCTGATTGCTGACATCTGTTAATAGATCAGACATTTTGATAAATGAAGGCTTAAGCTGTTCGTATTGATCAGCAAATGCTTCACTAGAAGCACCTTCCCACATTCCTTTTAAATCAGAGATCATTCTATTTAGACGATCAACTTGGTTTAACACTTCTTGACTTTCAACACCATATTGCTTAGCGGTCGCTCTTAGTTCTTCTGGGGTTACGCGAATAATTCCTGACATATTCCTCATTACCTCCCGTGCATAGCCGCCATATAATGGGCTAATCCACTTATTTTTTGACGTTATTATTATAAAAACAGAAATGATACACAGTCAAACAAATCTGTTTTTATTTTACAAAATGAGTCTATAGAATTACTGTTTTTTCGCTTTTTATCTAGTATTTAACAGTTTTTTGGTCATATATTCTTAATAAGTATCCACCGACTTTGGTGGACCTTTCCGCCTATTGATTTTTTACTACGTTATTATTGTACTATTTCTTTTTCATCGTGCTTCAACATCCACTTGCTTGCTTCTCACACTTTTTGTTTTTTTAAGTTTATGGCAGTTTTTTGTTGATTTACGTACCTCATTCTCTTCATAATGTAAGTACGTGAAATATTCGAAAAAGCAGGGGTTTTTTATGACAAAAAAGACAGATCCGTTTAAGTATAGTCTTGATCGTTTAGAGGATGTGGCAGACCAAATAAGTGATGTGCTCAATTGCCCTATTACTATAGAAGATACTCATCATCGATTATTGGCATATAGCACACACAATGATTTTACTGATCCCGCCAGAACTTCAACCATTATCTCCCGCCGGGTACCGGAAAAAGTCATCAATCGGCTTTGGAAGGACGGCATCATCCCTACACTCCTTAAAACAGACGAACCGCTTCGTGTCCCTCAAATTGCAGAGGTGGGTTTATCTAGCAGGGTCGCCATATCCATCTGGAAGGACAAAGAAGTGCTCGGATTTATTTGGGCGATTGAATCTACGCAGCCATTTTCAGAAGAAGAAATGGACCTTCTCAAAATGGCAGCACATGCCGTGAAAAACAAATTACTCAATTTACAAATTCGAAAAACGAAAACAGAGGAACGCAATCAGGAGCTTTTCTGGAAGATGCTTACGGGTCATATTCATGAAAAGGATGAGATGCTCGACCTTTTTTTAAGACTTGGCATCAGATGTCCAGACACATATGCCATCATCATCTTCCGTCTTCGTGACGAACTCACAGAGGAGACAGAAAAAAAGCTGTCCTATCTGCTTGAAACAACACAGCAAGTACAGGTATTGTTAACGACTGTTGATTTTCACGAATTCATTATTCTTGTCTCACCAAAAACAGAACATCCGCTTCAAGATATTAAACAATTCACAAGCGGCATGCTGCAGCAACTTGCGGACCGGTATCATATTCAGCATGTTCAGGCAGCAATTGGAGGAATTTACGATAACATCTCTCAAATTCAGCCTTCCTATAAAGAAGCACTGGCTGTATTAAAAACGAAAGAACGCTTTCCAGTTGAAACAGAACGTTTAAACAGCTTTTCTGAACTAGGCATTTATCAATATCTTGATGTGCTTGCTGAGAAGCGAAAGGGCTCTTCTTACTCCAGTTACTCTTTATCGAAGCTGGAGGATTACGACCTGAGGCATCATTCCAACCTTGTCGAAACACTTGAACGGTTTATTGACTGTGACAGCAATGCCAATATTGCCGCAAAGCAATTAAATATCCACATCAATACCTTAAATTATCGATTAAAACGGATTACAGACATCGCAGAAATTGATTTAAAAAACATGAATGAGAAAATGACGATATACCTTGATATGAAGCTAAAAAACGTCCATTTGTGAAATTTCACAAAGAGGCGTTTTTTTATTTTTTATTTCAACCGAAGAATTTTCTAAACTTTCAGGATACACTAGACATACAATATGAATAGATAAGCATAGGAGGAATAAACATGATCATCGGCATTCCGAAAGAAATTAAGAACAATGAAAACCGAGTGGCATTAACACCAGGAGCAGCTTCTCAATTGCTTTCAGCTGGACATCAGATTTTGATTGAAACAAACGCTGGTTTTGGAAGCGGATTCACTGATGACGATTATGTATCTGTTGGTGCAGAGATTCTTGATCAGGCGAAAGATGTATGGGCATCTTCTGATATGATCATGAAAGTAAAAGAACCATTACCTGAGGAATATCCTTATTTCAGAGAAGGACTCATCTTATTTACGTACCTGCATCTAGCCGCAGAGCCCTCCTTGGCTGAAGCATTAAAACAAAAAGGCGTTACAGCCATTGCTTATGAAACCGTAACGGACGGAAAATCACTCCCTCTTCTCACACCTATGTCTGAAGTAGCAGGCAGAATGGCCGCTCAAATAGGTGCACAATTTTTAGAAAAGCCAAAAGGCGGAAAGGGTATTTTACTTGCAGGTGTACCAGGGGTATCAAGAGGAAAGGTCACCATTATTGGCGGCGGAGTTGTTGGAACAAACGCAGCGAAAATGGCAATCGGACTTGGCGCAGATGTCACCCTGATTGATGTAAATGCAGAACGCCTGCGTCAGCTGGACGACCAATTTGGCCATCAAATGAAAACGTTAATGTCCAACCCTGTCAACATTGCAGATTCAGTCAGTGAAGCAGATCTTCTCATTTGTGCTGTGCTGATTCCTGGTGCCAAAGCACCGACACTTGTGACAGAAGAAATGGTGAAACAAATGAAGCCTGGTTCTGTCATTGTAGATGTAGCGATTGATCAAGGCGGCATTGTCGAAACCATTGATCATATCACAACCCATGACCAACCTACTTATGAAAAACACGGCATATTGCATTATGCTGTCGCCAACATGCCAGGTGCGGTTCCGCGGACATCAACTGTTGCGTTAACGAATGTCACTGTTCCATATGCACTGCAAATTGCGAATAAAGGCGCTGCTAAAGCCATTAGAGAAAACAACGCCATCGCAGAAGGCGTCAATGTCATGAACGGACATATCACGTACGAAGCGGTTGCTCGTGATCTCGGCTATGATTACGTACCTGTCAGCAAAGCCATCGATGCCACTTTTATGACTGAAGCTTAATCAACTACCTGCCCTCTTGATGGGCGGGTTTTTATTGTTAACTTAAAATAAAAAAAAGTTGACAAAATTTCTTCTTCCCCTTAATCTATTTGTACAGATAAGACAGGGGGAAACATCATGCAAAAGAAGACACGAACTGCTGACTTTGTGCTAGTCGGAATGTTTGCTGCACTCATGGCTATCGGGGCCAATATCACATCCATTGTGCCGTTTTTACAGGTGGGCGGAATTCCACTTACGATGCAGCCGTTTTTTTGTGTGCTTGCCGGTCTCTTACTAGGCAGACGGCTCGGGGCATTAGCTATGATTGTCTATGCCTTGGTTGGAATTGCTGGTGCACCAGTATTCGCTCAGTTCTCTGCGGGCTTTGGGGTCATTTTAGGCAAAAGCGGCGGCTTTGTATTATCATACATCCCTGCTGCCTGGCTTGCCGGATTCATTCTAGAAAAAAGAAAAAACCCTGGCTTTGGCCGCTTTTTGCTTGCAGCCATTGCTGGTACGACCGTGATGTATGTGATTGGAACGACCTATACATACCTCGCATTAAATGTATGGCTCAATGCACCGATTTCCTATCAAACCACATGGTTCTTTATGATCTGGTTTATGGTAAAAGACTACGCATTGACTATATTACTTGCGATGCTGGCACCTAAAATTTATCGCTCTGTATCCAAAGCCACATCCTTTCGAAAACAAGAAGCTGTATCATAGAAAAAAGAGCCTGTCATCATTCAGGCTCTTTTTTCATCGTTACTCAGCGTATTGATCTATGATTTGTTCTAGCATTCCTTCAAGCACTTCTACATTTTCAAGATCTGATGGACTGAAGCGGTAGCGCGCAAGCTGTTCTCCTTCATTATACATCTCTTCGAGCCATCCTCTCAGGCCTCTTGCTCTGCGGTCGACTTCAAAAACAATGTCTAAGCCGCCTTCATCTATCAGAAAAATCAGCTCTAGCTCATCAAGCATATAGCGATAGTAGTCTGATGTCGGAATGAACTCGAATTCTTGGACGAATGGCAGGCGCCGCTGAAAGTAAGGTGCTTGCTCACAGTCTGCTTCGTTCAGGTGGAAGCCAAGATTTCTAGTGGCCTGCAGTACATTTCTCACCCAAGGATGTGCTTCAACGAAAATGCGGTCATAGTCAGATTTATCGATTCCGCCTTGGATATCAAGGTCTGTCTCCACTGCAATTTCTACTTTTCCGATCGTCATCGGGGTATCAATAGGAAGAATAAATGAAAACGGAAATTCATGCTTTTCTCCAGGCTGGATGGTAAAAGAATCCGCCACCCGGACAGAATGGATGTTGGCATATTTTCTACGCTCTTCATCATCTTTTACAATCACATACTGTGTTTCAATTTTAACATTGATATGACGGATTTCCTGAGAGATTTTCCCGCCCTTTACATGGACAGTTCCCTTTACTTCTTGTCCTGGATAATAAGCGTTTTTCTCTAAAATGGTATCTACTTTTGCTGCACCAATCCCAGCACTTGCCGCTAGCTTTTTAAAAAATGACATATCCCATCTTCCCCTTTTCATTTTTATCAGCATATATACGTAAGATAGAGGAAAAAAGATTCATTTAATTCATACTTTTGTCCTAATTATTTTTTCATCTACGAACAACAAAAAAGCTTATAGAAAAAACATCATCGTTTTCTCTACAAGCTTTTCATTTTACAGAATAATCGCCGCCAGCCAGCCGAACAGAACAAGCGGAATATTATAATAGATAAAAGTCGGGACACAAGTTCCCCAAATGTGGTGATGCTGTCCATCCATATTCAATCCAGATGTTGGTCCAAGCGTACTGTCACTTGCAGGTGAACCTGCATCTCCAACAGCCGCAGCAGAGCCAATAATGGCAATGGTGGCCATTGGACTAAATCCTAAGTGTAAGCAAAGTGGAACAAAGATGGTTGTAATAATCGGAATCGTTGCAAATGATGATCCGATCCCCATTGTCACAAGCAGGCCGACAAGCAGCATTAAAATCGCTGCAAGGCTCTGGCTGTTGCCGATAAATTGGGAAGATGCTTTGACAAGAGATTCAATGTCTCCTGTTTTTGTTAAAACGTTGGCAAACCCAGCGGCAACAAGCATGACAAAACCGATAAATGCCATCATATTCATTCCAGATGTAATAAGTTCATCTGCTTCATCGCGTTTCATCATTCCAGTCACAAACAAGACAAGCAGTCCTGCGAGTGCACCGAAGATCATTCCTTCCACACCAAGGCTTTGCGATAGATAAAGCTGGACAATCAACGAAACGAGAATAGCAAGACCGGCAAAGAATAAGCTTTTTTTCGTATAAGCCGATTTCTCTACATCTGTAATTTCACGATTCTCATATACCTTCGGCTTTCGATATACAAAAATGGAAACGATCAAGCCAAGAACCATTCCTGCTACAGGAATCAGCATCGCATACGGAATATCTGCAAGGTTTACGGTCAGACCCGCTTCCTTCATATTGTCACGAAGCATTCCGTGGAAAATCTGTCCAAAACCGACTGGAAGTAATATATATGGTGCAGTGAGTCCGAAGGTAATGACACACGCTAGCAGTCTGCGGTCAATCTGAAGCTCGTTAAACACCTTTAATAACGGCGGAATGAGGACTGGGATAAAGGCAATGTGAACAGGAACGACGTTCTGTGAGAAACAGGACACGATCAAAATGACAAGAACGATGAGCACTTTTGATAGTGTTTTCCGTCTTGAATCGCCTTCTTTTCCTAGAAGCTTCACTGCTCCTTCAACCATGGCATCTGGAAGACCTGTTTTCGTCAGCGCCGCAGCAAATGCCCCTAATAACGCATAACTAATCGCCACGGTTGCATTTCCTCCGAGTCCATCCGTAAAGGCGTCCACTGTTCCTCCCAAGCCTAATCCACCTGCAAGTCCGCCAGCTAAAGCACCTATGGCCAGCGCAATCACGACATTGACCCTCAGCAAGCTTAATATCAACATTAAAACAACCGCTAAAACAACTGCATTCATGGTGAAACCTCCGAAATCCTTTAGTTTACTAATGTAGTAGATAATTAAAGTACCAACGTATGTTACCATAGAAAAAAAACTTCGTCAAATGGCGTATGTCCTACATAAAAAAGCTCTGCCATCCGGCAGAGCCTTATTCTTTATTTTGTTCCTTCAAATCGTTCCACAAATGTAGCAAGTGATCTTACCATCACACCTGTTGCCCCTGTTGGCCCAAAGCATGAAGGTTTTTCTGTTGTTACAGTTCCTGCAATATCTAAGTGAACCCAAGGCGTATCCTCTGCGAATTCACCAATGAAAGCACCTGCCATGATCGCATGACCATCACGGCCTGGTGAGTTATTGAGATCAGCCATTTTGCTGTTTCGTACTCGTTTCTTATCTTTTTCCGTGATTGGCAGCTGCCAGATCATTTCACCGCATTCTTCTGATGCTTCTTTAAACTGAGCGTACAGCTCATCGTTATTGGTCATTACGCCTGTTGTCTCATTTCCAAGCGCCACAATGACACCGCCTGTTAATGTGGCCACATCTACAAGGACAGAGGCACCGTGCTGCTTCGCATATGTCACCCCATCTGCTAAAACAAGACGGCCTTCTGCATCTGTATTGAGCACTTCGATTGTTTTCCCGCTTAGTGACACAATGACGTCGTCTGGCTTCATAGCGTCTGCGGAAATCATATTATCCGTTGAGGCGATGACCGCAATGACATTTTGCTCTGGGCGAAGTTCCCCGATGATTTCCATTGCGCCTAAAACAGAGGCTGAGCCGCCCATATCTGTTTTCATGCCAACCATACTCGCTCTTGGCTTTAAAGAGTAGCCGCCGGTATCATACGTGATGCCTTTACCGACAAGACCGATGACGTCTGTCCATTCTTCCTTGCCTTGATATTTCAGCACGATGAGTTTTGGTGGTTCTGTTGAGCCTCTATTGACGGCTAAAATACCGCCCATTCCGAGCTCTTCCATTTGTTCTTTATCTAAAATTTCAATCTCAAATTCATATTTATATGCAAGCTCTGCCGCATACGAAGCGAGATCAGAGGATGTGAGCATGTTCGGCGGCATATTCACAAGGGTACGGGCCGAATTGACTGACTGTCCGTATACTTCCCCGACTTTCAGACTCGCTTGAATTTCAGCTTGATCATGCTCCGTCGTTGCATAAACAAACTCGATAAAGCGATCTGGTTCATTTGTTTTATGTTTAAAATCCTGCAATTCATATGTAGCTAAAAGGCAGCTTTCAGAAAGGGCATGGGCTGCATCTTGAGCAGGCAGATCCTTTCCAACAAACGTATCCAGCAAGACAGAAACCGCTTGCTTTTTATCTTGATGAAGCTTTTTAAATAAATGGGCAAACACTTCTTTTGCCTCTTCAAACGTGTAATCTGATTCCTTCCCAAGCCCGACAAAATAAATGCGTTTGATGCCTGTTTCAGGGGATGGGAAAAACTTCGAAAGCTGATTTCGTTTGGATGAAATGTCGCCTTCTTTTAATAATTCAGTGATTCTTCCTTCAAGTAATTCATCCATTTCTTTTGCTTTTCCTGATAATTGGCTCTTTTGAAAAAGTCCGATCGCCAGTGTATCTTTATGCTGCAATTCATTTGTCGAGAAAAACATATTTATCACACGCTCCTTAATGAACTCCATTTTTCACATTGGAACTTCTATTATATCAAAATTTGCGTGCCTATACGATCATTGCCAGTCTGTCTTTACTTGATGAACATTTATATTTTCACACGTGGAAGGGCATCATGAAAAAGCACCGAAAACCTAAGTTGCCTGTCCGTGTTCTCCTCGTTCCACATCTAGTTTCTTTAATGTTATAATGAACATGGACTTGGCAGCATTTTTTACTGCTATCATTTTTTCATCATACTAGGATTTTTAGTTCATCATTTCGCACGATATTTTTTCTTAAAGAGAGGATGTTTCTTGTTCATGAGCGTACTGACGAATTTTCCGCTGCTTGCCAGCCTAGCAGCCATCTTTTTTGCACAATTTGTAAAAGTACCGATTCAATTTATTATTTCTAGACGACTAGATTGGTCGCTCATTACAAGCACAGGCGGAATGCCAAGTTCACACTCCGCAGCAGTAACAGCACTCTCCACAGCAGTGGCTTTAGAGCACGGGCTAGATACATCTATCTTTGCCATTTCCGCCATCTTTGCCATTATTACTATGTTTGATGCGACAGGCGTTCGCAGACAGGCAGGAGAACAGGCGACTGTTCTCAACAAGCTCGTAACAGATTTTAACCGATTTGTTTCCGAAGCAAAGAATTTCCCAAATGTGGAAGAAAAAGAAAAGCAAAAGAAATTAAAAGAGCTTCTTGGTCATAAGCCGATTGAAGTCTTCTTCGGCGGCTTAACAGGGATCTTGCTGACACTCATCTTAGATTATTACTTCATGTAGAAGCGAAAAAGCTTTGGACCTTAAACGGCCCAAAGCTTTTTTATTCTTTATTGGCTTGAAACTGCTGACGGAATACTTGCATCGATTCTGCTTCATTGAGCTGATTTAAGTCTTTTTCCGTTAACGTCCCTTCACCCTTTTTGATGATATACACATCGAGCACTTTTTTACCCCATTCTCTATACACATCATCAACGGTTTCATAGTATAAATCAAGCTTATGACCTTTAATGGCTTTCCCGGTATCTGCAACGACACCGTAGCCATAGTTTGGGATAAACAGCACCGTTCCAATCGGAAAAACGGATGGGTCGGCTGCCACTGTTGAATATAAATCACGTTTCACTTTGACGCCTGAATATGTAATGCCATATGCATGATGTTCCTTCGTTTTGCCTGTTGATTCCACACCTGCTGTATAGCCGGTTGCCACAACCTTCTGCTTCGGATAATCGTTCCAATTAAACGCTTCTTCGAGAGAAACAGATCGCGAATCTTCACTTTTGAGTGCCATCGCTTCCCTTTTTGGCTGCTGAAAAAAAGAAGACACTTGCTTGCCCGCATCGGTCTCTTTCACCCATGCAGCTAAATCACTTGGTTCGACTCCAGATATGCCCGTAAAGCTTGTCAAAAGTGCAATCATGAATAGCGCTGTCATGAACAATCGTTTCATCCATGTTTTCATCTCTATTTGTCACTCCTCTACCCATCTATTTGTTTCCAAACAAAATGGAAACTATGCAAAGGAGAAACAAAAAAACCCACTTGCGTGTCCACAAGTGAGTTAAAACATTTGATACCCTCTTTTTCGAAGTGCATTAATGACAAAACCTGATGCGATCGCACCAATCAGGCCGCTTAATAAGATGATGATATCTGCCGCAGCGAGTGAGACGATCCGGTCTCCTATTCCTGAAAAAGCAGTGCCAGGCTCTCTTACATAAGCGATCATCTTTTGATTGTTAATAATGAAAAGGCATACAATTGGATATAAAATAGCCATAATCCATGACATTCTCAGCAGCATATTGAGCAAAAAACCAATGCCAAAGAATAACACGAAAAATAAAATAACTGAAATGATAACGACTGGTAAACTGATCACTTCATCTCCACCCCCAAATATCCCATCATTAGTTTAACTTGGAAATAGAGATGAAGTCAATCAATGGAAAAAGCAGATCGATTAACGCTTCTTTCCTGTCCCTTTACATTCCTCACACGTTTCAGATCCGCCGAGCAATAGCTGAAAATACCCTTTTCCTGAACAATATTGACAGGCTGATGTTTTTTCCTTTGTTTGTGCATTCATATTGCCCACTCCTTAATCTAAATTTTCTGATAATTCATCATAACATATTTTTCTGTCCAGTACCAAGTGAGAAAATATTCCGTCAAACATGAAAAAACGTGTACCACAGGGATACACGTTTTTGTCTATATCGGTTTAGAAGAACTTGAATTTTCCTTTTTTCAGAACAAGTCCTGGTCCGCCAACCATGAATAATGAACGGTTGTCGATGATTTTTTTCATTGCAGAAGCTTTTGTTCCTTGAAGTTTTTTACCAAACGCAACACCTACAGCGTCGTGTTCACCAAGAGAAGCAACTGTTCCTTTGATGTCTGGCTTAAAGCTTTCAAGAGATCCACCTTTTACTAGTGCTGCAAGGTTTTTCGCTACTGTCTCACCTTGCTGCATAGCGATTTGTGCAGTTGGTGGGTATGGACGGTTGATTTCTTCATTGATAATCAATGAACAGTCACCAATGATGAAGACATCATCATTTTCTGGTACACGAAGATCTGGAGAAACTTTTACGCGGCCGCGCATGTTTTCAAAACCAGCTTCTTCAACGATTGGGTTACCGCGTACACCTGCAGCCCAAACAACAGTTGCAGCTTTGATTTCTTCTGTATCATCGTCTTTTCCAACAATGATACCTTCAGGCGTACATTCTTTGATCGCTGTACCGATTTTGAACTCAACACCTTTACCTTGAAGGTAGTTCATCGCATAGTCGATCAATTCTGGATCGAATCCAGGAAGAGCTGTTGGCGCAGCTTCTACACAGATGATACGCACGTCTTTTTGATCAATGTCATACTCTTTGCAAAGCTCAGGCACACGGTTTCCAAGCTCACCAAGGAACTCAATACCTGTGAATCCTGCGCCGCCGACAACGATTGTCAAACGCTCTGGACGTTTTTCAGCATCCGTATTATACGTTGCAAATTGAAGCTCGATGTGCTCACGAAGCTGACGAGCAGAGTTGATGTTAGAGATTGAGAATGCGTATTCTTTCAATCCTGCAATACCAAATGTTTCAGGAACAGCACCAAGTGCAACAACAAGGTAGTCATAAGAAAGTTCGCCATCTGATGTCACAACTTTCTTCGCATCCTTATCAATGCTTTCAACTGTTGCTTGTACAAAGTTGACACGGGAACTGTTAATTACATCTTTGATTTGATAACGACAGCGGTCATGATGAAGTGTACCTGCACTTGCTTCATGTAACCATGTTGTTTCGTAATGATAATTATGCTTGTTCACAAGAGTAATATCCGCATCATTTGTGCCAAGCTGTTTTGTTAATCTTGTTACAGTCATTAATCCGCCATAACCTGCACCTAATACAACGATTTTCGGTTTATTCACTGGAATCACATCCACCTTTTTTAAATTTGCTGTAAAACGGATAAAGAATTACATATCGTTATTCTCAACCGCTTTGCGGCATTTTATGAAATTTAAACAAAAAAATAAGTTTGTGAAAATCTGAACTTTCACCTACATAAAACGAAAGCATTTGACCGTATCCGACAAAAATTCATAAAAAATTAATATTTAGTTCCCTTAACAATAATAGCGAGTTCTGCTCCAATTTTCAAGGCTTTAAACTGAAAATCCTTATGATAAACGGTCTTTCTCACTTTTTCCTCCTTTTCAAAGCTTCAGCATCAAAAAACGACAAGTTTTTCAAAACAAGTCAAACGACGATATGTGGTATGATATGATATAGTGATAACAATTTTCATTTGGGAGGATTAAAGGAATGCAAGAAGATTCTAAGGTATATGACATTACCGTTATCGGGGGCGGCCCAGTTGGATTGTTTACTGCGTTTTACGGAGGCATGAGACAGGCAAGTGTGAAAATCATTGAAAGCCTTCCTCAGCTCGGCGGTCAACTATCCGCTCTTTACCCTGAAAAATATATTTATGATGTGGCTGGTTTCCCAAAAATCCGCGCACAAGAATTAGTTGATAACTTAAAGGAACAAATGGATAAATTTGATCAAACCATTTGCTTAGAGCAGGCAGTTGAAACAGTTGAAAAGCAGGCAGATGGGATCTTTAAACTTGTCACAAATCAAGAGGTTCATTACTCTAAAACGATCATCATCACAGCTGGTAACGGTGCATTTCAACCGAGAAAGCTTGAATTGGATACAGCAGAATCATTTGAAGGAAGCAACTTGCACTACTTCATTAATGACTTGAACCAATTTGCCGGTAGACGCGTGGCCGTTCTTGGCGGCGGGGACTCTGCGGTGGATTGGGCACTCATGCTTGAACCAATCGCAAAAGAAGTATCCATCATTCACCGCCGCGATAAATTCCGCGCACATGAGCACAGTGTAGAAAACCTGCACAACTCGAAGGTCAATGTACTGACTCCATTTGTGCCAACTGAGCTCATTGGTGAAGACCGCATTGAACAGATCGTGCTAGAAGAAGTCAAAGGCGACAAAAAACAAGTGCTTGATGTGGACGACGTGATCGTCAACTTCGGTTTTGTTTCCTCCCTTGGACCAATCAAACAATGGGGCCTTGAAATCGAAAAGAACTCCATCGTAGTGAAATCTACAATGGAAACAAACATTGAAGGCTTCTATGCGGCAGGAGACATCTGTACGTATGAAGGAAAAGTCAAATTGATTGCAAGCGGATTTGGTGAAGCACCAACTGCTGTCAACAATGCGAAAGCCTACATGGACCCGAAAGCCCGTGTACAGCCTCTCCATTCCACAAGCTTATTTGAAAACAAATAAGAACGGATCAAAAAAGGAGTTCCCACTCGCGGAACTCCTTTTTCGTTTATTTAAAAACCCCAATATAGGCATTTGCCATTCCAAGTACCATTGCAGCAAGCAGCACCACAACAATCCCTGCCACAACCAAAATCACCCGATCCTTCACACGTTCCTTTTTCGGAAGCGGCTTCTCAATCCCGCAAGATGGACACGTTTTGGAACGATACGGAATCAATTCATGACAGTTCCTGCAATTGATTTGTTCACTCAAACCTCAGCAACCTCTTTTCTCACTACAGTTTATGTTTGGTTTTCATGATACTCTTTTCGAGTGGAAATAGCCAGTTGTTCGGGCAAGCTGTAACAAAATTGAGCGATTTTGAAATCTAAAAATTCATTTCCTTTAAATTTATTATAAAAGCTAAGTAAGATGGGATCCAATAAGGTTCTAGGAAATAATACTAGAAATATCTTTTTCATATTCTAAAATTGGTTTATAAACCAATTTACTATAAATTTTTTCTATGTTGCGTTCGTTATTTAAATCTTTATTGGGTACCTTAAAGATACTCTCCAACAGTGCTTTTTTTTCTTGAACATTCAAATCATCAGGTCTATGTATATAAGTACTCTCTTTAAAATTATATTTTATTTCATTAAAGGCTTTTGAAAACTTTTTTATCTTCTTTTTATCTATATGATCCAATTGAAATTTATCCAACAAATTTCTGACAAACCAGTCTAAATGATATAAAAATTCTGTATCCTCCATTTGAGAAAAATAAAATAGCCAACCATATCTGAATTCTTTAGTTTTATCACCGTTTACCTTACTGCTAATAGAGCCTGTTATCTTATTATTAATTGTAAAGATAAATTGTTCAGGTGACATTCTCTTAGAATGTTTATATTTCGCGAATATTTTAACTATTGAATTCTCAAATCGTTTACTATTTGATTCTTTAACAGTTAATTTTGGTGTACCATTAGACGAATTTTTTAAAGCATAGCCTAAAAAATTAAAACCGTTCTCTTTAATATCACCTTTTTCTTCTTTATCAATATTTAATTGAAGGTTATAAATTCCTTCCAATTCATACTTAATTTCTTTATAAACTTTTTTAAAATTTTCCTCTGTGCACATAATTATAATGTCATCAACATATCTAATATATTTTAGGTCTTCTCTTTCTTGAAAATCTAAATCTAAATTATGCAAATATATGTTTGCCAAAATATTTGATATTGACAATCCTTGGGGTACCCCCTGGGTGATTATCTCCTGAGTTTTTCCACCATCACCTAAATATGTCGGTGTTGTTATTGCTTCTTTAATTAAAGATAGGATTTCTTCTTTCTTAATCTTTTTCTTTAATTTATCAATCAGTATTCCATGTCTTATATTTCCGTAAAAATCAGAAATATCCAATTTAATAAATTTATTGAATTTATCCTTGCAATTTTTTATATCTTGAATACATTCTTGTGGTAATGGCTGTTTTATTTCACTAAATGTATTAGATAAAACCAAGTGTAACGATTTCAAAACAAGTTTGTCTCTAAGAGTAGGTATTGAAATAAGCCTCGGGTATGAATTTCTAGATTTTAATATTAGTTTTTCCTTATAAGCAGTAAATTTATATGTACCCAAAGTGACTTTCCTATTTATAATTTCAAATATTTGTTTTTGATTTTCCACAAAATTATTATAAGTCATCTTATCTATACCTAGTGCACTATCATGTTTAATATAAAGTTTAAATACCTCTTCTAGCTTATAAATAGAATAATATTTTTTAAACTCACTACTCGCTGACAATTAATTCTCTCCTTATAAATTCATGATTAAATAAATTATTGAAAGAACAAATGGAATAATTAATAACAATATTATAAAAGTATAATAAACAACCTTGTTAAAATAATAATATGCAATCGGCCCAAAAGTAATATTTGACTGATGTTTTAAACGCACTTTAATATAGTCAACATCTTTATGATTATCTATCTTATTCAAAATATTATTATATTGCATCTCATATTCTTTAAGTTTTTTAATAAGTTCATAAATTTCGAGTGAATCAGAAATTCTCAGTAAATTGTTTAGTTCAAATTCCAGTTCATTTAAATTTGAATAAGAGTCTTTGAACTGAAGCGCTTTTTCCCTAAAGCCGGCTGAACTCACGAAGATAGATACTCCAAAAAGCCCTACTGAAGCAATGACTGTTAATAGAGACATTACCTTATCTTGTGAAACTAGAGTCCAAATGGAAAAAGCCAAAACAACAAAGGTATAGTAATTAACTAAGAGTTGTGCAAAAAGATTATTTCGGTTCAATCTTGCTTCAGCTTCCATTCTTGCTTTTTTTGTAATCCATATTCTATTGTCTTTTAAAGATTTAATGTCTTCTTTAATATCGTCTATCATAATTTTTATTTCTCCAAATTTATTAAGACACAGAGCTTTAAAAAGTTGAATAGTTAATATTCTTTTAAAGAATCAATGTTCCAAAGAAATTAGCTTACCTTTAAAACTTCAAGGTCCAGAAGAAAGTCTCTGTGTCTATTTATAGATTCGCACAATCTTCATCATTAGTCAATAACTGTAAAAATAAATATAGTAATATTGTATGAAAAAAAGTGTATTTTTCCATGTGTTATTTCAAATATACATTATTAATAACAAACAACCTCCTCTAATTGAGAAGGTTGTTTGTTATTAATGTTATGAATTTAACACTCTTCCGGCGTACCGGTATTCGTTGCTGTTCTGAAAGAAGAACCGCACCCGCATGATGCGATGGCGTTTGGATTGTCAATCGTGAAACCGCCGCCCATTAGTGATTGTTTGAAATCAATGATGGTTCCATTCATGATATCAAGGCTTTCGGAGTCGACAAGGACATTTATGCCGTGCTGCTTGAACTGCGTGTCTTTCTCTGAGACTTCATGGTCAAAGCCCATGCCGTATGAAAGACCGCTGCAGCCTCCGCCTTTTACGCCCACTCGAAGGAACGCATTTTCTTCTTCATGTTCTTTCATCATATCTTTAATCTGCAGTGCAGCAGCTTCTGTAATGGTTACTGGTGTACTCATGATCATCCCTCCTTTTGACTGGATGTTTCTTTTTCAATTATAAACGTGATGATGCCTTTTCTCAAATAAATGGTTTAGAGATAAAATGTCCCGTCACAAATGGTCTCCGCAGGACCTGTCATAAGCACGTGGTCATTGTCTTTCCAGCGAATGATGAGGTCCCCGCCTGCTAAATGAACTGTCATGTCTGTTTCTTTTTTCGCCTTCCCATTCACAATCGTGGATACAGCCGCAGCACAAGCCCCTGTTCCGCAGGCCTGTGTAATGCCTGAGCCTCTTTCCCACACACGAAAATGCAGTTCGGTTTCACTGACAACTTCAACAAATTCTACATTAACGCCTTCTGGAAACATATCGTGTTTTTCAATGATCGGCCCAAGTGTATGAAGAGGTGCTTTTTCAATGTCCTCTAAATAAAAAACGATGTGTGGGTTTCCCATTGAAACGGCTGTTCCATTTAAATTCGCAGTGCCGAAATCAAGCGGCTCATTAATTGTTGTGCTGGCCGGTTCACCAAGCATCGGCATCGCTTCTTTTTCAAAACGTGGTTTTCCCATATCTACTGTGACTAGCTGAACATGACCATCTTGAGCGTGAACGGTAGCTTCAACGAGTCCTGACAATGTCTCAATCTGGAACGTTGTGTCCGTCACAATTTGATGCTCATACACATACTTTGCGACGCAGCGCAGCCCGTTACCGCAGTTTTTGCCCTCTGATCCATCATTGTTGAAAATGCGCATCTTCACAGGTGCAACATCTGATGGGCAAATCAGGATCATCCCGTCAGAACCGATTCCTGTATAAACAGAAGAAACGCGAATCGCTATCTCTGATAGCTGCTCTTCTGGAAGCTGTTCCTTCATCTGATTAACGTAAATATAATTATTTCCTAATCCGTGCATTTTCGTGAATTGAAATGATGTCATGAGCTTCCTCCAAAAATGTTGTTTCTTTATAGTATAAAAGGAGTCGATTCAGGAGACAATCTTATCATCCCCCGTTTTTCATACATAGAAGCTCTTTGCTGCCATGGCAAAGGGCTTTTATTATGCATATGCCTCTTTTTCTCTCGTGTGATGTTTCATATTGATGATATTTTATTAGCATAACATATTGAATACGTTTTCCATTCATTCTCCTTAAAAATGGAAGGTGGAAGAGTGAAAAAAATGCACCTCATGACCCATGTGGTGCATTTAAAACATGTCGTTTTCCTCTATAAAAGCATAAATACGCTCGACTAGCTGCTCTGCATTTTCTCCTGAAACAAATTCTCCATTCACAAGTGCAAATGGGGAGTCCATACATTTGCCGCAATAGCTTAAACAGCCGTATTCCATTACGTCTAGGTTTGGGTCTTTTTCAAGCTTCTCTTTTGCTTCTTGAGACCCTTGTGCAAGATTACTTACACAAAATTCGATCAGTGGAAACACTGTGCTTCACCTCACATTGCCTTACCATCCTACCGAAATTCCTTGTATTAGTCAAAATATGAGCTTCATCTGTATCGTTACGCCTATTCCTCGTAAAATGTTTTACTATTTAGGACTAACTGATGAATATGTAGGTTATTTTGAAACAATTATTGTGGTTTCACAGTAAATTCGATATAATTTTATTTGGTATTTTAACTTAAAGTTTTTTAGTATAAGTGTTTTTCAATGTCTACGGGGAAAAGGAGAATCGTCATGAAAAATTTAGTCTTGATCGGCGGAGGTTACGGGAATATGCGGGTTCTCCACCGCTTATTGCCAAATCAATTACCTGATGATGTCACTATCACATTAATTGATCGAAATCCTTACCACTGTTTAAAAACAGAATATTATGCACTTGCTGCTGGAACGATCTCTGATCATCACATTCGAGTATCTTTTCCAGAGCATCCGAAGCTGGATATTCAATACGGGGAAGTAGAAAAAATTGATATTGAAAACAAACAGATCTTATTCAGCGACCGTGAACCGATTCCGTATGATGATACGGTGATTGGACTCGGCTGTGAGGACAAATATCATAATGTCCCTGGTGCGAAAGAACATACATACAGCATTCAAACCATTGATCAGTCAAGACATGCGTATAACAAATTAAACAATTTGAGCGCAGGTGCAACGGTTGGCATCGTCGGTGCTGGACTTAGCGGGGTAGAGCTGGCCAGTGAACTAAGAGAAAGCCGTGCTGATTTAAACATTATTCTTTTTGACCGCGGAGAGTTGATACTATCAAGCTTCCCAAAAAGATTAAGTTTGTATGTGCAAAAGTGGTTTGAAGAAAATGACGTAAAGATCATTAACTGTGCCAATATTACAAAGGTTGAAGAAGGTGTCGTTTACAACCATGATGACGCGATTGAAGCTGATGTCATCGTGTGGACAGCAGGAATACAGCCAAGCAAAGTGGTACGAGAGATGGATGTTGAAAAAGACGCACAAGGCCGCGTCGTATTAACTCCTCATCATAATCTTCCAGGGGATGAGCATGTATATGTCGTAGGTGACTGCGCAAGTCTGCCTCATGCCCCAAGTGCACAGCTTGCTGAGGCACAGGCAGAACAAATCGTCCAATCTCTGCAAAAACGCTGGAAAAATGAGCCGCTTCCTGAAGCTTATCCACAGTTTAAGCTAAAAGGTGTTTTAGGTTCTTTAGGAAAAAAAGCCGGCTTTGGCTTAGTCGCTGATCGTCCACTTGTTGGCCGGGTGCCAAGACTCCTGAAATCTGGACTCCTTTGGATGTACAAGCATCACAACGGCTAAAATCTTGTGAATTTTTTCTCAAAGCTCCTTCGTGACGAGGGAGCTTTTTTCTATGAAACGGCATGTGCCGATGAGTTGGTCCATTTGATCGGAGCAAGGGCAAGAATGCAGTCTTTACGAAAGGTTCTCATCGTCTTCTTCGATAAACAATACGCTTGGATAAGCTGATCCGTTTGACGGTGTACAATGATTTTTCTCTTCGTGCACTCTCCATTTTTCTTCATATAAATCATCTCAATCGGTACTTGCTGATGAAGAGATTGTTTCAGTAAATAATTCATGATGCTCACGCTCCTTTCATTTCATTATAAACGAACAAGTGTTCTTTTTCAACACAAAAAGGAACGTTTGTTCGTTTTATACCGCAAAAAAAGAACAGCTTATTCACTGTTCTCCTTGTACCCGTATTTCTCCATTTCTTGATAAATGTCTTTTAATTTCGGATTGCCCTCTCCAACGATTTGATCCTCTACTAAGACAAGTGGATAAAAAAATTCATCATCAAGAATTCGTTCAGACAATTCCTTTTGTTGTTCGTTTTCTGGCGGGTGCTCAATATCAATATATGTGATGCGAAATGGCTGATTCGGATATTTTCGTTTTAATGCTGCATCTAACCATTCAAATGTATCTTTTGAAGAAGGCAGATTCACGCAGCTAGCGCACAGTACATCTCTTCCATATACATAAAGATCGACAGTTTTGTTCATTTGACAAGCCCCCTATTCTTTCTTCATTTTAGCTGAATTTTCTGGATGAAAAAAGTCAAAATCACTTTTTGTTTCAAGATGAGATTGTGCTATAATGAGAAGGAAACTTTGAAACCAATCAATAGATTTTTATCGTCCAGATGAATATAATGGTGATATGTTGTGAAAGGAGCGATTATATCTAATGACTGAAGTCGAAATGAAAGACCAAGTACAGGAAGTACTGGACAAACTTCGTCCATTTCTATTACGTGATGGTGGAGACTGTGAGCTTGTAGACATTGAAGATGGCATTGTGAAATTACGTCTTCTTGGTGCATGCGGCAGCTGCCCAAGTTCAACCATTACATTGAAAGCCGGTATTGAGCGCGCATTATTAGAAGAAGTGCCTGGCGTTGTAGAAGTTGAACAGGTTTTCTAATTCATATATGACATGAAAACGACCCAATTAGGGTCGTTTTTTTCATGATTGACAAAGGCTTTAGCCCTTTGTCTTCTTTTCAGCATGATAAGAAAAGGACGAGTACTGGCGCGGAGCGAATTTTCTATTCGTGAGCACCAGCACGCAGGACTGACACCGAATGCGAGGGTTTGTCAGCACGCTGAAGGGTCGTTTTTTATTAGGCTAGCTTTTCTCTAAACCATTCCTTTATAAAGGTCAGTCTTTGAATACGCTGCCCCGGGTGGCCGTTTCTGGATAAATCATGAGATGCCTTCGGGAATTTGACCAATCTTGTATCTTTCCCAAGCTCCTTCAATGCCACAAAAAGCTGTTCTGCTTGATCAACTGGGCAGCGATAATCTTCATCGCTGTGCAGGATGAGAAGCGGCGTATTCATCTGCTTCACATATTTTAGCGGAGAACGATCCCATAGCTTATCGACAGAATCATAAATATCCCCATCAATCTGCCACCTTGTAAAGAAATAACCGATATCACTAATGCCATAAAAGCTAATCCAGTTTGAAATGGAGCGCTGTGTGACAGCTGCGCGGAAGCGGTCGGTCTGACCGACAATCCAGTTGGTCATAAAACCGCCATAGCTCCCGCCAGTCACGCCGAGTCTTGTTTCATCAAGGAAATCATAGGCTTTGAGCACATGATCAACAGCCTGCATAACATCGTCATAATCAACGTCACCATAACTTCCTCTCACACGGTCGGTAAACATCTGTCCGTATCCATGACTTCCGTGCGGATTGATATACACGATGGCATAGCCTTCAGAAGTAAGCATTTGAAATTCATGAAAATACGTATAACCATACATCGCATGCGGTCCGCCATGAACCTCTAGAATGAGTGGATATTTCTCCCCCTCTTCCATCTTGGAAGGCTTCATAAACCAGCCATGCACCTCGTCGCCATCTTTTGACTGAAAAGAAAATGGTTCAGGTTCGGATACGACATACTCCTTTAGAAAATCATGATGCTCAAACGTGATTTGTTTTAGTTCTGTCTCCCCTAATGTCAGCTCATACAGCTCACTTGGTGAAACAGGTGAAAGCTGGCTGAGCAGCAGTTTGGTTTCATCTGGATGAAGGCTGAAATTGGTGATATGTTCCGCCTCTAGTCGAACTGGATAGGCTAAACCTTCTATAGAGAAATAATAAATCCCTGTACTACCTTGATCAGAAACAAGCGTATAAAATCCTTGGCTGTCTTTTGTCCACTGTGGAACCTGATAGGCCTCTCCCATCACGCTATCTCCTGCCATACAGTTTCCAACATACATATCGAGCATTTCTGACAGCTGAACCGCCTTGTCTTCTTTCAGATCATACAGCCATAATGATGGGAAGGTGGCATTTTGAAATTCACGCTCATGTCCAATATACAAAAGACTCTCTCCATTTGGAGAAAAAGATACGGTGGAATAAGCGCCGTTTGCTTGTGTGATCTTTTTTGTCTGACCATCTTCTAATGACAGAAGACACACGTCACTTATGTAAGGTATCTGTGGATTTAATTGAATAAAGGCAAGCCATTTTCCACACGGGGAAACGGTATGATTCATATGATGAACCTGCTCGCTCGTGACAGGCTCTACCTCTCCTGAACGGATATCCACTTTCACGATCTGTGTGACACGCCCATCTAGAAAGCCTCTTCCATCTGCTTTATAGGTCAAATCATCATATACCGCTGGAGCAAATTCATCTTGCTCTTCCTTTTTTTCATCATGAACAGATTCTGATTGTTTCAATGACACAGCCGCATAAATGAATGCTCCGTCGGGAGAAAAGACAGGGTGAGATACTCCGTATGGAATCTTCGTTAAAGTACGTACGCCGCCTCCTTCGCTCTTTATGAGTGCGAGCTGAGGGACTTCCTTTGGCTTTTGCAAAATAAAAGCAAGCTGCCTGCCGTCCTTTGACCAAACTGGCTGATGATGCTTTCCATCCTCAAATGTCCATTGTGCCAGCTCCTCTGTCTCTTCATCTCGAACCCATAAGTGGATGTTGTAATCGTCCTTTTTCTCATTCACAGTGACTTTTGTAAAGACTGCCTTTTTTCCATCTGGTGAATAAACCGGATGAGAAACGGAAACAATCTTCGTTAAATCTTCTGCCGTCATCAATTTCTTCATGAATGTATCTCCCCCTTATATGCATAAAAAATAGTTCGATCCTCTAAATAATAATCCCTGCTTCTTCCCATAAAAACAAGCATAAAAAAGAACGTGCAGATTCACAGCACGTTCTCAGATTGCTGAAAAAGGGCTAAAATGATCTTTATTTTAGCTCTTTTTCTTCTTTTCAGCGTGATTGAAAACCCTTGAAGTCTAGGAAGAACGAGCACTGGCGCGGAGCGAATTGAACATTCGTGAGCACCAGCGCGCAGGACTGACAAAGAATGCGAGGGTTTGTCTACACGCTGGGAACGTGCAGATTCACAGCACGTTCTTTACTTGATTAACAGGATGATGCTGCACGACAACACCTTCTACAGGTACCGTCAGCAAATCGACTTCGCAATGCGGGAAGTTTTGGGCAAGCTGTTCTTTCAGTGCTTCTCCCTTCCCTTTTTCCACTAATGTGAGGATCGTCGGCCCAGCACCGCTCAAAGCTGTTCCATACGCTCCTTTGAGCGAAGCGACATGCTCTACCTTCGACAGCTCAGGAACGAGCATTGTGCGGTAAGGCTGATGAAATAAATCCTTATTCATCATTTCTCCAACAAGCGGCCAGTTTTGTGTCATTAAGGCGGCAACAAGGACGTTGCTTACAGCACTCGCACTAACAGCATGCTTATAGGAAAAATCCTCTGGCAGAACATCACGGGCATCCTTTGTGAGCACTTCATAAAAAGGAATCACCACGACAACATCTACATCCACATGCTGCACTTTAACGGCATGGGTTTTGTCTTCTTCATGAAGACCAATCAGTAAACCACCGAATAAAGAGGCACCCGCATTATCTGGATGACCTTCTACCTCACTTGCATAAAAGAGCTTCTGATCATCTGTCATGTTTAATTCAAGAAGCTGATTGGCGAGTTCAATGGCGGCCACGATGGCAGCAGCACTGCTGCCAAGCCCCCGTGCCAATGGAATATCACTCCACACTTTGACATGAACAGGCGGGAGTGTTTTTCCAAAGTCATCTGCGACCTTTTTGGCTGTTTGATAAATCAGGTTGTCGGTGCCTGATGGAATCCCAGACACAACATCTGTTTCTGCTTCAAACAGCCAGCTATCATGGTCATAGACCGATAGCTTTAAATAGCGGCTGAGTGCCATTCCAACTGAATCAAAGCCTGGTCCTAAATTGGCAGTGCTTCCCGGTACTGTGATTGAAAAAAGCATGGAGGCTTCACTCATACGCGTGCGGCCTTTTCTAAGTGTTCAAGAATTTGATCTTCATCTGCATCGAGTGTAACCGGCTTGATTTGTGAAATATCAATAGCCGTATTTGGATCTTTCAGTCCGTTACCTGTTAGTACCGCAACAACTTTACTGCCTGGCTTGATTTCACCAGATTTCACCTGCTTTAACACGCCCGCAATCGATGCACATGAGCCCGGTTCTGCAAACACACCTTCTTCACGTGCAATCAATTGATACGCATGAAGAATTTCCTCATCAGTCACTTCATCAATCTTTCCGTTTGATTCATCTGCGGCTGCCACAGCTTGTTTCCAGCTCGCTGGATTTCCGATACGGATAGCTGTTGCCACTGTTTCTGGCTGCTCAATCACTTCATTTCGAACGATTGCCGCTGCACCTTCTGCTTCAAAACCACGCATGACAGGCAGTCCAGTTCCTTTTTTCTCGTGATATTCCTTGAAGCCTTTCCAGTAGGCTGTGATGTTCCCGGCATTTCCAACAGGAATCGCTAGTACGTCCGGGGCAGAGCCTAGCTGCTCACAGATTTCAAATGCTGCTGTCTTTTGTCCTTCAATTCGATAAGGATTGACCGAGTTAACAAGAGCGATCGGCGCTTTTTCACAGATACTGCGGACGATTTTCAGTGCATCATCAAAGTTGCCGTCAATGGCAATGATCTCTGCTCCGTACATGACAGCCTGTGCAAGCTTACCGAAGGCAATTTTCCCGTCAGGAATGATGACAATACATTTCATATCAGCACGGGCTGCATATGCCGCTGCTGCTGCAGAGGTATTCCCTGTTGAAGCGCACATGATTGTATCATTGCCTTCTTCTTTTGCCTTCGCAACGGCCATGACCATTCCTCGATCCTTGAAAGAACCTGTTGGATTCACGCCTTCTGTTTTCACATGAAGCTCGATCCCCAGCTTTTCTGAAAGCTTGGCGAGATGGATCAGCGGTGTATTCCCTTCATTTAATGTTAGTTTAGGTGTAGATTCGTTTACTGGTAAGAATTCTTGAAATTCTTCAATGAGTCCATTCCATTTCATCAGCTTAAACCGTTCCCTTCTACTCGGTACGTGCTCTTCACTTGAACCACCACGTCGAGGTCGTTTAATTTTTGCAGGATATTTGAGAAATCTTCTTCTGAGGTCTGATGTGTAATAATCACAATTTCAGCCAGCTCATCGTGTCCTTTCACAGGAAGCTGAAGGATCTTTTCAAAGCTGATGCCTCTTTCAGAAAAAATAGATGTAATGCGGGAGAATGCCCCGACTTGATCTCTGACATGAATTCTTAAGAATTGCTGAGCAAATACTTCTGATGACGATTTGATCTTCTTCTCAAACTGCGGTGCGATAAATCCGCTTCCGTTCACGCCAAGGCGCATGTTTTTCATTACTGCAACTAAGTCTGATACAACAGCTGTTGCCGTTGGCAGACTTCCTGCTCCAGGTCCGTAAAACATCGTTTCTCCTACAGCACTTCCGTAGACATACACCGCATTAAATTCATTGTTAACGGATGATAATGGATGATGATCAGGAAGTAAGGTTGGCTGAACGCTGACCTCTACTTTCTCTCCGTCCCGCTGAGCAATTCCAATCAGCTTCATTGTATAGCCAAACCGCTTACTGAAATTAATATCCTCATCAGAGATATCAGAAATACCTTTCACCTTGACGTCCTCTAAATCTACATTCATGGAAAAGCCGAGTCTTGCAAGAATCGCCATTTTCCTTGCTGCATCCAGTCCTTCTACATCAGCTGTCGGATCCGCTTCTGCAAAGCCAAGATCCTGTGCTTCTTTTAAGACATCCTCATATGCGCTTTTATCGACATTCATTTTCGTTAAAATAAAATTCGTTGTACCGTTCACAATCCCCATCATCTTGGTGATTCGGTCAGAGGCGAGCCCTTCCTCCAGCGTGCGCAAAATCGGAATTCCTCCGGCGACACTTGCTTCATAATAAAGATCACAGCCATTTTCTTTCGCTACATGTAAAAGCTCCGTACCGTAAAGTGCCATTAAATCTTTATTCGCTGTAATGACATGCTTCTTCTCATTCAACGCATCTATTAAATATTGTTTTGTCTCTTCAATGCCGCCCATCACTTCAATGATGACGTCGACCTCTGGATCTCTAATCACATCGTATACTTCAGTTGTGAAGACCTCTCTTGCGACATCCACATCTCTTTTTTTATCGGGATTGCTCACAAGCACTTTTTGTATTAATACCGGACAGCCGATTTGGTGCATTAATTTATCCTGATGATCTTGAATAATTTTTACGACACCGCTCCCCACTGTTCCTAATCCTAATAGCCCAACTCGAATTGCCTTCACCTGAAATTCCACCTTTCTCCATAAATGTCCTCTCTAAAAAGACATTTGTTAACCTTACACAGACATTCAATGTACACACATTATAAAGGGGTATCCTCATTTTGACAAGGTAATAAAATAAGAGATTGTCAGAATGAAACCGCTTAACAGCTATTTATATCAAGATTCTATATTTTCAAAATATTTTTGTCAGAAAAGCTCCCGAACACCGGGAAGCTTTATATTATGAACGAACCGGCGTTTTGGCTGGCTTGTCTTGTAAGACAAGTGCAATATTCTCAGCACATAAACGCATCATCGTTTTTCTCGTTTCGACACTAGCACTTCCAATATGAGGGAGGACTGTGACGTTAGGTAATGTCGTTAATGGATGAGATGGACTGACAGGCTCTTGTCTAAATACATCTAGACCTGCTCCGGCAATTTTTCCTGTCGTGACAGCCTCGTATAAAGCATCCTCATCCACAGTCTGTCCTCTTGATACGTTAATGAAATAAGCAGAGTTCTTCATCAGATCAAATGCTTGTTCATTAAACATGTCTTTTGTTTCCGGGGTTAACGGCGTCAGACAGACGATGAAATCAGACTGTTTGAGCAGTTCCTCAAAATCCGCATATGTCACACCAAGCTGCGCTTCTGCCTCGGGTTTTCTGGAACGATTATGATAAAGGATATTCATATTAAAGCCTTTGGCCCGCTTGGCTAGTGCTGTTCCAATGCTACCCATTCCGACAATCCCGAGCGTTTTGTGATGAACATCCGCACCGGCAAGAAGAAGCGGCCCCCAGCCTGTCCAATTTCCATCCTTAATCCAATCACTCGCCTCAACAATGCGTCTAGCTGACGCCATCAGTAGGGCAAAGGCTAAATCAGCCGTCGATTCTGTTAAGACATCTGGTGTATGACATACGGTGATTTCGCGCTTTTTGGCTGCTTCAACATCAATATTGTCATAGCCAACAGCAAGGTTTGCGACCACCTTGACATTAGGGGCCTTTGATAAAAGGGGCTCATCTATTTGATCTGACAGCATGGTGAGAAGCGCATCCGCTTTAGCAGCCTGTGTTTCTAACTCTTCTCTTGGACACGGCTCATCCTCGCTCGGCCACATCTCAACATGAGCGACTTCTTTTAATGGTGTAAGTGATGCTTCATCAAGCTTTCTTGTGATATAGACATAAGGTTTCGTCAAGAAGAACACTCCTTTAATCGATTTCTTTAAGCATAACGAAAAACGTCTCAAGAGAAAAGAGACGTTTCGTCTGTTCACTGAAACTTCAAATCAGCTGCAGGCTGAATCCAGCCAATAGCCGGAATGGGGCTACCACCGCTTCGCATGGCGCTCATTTCTTGAAAAACCTTTAGAAAGTATTCATAACGATTGGCATCATTTAAAACGTAATCTAACCTCTCTTCATAATATGCTTTTTCATTTTCTCCAGACATGTAGTAGCCCTCTACAATTTCAAAATAATGAAGCGGGAACAGCAGACGGCTGTATAATAAACGCTTTGAAAAGGAGGAAAGAGGTGTCACCTGTTCATATTGCTGAAGAAAGGAAAAGCCTTCTTCCACTAAATCTTCCTTATGCTGGACAAAGGTTTCTCTTAAATATTCTGCAATATCACGGGTTGGATGATCAAAGACCCAATCCACAGGTAAACGAAGCGGCTGCTCATGCGGCCATGTCATACGTGAAAAGCGCTGATGACAGACAGTGCCTGAGTCACCTTCTTTCGGTTCATCATCGAGCTCAGTATCGACTAAATATTGAATGGCATTCTCCGTTAATCCAAGATAATACGGAAACGATTCAATGAATTTTTGTTCAAACCGTTCCAGCGGTTTTTGATGCATTTGCTGCATCCAAAAGCCTTCGAGCTGATCTAATCGTTTTGCCCACAATTCCTTCCAGGCACCGACACGTTTTGTTTCGGATACTTCATATGGAAAGCCTCTTCCCCTAACATGAAAGGCCGCCAGCTCTGACGCTTGCTGAAACGAGCGGCTTGAGATCGGAGGCGCTGCTTTTAATAAAGCGTACTGCTCCTTCCCATGAGTAAAGGTGGGCTTTTCTTCATTTGTTAATTCAAACACAGCGACGTATGGGTCTCCAGCATTCAGTAAATACTGACTGATATGATACATCTCTGCGAGTTCTTCTTCTCGCAAATGAGACACAGGAACAATGAGGAAGAGAGCCTCCGCCGTTTGAAAGCTCTGATAACTGCCATATGGCATAAACTGACGAACATCAATACCAAATGTGTGATAAATGGTTTCTTTCATGTTTTCACCTGCGTTCCTATGATCAATCTCTTATCATATCGTAGTCGCAGGTTGAGGGATTTATGAATACTATTTACTATCCGAAGCTTTTTACACGTTGTGGACAAATTAAGAGGATTGGGTGAGGAATACATGCCGCATCATCATGAGATGAACGAAGTAGAAAAAACAGCAAGACGCCGTTTACAAGAACGAGGCGTAACCATTCAAGATATAGCAGACCTTGTCTACTTTTTACAGGAAAAATATCATCCTGGCTTAGACATGACAGAGTGCATCCACAATGTGGAGCGTGTCATCGCAAAACGCGAAGTCCAAAATGCGATTTTAACGGGCGTCGAACTAGACGTACTCGCCGAGCAAAAGAAGCTGACTGAGCCGCTTCAATCAATACTTGAAACGGACGAAAGCCTGTATGGCGTTGATGAAATTTTATCCTTTGCTATCGTCAATATTTATGGTTCGATCGGCTTTACGAATTACGGATATATCGATAAAGAAAAACCGGGAATTCTCGGAAAACTCAACGATAAATCCACAGGCGAATGCCACACCTTTTTAGATGACATCGTCGGCGCTATTGCTGCTGCCGCATCAAGCAGGCTGGCACATAGTGCGAGAAATGCAGAATAAAGAAAAAGAGGACGCGCGCGTAACGCTTGTCCTCTTTTTTTATGATAATCGCTCAATCCACTCGGATAATGAATCAATGACATAGGTTGGCTGCTTTTCATACTGCTGAAGCAGCTCTTTTGTTGTCACACCTGTATGGACGAGTAATGTGTCCATCCCTGCATTCATTCCTGCCATAATATCCGTATCATAGTTATCACCCACCATGAGCGTCTCAGACACATCTGTTCCAAGCACACGCATCGCTTGTTCCATAATAATGGATTCTGGCTTTCCGATAAATGTCGGCTGAACTGTTGTTGTCACGGTCAGTACAGATGTTAATGAACCGTTCCCTGGCAAAAGCCCTCTTTCTGTTGGGATGGCAATATCTCCATTTGTTGAGACAAATTGTGCGCCTTGACGGATGGCAATCGCACCTACTGCTAATTTTTCATATGTAATGCCCCGATCAATTCCAACAACAACAAAATCTGCGTCTTCCTGACCAAACGTCAGCCCTTTTTCTTCAATCGCCTGCTTGATTCCTTCTTCACCGATCACGTAAACTGACGCATCTTTCTTTTGCTCAGCAATATAATTGGCCGTCGCCATACTTGTTGTGAAAACTTGTTCTTCTGTGGCTGGAATATCGAAGGAAACGAGTTTTTCCGCTACCTGCTTTGGCGTGCGTGATGAGTTATTCGTGACAAACAAGTAAGGGATGTTCAACTCATTTAACTTCTGAACAAATTGACCTGCTTCTTCGATCTTTTCTGTTCCTTTATACATTGTCCCGTCTAAATCAATTAAATAGCCTTTGTATTTCATGATGCTCACAACTCCAATGGTTTATTTAAACGCTGATACTGGGCCAAGCTCCTGCTCCAAGTAGGTACGGATGCGGCTTGGAAAGACCTCTAGCGCCTGCTCTACTTCGCTGATGACCTGCAATAAGTCATGATGATCCACTTCCTGATATTGCTGCACAAGTGTTTTGCGGGATGAGACAAGCTTTTTCAGCTGACTGCCTTCACCTTCTGGTACGACCTTTTCATCAACAAGGATATCCATGATGTCATCATAGCTTCCTGGGTCACGCATAATAAAGCCATCAATCATGTCATTTCCAGTATCAAGAATACATTCGACGAGCAAATGAACAATTCGTTCCAGTGCTTTTTTTTCTAAAGGGCTTGTCCATGTTTGATGACTTTGCATCAACTCATATTGCTCCTCGAAAAAACGTAATGTCTCTTCAATCTTTTTTCTGTCTACGAAATACATTATGACGCTCCCCTTTGCGTTATTTTCTGATTCGTTTTAAGACAAAATAGGCACAGCCAAAATTACAGTATTCATAAATGTATTCATCGAGTGTGCTGATTTTAGTATCAAATGTGGCCTTTTGGTTTTGGTCATCAAAGAACCCTTTCAGCCTGAGCTGATTATAGCCCCAGTCCCCCACAATATAATCATACTTATTTAAAATATCTGAGTACCTTGCTTTAAACGCTTCTTCATTAAAGCCGTCTTTGATATCTCTTACAAGATCAAAGGTAGCATTCTGAATGACGATCATCTTCTCACCTCTTTTTAAACGATCCATCTTTAATGATAATTCATTGGAAGAACTCCATCAATTGCTAAAGCATGTTTTTTCCGATTTAGCCGAAGCTAAAGGAAAAAGGAGGTCACATTTATGAAGAAACAACTGACAGCCGCGATTCTCCTCAGCATGCTTTTAGGCGGGTGCGGCTTTCAATCAGGTATGAACCGGCAAGTGGATGAAGATTCTTCAAGTAAAACCATCCGTCTGTCGGATCGTCATGAAGGAAATAATTCCAACATGCCAGAAGCAGACACAAACAGAGCAGGATATGTTCGTTATCAGCGCCAGCAAGTAACGGATCAGAAAGAAAGAACCCCTGCTTTAAATCGTGAGCATCTTGCCCACGTGATTACAAGTTTAACGGTGCAGCTGCCAAACATCAAAGATGCTGCGACACTTGTGACAGATGAGGATGCACTCATCGTGTATCGAACAGGAAACAAAAACCGTGATGAATCTGCCGATCAAGTAAAGAAAACGGCGGTTTCTGTTCTCCCTCGTTATTATCATGTATACGTCTCTGATAATCCAGAGCACTTTCAATCCATTGCCAATTTTTCACGTCTTCAAACCAATTCACGTGATTTTGACCAGATTTTAACCAAAACAATTCAGCAAATGAAGTACTCCCCTCAAGGTGGAGATATTTCAACGAAAGAAGATGCAAATGGGATGACGAATTCCGACCGTACGATGAGAAGAAACGCCCCTTATGGCCAAAATTAATATGAGAAAAAACGCCAGAGAGCTCTGGCGTTTTCTTTGTTATGCTTGCGCCTGACGCTTTTTAGACGCTTCGTTTACTTGTTCATCTGCATGGTAGGAAGAGCGCACAAGCGGCCCAGCTTCACAGTGGCTAAAGCCTTTTGACATCGCAATTTCCTTCAGCTCTGCAAACTCATCCGGATGATAGTATTTTTGAACTTTCAAATGCTTTTTCGAAGGCTGTAAGTACTGACCAATCGCCATAATATCCACGTTATTGGCAAGAAGATCATCCATGACTTCAATGATTTCTTCCTTCGTTTCACCGAGTCCAATCATAATGCTTGATTTTGTTGGAATGTCGGGCTGCATTTCTTTTGCACGACGCAAGAATTCTAATGAACGATCATATGTAGCACGCGCACGAACTCTTGGCGTTAATCTGCGCACTGTTTCAATGTTGTGATTTAAAATGTCAGGACGAGTGTCCATTAACGTCTTCAAGTTATCATAATTACCGCCCATGTCTGAAGGGAGAACTTCAATTGTCGTGAATGGGCTTTTTCTTCTAATCGCACGAACGGTTTCAGCGAATACACCTGCTCCGCCATCCTTTTGATCATCCCTTGCAACCGCTGTTATGACAGCATGCTTTAAGTTCATTAATGCTACTGAATCTGCCACGCGTTCTGGCTCTTGTAGGTCAAGCTCAGTTGGAAGTCCAGTTTTCACCGCACAGAAACGGCATGCGCGCGTACAAACAGATCCAAGGATCATAAATGTAGCGGTTCTTCTCACTGCCCAGCATTCATGAATATTCGGACATTTTGCTTCCTCACAAACGGTATGCAGGTTGTTTTCCCGCATCATTTTCTTCAAACCGGTATAGTTTTCATTCGTATTCAGCTTAATTTTAAGCCAGTCCGGTTTTCTTACGTGCTCTTCCTTCTTTGCCAATTCCATCATCTCCATATGAATTCGTTAAAGGTGCATCTACAAAAATCTTCCTGCTATATACGATGGATGCAGCCAAGAAGCTGCAAAAAATTGAATCTTCGGCCTAAAGCCTTTTCTTTAGACACTTTAACATAGTACAGATTGAACAACAAGGGAATGAGCTGCAAAAATACCCAAAAGCCTCCTAAAAAACCGAAGAAAATTACTAACATTTTCTTCTTATGAAATAGAGTGATCTAACCACACTAAACGGTAGAAGACGATGCTCGATGAAAGGAGATGGACGTTTGTGAAAGTGGTTTTAGCCATCATGATTGCTCTTTCAATGCTCCCTTTACCTGTTCATGCAGAAGGGACCGGCAAACAGCCAGATGAATTGAAGCAGAGAATGGCCCTATATGAAAAAGTCTCCATCACAACACAGGTTCCATGGTATGTACTTGCTGCAGTTGATCAGTATGAACACAATATTCGAAAAAGCAGAAGAGATTTACCGAAACAAAAAGGCGTCATTGGCATCTACATTCCCCGGGAAATGTGGATTGGACCAGAAAACCCGAATAAACAGGATACCTCTCCTTTAAGCATTAAAGTGTTTGACGGAATTGGTCTTGATGGGAATGGGGATGGCAAAGCAAGCAGCGATGACGATGAGGATGTATTATTCACGTTTGCTCAATACTTGCTTCACTACGGCAGCAGCATTGATCAATTAAAAATTGGCTTATGGGACTATTATGGACGTGATCAAACCGTTGGAATCATTTCATCTTTTATGAAGCTATATAAGCACTACGGCCATCTTGATCTTGGAAAGCATGCTTTTCCTCTACCAGTTGGAGCTGACTACAGCTACCGAAGTACATGGGGAGATGCGAGAGGATTTGGAGGAAGAAGAATTCATGAGGGAACCGATTTATTTGCCCATTATGGACTTCCCGTTCGTGCGACATCGTATGGCGTGATTGAAATGAAAGGATGGAACCGCTTTGGCGGCTGGCGGATAGGCATTCGAGATATTCATAATCATTATCATTACTTCGCTCACTTAAATGGCTTTGCGAAAGGACTTAAGACAGGTCAAATTGTTGAACCAGGTCAGGTGATTGGATCTGTCGGAAGCTCCGGTTACGGCCCTCCAGGCACCGCAGGAAAATTTCCGCCGCATCTTCACTATGGCATGTACAAAGACAACGGTAGAACGGAATGGTCATTTGACCCATACCCTCATTTGAGGGCGTGGGAAAGAGCTGAACGGAAACGAAAATCGTAAAAAAACAGCCCAATCATTGTTGGGCTGTTATTCCTTTTTCTCCTTTTTCTCTGGGAGAACAATTGGTGGAGCACCTGAGTTTGTTCCGCTGCCATTATAATAATCTGGTACGTCTCCTTGAACGGCTTGTATGGAGACAGGAACAGAGTTTTTGACTACGATTGTTTCAGAAGCAAATGGGATAATGACTCTTACCTTAACCTCGATCAGAACACTAATATCAATCAACGCATTGTTGATGCCATAAGGCTTAATGTTTTTCTCAACGTCCGTGTGCGGATCACCAATCACACTAAAGCGTACAGGTACTTTTGGTCCGAGGTTGGCGATGAGTGCATTTCCGGATGCCTGACCGAGCGGAATGTTATATATAATGCCGTCATGTCCATCTG
The DNA here is from genome assembly GCF_056172715.1 of Bacillus sp. ABR. Classification (NCBI taxonomy): domain Bacteria; kingdom Bacillati; phylum Bacillota; class Bacilli; order Caryophanales; family Bacillaceae; genus Bacillus; species Bacillus sp. ABR. The sequence continues at coordinate 864,397 of NZ_JAOYSL010000001.1, read as the reverse complement.
CTTGATCCTTTAACGCTTCTTTTGCCTCTTTTTGAAAGTTCCCCTTTTCAATGTCCTCTAAATTTTTCTGAAGATGACGTGATAGGTCAGCCATGGCTTTCGATGTTGCTTGCGCATTAAAATCGATGGTCGTCACTTTTCCGTTCTCACTTGTATTCATGACCACCATATCCTTCATATTCTCCTGATCGTCTGCAAAGTCTTGCACTGAATATTGTATGAGGTGATTGGCGATGCGCTCTGTTTCTAGTTCAGCAATGTGAATAAGGGTTGGTTTAATGGATCGGTTGATAAAAAACAAACTAATCACGGTTGAGAGCACAAAGAATACGATGGCAAGCAGCATGACGTAACGAAATGGCAAAGGGCCCTTTTTGTAGGGGCGATAACGGCGGTTCATTCTCAATAAAAAATCCCCCCTTCTCCATTACATGTGTATGCAGACAGGCGGGGGGATAGGAATCATCTCTCTATTTTATTTCACCATTTTTAATAATGCATCTCTTCCAATTGTTCCAGCAGAGATACCCAGTGCTTCTGCGGCGTATGTCACAGATTCTAAAGGAGCATCGAGCAATTGCTCAATGGTTCTTACCCCAACTGCTCTTCCTGCAATAATTCCTCTATCTGCAAGCTTTTCATTCAAGAGCCCGACATCAAGTGCACCGCACATGATATACCCGTGTTCATTTGTTACTGCCATGAAATTTGTCTTCGGCAGTTTGACGGTGACCGCTGTAAAGGAATGGCCATCAATTGTAATAGGTGTTAAATTCACCAAATCCCTTCACTCCTCTCATCACAATCTATGTGAAAAGAGGGCGCGTGTTGTTAGGCTGAAGCGGATTTCATGTGGCTTCCTTCAAGCGCCATGTCAGAACATCACGTAGAAATTCAGGCATGAAATATTCAATGTGATCGTGATCACGGATATGAGGAAAAAGAGAGCCTAATGTATACATATCGACTGTGCCAACTGTATAGGAGGCGTCTTTTTTGATCAATTGACCATGTACAAAGACATCCTTCACCCGTTTGGCCTCGCCTTCTTCTAACGTATAGCTGAGTCCGCTATATAGCATTTTCCCCATCAGCTCACCTCTAAAGCCGAAGCCTTTAATGCGCAGCTGTTCCATTTTTTCTTCACAGCCCCGCCGAACCGTTTCGATGAGCTGTTGACCGGTAAGCGTCACCCGAATGGGATTAATAGGATGCGGACATATCCGGTGGATTTCTTCTCTTGTGACGATCCCTGCCTCTAATGAATCAAGCACCATACCCGCATTCATCATGCCAATATCTGCCTCGCCCCAATCTTTAATGGCATCTGTTAAGAGCTGCGGAAGCGGAGATTCGTCGAACCACTTCGTTTCTAGCTTCGACTCAATTGTTGTGACTTTTTCCTGCATGAGTGCTTTCGCTCTTCTTTCTGCCTGCTGTAAGGTGGTGATGGCTTCATCTGATTCACTGATGAGCTGATCCACTGACTGCACTGTCGCCTTTTTCTCTATCAGCTCTTTGCGTGCTGTATCGATTGTCAGCTCGACGCAGCCAATATAATGCCCATACTTTTCAGCGCATGCAAGAAGCACCCCATTGTCCATTTCACCTTGTTCTAACAGATGATGCGTGTGCGAGCCTAGGATGATGTCGATTTCAGGGAAGTCACGGGCGACCTCTCGATCATGGATAATACCGAGATGGGATAAGAGCACAATGACATCTGCCTGTCCCTTCACTTCCTGCAACATGTCCCGTATGCTGTCAAATGGATCAGTAATGTTCCAGCCCAGCTTTTCATAAACAGGTGTATACGCAATGGTCACGCCTAAGAGACAGAGCTTCAGTCCGTTTTCCATTGTGATCATATGATAGGGCTTTGCCCATGATGGCCTTTTGCCTTTCTCAAATAGATTAGACAGGACCACAGGAAATTGTGCATTCTCATACAAGTGATCAAGCTGATCATGAGGCAGCGTAATGCCTTCATTATTCCCGATCGTGACTCCATCATAGCCAAGCTGATTGAGGAGCTTGACGTTTACCTTTCCATAATCAGCTTCGGATACGAGGTTTACTCGATCCATATGGTCGCCAATATCAAACAAGAGCATCTGATCGTGAACTTGACGCTTTTCTTCAATATAAGCTGCAATTTTTGGCCAGTTCTCAAAGTGGCTGTGCAAGTCGTTTGTATGATATAACCATAGCTTCTGCAGCATGTTGATCTCTCCCTCAAGTTGTCACTGACCGTCTCATTCAGGTTGAAAGCTTCAGTCAGCTCTCGGTTAACTAAATAAATCTAACTGCTTCGGAGACAGGCTTGAATACGTGATATCCAGCAAATCAATCATCTGCTGTCCATTTGCTGCTGCATCTCCGCCGGAGTTATTATTAAACACGACATAGACATCTTTCGATTGCTGATGCAGGATGTCGAGATTCTTTTTCCACTCTTTTAATTCAGCTTCATTATATAAATATAAATATCTCACTTCACGCCAATTCTCATGGTCTGCTGGGTGAAGCCAGCCCTGTTTATTCCTTCCGTGAAATCGGACCAATGTTTTATCACGGTGTGTAGCTTGTATGACTGGCGGAATGGAGCCTTCTCCGACTTGCGGTTCATCACAGACGGAATGAATCCATCCTTCCTTTTCCATAAAGGATAAAGTCTGCTCATAAAATTCTTCTGAAAACCATGTACGGTTTCGGAATTCGAGAGCACATGGAATATCGCCCATCTTCTCCTTACACCATCTTAAATAGTGGACGTGCTCTTTTTTGCAATCAAACCATGGGGGAAATTGAAATAGGACCATGGCTAGTTTCCCTTCACGAATGAGCGGAGTCAATGAAAGAATAAACGCGTCAAACATTTCTTCCTTCGAAGCAAACGGAATCTCGCCCCTTTGATGTCCAGTCATTCCTTGGTATGCTTTTACAACAAATTGAAAGTCATCCGGAGTATCCTTTATCCACTTTTCATGATTACGCTCAGGCTGAACCGCATAAAAGCTGGCATCTAGTTCCACAATGGGAAACGTTGATGCGTAGTGAAACAGCTTTTGCGTGCTGCCAATTTTCGGCGGATAAAGACTGTCATGATCTCCCCAGCCAGTTAATCCGATATAAATCATGTTTCTCACCTCTTGCCACTTTCATGTATAGACGGCTTCCTCATTCGAAGCCTTGTCTTTTGTGATCCCCATATTTCTGAAAGAAATTCTTCTGTTTACAACATATCATATTTGCTCGTAATTCTGAATGAAGATGACTGGTGGCACGTGATTTTGTCCTGACGCTCTGTTTGTTTGTCATATTAATTAACAACTTTCTATCTAAAATGATTTTAGCTGATAACATAAAATGCATATCAGAGATGTTGACAGTGATTGTCCATTTTTTTATTCATCTTCACCAATAAAGGAGATTGAGTGGATATGAACATAGACGATAACCAGTTTGACATATTACAAAAAATAGCCAGAAATATTCACGAGCCTGTCTATTTGTTTAACCAGTATGGACGTATACTGTATACCTCGAACTCCATGATGACGAGTCCAGAATGGATGCACATTCTCCCCTTTTTTCGAAGCAGGACAACTCATTCTTTTTCGATGATACATGCTAAACAAACCTTTTCCATCTTTCCGATTGATTTAAACGAACAAACATGTGATTACCTGGTCATCCTTTCTTTCATTCACCCGCAGAATAAAGCATTGCATGGGATGATTGCAAAAGCATTGAACGAAATGTCGATTGCTCGTATGAGACAATATGCCGCCCTGCAAACGGCCAAGCGAGCTAGAAATGAGGGTTTTCGCAGATGGATAGAGAGGGCATCGTTTTCCCAGCAAGATCATTTACATTTCGCTCAATCGTTTGGATTAAGTGCCGAATGTCACTATCTATGTATGATCTGTCAGCTTGACCAGCGTAGTGATACCACATGTTTTATGAAGCAGCAAATGGTTTTAGATCAAGTGATTGATCTGCTCGAAAGTGCACTTCCAAATTGCCCATTTCCTGCCTTTCTGTTTGTCAAAGGTGATATGGGTGTTGTATTGATGGAGGAGACTGGCAGTTTGCCTGAGGTTAGCGGCAGTCTCAGCTCTTTTTTAAAACAATTGCAGAAGCTTGTTAAACTGCAAGTGAATCACACCATCTCATTTGGGGTGAGTTTGACCGCCTGCCTAATCCCCCATCTGTCTGAGGGCTACAATGAAGCATTAGAGGCTCTTCAAACCGGACATCTCTCATCGCGGACTGAATATATTCAATTTTATCAGGCGAAGGATGTACCAGATTTACTAAAGCTCATTCCAATAAAGGATATGATCACGTTTCACCAGCTGCACCTACACCCGTTATCTGAACCATCACAAGCAGACCAAAGCCTTCTTCACACCTTATCTGTCTATTTAGAAACCCATTGCCACATTTCAGAAACAGCCAAACGATTGTCGATTCATCGCAACACGGTCATTTATCGCCTTGAGAAGTGTGAAGAATTGCTTCGAATCAGCTTAAAAGATCCTGACGCAACATTGCGGCTGCGCTTAGCCTTCCGTATTCAAAGGTTTCTCACATCCCATCCTGATTGAATTTTTTCTTCCGAAGCTTCATATAGTTTGGAAGAGAAAAATGAGTCTCGAGGAGGGATGACAAATGGATGATGAGCTCCGTCACATCCCGCAGCCCATTCGAAAGGATGGCGCGGGTGCCACCGACTTAGGCCCGCGTGATGTCCTTCGAGATATAGAGAACCCAGATATGCTCGTTCCCCCTAAAACCGATGCCGGAACAATTCCTAATTTAAAATTTTCATTTTCTGATACACACATGCATTTGAATCACGGCGGCTGGTCGAGGGAAATTACGAAGCGGGAGCTGCCTGTTTCAACAACGATTGCAGGTGTCAACATGCGGCTCACACGCGGAGGTGTTCGTGAGCTTCATTGGCATAAACAGGCGGAATGGGCGTATATGATTTTAGGCAAAGCCCGCATCACATCTGTAGATGCAGAAGGGCGAAATATGATCGCTGATATAGAAGAAGGCGATTTGTGGTATTTTCCACCTGGTATCCCGCACTCCATTCAAGGACTTGAGGATGGATGTGAGTTCCTTCTTGTATTTGATGATGGCGATTTTTCTGAATTTGATACATTCACGATCACAGACTGGTTTGCCCATACACCAAAAGATATTCTATCCGCCAATTTTGGTGTTCCTAAGAAATTGTTTGACCGTATTCCGAATAAGCAGCGCTATATGTTTCAAGGCTCACCGCCGGCATCTTTAGAAAGCCAAATGGTATCTGATCCATACGGGAGCATTAAGCCGCCATTTACGCACCAGCTTCTTCGTCAAAAGCCGCTAACGACCTCAGGCGGAACCGTCCGAATTGTCGATTCACAGAATTTCCCGATTTCAAAAACGATTGCGGCTGCACTTGTCGAAGTAAAACCTGGCGGCATGAGAGAAATGCACTGGCACCCTAATAATGATGAGTGGCAATACTATTTAACCGGCACGGCCAAAATGACGGTCTTTGGAGCAGGAGGTACTGCCCGCACCTTTAATTACAGAGCAGGTGATGTTGGATATGTTCCTTTTGGTATGGGGCATTACATCCAAAATATCGGCCAAACGAGCCTTTGGTTTTTAGAAATTTTTAAAAGTGATCGGTTTGCAGATATTTCGTTGAATCAGTGGATGGCCCTAACCCCGCCTCAATTAGTGAAAGAGCATTTACACGTAGATGATGCAATGATTCGTGCGCTTCATAAAGAAAAATCACCTGTCGTGAAATATGAGAGATGATGCGATTTTATTGATAAAAAACCGATCATTTTTTAGATGATCGGTTTTATCATGGTTAACTCTTATCGATACCAAGCTTTTGCTAAATTGTTTTTAAAGTTACTGTCCTTGAATGGTACGTTGGCACTACCAAAGTCTGTTGTATTCAATGCATGTCTTGCTGCCGGCGTTAGATCATCCCAGCCAATTAAAGGCTGCATCCCTTTACCGCTCACATTGCCGCTTACATCCAGCTCGTGGTTCAATGGCCAATTGCTATCATAACCAACCAAAGGATTTGTTCCTAAAATACTTGCGGCACTCGGTGCTGCTTTCTTATATTGCCCATGACCTGAGTAAGCAATCGATTGAACACGCGGGTTGGCTACAGCTGGGTTGTCAATCCAAACGACAATGGATTCCCAGTCATGACGATGACCAAAGCCCGGTGAAGGATTATCTTTTGGGAAATACCAAGCATACATAATTGCCCAGCTGCCATTGTACCAATCTGAACGTGAATATACTTGACCGATATTACTGCTGCATCCACCATTATGTGAACCGCTCGTTTTTAACCCTCTGCTTGTGTTTCCAGTAGCATCTACAGCTGGGAATGGTACACATCCATGCCATACTTTCAAATAAGGCTGAAATTTTTTCGCTGCTTTTTGTGTAACAGTTGTTGGATTGACTTCTCTAAAACCAACTACCTTGTCATGATCAATTTCTGCCGCATGAACTGCTGATGGCACTGCTGTACTAAACATGGTGACGATAAAAAATATAATGGCAAACATAAACTTCTTCATTTTCTATCCCCTTTTCTCTTGATTATCTCAGTTACCTCATGCTGTCGAGATTGATGTTACCATTGTGGAAAAAGCCAATCAATCACTTTTTACACAAAATGTATGTTTTAGTATTTTATTAACAAGTTTTTATTAATCTCAAAGACCTAAATTTATGGATTTCATCTCAGTAAAAGGTGTAAATATTGATAAACTATACTATTCATTTAGATAAAATATAAAACATATACTATTTCTAATTGGAATTTTTCTAGATGTATTTCATTCAATAAAAAAAGATTGTAGATCAACTACAATCTTCCTTGCGCTGCATGAGCATGCTGCACTTTTTTCCCCCACACGATGGATGCAGCGAAACTGACGCAAAGCACCAGTGTTCCAAACATAAAAGGAAACTCAATATTCACATCAAATAATATACCAGCAAGACTCGGTCCGACGATATTGGCAAGGCTCATAAAGGATGTATTGAGACCGCCTGCCACCCCTTGCTGATTGCCTGCCATCTTGGACAGCAATGTATTGAGGGCTGGACGGACAAATGACGTAGCCGATAAAAATAAAATCGAACCTGTAAAGATCAACCAAAAGGACGGCGCAAAACGGCAGGCGATCAGCATGAAAGCCGCACCTAACAGCGCATAACGCACGACTCTCATCTCTCCAAATCGTTTCACACAGGCATTCACTAACGCACCTTGGACAAGCACCCCAGCGAGACCCGCAACCGTAATCACAAAGGCAATATCTTTCGGTGAAAATCCGTGTTTTTGGTCTACATATAAGCCGAAAATCGATTCAAAGTGAATGATCCCGAAATTGAGGACAAAGGCCAATATAAACAAAAAGCCGTACGATGTCTTTAGGGCCTCGATCATTTGTACAAAAGGATTGAAATGAATGTCCTTGTTGAGCCGCGCCTCTTCCTGCTTTTCCTTTGTTAATGTTTCAGGTAAGAATAGCATGGATAACAAAGTAGAAAGGGCGGCAAAGGAACCAGCAATGAGAAATGGAAAAGCGATCCCGTACTCAGCCAAATAGCCGCCTACGCCCGGCCCAATGACAAAACCTAGTGTCATCGCTGCACTGAATAGACCCATTCCTTTCCCTCGGTCCTTTTCACTTGTGATATCAGCGATGTATGCAAACATAGCCGGCATGAGCAAAGCCCCGGCAGCACCGCCTAAAAAGCGAGACACAAACAGCATCCAAAGCTGATCAGCAAAAGCAAAAATAAACTGAGCAATCGTAAAGCCGGCAATCCCGGCAATGATCAATTTCCTTCGTCCAAACCGATCGGTCAGTGCGCCGGCGATCGGCGATAACGCGAATTGTGTGAGGCCTGTTGCAGCGACAAGAAAACCGAGTGTTTTTCCTGTTGCGCCAAAGGCTTCGATGTAACTCGGCATAACAGGTACAATGAGGCCAAAGCCAAGCATGGCAATAAAAATATTGAGCATCAAAATGTATAATCTGCCCATCTTCTTCATACAAAAAACCTCTTTCTGCAAAATAAATGAAAATGATGACAAAAAGGATGAGAACTTCTCCAGTATAGCGATAACCTTATCTATAAGTCTAGTTTTTCAAAAATTAGCGTTCTTTTCCAAATAAAAAAATACCCGCCAGTGGCGAGTATGATGTATCTATTCAGCTTGTTCATAGATAGAAAGAGCCGCCTGAAGCCCTGCTCCGCAATGGATAGACGCACCGTGTTTGATGAGGATCGCTTCCAGACCCGCTAACACAAACAGCACATTTTCCTTTCGGCAGCTGTAGCCCATTGCCCCAATTCTCCATATACGGCCGGCAAGCGGTCCAAAGGAGCTTGCAATCTCAATTCCAAAATGATGGAGCAGGTCGAAACGGACCGCTTCTCCGTCAATACCCTTTGGAATGACAACACAGGTCACAACCGGCATTTTACAATCTGGATCACCAAACAATTCAAGCCCCATCGCTTCAAGACCTTTCATCAAGGCTTTTTCATGATACGCGTGTCTTTGAAAACGTTCAGACAGCCCTTCTTCCAGCACAAGACGAACCCCTTCTCGCAGTGCATAGAGCATCGTTGTCGCTTCTGTATGATGATTTAATCTTCTTGGGCTCCAATAATCCTGAAGCTGGCTTAAATCAAAATAATTGCTTTTGATTGGAGAAATATCGATCTGTTTTTGTAATTCATCCTGTGTCGCAATCCCTTTTTCTACTTTCTTCCTCGATTCAATGACAGCTGCGAGACGGTCATTATATGTAATAGGTGACATGCCTGATGGAACAGATAAACATTTCTGCGTGCCGCCAATCGCCGCATCAATTTTCCATTCGTCCACTTTTACCTCGACACCGCCAATGGTCGCCACAGCGTCTACAATGAACAGCACATCAAGAGCCCGGCATGCTTCACCAATTTGCTTGAGCGGCTGCAATCGTCCGGTGGATGTTTCACCATGAACCATGGCAACGATTTTAGGCTTGACCTGCTTTATTTCTTGGATGATGTCGGCAGGATCAAAAACCGTCCCCCATTCACATTCCATTGTATGTACTTCAGCACCGTAGCGCTGTCCTATTTCAATGAGCAGGTGACCGAAGCGGCCAAAGACAGGCACAAGCATTGAATCTCCCGGCTCAATCACACTGGCGAGCACAGCTTCAAGCCCTGAACGGGACGTACCGTCAATTGGATAAGCCCATTTGTTTTCTGTTTGAAAAAGTGATCGCAATAAGGTCATTGTTTCGTTCATTATGTGTGTAAATGCTGGATCAAATTGACCGAGAATAGGGGTGCTCATCACACGGAGCACTCTCGGGTCTACTTCTACGGGCCCCGGTGTCATTATCGTTCTCGAAGGTGTTTGCAGTTCTTTCACGTTATCAATCCTCTCTCTCCCTTGCTGTCCATCCTTATAAGCCCACTTATACAGGAATGCTCCTAAAATAGCAATCTCTTTTCCTACGAACTCATTACATAAAATTTACGAGAAATCCATTTATTTCTTCATGACAATATGATAGAAATAAAGAGAATACATTCCCTATCGAGGAGGAAATCGAATGAAAAGAACTTTATTTGGAGCTGTGGCCGCCGGAATCATGATATTCGGCACATTCGCCGCTCCTCTGCCTTCAGCTGCAAACGCTCAAGGTTTCAATCTGAATGAACCTAGTCAAACGATCACCTTTTCCCCGTTACAGCTTCAAAACGAAACATCTGCACAACAAACGCAAACTGCCGCCACAAGTCAAATCGATTCCTATTACCAATCTGCTACTGGCAAATCAGGACCCACTCTTAAAAAAGCTTTACACGATATCATTGATGATCATACGCAGCTATCCTACAGCCAGGTTTGGGATGCATTAAAGAAAACAGATGAAGACCCCAATAACCCAAACAATGTGCTGCTGCTTTATAGTGGTGCCTCCCGCTCAAAGCAAGCGAATGGCGGGAATGTCGGCCAGTGGAACAGAGAGCATGTCTGGGCCAAGTCTCATGGCAATTTTGGGACAAGCCAGGGGCCTGGGACAGATCTCCACCACCTTCGTGCGACAGATGTGCAAACGAACAGCACACGTGGAAATTTAGATTTTGATACAGGCGGTAATGAATACAAAGGGGCGCCGGGCAATTTCTACGATAGCGACTCCTTCGAACCTCACAGCCGGGTCAAAGGAGATGTTGCGAGAATGCTCTTTTATATGGCGGTTCGCTACGAAGGTGATGACCGCTTTCCAGATTTAGAATTAAACGACAAAGTGAATAATGGAAGCTCGCCTCTTCACGGCAAAATGTCTGTGCTTCTCAAATGGCACAAGCAGGACCCAGTCGATCAAATCGAACGGAACCGCAATGAGATCATATATCAAACGTATCAGCACAACCGCAATCCTTTTATTGATCATCCTGAATGGGCAAGTGGGATTTGGGAATAAAAAAAGGCACTGCTATGCTACGAGCAAGCAGTGCCTTTCTTTTGTTCAAGAGGACAAACAAGACAATAATCAAGACTCTCTGATTTTTTCTCAAGCTTATAATACATACAGCAGGTTTTCCGGTTGGATGTTTCAAGTAAGCTGTCGTCTAGGTTTAAACTGTGCTGAAATGGATTTTGCTGAGCTCCAAATACATCTCCAGCCGCCTGCTTTAGATACAGATAATCCTCCCGCACGCGCTGCTTCACCGCAGGTTCTTCCGCTTCCCGCATCATGCTTCGATAAAGAGAGTTGATTCGAACCGCTACATTTTCCCATAAAATACGAGAAGAGAGTTTTGATGTGCGGTTCAGCACGTCTAAAAGAGGCGTGACACACTCCGTAAACAGCGCACGTACAACCTTCTCTCTCCACTCATGCCGATCTCCTTCTAGTGGAACAAATGAACACGCCGCCTCATCCACTTCAATTTTCCGATCCTCTCTAAATGCACATGCTGCTGGTGAAAACTGATAGACACCGTCATACAGCGTCATCAAATACAAAGAGGAACTGACGGCTAAATAGGCATACCGCTTTGAAAACATAGAAGCTGCTACCGCAAGATTGGGTGCATGCATCGCTTCCTTTTCAGCTTCTAATAAACGTATGACGGCTGCTTCTGAAAAAAGCGCAGCAAGTGTGCGATCAGATGTCATTGGTCCATTTGTGATGTGTACCCCGAAATCAAGTAATTCTCTCTCAACCCACTCTGGCCTCATATCAAAACCCCCATCTTCTGTTTATCGATTGCGCTGTTGATATAACAAATAAATAAAGAACGGTGCACCAATAGCTGCCGTAAATACACCTGCTGGGACATCTAACGGTAGAAATGCGGTTCTAGCCACAAGATCAGCCAGCATCACAAGAATACTTCCAACAAGCGCAGATGCTGGGACAAGTGCTATGAATGAACGTCCAATGATCATCCGTGCAACGTGCGGCGCCATGAGTCCAACAAATTCAATGCCGCCTGCAAATGCGACTGCAACACCAGCCAATGTCACACTCATCAGGAGAAAGAATAATCGTTTCGCCTGCACTTTTACCCCGAGACCTGTTGCAAGATCATCTCCAAGTTCTTTTACATTCATCGTTCTTGCTAACACCATGACAATCGGTAAAATAATCATCACCCAAGGAAGCATCGCCGTGACGTCTTTCATCGTAGAACCATATAAGCTGCCCGTCAGCCAGATATATGACTTTGTCGTTGTCATCGTATCACTAAGAACAAGCGTAAACGTCACACATGCCTTCATAATGGCAGAAATCCCAATTCCCATTAGGACAAGTGTGATCGGTTTGACCCCTTTTTTCCATGACAGCAAATAGATTAGGCACGATACCGCAAAAGCACCGGCAATCGCCCATAAGGATTGATAAGCAATAGGCACAGTGCCCATCCAAAAGACGATGAACATAATCGCACCAAACGAAGCACCACTCGTAATCCCAATGATGTCAGGAGATGCCAGCGGGTTGCGGATCAATCCTTGCAAAATAAGCCCTGATACCGCAAGGGAGGCTCCGACTAAGACAGCCAGCAGCGTTCGTGGAATCCTCAGCGTATTTAACACAAAGGAATTGCCCTCTCCCTGACCGATTAAATGAAGCAGCACATCCACCGGCTGAATGAACCGGCTTCCCATACTGAGACTGAGAATAAATAAACCAAAGGCAATGGCCGTCAATAAAAGTAAAATCAAAAATGTTCGCTTTGAAAATTGAAATGAAATGCGCCCGCCTTTAGAACGCACTGTATATGTTTTAGCCACCTGTCTTCAACCCCTTGCGCACGAGATAAACAAATAGAGGCGCTCCTGCTACCGCCGTCATGACACCAATCGGCACTTCCTGCGGCATGATCAGAAAACGAGCCGCCAGATCCGCGGCAAGTAAAAGCGACGCCCCCACAACGGCACAATACGGCAGTACCCAGCGGTGGTCAGGTCCGACAAGCTTTTTCACAATATGCGGCACAAGAAAACCAACAAAACCAATTGAACCGGCAACAGCGACCGAACCACCTGCTAAAAAGACGACGAGTACACCCATCGTGATTTTCAGCAGCAATGTACGCTGTCCAAGTCCTTTGGCAATATCATCTCCTGACAAAAGAACATTAATAGAACGTCCTAGAAGCAGCGCCACAATAGTCGCACCGAGAATATAAGGTAACACAGGGATTAACATATCAATGCTTCTTCCAGACACTGAACCAGCCATCCAGAACAAAATACTTTGAATCGACTGTTCATTCACGATTAAAAGACCTTGTGTAAAAGACGCAAACAGTGCAGATATCGCCGCACCTGCAAGGACAATTTTGACCGGCGTCAATCCATCTCTTCCAATGGAACCCAATAGAAAAACGAGCATCCCTGCAATCGCTGCGCCTAGAAAGGCTGTCCACATATAGCCTGTTAACGACTCTGTTGAAAAGAAAACAATCGAAATCACGATAAAAAAGAGTCCACCTGCATTAATTCCTAATAAATCAGGCGCCGCAAGCGGATTTCTCGTCAATGCCTGCATGAGTGCACCTGAAATCGCCAGGCTAGATCCAACGACCGTTGCGATTAATGCTCTTGATAATCTGGATGTCATGACAATCACACTGTTTGGATCCGATTCATCAAATTGAAGAAAAGCATGGATGGTGGCTTTGAGGGAAATTGAGGTTTGCCCAAGGGAAATACTGAGCATAAAAAAGACCAACATCAACACAATGAATCCAGCAAAAAGCAGTGCCTTGCTTGAATCCTTTTTTAATAAACTTCTCATCTAATTCCCGCTTTCAATCTGTTATGGAAAAAAGGAGAAAATGGTATGTTCACATTTTCTCCTCTGTTATGACTTATTTATCAATTCCTAGACGATCGTAAATATCATCAAGCATCATGTTTGCAGCGATAATACCGCCGCCCATGTTCCAAGTGATTTCATCTACTTTATGCACTTGTTTCGCTTTCACTGCATCAAGCTGCTTCCATAAAGGATGACTCGTCCACTCTTTATATGCTTTCTCAACCGCCTTATCTTGATCATCCATGAAGTAATAGATCACATCTGCATCCATTTGCGGAATGCTCTCTTTGTCTGTCAGTGTAATAATGTCTTGCTTTTTATCTTTGACATTCTTAGGTCCTTTAAAGCCTAACTCTGTTAAAATCGACCCTGCGAAACCAGTTTGATAGATTCTAGCATGGTCTGCACGGAAGTTGACCACAGACACACTCATTGGCCAGTTTTTGATGTCTTTTTTCGCTTTTTCTTTGAAGTCAGCGACGCGGTCATCCCACTTCGTCAGCAATTCTTTTGATTTGTCTTCCTGATTTAACGCTTCACCCATCAACTTCACTGTATCTTTAAAGGTGAACACTGTTTCTGTTGCAACAGTTGGAGCGATCTCTTGCAGCTGATCAAAAATTTGCTCGTGGCGGATTTTTGATGCAATGATCAAATCAGGCTTGAGCTTTTCAATTTCCTCTAAGTTTGGCTGTGTTTCCTGCCCAACAATTTTAACATCCTTTAAGTCATCTCTTAAATATTTATACGTAGGTGCTTCAAGCCATGATTCAACAACACCCACTGGTTTAATGCCCATAGCGACTGCTGCATCCGTTGCTCCTTGGTACAGCGTCACAATACGCTTTGGTTTATCCTTAATATTGTCAGTTGAACCGATAGCGCTTTCAACAGTCCTTGTTTTCTCTTTATTACCTGACTTGCCGTCACTGCTATTGCTGCCGCAAGCTGCAAGTAAAACGATGGAGAGCACAACTAATAGCGACCAAAAAGATTTCTTGAACATGTACCTCACCTATCCATTCTATATGTAGTCATTTCGTTTGATAACGATTCTCATTATCACATTATGATTTTATCATAGAAAAGGATGGTGTCAATGTAAATTTTTAATTAAATGGGAGAGTATTGACTAGTTGTTCATACTAAATAGAAGGATTCCACATTTGGATCGTCCTGCCAATCTGTTTTCCCGATTCTAGTAAAATCGACAAATGGGTATGTCCTTCCAGCACTTGATAGACTGATTGTTTTTTGATTGGTTCTTTCGGCAGCTCATGATAGGGGAGAAATGTCTCGACGTCATACAGCTCATCCTTGCTGCCTACAAACATGCCATACGGCCGATCCATCTTCGCAAATTGTTTCTTAGGTGCAGATGGTGTTAAGGCAAGAGATAGATTGACGGTGATAGTCGTTAACAGAAGCGGATCCTGCTCAACTGCCCATGCAGGATAATGAAAACGTACCGCTTCAGAATGACTCATTAGACTCCCTTTTGTCATCGCAGACAGAATGAACTTCCATACTTGAACGGTGGCAAAGGGAATTTGATCAGCCCTTGCAGTACCTGATTTATAGCCAAATTCAGGTGCAATAAAAAAATAACCGTCTACTTCTCTCTTTTTTGGCCAAGACAAGTAGTTAAGCAGCAGGCCCGCTCCCGAAGAATGGCCACAAAGGTAGATGGCACCTTTATGATCCTGTTTAATGGCATCCACAACCTGCGACATATCTTGCCATACATCCGTGACACTAGGTGTATCCCCTTTTTTTCCTTGTGAATGGCCATGGCCTCTTAGATCAAGTAAAAATACATTTACGTGAAAATCATGTTGCAGTGTGTAAGCGATATGCTCATAACCAGCCAAACTATGAGCACCACCGCCATGAATCAAGATCACATTGGCCTGCGTGTTCTTTTCTGATAAAAATGGATAATACGCAAGGCTTGTACCATCATGTGATGAAATGAATTGTCTTTCTGGAATATGTACAGAGGCTGCTTGTTGCATACTTGTAAACGAGAATGGTTCTGTCTTGGTGTGTGTCAATTGATTTCGCTCCTTTAGCCAGAAATGAGAATGACTAAGCCGAATTAGTCATCCTCCTTCCTGCATCCTATTCATTCATATCCTGCAGAGGGAAGGTCTTACTTTTTCTAAAGCATACCATAAGAACATGTCAATAAAGTCGGTGCTTTGTCAAACGCCTTTCATCATACTGTACATCTCTTTATGAATGCACAAAAGACGAACGTCCATCGTTCGTCTTCTTTCCTTACTTCACTTCCTCATGCTCTTGAGCAGCATCTCTTTTGCTCGCGATAAAGAGTGCACAGGTCATAGCAAGAATGGCCAGCGCCCACCAGAAGGTCGATACCGCCTCTTCATGATCAATGATAATTAAACGGATGACTGCTGTGATCCCTATATAAATAAAATAGCGAAGCGGAAAATGAAAGTTGGATTTAAAGTATTTAATAATTAAGGCAATAAACTCAAAGTACATAAAGAAGATCAGCAGTTCCCCAAGCATTCCATAATAGCTTTCTCCTTTGTTGAACAGTGTTTTATAAACAAATTGGACAATGTACCATGTTTCACTGATTAAGAGAACACTTAAAGCGATGGCCAAAAAGAACAGACAGATATTGAGAAGGCCTTGTAAGAGATCAGGTATCTTTTGGAAGTTGTTGAATCGTTTCATTGAGTTGTCTCTCCATTCCAGTATATTCATTGGTTTTCTACATTTTGATGTTCCAAAATCGCAGCACGATGTAGTAAACATCGTTCCTTTCTATCCTTTCAAACTGCCCGTGCATGCGGGTCATCATTCGTTTGATGCTTCGTTCACCAAGTCCATTGCTTTCCGGCGTGACCTTTGTCTCTTTTATCGCATTGCTGACATGAATCTCAAAGATTTCTTGATTCGATAAAAACGTGAGATTGATATCCTTTTTGGGATCTGCGTATTTCCGTAAATTGGACATCACATTATCAAATACTCGGCCAAGCAGCTCGACATTCACATTGATATAGTTGTCAGGCAGTTCTCCTAAAAGATGAACCTTAAAGTTCTCTTGATGCAGAATGGCCACCTGATCTGACAGGAGATCATAAATCACCTCTTTGACTGCAACGGTCTCAAGCTCAAATTCATGTTCTTTATCCAACAGAAAATAGGCAAACAGATTGTCAGACAGATTTTTTAATTGCAGTGCTTTCCCGTAGGCACTCGCTATATATTGATCTTTACGGGTATCCGCTCCAGTCTCTTCTTTTTTCGCAAACTCCAGATTCATCATCAACGACGTCAGCGGTGTCCTCATATCATGGGACATTTCGGTGACCAAGCTGCGGCTCTCTTCTTGCAGCACATCAATGGCTTGAAGCTTGTCTAAAAAGGCTTTTCGCAGATCCTCAATACTTTTGGCAATCATCGCTAATTCATCATGCCCTTTTACCGTCATCTCATAGTCCAGCTCTCCGCCTTCAAGAATATGAATCTCTTGATGAATCGTTTGCAGGTAGCGCAGACTTTTGCGAATGCCAAGAAGAACTATGAGGAGAAATATAAGCGTCGCCCCGAGCAGCTCGAGTGTAAAGGCAAGATCGTGGTAACGAGATGAATAGAAACCATCCACCATGACGCGGCCATTACCGTCGCTAAACTGAACCCGATACGAATGGTGTTCAGCGTACTGGGTCATCCTTTCTTTTCCGTACGCCGATTCATCGGCAGCGGAATAAATAGAGTCATATTGCAGCACTTGATCCTTGAAAATGGTCAAATTAATGTAATTCTCTTTTTTCACCCACTCACCAAACGCTTTTCGATCCGTTGAAGACAGCTCATTCTCAGACACGTAGCGGCTGAATTTTTGTATATACTTGGCTGACTCCTGCTCGTAATACTCGTCTGAACTCAAATATCCATCGATCAAATCATTGGTGATCTTTTGCAGTGTCAAAAAGACAATACCACTTACGATTGCAGCCGCCAAAATCAACAGTGCCAGCTTTTTGGCCAGTGTATATTTACGATGTGGATGTGCCAAATCGATATCCTCTTCCCCATTCAGTTTTGATATATTCAGGACGTGCAGGATCATCTTCAATTTTGGCTCGAAGCTTTCGAATATGCACCATCACCGTATTATTGGAACAATAGAAATAGGGCTGCCCCCACACGCTTTCATAAATATTTTGAGCAGAAAATATTTTGTTTCGCCTGCTCATGAGCAGCTTTAACATCCGATATTCTAGATCAGACAGCTTAATTTGCTGGTTTTCTTTCCATACTTCATTAAATTCTTCACTTACCTTCAGCTTGCCCCCAACAAGAAAGGTCTCTTCCTGCTCCTTTTTTTCCTGATAGACGGTATACCTGCGTAATTGTGCAATGACTCTAGCATGAAGCTCCTCTTCTGAGAAGGGCTTTGTCATATAATCATCCCCACCGGCAAGTAATCCTTCAGTTTTATCGAATGTGCTCGACTTGGCTGTCAGAAATAGAATCGGAACGTTAGATGAGGCTCTTATGTGCTGGCACGTTTCGATGCCTGAGAGCCCAGGCATCATCACATCTAAAATCACCAAATCGAGCGAATCATCCACAAACTTCAATGCTTGCTCGCCATTCATCGCTCTTAGCACCTCATATCCTGCACGTGAAAGGGATTCCTGCAGAAGGTCACCAATATCCTGATCATCTTCTACGACTAATATTCGATGGGTCATGTCTCTCACCTCATGTAATGTGATGCTCTTTCTTTTATGTCTTTACTATATATCATCTAGCTATGTGAAAAGATACAGCATAAACCTTAACAGTTTATGAAGTTGAGCATACGCCATCAATTTGTCACATTTATTTTCAAAAAATTGGATCTTCATAAATTGTTAAGAATTGAGCCGTATATTGATTCATTGTAAGGATCAATGAATTGATCCGAATGACATTTATCATAACAAGAAAAGGAGCATGGATATGAATGCAAACAAAGTAGCACACGGACAACCGATGAGTCTGCGAGAAAGGGTTCATTTCTTGGACATCGTACGAGGATTCGCCTTAATGGGGATTATTCTAGTCAATTACTTTTTGATCGTGGATTCGGCCAAGGGATTTGACATGCAGTCAAATGATGTCTTTCACAATGTGGTGAATTGGTTTGCCTCGGGGAAATTCATTACACTGTTTTCCTTTCTATTCGGGGTTGGTTTTATGATTTTTATGGACCGAGCTGCTCAGAAGGTAGACAGTCCGAACAAGCTGTTTGCCCGCAGATTAACCATTCTCTTAGGATTTGGCCTTCTGCATTTGACCTTTGTTTGGATTGGTGACATTTTGGCCTATTATGCAGTCGCTGGCTTTTTATTGCTTTTCTTTTACAAACGAACAGCCAAAACCATCCTATACTGGCTGATCACACTCTTTGTGATTCAATTGCTCACACCTATTTTCACGATGCTGTTCAATACCATGAACACAGCATCAGGCAAGCCGGATTTTGCTGATTTCGAGCTGACCAGCCACAACAGTCTGACTTATTTAGCATCTATTGGTGATCGGTGGACAGACATGGTCACAATGGCTTCCAGTTCTTTTTCCACCGTCTATTCTATGTTCTTCATGTTTTTACTTGGTGTGTATTTTGTGAGAATGAAGTTTTTCAAAAACATGAAGGCGAAAAAAGCGATTTGGAATCGCATTTGGGTCATCTGTACAATCGCGTTTCTCATCACACAAAGCAGTACGATCATTCTAGCGGTCAATCCTTTTGAAAATACACTCTGGGTGAACATTGCCACTGCTCTGGAACAAAACGGGGGATTCACTGGCAGTATGTTTTATATGAGTACACTTGCGATGCTGTTTCTGCACGTTCCTCAGCTGCGAGGTGCTTTGATGGTCTTTACCAAAGTCGGACGCATGTCACTGACCTGTTATTTGTTTCACTCCATCATTGGCACAATGCTATTTCTGAAATATGGAGCCGGACTTGCCAATCATCTTCAGCCAGCTGGCACGTTCATGATTGGGCTGGGGGTTTATGTATTCCTAGTGCTCTTCAGTACACTATGGTTAAAGCGGTTTAAATATGGTCCGATGGAGTTTATTTGGCGTCAGCTGACGTATGGGAAGGTCGATGATAAATCGAAAACAAGCACAATGCATGTGGCGAAGTAACTGACATCATAGTAGTTAAAAGGAGTGAGAAAAGGCGAACTTTAATGGTTCGCCTTTTCTGTAGTATATTAGTTTTTTGTGATTCAATACTGGTCAATCACTTCTCGCAATTGATTCAAATAACTTTCTTTCAATTCATCTGGGTATTCAATTTTCACATGTTTCCCGAATGACATCAAATAGTGTGTCATATATGATAATTCTTCTTGATTGTACCCACCCACAATATAAGGAATCTGATCAACGATCTCCAATTTCATATTTGGGTAATGATGCTTCAAAAACTTTTCTTTTCCTTGTTCCGTTAATCGACATTTAAATGAGATATCATGATAATTTTTTTCATATTCGAGTTGCAGTTCTTTTAATTCTTCCTTTGTAAATGTGTCTCTGATTTCTTCTTCAATCACCATGTCCTTCATAAAGTCACATCTATAGATGCCCCACTTTTTATTTTGAACATCATATGCTTGAGTAAACCAAATGCCATTTCGATAAAACAACTCAAGAAATTGCAGCCTCATCCATTTATTTTCATATTGAGTGTACGTCAGCTTCACTATTTGATCTTCCATCATCGCCTGTAAAATCAATTCCAAATGATTTTGTTCACTAACTGGTGCGACATTATAATAATGAATCACATCCAAAGTCTCCGTAATCATTTGCTTTCTCTCATCAGACATTGTGGCAAACAGCTTTTGCCGAATTTGTGAGTAGGATTTTTTAAATGGTGTTGCTGACACCAGGTCTAGCGCTTTAAGAGCGAAAAAAATAGCTTGGACTTCTTCTATATTGAAATAAATAGGAACCAATGGAGATTGATTAACCAATCGATATCCTCCGTGTCTGCCATTTTCAACGTAAAAAGCTAAGCCCATTGACTCTAGCTCTTCTATATCCCTTAAAGCCGTCCTTTTAGAAATGCCAAATTCGCATTGTAAATCCTTTAACTGAAAAAAGTGTTTATCATTTAAAAAAATAAGTTCTTGGTTTAATCGTTCTGATTTTTTCATTTGTTTTCCCTCTTAAAAAGGTGACTTCTTTTGTCACCTTTATCATTTATACTCAGCTTATCAAAAGAAAAGGAGCATGTACATGCAAACATTAATTATTAACGCGCACCCAGATTTCACTCATCGAGAAAGTTATTCAAACAAACTGCAAACACTATTTTTAAAACAGTTTAAAGAAAGGTTTCCTCATGAAGAACCAACCATTTTGCATTTATATGGAACTGAAATTCCTCGTATCGAAAAAGAACAGCTGCTAGGAATTTGGGATAAGCAAGCATCCAAACAAGCATTAACGGCTGCCGAAGAAAAAATCGCCGCTGCGTCATCTGCTTTATTGGCTCAATTCAAAGCACATCATCGAATTGTGATCGTGTCACCTGTTCATAATTTCAATGTGACTTCACGAATGAAAGATTATATAGATAATGTCTTTATTGCGAGAGAAACGTTCAAATATACAGAAAATGGTTCTGTTGGTCTGATGACTAACGATTATCGTGTACTTTTGCTTCAAGCAAGCGGCTCAATTTTCACAAATAACGATCGATATACATCTCTGGAATTTTCGCATCATTACCTAAAAGAAATATTCCAAAACTTGATGGGCTTTCAACAATTTCATATTGTCCGAGCACAAGGAACAGCGATTTTAGAGCAAGATGCCATCTTACAATCCGCATCTGATGATATGACGAAAACCTTAGAGGAGTTTTATGCACCTAGTTAACTTCTATTTAATCAAAAAGACCCAAAACGAAAAATCGTGCATTTTTTGATAAAAATCACCTTTTTCGTTTTAGGGTGCTATAAAATCTTTCAGTTGATGTACATCGGCGAGACCCCAAGCACTGCGACTTCATTTCAATTACGACATACTTTATTTATGCCACATTCTCAACTGCTAGTAAGACTATTATTTATAACCAATACTGCCGTTTCACGCGGATGGCTAAGAGGAAAATGATGGCCATACGGAACTAAATCAACCTTACCAAGATGCGATGGAGCAGAATAGCCTTTGTCATACTCCCCCCAAATCATGTGAAGATTATGCTTTGTTGCTTCATTGAAATCACCGTGATCGTTTTTCAATAGTAAATGGCTAAGCTGAACCGTCGTATTTAAAATTCTAGGAGAAGTAAAGCTGTTTCTGATTTTTTCAATATAATGTTCAGGGATGCTCTCCGTCCTTTCAAACAAACCATTACTTAATAAATAACGCTCTATCATTTTAGAAGTTGCTAATTTTAATGTCCATTTGTTCATCCATTGTGGAACATTTAGCGATTTAGCATTTTCTTTAGCAACAGGCGGCTGAAGTAAAGTGATTGAATACTTCTTATCTATGTACCCTTGTCCCAATGCTTCAAGTAAGATAAATGCACCGAATGAATGACCAATGAGATGTGCACCATTTGTCGCTTTCTCAAATAACTTTTTCACTACATTCAAGTAGATATCTAGAAGGTTTTTCTCTCGTTTAAAAGGAGATCGTCCCAAGCCAGGAAGATCCAAGATCCATACAGGTTGACCCGTTTTTTCATGAAGCTCTTGCGCTAAAGGAAATAAATCCTCTCCATCACTCAATAAACCATGTAATAAAATAAACGGTTTCCCTTCTCCTTGTAATTGGTAAAGGGTGTTGTTATCGCATAATGTTCGCTCAAATACATGATAATGCTCACCATGTTGATCCATCATTCGATAATCCAGATCAGCTACTACGGCAGGGATAAAGTTCATGACACTCGTCTTCTTAAACCAATACCCTCCCATTATGTTTTTCACTGAAGCATTTGAAAATGTTCGTTTAGTCATAAAATTGAGTCCATCAGAAGGAATGTTTGTTATTTTACTTACTCCACTTTTCATTATTGTTTTCATAAGCGGCATTGGGACAGAGATTTTGGGTGCCCTCATATTCATACTTTCCGACATCACACTTAATAATTCAGCAATGTTCGGATCGTTCTCTTTGTCTTCAACAAGTGTATATGTTTGAATAGCCGGCTGTTCGATCCTGAGAACCTGCACAATAAATTTTGCAAACTCATCGTTTGAAATCAGTGGCAGCCTATATCCCTTACCTCCAGGAATCACCGGCATGAGCCCTCTTCGTATACTCGTCACAAGCAAACCTAATCCTGCTATCTGCTCTGTACTCCCTGTTTTACTACTGCCGACTATAGTTGGCGGATTAATGACAGACAGCGGATAACCTAGTGCTGTGGCCTGTTGACGGATATAAAGGTCTGCTAAAAATTTTGTTCTCTCATATGGATTTTTGATTTTCAAATAATTGTTTCCTTCTTTAAACACATCAATGGCAATCCTGCTATTTTCATCATCAAAGGGACTCATATAACCGACAACATGAATAAAATGCTGCAAGCCCTTCAATTGATGAATACTTTTAGCTAATTCACCAATATATTTGGCGCCATTTAAAAAGACGGAAGCTGCCTCGTTACTTGTCGCTTGAATATCCATGGGGCCTCCTGCGTGAATCAGCACATCCGTTTTCAACACCATCTCCATATCTTTAGCACTTAGACCTAAATCTACTTTCGTTAAATCACCTTCAATAAAGTGCATCACTTCCTGTTTTAAAATGCCTCTTTCTTGAAAAATACGTGTTGCTTTACTTTTCGACCTCACTAAAAGAAGAATGTTCACATCCTCTTTGGCTAATTCTTCGACTAATTGCTTTCCAATAAAGCCTGTTCCACCTGTTAAAAATACTGTTTTCATATAAAGTCTCCTTTTTAGTACTACTTAGTACTAATTTGATGTAAAAAAAATGCTTCTTTATCGAAGCAAGTTAAATAAATGATCTGCTGTTTTTGTGATGACAGTGGCATCCTTCAATGTTTCTGAAATAAATAACGCTCCTTCAAGATTTGTAATAAAAAGTGATGCCACCTCATCAATATGAATCGTATTTCGGAATTCCCCGCTCTCTACACCTTGTTTCAGTAATAGAGAAACTTTCTTTTGTAATCCTGTGAAAAAAAGACCTATTTTTTCTTTTATTTGCGTGGCCTGTGCAGGACTTTGAATATAAAGAGTAATAAATGGACAGCCGCCCTTATACTCTCTCGACTGAACGCCTTGTGATAATTGCTTTAAAAACAGTTGGATACGATCTTCAACTGAAAATTGGGTCTGAGAAATTACGTCGTCTATTGCAGCTTGATACATGTCAATCCAATAATCAACGACCCCTGCTAATAATTCCTCCTTATTAGAAAAGTGATAATACACATTAGACTTTGACACTTTGCTTACACGTACCAATTCATCCATACTTGTATAAGCAAACCCTTTTTCCAAAAATAATGTTGCAGCTACTTCAAGCACACGTTTTTGATTCATTAATTTTACCTTTGTCATAATTAGAACTATACAGTACTAATTTAAATGTTGCAAGTATTTATGTTCATTTAGAAATAAGTTTGATTCCACAGAAAAATATGATGGCTTTAATGATGATGATATTGGAGGGATGGATCTGACTTCACGAACTAAATACATCTGTCGTTTCATCATGAATGTGAATAAGAGCCATTTGTTGAGGATGAACACTGTATATCTCTCCACATTCACATAAAAAAACACAACGCCATGAAGGCTTAATTAACAAGTGGTATCACTCGAAATTAAATGCCTTCAAAAAGCGTTGTGCATCAATATTCTTTATTAACCAATAGAGCCTTCCATTTCAAACTTAATTATTTTTGGGAATCACACGAAAACATACGTTCTCTTGTTGGTGTGATTCCTGCGGTTTATATTTGTTTTACGTCATATAAAATAATAAGCCGTCATATGTTTGTGGGTGTTTTGTGGGTGTACCCACATAAATATATATTAACGAAGGAAGTGAAATCCATGAACATAAATAAAATAAGATCATTCCTTTATAAAACATCAAAATACTTGGGTGACGTCAATGCCGTTCAAAAAGGGACTATCGGGAAACGTATCATGCGACGTGCTGCGGGTAAAGCATCCGGCAAGCTAATGAAAAAGATATTCAAATAAGATAGTCCGAGGTGGTGATTTCATGAATGATCTTGAGAGGAAGCTATACAGGATCATCTATAATATGAGCCGTTTTAGACGAAACCCAACAATACAGGACCTGAAAAGGAAAACGGGGAAAGATGAAGCATCTATAAGAAAAGCCGTTGAAAATCTAATGTCCCGAAAAGAGCTTACTTGGGATAAAGAGAAAAGAGAATGGCGGTTCTGATTATATTGCTTTTTATGGAATATTAAGTAAAATAAATTTATTATATTGCGGAAACAGGAGGAGAAAACATGATTAGTGTAAAACCATGTGGAGACAACACATTTTCGTATATCCTAGAATCACTCGATAAAGCAACAGGGAAAAGAAAAAGGATTGTTCGAAAAGGGTTCAAAACAAAAAACGAGGCAATGAAAGCAGCAGAAGCAAAATTAAAAGAAATGTAGATTCTGAAAATAATGTTCAAATAAAAAAGAAGCCCCCAAATGGGCTTTTTTTTAATGGAATTTATCATAACCGATACTTGAGGTGTGACCTCTGATAGCTTCATCATGATTTTGTGAAAAGGCGAAATAACCAAGCGTGCTCAAAGTGCCAATAATGATGAGGGTTGCTACTACTGACTTAAATTTCATAAAGGCAATCGCTCCTTTTAATTAATTGTTGGAAGTAAAGAACCTTCTCATAGAAGTTCGACGCCTTGTCCTTATCTCCTACTGTTTTATATCTCCTTGCTGCATCTTTCGATAATTCTTCAAGAATTGCATACATTCCTCTTTTGGTTAAATATTCGGTATCACTCAAGACCTTGTCATAATCATCTTTGACATAAAGCGCCTTATAAAATGTGAACACTTTAAGCATCACGTCATCATTTAATTTTTCAGCCAATTCTATGCCCTGGTTGAGAGCATATAACCCTAAATCGTTTTCCTTCTCATGAAAATACGACCTTACAAGCACGCTTAAAGGATCAAGTATTCTGTTAAAATGCTCATATCCTCGCTCTTTAAAAGCATTGATTGAATCATTTAAATATTTGATTGCGGCAGCTATTTCATCATTGTGGAAATAACTTAAAGCCAAATTATAAAGCGCTGACCCTACTAATCTTTTGGTGTCGCTTTCCGTTGCTTTTTCTAGTGCGTGTTCAAAATGTGGTTTTGCTTTTTCGGGGCAACCCATATCAATATAGTTTAATCCAATGACAAAGGAACATTGTATCTGTCTAACAGTATAAGTTTCTTTTTCTCTATAACATTCTATTGCTTGGGCTATATGGTGCATGGACATGTGGTTTTGTTTCATGTGGTAATAGATTTCTGCCATCTTGAAATTGAACTCGGCCCGTTCAATATCGTCACTGACAAGAGACAGCTTTTTTTCTGCTCGTTTATAGAAGGTAATGGCGTTGAGGTATTCATAATTTTCAAATTCGTACATGCCGTAGAAAAAATTAAAATAATAATCAAGTAAGCCTGTTAATTTCTCTTGATCCCTTTTAATCTTCATTGCTAATTCTCTAAAGTTGGCACGCTCTTTTCCATTCTCCAATGGATTCAAATAATCCAACATTAATTTATGTCGGAACTCCATAAGAGAGAAATATAATAATAAATCCTGGTTTTCCTCCATATTATCGAGCAAAGATTTTATTTCTTCTTTATATGCCTCGGCGTCCGGCACGTTAAATCTTTGAATATGGTAATACCATTCATTGATTTTCATCCCGACATGAGAAGAAAGCACTTTCTCCATAAGACCCTACCCCTTCCTTTATTTTCCCTATAATTACATATATTATCATCTACTTAAATATTCCACACCGAAAAGAAACCGCAATTTCTTTCCACATATGAAAATGAAAAAAGTCGAATCAAGGTTAAATTGAAGGGGGAATTGTCTAAATTAAGGAAATTTTAAGGTAATTCAACTTGTTTCAAATCCCTTTTATATGTACATTTGTAATTAAATACAATGGAAGTAGGTGGTAAATGAATAGTCCTATGACCTCTTTTCGGGCATTTCCTCCAAAAAATTCAATAGCTTAGGCTCATGAATTTCTGAAATTGCAAATTGAATAAAATCTATATCATCAGTGCCAGGGAAACAAAATAGCTGAATACTATAATTAGATGTGTTTTCACCTAGTAAACTGGCTATTTTCAAAGCAATATCAACATTTTTATAATCAACTCGGAAAATAATTTTCCCCCCGGAAATGTGGAAGTCTTGAATTGCATTTTCAGTTTTTTCAGGGTTCACCATTAAGTCAAGAAAAGCCTTCAATTTATTCGCATGTTTAATCATCTTTGTTTATTACCTCCTAGATTTTCTATGAATTATAACTCAAAAATAATTTGTAAGGAAGTGTAAATAGTGTTTAAAAAAATAATCAGTCTTGCTTTAGTTTCTATTCTAGCTTTAACTGTTTTTTCGAGTTCCGTTTCAGCAAGTGAACCAGAAGTCGTTTATGGTGGAAAATATGATTCTGTTATTAAGACATTACCTAACACTTCAATAAGTGAGCTTGCTTTACAAAAGAAAGCCGGGGAAGTTTCTACTAATACAACACAATGGGGACCGGGTGGAACGGCTTCATTAAGTGTAACTGGCGATCGTAGGCATATTTATTGGAGTGTTAAGCCAGAAGCAAAAGGTCCGTGGGTTTTTCATGGTAAGTTAAAGTTAAGATACAAAAGTGGTTATAAAAGAGACGTTCCTATTCGAGGCTTTGGAGTTCCCAAAGTTGGTTTTTCAGGTGTTGTAGATATTAATAAAAACAAAGGCGGAAAAGTTTATTTAACTGGAAGTGCAGAAGATTCCTTCGGAGATAGATTCCCTGTATTACCTGGTTTCTTTGTAAGTTTTTAATATAGTTTTCTACCAAAAAAGCCCCTATCCAATTAAGGACAGGGGTTTAATTGTTCCATGTTTTCTATAGACAAAAGTCTATAGTTTTTTTATTTTAATAGTTTTTCGAGAACGGCTTTTGTCTTCGGTCCATAAATGCCGTCAGCAGCAAGTCCATGCATAAGCTGGAACCGCTTGACCGCATCCGCTGTTTTCGGTCCGTAATATCCATCAACACCGTTGTTTTTTGCCTTTTTATCCGGGTAGTAGTAAACCGCCGCTAGGGCTTGCTGTACGGCTTTTACTGCTGATCCCTTAGTCAAAGGTTTTGTAACTTTTAAAATGCCATTAGGCAGGTTGTATGACTTTTTAGCAGGCTTGGAAGCTGCTGTTTTGGATGGTTCTGCTTTTGTTGGTTTTGCAGTCGGTTTTTTACTTGTGTTAGCAACGGCGATACCGCCTTTGAAGCTGTCCCAGCGATTAAGCAACCTGCGGGGGCATTCTTTCCCGCTCCAATGCTTATGCGGTACAACGTTTGACAATGGAATGCCTTGATCCTGCATTAACTGGCGAATGAGCCATTGAGCGTTTTCTACTGCCTTTTCAAAATTGCCGTCTGCATTTTCACAAATTTCAATGCCGATCGACTTCATATTGCCCTTGCCTCTGCCGTCTCCTGCGTGCCATCCGTTTTCGTTTAACGGTAAATGCTGATAGATCACATTTTCGTCCACAGTGTAGTGCCAGCTCACCGCCGTGCTTGAACGCTTCACAAAATTAGCGTGACTTGCTGCGTTTGCACCTTTTGATGTATTGGCTGTATTGTGGACCGTAATATATAAAGGCTTCATATAGTTGCCTGGTCGATTGTTATTCCCTTTTGAAATGAAGTCTTGAATGATTTTTACCATTGTTCATCGTCTCCTTAAAATTGGTTTTAGTATTTAAAAAAGCCGCCTGGGGCAGCTCTTATTTTGTTAATCCTTTTTGTTGCAGCGCTTCTTTCTGCTTTTGTCCTTTAGATGTCACATAGTTATTTTTGAACCATGCCATAAGCGTTGTCACTAATGTAAAGACCATTGAGAAGGCAAGGTACAATGTGTCAGCCAATGATGTGACTTGGTCCTCACTGATCGGCAAAACAGGTTTACCGACCATGATTAAAAATTGGTTGATTAATGCCATAAAAAGAAGCACCGTACGGATCACAGTGCCTTTGTCGAAATTTGTCATATTCAATTCCCCATTTCAGTTATTTTTGGTTTCTTTCGATTCGATCTAATTTTTCGATTACAACGTCATATTTTTCACTGAATTTTGCTAGTACGTCATTTTGTGCGTCAATTTGTTCGTTTAGCTTGTTCTCACGCTCTTTAGTTGTATTGAGGACATAAAACAACACCCAACAAAAAAGAACCGCAAACGGTCCCTGTGTCATCAAATACTGTGCAATATCCATTTCCATTTTGTTCACCTTCTCCCGCCATAAAAAATAAGCCTATACTTCGTACGGCTCACCTGTGATCTGCTCATATTGTTCGGGTGTGATTCTCCCCGCTGCTACGGTGTTATACACCATTTCTTTTGTCCATAATTCTCTATCATAAAAACCTTTGATTCTTTCAAACCAAATATTCATGATGCGTCACCTACCGCAAGCAAGTAATAAAGCTCGGCTATTTCCTTCTGCATGATCTCCATTTCTGACGGCTGCGGCTTTGGCTGCAAGCTCTCTATATACTCTTTAGATGCTGATTCGCTCCATGTTCTCTCTTTCTCGCTATATTTCGGCAAGTATAACCCTTCTTGCGGGCGTACATCTGTAGCATTTTTCGGAATCTCGTCATAATCACTTATGACATCTTCACCCATGTACATAAAATTTTTGTCATAGTAGAAAATTTGCATTGTCAATCACTCCTTTACCACAATGGAATTTCTTCGTTTATTTCGATTCTTGTCACCTTTGAATTGTCATTTGCGTTTAGCCCATTAAACTTTAATGAGCCATCCACGCCAAGCGTCAAACGTGCTGCTCCGTATGATCCAACTGTTGTACCCCCAAAAACGGTTTCCCCTGTTGGTTTTTGAGCAAAGCGGGCAATGACTGTATCGTTCGCGGGTATGCCCTCGAAAGACCCTCTAAGATGTAAAGAGTTTAAGCGTATTGAGAATAGGAGAGGGTTTCCGGCAAAGTGTTTAGTAACTCCAGTTACCAACGTGACTTGATTCCAGGTGCTGCTTAAATCATCATCCGTCAGCATCCGTTTCCACCCTCTGAACGAACCGTCTGTATGAGTCGTGCCGAACCAATGTAAATTATCGCCGCTTCTAATTATGTGGAAATATTTCCGGTTGTTGCCATTGTCAATGACGTAGATATTAAACCAAGACGAATCTGTTTTGCTCGGCATGTTTACGACGTTTGTTCCGACGGCGTAATAGTAACCAGAAGGTAACGTTAATATGTCCGTACCATTAGGAATTAACTGACTTTGTCCGGTTTCTGACAACATAGACGGGTTAGATAACCTTGACCAACCACTCCATACATTATTATTTAAGTAGTTGGTGTAGATGTTATTGGCGTAATCCGTAGCATATACCCAACCGAAACTTGCTTTACCATTTGTTGTGTCTGTCATGTGGAAGAAACCTCTAAAAGAACGGTGATTCGGCAGGTCTTTTGATCCTGCGATAGCATAGAACGTCCCTTGACCCAATCCATTATTGATAACTTCGTCTAAGATGCTTAAAGAAGTATCCTTAATTGAGATCAATGGCATACCCGTATCGGTAGTTATTTTCTTTTGTTGAAAACCCGCGACAAAGTCTTTCGCCTTTTTCAAAGCTGCTTCTGCTTTATCTTGAGCCCCTGCGGGTGTCTCTGCGTAATCCTCCGTATATTTTTTAGCCGCTGCAAGCGCTTCGTCTACTTTATCTTGTGCGCCTTGTTTGGTTTCAAGCGCTTCGAGATCGTCAAGTTTCTCTTTCATCCTGTCAAGCTGCTCTTGAAGCTCTTTCGTGATCTTATCAATGTTTCCTTGCATATCGTCAGTGCGGTTTTGAATGTCGGTTTCAAGCTCTGCCGCCATGCGTTCTATTTCGGTTTTAAGTGTTTGAAAATCATCAATATAAAATTCCGCTGCCGGGGCAATATCCCGGTCAATTAAGTTGCGCTGAATTTCAAATGTAAATTCGTGAATGGACAAGGCTTGTCCGTTACGATAATACAAATTTAATGACGCTTGGACCTTGCCGAAAATCTTTATCTCACTATTGTCTAAGATGTATTCGGCGATCCCTTCGACTTTATCAACAAGCGTGATATTCCGAATGTTTTTCGATCCATTTGCAAACTTTAGTACGAGTTTTCCGTCAACCGCTGACAATGGAAGTGGCACACCATCTTTACGCAAATGAAATACTAGCTTTGCCGTGCCTATGTCCTGGGTGGAAAAAACAATTTTTGAATCGTACACGCTTTGATCATAGGCGTCAACCACGAAAGGCAGCATGCCATTTTTAAAAAGTTGATTCGTCATGATATCCCCCCTCAAGTAATATTTTCGATTGTAAGTATTGGATCAACGCTATTATCGTTTAATGCTGACACTTTTCCGGCGCCTTTTAATCGGTTGCCGTAATGCTGAATGGATGAACATTTGCTTGTTAAATACAAGCCGTGTCTTCCAGTCTTTCCGTTTGCGGTGTTGTTACGGACGGCGCTGTTTTTCACCCCATCCATAAGCAATATAAAGTCGTATTCATCCCCCCGCTTGCCAGCGTTCAAGATGAAGTTTTTATCCACCTGTACAAATTCCGATTCCCCTGAGACAGATATACCCGAGAAACCGATCTCTTCTAGCGTGTTGTCGTCTACCGATACATAATCGCAATTCCCTTCCTCTATCCGCACGCCGTTACCCTGGATGTCTCGCCCTGTGTTGTGATGGACCTTCCCCCGAGTGCTGCGGGTAATCAGTACGCCGTGGTGTCCAATGTTCTCCATGTTGTTATCATCAATAACAAAATGTTTGACGTCAGAAACATGAATACCGTGCCTTGTCGTGCCGTCAATTTGATTGCCCTTAATGACCACATGATCAATCGTTTGATAGCCTTTACGACCGTACACCTGGATTGCATGATCAACCGTCATATTTATAAATTTGTTGTTTTTTATTGTGTGACGCTTTGTCTTGTTTACTCTGCCAGTCGGATTTCCGTTTTTGTCTTGCGTATAAACAGTGCTGACGCTTGGTAATAACGTTCTAACGCCGCCGGAACAGTTTTCGAATGTGTTTCCATCAACAAACACATCTTGCCATTTGTTGCCTGACACCGCCCATTCTGTGCAATCGTAAACCTTGTTATTGAGGAATCTAATACCCGAATAGAGAACACCATCAGTGCTTGTATGTGAATCTATCGCTCTAGGATAGCCCCCAAGCTCTGCGGATTTTCTAACCGTGCAATTCTGCATAGTAAGGTTACGTGTCGGTGTGTGATCATAAGCGCCAAATGCACCGAAATTACTAGATGAACGCATTAAATCAACTTGAACCGCTGCGGAGAACCATCTATCCCCTACATAATCCGCAAACCCTTCAAATGTCACATTATCAATCAAGACATTTTCATTCCCTGCACAATCAAAAGCATGTCCACCACAAACATTTCTCAATGTGATATCACGCATGATAATGCCGGAAGCATGAGCGAAGCCGAAAATAGAACACTGCTCTTTGATTTCATGCCCCATGCTGTCGATAGCGCCTTGACCGTCAATGATCAAGTTTCCGTGTCCGTTATATGCGGTGAAACTCTCATTTGAATCACCATTTACAAACATGCTGCCAACAAAGCCACGCTTGATGGTTGCCCCTGCCTGTAAAGTGATATGAGTGTTTTTATAAATCCTCACCCGTTCACGCAACGTGTAGCCTCCTGGGGGAATATAAAGCCAAATGGGACGATCCTTTGATAATTCTAGTGCTGCTTGTAACGCCTTTGTGAAGTTGCCGTATTTGTTTAAAAACGGCTGCAAAGACACAATCGAAAGCATGTCATTGACTTTCTTTTCAAATTGATCGAAGTCATATTCAAGACGATCATTTAAAGTCGGATGAATGGTCGCATCAAGCGAAACCCTCCCGTCCACAACCTCTTTTATATCGTTTCCGTCATGATTGACGATCAGATTTACAAGCCGCGACCAATAACTATTTAGCCAATGCGCCACGCTTTTCCCTCTGTGGATGATGTTTGCCGCTTCGTGAGCTTTTTCGCTTGCTTTGTGTTCCTTAATTTCAATATCTAGTTGATTCAATGCGTTTTCTGTGGAACGTGCATTTTGCGATAGATTATCTTCAAACTCTGCATTTTTTCCGATTTTGAATACTTTTAACAAGCTGAATCTTCCCATGTTATCAGCTCCTTTCATAAAAAATAGCCGACGTTTTCCCGTCAGCTATCTAAGTAAAATGAAATATTAATTTGTGCGCCGTTTGGTATATCGGCAGCCGTTGGGCTGATCCTTTGACCGTCTTTAGCAAGCATAATATTCATGCCGCTTGGGTTGGTCGTATCAACGGTTACGCCTGCCGTGATTCCCTTTAGACTTAAATCAAAATCAACGCCCGCCCTGGGGCTTTTCGGTTTTATGTCGATCACAACATCAATATCAATAGTGTTCCCTATCTCATCAATTTCCGCACCGTCAACGCTGCTATCATCAATTGACCAGGTTTTCGTAACGCTTGAATATGACAAGCTCAAATCCTGGGAAACCTTTGTATTGATATTATTCAATTGGCTTTGCGTGCTGCTTGCTATGCTCCTTTGAGCCTCAAGCATTTCTGCTATTTCCTTCTTGATTAAATTCCGCTGCCTTTTCATCTCAACATCTTTTTCTAGTTGATAGTCAATAATGTCTTTACGATAATTCGTCAGCGTGACAGATGGCTTCATATCCAAATTGAGAGGGTTGTATTTGATTTCCTGTACCCTTACCTCTCCTTCAAACAGGATGCCGTATGCTGTATCTGCAATGACTGGAACAATAGCGCCTTTACAAATGTTGTCCTCAATCGCTTCGAGCTTCGGATCATACACTTTTTCAAAATCCAATTCGATAGTCAATTTTGGATAAGGGTCAACTTTCTCTTTTAGAAGTTTTTCCATGTCCTCTTTTTTTGAAATGGAATCTTCGTAAACTGTTTCTGCTACTCTCGGGCGACCATCTACAAGAAAAAGTTTTTCGTCAGGGTGAATATATGTCACAGGTGGGAACATGTACTTTTCATCATTTTTAAAGTTCCGATAAAGTCCAATAAAATTCCCGTTAGGCACGCTCACCCGGAAACCCGTTTTCATTTTTTTCGTGTTCGGGTTTTTGCTGTCCTTTCCCTTAAACGTTGCAACGACCGTATGCTCTTTATCCTCAAGACCTCGGATCACATCAACCGTTTCAACCACATGACTTTCTTTGCCTGTGTCTTTGTACGTGCTGAATGTTTTGTTTGTCTTTTTATCTATGTTGAATGTGATTTTCCCGCCTAATTTCTCTTTGATCAGCTTCACGCTGAAGCCTGTCCCTTTAAACGTAAAAGAAAACGTTTGTCCAACGTCCTCCGCATACATGGCATTTAAATCACTGTTTGTTTTCCATTTCGCCGATTTACTATCATAGCTTTTTGTTTCCTCGCTTGCTGTGTCCTTTTCTTCTTTAACCTTGCCATAACCCTTTATTCGTGTGTAAGACTCGGACAAGCTGCTCTTAACACTAATCGTATTCATATTCGCCCTGGTATCTAGTTTGTAATTGATCCGCTTTTTGATTTCTTTATACACGTAAATATGATCGTTGTTTACATCAAGTTCCACGACAAAAGCCGATATAAGATCGTTCATGAGCTCTAACGACTTTTTCTTGCCGAAACCTTCTAGTTTGGCTTTCAATCCTTTAGCATCCGGCATGATGGTATATGAAAAGCCGCTCCCTTTTAAAGCATGTTTAAGCGCTGTGTCTATGTCTATTTCTCCGCTGATTTCTTCGTCCACCTGGTTAAATGTCAGACGAACAATATACATATGGTCAGCCGTCACATTGCGGAATGACACCCCGTTTTCTGTTTTCTTTTCATCTTCGACAATAATGTACCGTTGCGCTTTATGCTCGATCTCATCTATTAGCAAGACGTTGTCATTTACAAGCATATCGAAAGCAAGTTCAGTTTCGGGTATTTGTAAACACTGAAATGATAATTGCTTTGTGCCGTCTAATTTATCCGAGACTTCGGGTTCTACATGTTCCAAAGGTACTTTATTTGTTGGATCGTGCTTTGACTGTACAAATAATTGATTCATCATTTCACCTACTTATAGTAAAAGCGCAAGACAAATCGTATATCAATACTGGATGCGCCTTCGATCTCAAATGGATTAAAGCCAGGGCGTAAACTCGGAAAGCGCCCAGACGTGTCCGCCATTTTCCCATCAATCAAGACGTATTGTCTTGTGATAATGATTTTTTGCTTTTTAGAAACCGATCCCCTTATCGTTAACGCCTCTTTTGTTGCATCATTGCGTATCTTCACGTCCTTACCTGTTAAAAACAGGGTGACGCTATAATCAAAGTCAATCGGATCAATTGTCACATCAGAAGCGTTGTAGACTTTAAACGTCTTGGACGTAAAGCTATATTTGAGATCGTCTTGACTCGGCAAATTCATGCCGATATGAAAATTTTCACCGCTCAAATTCAAAGGCTTTTCAGTATTAAAGACGGTTTCGCCAAGCCCAAGCCCTGCGGTGAATTCCACATCAACTTCTTTATAATTTTTTCCGTCATCTTTTTCGATTTCTATTTCATCATCACACGTCACCAGGTAACGTATACCGGGCGAAAAAGAACAACTAATGTAATAGGGTTCTTCCCTTACGAGCTCCCTTGTAAGCGCCGCCCTGTATCTATTAAACTGATCCGTGCTTTTTGCTTTAATATAAAATCGTGCTTTGATCTTTCTTTCTTTGAAACGGACTTTTTTCGACGTTTGTTTTAATCCTGGTCTATTTGCCACAACCGCCGTTTGTCGTTCGATTGAAGCCGACACAGGCGTAAATTTTACGCAACGTAAAAAGGGAAGGCGCTCACTGATCAATTGAAGTCCTTCCCCGTAAACATCCGTATAAAATTCATAGCTCAAGTCGCAAACCCTCCCCTACGCTGCCTATTTTTGAGTAAATCCATATTGTACTTGTTTAGTCCCTCAACATTAATCGTGGTGTCTTTCATGGCGATCTGTGTCAACAAACCGATCATTTGATCAAACTTATTTTCTAGCTGCTTAATAGCCTCGGCACTATCATTTTGAACAATCACATTTGTTGAACCTTGCCCCGGTTGCTCGGGCTGATAGCCAACCATTCGATTGGCTTGAGCAAGCACCTGCATAGCTCTGTTTCTTCTGAATTGCCTTAAAGGTAAAATCATTTCACCTTTGTGGACTTCTGCCATATGATTTCGGGTAATGATGCCGCCCTTATCATAGCCAATGTACTTGCCGCCTTTTCTCATGTTGACCAAACCAGGATGCTTGTTGATTCCGCCATACCGACTATTCAAATAGTTGATAGCCGCAAGAACCTGGTGAACAGGGTTTTTAATATTTCCGTAACCTGGTTCTTTGTTTGCTGCAAAGGTAGACGGAATGAATTGCATAAGCCCCTGGGACGGATGCCCCGCTTTTGCGTTGCTGTCCCAATTGTTTACGACTGTAGGGTTTCCGCCCGACTCTTTCATAGCGATTGTTTCAAGCGCTTTTGAAAAAGATGGGGAAATTCCCTTTATCGCAATTGCTTGAGCAACCCACTTTTTGACGGCTGCGCTTCCTCCCTCACCAGGAACAAAACCAAAGTCTTTTATCTTGTTTTTAATAAAGGAAACCGCTTTGTCCTTGATAAAAGAAAAGCTGCCTTTGACGATCTGACCAAAGCCGCCTGCCATGCTCGGGGTCGTAACCCCCATTTTTTGAAGCAATGTATTCAGCAGCTTGCTAGGCTTTGTAATGAAGTCAGACACATCAAGTACCAAATCTTTTACTTTGCCGAAAATATTAGAAATGAAGTTGCCTCCCTTGCCTGTACCATCTTTGTAAAATGGCACGCCATCAAACAATGCTTTCGTTTTAGGTCCCGACAATACCTCGGTTCCTTTAGGAAGGTTCATCATTGTGTCAGTAGAAGGAGACAGCCCCATTTGACCGCCAGGCGTGATAAACAGTTCTTGCATTCCTCCGTCGCCTAGAATGGCGGGTCCTCCTGGATGACCGCCTGTCCCTTTTGCATATTTCGGCGGTGTCCATTCCGGTATTTGATTTTCTTTAGGCACGCCCACTTTACCAAGAACCCAGTTAACGCCACCGATAACACCATTCACAACAAAGGAAAGTTTGTCATTCATTTTATTTGCTAATGCTTTGACGCCTTTTAGCGCCTCCCATGCCATGTTTTTAATTCCATTACCGATTTTACCCGGCAATTTTTTGGCTGCGTCTACAATGTCCCAAAAACGTTTAACCATGCCGTCTTTCATGCTTGTCGCAATAGAAACGGCTTTGTCTTTTAGCCAAGTGACCATTTTCCCGGTGTTTGCAGCGCCATTTTTAAAGAAACCGACAATGCTAGACCACATTTTCGGAAAGATGCCTAAAAGCCCTTTTCCGAGTGATTTCGCAATCCCGAGAATCTTTCCGAAAAAGGAAAGTTGAATAAAATTCCATATCGCTTTAATCGAGCCGAAAAACACGTCTTTGATGCCTTGCCACATCTTGCCGAAGTCTCCAGTCAGCAAGCCCGAGAAAAATTTTATGACGCCTTGTATCACTTGCATTGCGCCCATGACAACGCCTTTAATGTTGCCCCAAACGCTTTTGATAATAGCGATAATGGCGGGCATGACAAATTGGACAACGGACCATATATTTTGTAAGGCTTGTGTAATCACACCGCCGTTTTCTTTCCAAAATGTTCCCCACACTGCGGCAAGCTGTCCGATAAATGACAAGATGCCGCCCAGGGCTTGTTTTACAATCGGGGCCATTGTAACAAATACATTCATCAAAATGCCGCCAATCGCTTGAAAGGTCGGCTGCATACTTTGAAATGAGCTTTTTATACTATCAATCACGCCTTTTACTGTATCTGTAGTGCTAACAATCATATCAACCACGCCAGGCGGGAAAAGCTGCGATAATATGCCGTAACCTTCTAAGCGTTCAGCGCTTCCCTCGCCTTGCAATATGCCCCAAATGCCCGCCATTGCCTGTTTTACTGTATTGCCAGCGCTGGACATTTGTTTCATGATCGGGTCAGCAATATTAAAGGCTTTTTCAAGCATTGTAGCCGCCGCGCCTCCTAACGGCTCTAGCGCTGACAGTGCTTGACGCCCGATCTTTTTAAAGCGTGTGCCTAGATTGTCTTGCAATGCTGCCCCTGCTTCGTCAGCTTTGCCCTTTACGTCACCGATTTTTCCATCAATGCCGCCCAGGGCATACATGGCGTCAGCCTCTAGGTCCTCCCATTTTGTCCCGAAAAGAGCCACGCCGATATTGTTAGCGTCCACCTGGTCTTTCATGCTTTTCAACTCTTTTAAAACGGTGTTTGATACATCCTTGACAGTCCCTTTACCTTTCAAAAACTCTTGCCATACCTTTTGTGTCGGTTTCGACATACTCGCCATTGCTTCATTAGTTGATTTTGAACCGTCTTTGACTCGAATTTGAAACTCTTTCATGACGTCGTTGACGTAATCCAAGTTATAAACGCCTGCTTTTGTTCCATTGACGAGTAATTGAAAATATTCCTGTGCTGAATAACCCATTTTTCCGAATAACGTTGAATACTCGGACAGGTTATCGAACATCTCATTGGAAAAATTCAATCCGTTTTGCGCTCCATACGTCATTAAATCGAACGCATCACTCACAGACACGCCAAAACCTTTCATAAGGTTATTTCCCGCTCTTGCAACTTCATTTACTTCTGAATCAAAAGCATCAGCAAGTACCAGGGCTTTTTTAGTTACGTCCGTAAGGTCCTTGTCTGCAATGCCTCGAATATTTTGTTTAATTTGAAACAGACCATTTCTTGCATCATCCAAATTTTCTCCGAAGCCCTGTGACCACACGTCTTTTGCTATGCCTGTGAGCCTTTTGGCTTCATCACCTGTCAAGCCTAGCTGCGCTCTTAAACGCCCTTGTGATGCTTGTATATCAGCCGTCATTTTTGCGCCAAGCGTGCCAACGGCTGCCGTTAATGCTCCAATGGCTGCCGTACCCGCCACCGCTGCCGTAGCAAATCCGCCCTTTAAAATACTTGAGAGTTTGGAAACCTCTTTACCCGCTGCCGTTACATCATTAGATACATTTTGATGACTGGTTGCTAAATCGTCGGCACTGTTTGCTGCTTCTGATTCGGCACGCTCAAGCCGCTCCACTTGACTTTGTGCAAGCCTTAAAGCATTTTGCATATTGCGGTAACTTGTTATTTGAGAGTTTAAGCGTTGTGCGTATTTCTGCGCCTGGGTTGATCCCTCGCCGTATTGCTCCACTTGTTTTTCATATGCTTGTCTATAGGAATCTACAATTCTTTCTTGAATCTTCAATTGATCCGACAAGCCCGACACCTTACTTTTGCTTTCGCCGAGCTTGTCATCTAATGCTTTAAATTCGGCTGCGGTTGCTTTGGTTGCTGATTGTGCCGTTTTAAGCTGCTGCCTCAAGGCTGTGACGCCTTTGTCAAACCCTGTACTATCTAACGTCGTATTGACGACTAATGAGCCTATCGGACGCCCTTCCGTTGCCATATGGTTTACCTCCTTTCCTCAAAAATAAAAGCAGGCTTAAAAGCCTACTGGTTTTAAAATCTGATCTATTGGAACGCTGCCCGTGCTTTGTCCTTTTCGATTCGCAAGACGTAAAAATCCGTTCAAGTCCATGTTATCTATTTCATGATACTTGTACCCTTCTTTCATCAAATCTTCGTATATATCATCTAATGAATCTAGGTAATCTTGCCACGTTTCCAAATGCTCTATTTCTGAGCTTTCACCGCTTTCTTTTTCAAGCCGTCGTTTCCCTTTTTTTGTCCTGTTACCTGCATGATGACATCAGCAATGGTTTGAAATGTTTCGTCAGACGGGACGTTGTCTAAAAAGTCATCATATGAAAACTGCTGCCCGAATACGTCCACAACATAGGTGATCATTTCATCAAGCATTGCTGTAGCTTCCATGTTTTCTTGTTCTGCTTGAGCTTCCAGTTCAAGCGCTCTTCTTAATTGACGAGCTGACGGCATATCCTTTGTGTACGTTTTTTCTTCTTTTGTTTGTGCATCAATCATTGTTAATTTCAACATTTTAAACACCTCGTATATTTTTTAATGAATCCAGTCTAACCAGGTAAAATAAATTACCTGGCTATTAGAAAACACTATTCTTTTGTTGTGGTGCTTGACGGTGCTTTTGCTGTTCCGTTGTCACCATCAGTGCTAGGGGCGATCCCTTTAAAGACAAAATCATAA
Organism: Bacillus sp. ABR; assembly: GCF_056172715.1. Taxonomy (NCBI): domain Bacteria; kingdom Bacillati; phylum Bacillota; class Bacilli; order Caryophanales; family Bacillaceae; genus Bacillus; species Bacillus sp. ABR. The sequence goes on along the minus strand of NZ_JAOYSL010000001.1, from coordinate 824,300 downwards.
AAGCCTTGTTCAGTAAATCCCTTGCTTGCGCTGTGCGCCATGATATACGTCCAACCATCAAATTTCCGGGGCATGAATTGTCCCTCAATTGTCGGCGTAATAAATTCGACTTTATCCTCTTTTGTTTTACCTTCTGTGGATGGAATACCGAATTTGCCTCGCAAAAGTCCCACATACCAAAAACCACCTTTTGTCTTTTGCCGGAACGTGAGGGCAACGAAAGGCGGATCAGTATCTTTTCCGTATGCCTCAAGCCAGCCGCCAATTAATTCAGCGCCTAGCAATTTATTTTTCATTTCTGTTGTAAGATCAGCCACATTTATTTCTAGCTTTGCTTCGCCAACTCCCGAGCCTTCTTGATCAAATACCCCATCATCCCCGTAAAGAACGGCAATTTCCGAGCTTGGTTCTAGCTTGGACTCGATTGCCCCAGGTACATTTATTACTTCGGTTGCTTCTTTGGCGGCGTCATCCTCAAAAACGCCGACTCTAATATCTCTCAATCCTGTTGTAGCCATTTATATCATCCTCTCTATGAAAAACTGATTTCTATTTCTTTATTTGCTCTGTACCGCCTAGCATAGCGATACAAATTTATATCCGGGTCTTTATCAAATGCGGAAGCGTATTGCTGATAGTCAGCCGTAGCCATCAAACGATCAATAATCGGTTGTATTTCTTGAGCTTCCTTGATTGTCCCGGTCCATAAATCTATTTGTATATCAACGCTTATGCCTGTCGCATGATCATCCTCATACGCATTACGATAGCTTTCAAGCTCATTAATACGGATCATTGGGGCTTGGTTTACTTTTTGATCTGTTTCCGGGACGTCCACAAGATAGATTTTTTCATCCGGGACGTAGCTTGTTAGATCGGCTGATCCTGTCAAAATCATTTCTACTTCTTGTATTGGCAGCAGCATCATAGACCGAGCAACCCCCTATAAACACTTTGCATTTTTGATAAAACGAGTTGTTCATATTCATTGATCGTGCGCTCAATAAAACTTTGCGGGCGCTGCTTGATCGTTCCGAAGTTAGTAAAATGCAGCCTATAAGCCGTTTCCTTACCATAGCCAACGGTTGAATATATTTCCCCGTCCTCTCTTGGTTTGGAATAGAAAACATCTGATTTTAAATGCTTCTTGTTGCCGCTATCGCTATCAAATGGCGTGTTCTTTTCCAAGCCATCCGCCATCAGCTTTGCTCCTGCATGAACGGCAGCCTTTTCCGCTTTTACATTTTGACGAGCCATCTTTTCAATAGCTTTATATGTTTCTTCTAAACCATTAGCTTCAAGCGCCATCAACTCACCTTCTTTACAAAGACATTGATCAAGTCTTTGTCCTGCTCGTTTGGCAGAATATCAATGACTTGATAAAGATCGTTGGTCAAGTGGTCCTGTATGTGCATAGCATTGGAAATGGTTGATACTTGTTGATAGCGAATAACATACGTCAAACTATCCTCTAAAACCGTTCCGGCTGTTGATAGCTTCTCTCTTAATTTTTGATCTCGCCGTTCCGCCCAGGTGGTGAAAAGTCTTTCTAATGTGGTCGTGTTCTCCCTGGATATAGGGTCTTTCGTATTTGACTTTTTAACGAAAGATATCGGCGTATTTAATCGTCCATAGTCCATGAAGGGTATTCTCCTTTAAATTGTTGAATGTACGACATAACGCCGAACGGCACTTCTTGTAAATTCTTGTTTGTTGTTGCTGATCTATTTTCATATCTGTGTCCACAAAGCATCATGACCGCATCATCAAAACAAGGGTTATCAATAAAAAAAGCGTCCCTCTCTTTCGATAAGGTGACGCTATCTTTAATATACTTTTCAGCAGCCGCTTTTATTGTTTCTAGCAATTTGTCATCCAGGTCATGAGTGATCCTTAAAGCATGTTTTAATTCTTCAAGGGTCATATTTCTTCACTCCTATTCTGTAGCGCCTGTTTCAACTGGCGGCTTGATTGTTACATAAAAGCCTGCGTTTTTGTCTGCTTGCTTTACGTCGAAACGAATAGCAAGGGAAAGGACTTGACCATAAACCGCATTTTCAACCCACTTCGCAACAACCTCTACACGATTCGCAAATAAGACAGCTCGTTTCAAGTCACCGATAAACATGATCATGTCACCGTCTTTTTTACCGAGCAATTTATCATCAACAACTTTGATCGAATTTCCGATAAGCGCTTTGCCGGAAGGTGAAGAAATGTTACTTTGTAAAATGTATTGACCGTTTTTGTCTTTTAACGTATCTAGGAATTGAAATGCGGATGACGTAGCAAGAACATTACGAGCATAGGCTTGCTTTAAATCAACATTTAAAATCTTTTTAATGTCGTCCGTTCCTGTAACTGTTTTAGCTGTAAACGTCTTTAAGACGCCTGCAATCTTTGTGTTTCTTGTATTTCGTTTTACTTGTTGCAAATGATCCGCTACAAGTGCCGTCAAATCTACGCCTGCATCATCAATTGATTCTTGAGAAATAGCCAATTGACCACGATACGTTTCAACTTTCCATTCAATGTTATTGAATTTTGGGTTTGCTAGCTCTGGGTTTTTCTCAAGTTCCGCAACTGACACAAGTTCGGTTTCTGTGTTTTCCAAAACTGGATATGAACCGGATGGTGCTGTCACATTGACTTTATTAACAAATTCAACTAAGTCAACAATATCTTCCGGCGTTTTCTGCGGTGTTGTAATGACCTCGATAGGAATAACTGCCGCTGCTCCTTCTGTTGTCAAACCGTCCCGGACTTCACCTCTAGTACGCAAGAACGTTTCAAAGCTGCGGCGCTGTTCCTCAATTCCTTTATCCAAGCGAACCTGCGGCGTGCTTAATTGAAGTGATCTTTCTTCGCCTGTTTTTCCTCCTCGTGCCCCTTCTGTGATTTCTTCCGTTTCCATTCCTGCCAATTCTTCTAATTCTTTTAGCTTTTCTGTCATTGTCTCAATCTCTGCTTTTAAAGAAGTGATTTCATCTTTAATCGTTTTTGCTTCTTCAAGGTTATCTTCTTCGGCCCGCTTCTGCGCCTCTTTGATTTTTGTATTGATAGCCGTTTGTTTTTTTGTGATCTCTGAACGCAATTCTAGAATTTTCTCTTTTAACATGTGTACATGCTCCTTTTCCAAATAAAATAAGCACCCGCAATGTACGAGTGCTTTCTAAAGACTTAATTTAATTAGATCAAGCTCTAACTTGATTTTTTCTTTTTCTAAAAGGCTGCTTTGATGCTGTTTTAAATGCCGCTGTGCGATTGATACGTCAGTATCTTCATAAGCCGGATAAGTGACGATAGAAACATCAGTAATACGTGAAATGTTGTTTAAGCTCCTCAACGGCAGCCCCGATTTTTCATCTCGTTTAAAGCTGTCGCCATTTTTGGCAAGGTGAAAGCCGAATGAACAATTTGAAACGTTGCCAAGTCTCAAGTTTTCATATAGATCGTTTGCGTATTGCGTGTTCGGCAAAGACAATTCAAATCGCAAGCCAATGTCATCCACAGATAATTTCAATGTTCCGGCTTTGGTTCTTCCTAGAATCTTTGACGGATCGTGGTCAATAAGCGCCCTTACATCTGACATATCAGCATTTTGCAGCGCTCGTTTTTCAATGGTTTCGATAAAGCCGCCCAGGTTGTGGCTGCGTGTACCAAATTTCAATGCATAGCCTGTGATCATCCTGCCTTTATCGGTTTCTTCTGTCGCCTTTAGCGAACCTTCCTGAATGGCTCTAATCTCCTTCTCCAATATCATCACCCCCTTTATCGACCGTAGGAATCGGAAGCCCCTTCGCCTTCGCTTTTTGGATTTCGTCCATAATGTCAACATCTACATAGTTCAAACTCATAAAGCGCCTATCTCCATTTTCAATAGGCGCAATCCCGTATTCTGCTAATGCGTCGTTTTGCGAATAAATGCCGTTTTGAAGTAATGCAATGACATTTTCCCGCTTTGTTTTAGCGTCTGTTTCCTTAAATCGTCTTGCATCAAACTGAAAACGTTTGGTCCTGCTTTCCGGGTAAAAAAGCATTTTGAAATTTAACTCCGCTGTAATGGCAGCAAAGTAATTTGAAAGCGTATTTGTCAAATAATCCAGGTTCGCTTGTTCTAGTGAAGTGTTCACTTGCTCGATCCCCAACTTATGAGGCGGCAACCCGAACACTTTCGCAATTTGTTTGGTTGAATGCGTGTAATTATTGACGATCTCAAGAACCTTCGTACTGATTTCAAGCTGCTTAAATTCTTCGTTTTCGCTCAAGACCGCTATTCTTTGTTGATTCCTAGCGCCGGAATTGACCTTCTCAAATTCTTTACGGAGATTTTCTCTTGCTTCGGGTGATGGTATGCCTTTTTTCAGGTTTACAATGCCGCTCAAATTTGTGCCACGTCTGAAAAAGTCCGTGACAAGCCTTTTGCCTGCCTCCTGGCTTTCCAGTTCGTGCTTGAGACAGGATAAGAGGCTCTTTCCGTTTACCCCATCCAGTGAGGAAAACTTGATATGCAGCACGTCAGTCGGTTTCAAAATAGCTTCTTTTCCGTCAGCAGGATAATAACGATAAACAATATCGTTCCGTCCCTTTATTTGATCAACCGAGACTTCGCTATTTAACATGTGAATAAGCTCCCAGGGCGTGCCGTCTTTATCCCGTTTGATATAAGCAAACGATTGACCATTAAAAAGCGCATTAGCAACAAGAATATATTTGAATGAGTACCCCGAGTAATATTCGTTTGGGCGCTCGTTGATAAGCTGAAACAGGTCACTATCCTTTTCTTCTATTCCGTTGTTTCTGATCATGATGGGACTTGCTGCTATGTCTGACGACAAAACGTGAACCGCTGTGAACACATCACTATTTTTAATTGCTGTTGCTGGCACATAGCTTAAACCATCTAAGCCCACCAAAATTTCATTAAATTCCCTTTGTCCTGCGCTTTGTTGATTGATTGATCTAAAGAACGCCAATTTCCTCTACCCCCTTTCTGTTTCATGGTTGAGAAGAATAGCAACAAAGACTAGCAAAACGCCACTAGCCGCAATCCCCAAAATCATCCCAACCATGTAAACGGCGGTATTGATAAGGATTAGCCCCAACAAAAACAAAAGAGTATGAAGGTTCAATGATAAGAACCGCCATACTCCCTTGATGAAACGATTAAATTGTTTTGGCACTGTTTCCCCTCCTTCTATATACCAAAATCTTCACTTTGGTAATATGCGTCCCAATCTGTAACGTTTTGCTCGTAATGGTACATTGCTTCTGTATATGCATTCATAACGGCAGCGATTGGGTCAATTTTTTCCCGGTTCAAATCCTTGTCGATCTGCACCGTATCATTGACCTTTTTCAAAATGGCGTTGTTTATTGCTAGGTTTAGCAATGGATTGTTTGTATGAAGAAGACGCTGATCCATGACGTTGAGTCTAAAGTTTTTCGTTGGCTCTGATAACGTCCTTACCCCTTGTCTTACTTCAATAGCAGGGTATCCGTAATGTTCAATTTCATTGAGGAATAATGAAATGTTATATGGATCATAAAAGATGCCCTTCACTTGCAAATCATTTTTCGTTATGTGATCGACCATGTAATCAATCACTTGTTGTAAATTAATGATGCCGGACTCTTTGTCTGTTATTGTGCAATACCCTTCTTGCTCAAGCCGCTTGTAGTCAATTTTGTCACGCTGTATCTTGTTTTCTAAACCGCCTTTACGCCCGACAAACGAATGACTATCAACATAAAAGTTTTCCTCGGCATCCTCTAAAGGATAAATAAAACCGAGTGAAGATAAATCTTCCGACCTGGACAAATCCACACCGATATAAACAGGCTTCCCGTATATATCCGGCTTCTCCTCAACGGCGCAATCTTTCCAATCGTCACCGTTCAATAAACTATCTGACGAAGCAGAACGCCACAAATTAAAGTTTTTAACTAGCGTCCCGTTCAAATCATCTTTTTCCTGGGCTTCTTTCAATTTTTTGCGTAAATTCTTAAGCAATTTCTTTTTCATACTTTCAACTTCAAGCAACGGGTTACTTTTTATCCAAGTGCTTTCGTCGCTTATCTCTTTTTCGTCATCTTGCTCATAGACAACCGCAAAATAGTTTTCGTTCTCTTTCTTCCCGCTCAATATATCCGTTACATACGGATATTCTTGTGCATACATAGGACCATTTAATTTAAAACCCGCTGTACTAATGATCAAGATAAGCCCCTGGTCTTGCTGACCTTGTGATGACTCTAAAACCTCAATCATTTTTGTATTTGTAGCCGTGTGAAACTCGTCAAGAATGCCAATCAAGACATTTAAGCCGTCAAGGTTATCTGTATCACGAGATAATGGCATGATGATGCTATCCTCTAGCAAAAAACGGATTTCATTTTGAATGATCTTTGTCATTTTCTTAATTTGTTTTGATTTCTTCCGCAACTTTTTAAGTTGCATGACAATCATGTTAAAAACCGCTTTTGCTTGTTTACGAGAATTAGCCGTCGTGTAAATCTGTCGATCGTATCTAGGCGCATCACCGAAAAGCAATTCATATAAAGCTATACCAGCCACAAGAACGGATTTACCGCCTTTACGTGCCATACTGATATATGCTTTTGTAAAACGTCTATATCCTGTTTCTTTGTCTCGCCAGGCAAATATCATATAGACAATGAATTTTTGAAAGAGTGCTAATGACGTAGGTTTTCCCGTTGAAATATCCGGCAGCATTTCAAGAAACTTTACAACCTTCGCCCCTTTTTTCGGCTTGTACTCGTATGAATAGTTAGGGTCTTTTGATTTTTCAAGATCCCGCAAATGTCTTTTACAAGCCTGGATGACTTTTTTACTTGCTACAATTTCCCCGTTTACTACTTTTTTAGCGTAAAGAGTACCGGGGTCATTTTTAATCGTCGTCATCCTGCCTCATTGCCTCAAATATATCGTCTTCTTCGCTGTCATCACCTAAACCGACTAGACGCAATCGGGCATCAAGCGCAAGACCAAGTTGTCCTGCAATGGCTCGAATCTCTTTCGACATTTGCATCATGATTTCAATAGACGGGTTTTTCTTTTTCACTTCAAACCCCTTACTATTCACTTCAAAAACGACTTGTCCCTCTGCTGCCACATCATCTAGTGCCTGTCGATACTGTGCGTAACTATTACAGTACATAGCCAACAAAGTGCGATCCAGTTCTGAAATAGGCAGCTCGATAATATGCGGGTAAATTCTGATCCATTCGTTTTTTGCCATTGTTGACAGCCAATAAGGCGGGTTCTCTTTCAATGGCGAAATGCCTTTCAATTTTTCTTCATGCTGCTGCCGCTGCTCTCGTTCTTCATTTGATATTTGCCCTTTTAATGTGTCCGTCAATTGTTTTCTTCTCGCCAATAAAAACCACCACCTTTCAGCAAAATCCAACCTATTAATTTTAGGCAATCAAACAAATGAGTAAAATCGCTCTATCTCAACGCCTATAAAGGATCGAGCCATTTTATGAATGAGTGAAAAACCGCAAAAAACGGGAAAAATCAAAACTCCATTTCAACACTTTTTTTAAAGTTGAGGGGACGCCGATTTCTAGGAATCAAAAAAGCCCACCCCGTTCATTGTCGGGGGGACTTAAATCAAAATAAATAAAATGAAAATGTCATCACTTCTTAAATGTCACCTGGTTATGATGAAACTGACAAAGCACTTCAAGGTTGTTTAAATCATTGCGCTCTATATCGTCATGAAATACCTCTCTAAGCTCTTTATGCTTATGATGGACCACTAACCTATTGGACATGTTTACACGTCCTTCTGCGGCACACACAGCACATCTGTAATGACTCTCACGCTTCTTTGCTTCTCGAAGTGATTTCCATTCTCTGCTTTGATAGTATTTGTAATGCGCTTCGTTCTCCCTGTTGTATCTCACATCTTTGTTGTATTGCTTATCAGCATAGCCCTGGTGTTTCATACAGTAGCGTTCGGTCCAGTCTATATATTCCCGGCAGGCGGGAACGTTACAACGTTTCAAGGGCATCACTAATTACCTTCACTTATAAAAGACTCAAGCGTCTGACAAAGATGAATGTTAAGGCTGTTTTCATTTTTGTTGTTAGTTCTTCGGTCAAATTCTTTTTTCGCCTCTGAATAATCTTCATAAAACTCTAGGTAAGGGTCGCAATAATCCGTTAAGACCACATAGCCCGATTTCATAAGTCCACACTCTCCCTTTTTATTTGATCTAAGCCGCCCCTGTTTGTTAGCCGCCATTGTTTTTGTAAACAGACAGGGACGCTTTACAGCAAATAGAAAAACACCGCCATGAAAGACGGTGCTTTGATTATTATTTAATATAAAATTCGCTAGTGTAGAACGTACCAATCGTTTCAACGTGGTTGCCCTGCTTGTCATATCGTTCAGCATCCACCTTAAATCGGTATGTCCCTTTTTTGTTTCCAAATGATTCCTTGATACTGAATTCATCAAACAACTTTTCGCCTGGGTTGAGTGGATTCGGGGAATTGGTTTTAATCGTTTCCCACTTACCATTAACCTTGCGCTGCGGAATAAGGTTTGGACCTGCGATATAGTCATTGTCATTCTTGACAGCCACACGCACGACCTTGTCCTCTCCTAGAATATGATTGGCTTTTGTCGGATTAGCCGACACTCCTTTTAATGACGCCATGTAATTCAACTCCTTTTAATATTTGCGCCTCTATCCCATTCCTCAAGACGCTTGCGACTACACAACCAAAATCCCAAAGGCAGCCGTTCCCAACAAATAAAAAAGCACTGCAATTATGCAATGCCATGTTTTAAATGCTCTTGTACAAGTTCAGCAGCTTTAGAAAAGGAAATATCTTTAATGCCAGGAAAGGTAAACTCAGCTAAAAAAGAAGCTTGATTCTCAAGCACGACTTCAGCTTGAACGGTAATAGTTACATTTTGTTCATAAACGAAAGTGCCTTGTTCGTATAGTTTCGTTTCATGCCGCTCCATTCTATGAACGGTAATCTTCAAATCAATTACCTCGCTTTCTCTCTATCAAACTATTGATATGAATTACTTCAATAGCATTCTCCTTCAACCATTGAAATTCATAGCAATTGATTATTGGATTTCGGTAATAGCCCGGCAATAAAATTAAAATTGTTTCGCTAGGATTTACCCCGTCTAGCTTTGCCGGATTCATTGAAACAAATTGCGTATATTTATATTGTGGGAATTTCTTTTTCAAATCTTTCCATAGCGCTCTTGCATGCCTTGTGTTTATGCCTACGACAAAAGCACTTGTACGTTGTTTCGCACATTCTTTTAAGAGTTCCAATGCCATCCCTCCATATAAAAAGCGACCTCCAAAATGGAAGCCGTTTTATCAATCTATCGCATAATACAATATTACAACCTTTTTTCTGTCATGCTGCGCCAACATCACGCCAAAAACACGCCAGTTTTCCGCCAATAAAACGCCAAAATAAAAACACCTCTAAACGGGTGCTTTATATACAACTTCATTGAGAGCGTAAGCAAGATCAAGGAATGTCTTTCCTTTCAACCGAGTATATGACCTTTCACTCATGCCGATCTCGTTGTAAACTTGATAGTCAAAAACAGGTTCTTGCTGCATGTAACGTTTAATGATTATTTGTCTCTCGTTATACGGAAGACGATTGACCGCTCTTTGCACCTTCTCAAGAAAGGCATTTCGTTTCTGCTCCCATTCAATACGTTTAAGAGCTGTGCTTTCAGTGGACGAACGGAAGGCGTTGGTAGTAGCGGGCGGCACTATGCTGAATCCTCCTGTTATTTTCGGCAGCATATCGTCCGGGACTTGAAGAAGATATAAGCGGTAGTTGTCGAGAATCCTTTCAACTCTTTTTCTCGTTTCCTTTTTATCAATTACAGGCGGTTCACCCAACATCAGCATATCCCCTTTCTCCCGCTCTCAATTCTGCTACCTTTTGAGCGATCTTTTTTCTTGCCCTCTCTATATGTTTTTGGACTGATCCTTTTGCTATCCCATAAAGTGCGGCGCATTTGCTGAAAGATACATTGTGACCAACAACGGTTATGAATATCTCTTTTTCCTTATCCGTCAGCGTAGACAAGACATAATTGAGTAAATCCAGTTCATTTTCATTTACTTCAAATGGAGCGGGTTGGGGTACATGATATTTTGAGGAAAAGGCGTCAAGCAATCCGTTTTCAGCAAGTATTGTACGTTGATAATATGAGCGGCGATCCACATCACGTCTTGCCCCTGGTTCTCTTTCTGTTTCCATCCACTCGACCGCATATTCTAAGTCATAGATCATTGAGCGGTAAATTTTCTTTTCTCCTTCGTCTGTAGATGCTGCCAAACTTCTTTTAGTTTCTTTTAACGTTGCTTTATATTCCTTGATTAAATCTTTCAAAATACCACCCCCTTTTATTTGCTTTTAAATGCCCCGCCACGCCCTCTTTTATATGTTGGGCGGTAAATACCCATAAGCTCTCTTATTTCTTTTTCTGAAAGCTCCTGCGTGTGATTTCGAGTACGTTTGTTCGTAGGAACGTCAGTTCTTTTTATTGGCATAGATTTATAACCCGCTTTTATAAAAGCAGCTCTCAACGTTTTCATTTTGGTTGCTCCTTTCTGAAAATAAAAAAAGGGACACCAATCACACAGCGCTTATGCTGTTATGATCAGTGTCCCCCGGCTTTCCGGTAGAACGGTTTTATTTACTTGAATAACTCGCCTTCATTGAAGCTAACACGAGTTACTTTGTTGTCATGTGTAACGATTTTTGTTTCACCATGTGGCGGCAGCGGTGCAGATTTCAATATGCCATTAGATAAAACAAAAACTATAGGCTCTTTTCCTGTGTCAAAAGTCTCAATATCTATAATTTTACTTGGAATGTCTTGTAATCTCAAGTCTTTCATTGCCTCCTTAATTTATATGCATGATCGCTAAAGCGGACAGCGATCCGAACACAATATAAAAGATTAGTAGTCGTTTAACGATAGCAAAATCCATCAATACCCCTCCTGCTGCCGCAAATGATTGACGGCGTTCTTTTTCATGTACGCATCTTCTATTTCCTTAGGGGTAAAACCAAGTGCTTTTCCTAGCTCGTTAAATCCATTAAAGATTTTTCTATAGTGGTGATAAGCCATACCAAGATCATCAATCTCCGTAAATAGGAAGGCAACGCTTTTGAAGACACCTAGAAACGCTTTTTCAACACTCACTTCTTTGATGATTCTACTCACTAAGTTCACATTACAAATACGTGATGAATAACCAATACTATTTCCAATGCTCAATATAAAGTGCAAGCAGTCCACGTATTCTTCTAAGAGTGGGTTTTTTGTTCCCGTTGTTCCCGTTCCATTGCATTCATCACATTTGATGTATTCGTGACCGCCGTTGCCTTCAGCATCTTCTGCGACCCATTCGTAATTTATATCGCCAGTTCCCATGCAAAGGAAACACTGTATCTTTTTTTCTGTGCATGGCTGCTGGTCATTGCTCCAGAACTTAAAGCCGCGCCACTCGTTAGCGCATTCCGCTAGTTCCACCTGCAAAGCCAAGATAAGGCCGGGAAGAAGGTCTTGACCTTCTAACCCTTTTTCTTCAATGATTTTCCTGTCTAACTCCGCTTGCATTTTAAACATTTTTAACATTTTTAAAGGGTGCATTTTTATTTCCTCCTAAGCCTATAAGCTCTCGTTTAATCAAAATTCTTGGGGAACGTTCAACAAATATTGCTTTTCTAGTTCCTGGTCATTCATTTTCTCGTAAAACTCCCGTGAATACCCTCGCCCGATAACGGTTAGCCATTCAATAAAAAATTGTCTTTGATCTTCTGTCAATCGCTCTTTCTCATTGTTCATATGCCCGATTCCTCCAATTGAATTTTTGTATGATAGTTCTTCAAATGCTCATTCATTCTTGAATGAAATTTCGGTTGTAAGTAAAAGAAAAGTTTTTCTTCTTGATCCGTCATTTTTATCACTGCCTTTTCGTAAACAAGGAATTCGATCAGCAATATCAAGGCGTATTGATTGAGCTTTATCGCCTCTGCGTACCAATCTTTCACCGTCATGAAGGACCATGATCCAAATTGACGAATTTTCCAAATTCCTTGATGAAAGCCAGTGATACCGTACCTACTGGACCATTCCGTTGCTTTGCTATGATAACTTCAATTATGTTTTTGTTCTCTGACTCTTTGTCGTAATAATCATCACGATAGAGGAAACCGATAACATCAGCATCTTGCTCGATCTGCCCCGACTCTCGAATGTCTGACATCATAGGGCGTTTCTCCTGGCGTTGCTCGACACCCCTTGAAAGCTGACTCAATGCTATGACAGCAATGTCCAATTCCCTTGCCATTTGCTTGAGCATTCGGCTTATTTCTCCGATTTCCGCTTGTCTATTTCCTCTGTGGACTGGATTTCCGACGATCAATTGCAGATAGTCAATAATGATCATCATATCCTTGCCTTCAAATTCCCTTTTCATCTTGCGTGCCTTCGCCCAAATGTCATTAACAGTCATTCCAGGTTGATCAAATATTCGTAAAGCTGCATTACCTAAGACTCCGTTCACTTTGCTAAGACTGTACCACTCATCAACGTTTAAATTACTTGCTCTAATGGATTGAGCGTTAATGTTGCCTATGCTAGACTGCATTCGTTTAATTAACGACTTGCGACCCATTTCAAGCGAGAAGATGCCAACCACTCCGCTCTTATTCATATTGATTGGACTTTCCATAAAGTTTTTTGCAACATTCAAACAAAAAGCGGTTTTCCCTACAGATGGACGAGCAGCAATAATAATTAATTCTTGTCGCTGAAAACCCGACGTCATTCGGTCCAATTCAGTAAAGCCGCTAGGCATACCAGTTACATCACCTTTTGGCGTTTCTAACTCTTGATAGATTTCAACTAAGTCATTATTGATAGACCCGTCGTCGTCTGTTCCTGTTGCATCCTCTAAACTCATGAGAGAGCTTATACCCTCTTGTATAGTTTGACTCGTATCGTCGCTGTTGGAAGATTCTTTAAGTTTGACACCAACTTTCGCAATCTCTCGCTTTTTCCAATAATCAATAATTAGATTTTCATAGAATGCTTGTTTTGCTGTAGTGATTGAGGCGTTCATCAATTCGGTTAAGTATTTTCTTCCACCGATCCCCTTTAGGTTTTCTCGCCCCATATGCTCAATAACTGACACAATGTCAATAGGATCGCCGTTTTTATCAAGCTCTTGAAAGGCTTTGTAAATGGATTGGTTTTGCTGTCGATAGAAATGAATTGGCTTGAGCTGTGAATATTTAATTAAGTCCGGTTCTTGTAAGATTGCGCCTAGATATTGTTGTTCCGCTTCGTCGTTGAAATAAAATATGCTTCCTGTCATGACGGTTCACCTATTCCAAGTACCTTTCGTATTGCTGCTTTATGCTGCTCGATCTGTTCTAGTTCTTCTTGGGTTGGTTCAGCCTTGTCCAGTTCAGAAAGATAGTTTTGAGTTTCCTCAACGTTCGGTATGGCTGCGGACCGATCTGATCTTGATTCTTTCGCTTTGATTAGATCAGCAACTTTAGGCGGAAACTGATTGTATTTCACATAAACGATCAAATTCGCCTCGATCCGCTCGTAATTCTCGGGCTTTAAGATTCTTGCCCATGCATCTAGCTTTGTTTGATCAAACTCAAAATGCTCATAATATGTCTTGATTAGTTTAAGTAGCTCTAATGTCTCTGCTTTAGTCATCAGTCAAATCAAACTCCTTTTCATTCACAGCCGCTTTTCTCTTTGCTGCTTCTCTTTCGCTTTTAATTCTTACGGTCAATTTATCGAATTGCTTTCTAAGGCTTGCAGGACTCAATATATTTGATTTCCAAAAGTTATCTTTTTGCGTCCAGTTAATCAAATACTTCACCTGTGCATCTGTCCGCTTGTCGATCTGCCTAATCAACCTAAAATCACTCGCCCATTTTTCCAGGTTCGGTTTTTTAGCTTGCGGATTATTTTCAAGTATTTTTTTATAAAGCAAGTTGGCATTCTCCATGTCACAAGGTTCGTACTTGTGACGAGAATTATTTATCTTCTTTTCATTCTTATCATTCTTTACATTCTTGTTTGTGGTCATTTGATGGTCATTTGATGGTCTTTTGATGGTCAGACTGTTGTCGTTTTCGGAAGCCCCATCTTGATAAATAGCCCAATTATCAATGCTTACAATGCTGAATTTGTTGGTCTTTTTTATTGTCAAATATCCCATTTCTTGAAGCTGTTCCAACCAACGAAAAATTGTCTTTTCTCCCTTTACCCTGTCCTTAGATTTAAGACCGGTATTGTACATGTCCATCAAAGCAAAACGACCTGTCACAAAATCACCTGGCTTTAGCTTCACTTTTTGTCTACCCACTATCTGATCATGTTCCGTATGCGAAGCCTCTGTTAGACATATTAGCCATAACCTTAATAACTGCGGATCATTGAAAATTGGGTTACTTCTAATCTTCCTATGCAACTTGATCCAACCGACCATTTAAATCACCTTACTTTAGAAAATTTACATTTTGTCTGTATGCTGCTTCACCCATCAAATAGCGGAAACCTTCTACAAATCCAGTTACATAAGCATCTTCAATTTCAAGACTGGCTTTTGCTGCGTGAGCGGCATCTAGGTCGTTCAATAGCTTTACAAGATCGTTTGCATGAGATAACAATCCTTCTAATTTCTCGTACAAATCATCTACGTTCTCTTGCGTCCGTAAAGTAGCATCAGACCATTCGATCTCTGTTCCTTCCGTTTCATGAATTGTTTTGGCAGCAACAAATTTTAAGACTGATACCATGCCCGCATCATAGAAATGAGCCTCTTTTTCGTCTTGACGTCCGACATGCTGTAACTTTGCTCTTACTTTAGTAACGGTTGCAGGTGTACCCATTAATTTCATTTGAAAAATCCCCTTTTTATCTAAAATTTGATTATTGTATTTTTTTGTTAATCGTGTTAAAGTCGAATCAATATGGGGAAGCTCCTACACTTCCCGTACCTTCCTTACTTGCAACTACCCTATAATGTACAAGTAAGAAAATTGACTGATCCCGAGCGGATCAGTTTTTTATTTTCCTTCTCTATCGCCGCTCCACAATGCATCAGTACGCCCTATAAAATGTTCGCAAGCTCTGCAATACGCTTTTGAACCTCCATAATGTAATATCGAATCATACATTGCGCTTTGATCTTCTTCCAAATCTCCATTGGAATTGTAATAAACGGTAGCTGACCCCGTAATCCTTTCTTTTGTAAAAAATCCCGTTTCACTCTTGCAACTTGGACAAACGATTTTATTTGTCATGCTTGTACCTCCTATAAATCTATTTAATGTGATGAAAAGCATAAGCGGCTTGACTCCTTATTCTCCGAAAAAACCGGCAATAATGATGATGCTAATAAATGTTAGTAATATGAAAATGCCTTGTCCCGTTGAATCTCTTTTTGCTACAATCAGATTCCCTTGAATGCTCAAGTCATCATTTTTTTTGACTAACATAGGAATGACAAAATCGGGTACTTTTAGATGAGTCGCTGCGTCATCAATATGCATTGTTTGGTTTTTGCAGGCTTTGACGGTATGCAACAACTCGATATGTTTTGGTAGACTCACAGTTTTTCAGCCCCCCAATTACCCGTACGGAAGGTTGGTGACGGTTTTAATTCCTCCCGGTAAATAATTGGATGCTTTTCTATATACGCTTCGAGTTCTTCTTTTGTCATTTTCCATACCTTCACCGGACCATGTGCATAAGGATTTTTTGTATTTTTGTCCATTTTCATTTCCTCCTATCAAAAGCGGATTTATAAATATTTAATTTGCGTCTTTCCCCACTTTCGGGGAACAATCGAAACTTTATCCCCTGGATTGTTCTTTCAGCCAAGTTATTAAAAACTGTTCGCATTCTTTTGCAGGAAAAAGCCATTTTGTGCCGACTCGATATTTTGGAAACCTCGAATCGTAAAAAAATGTTTCTTTGATGAAGTTGAGACTCATGTTTGTTTGCTTACACAATTCTTTTGTGTCCCAAAATATAACCCTATGTTCAATCGCTTCAAGTCGTTTTGAAAGCTCTTTGGAAACCTGTTCTTCTAAGAGGTTTTGATCAATTTCAAAAGTGATCATTAATCCCATCCACCCCTCTCGGATATCCCTAATATTTTGCAAATGTGTTTAGCGTGTTCTTGTGCTTTTCTTCCTGTTTTTTTACCGTTGATGATGTCACTGATATAAGGGGCAGACACACCTAACATTTCTGCTAACTGCTTTTGCGTCATACCTTGCACATACATTTCCGACTTAACTCTAGCGGCTGTGAGAAATTGCATTTAAAATCTTGCCTCCTTCCAAAAAATATAAAAAGCTAATTAATTAGCTAATTCTTATTGACCTTTTTATGCGTATAGTTTAATATATACCCATAGCTAAATAAGACTTTAAAAAGCCTGTAATTGTACATTTCATTGCTCCCCAGCGTCTAAAATGTATTTTTCGTAGGTCATATTTTTTATTGCCTTTTAGCTAACTAATTAGCTTATGTCACCAATATTAAACTATAAGCATAAATTAATCAAGCTTTTTTATGCTTAAAATTTAATTTTGTTTGACTAGCTCATAAGGATGGTTGATATGACGGTTTTTGACATAGTAAAAGAGTTATGCAACGAAAGAAAAATTTCTATTAATGATTTAGAAAAATCGCTTGGTTATTCAAAAAACACTTTATACAGGTTAAAAACTCAAACACCCGGTGCTGATAAACTCCAAAAAATTGCTGATTATTTTGACGTGTCAACGGATTACCTTTTGGGACGCACCGAAGTTAAAAGAAATGTTGATTTAACGGAAAAAGATGAGAAGGACATACAAAAGGAATTGCAAAACATTATAAACGGACTTGAAGGAAATAGTTATGCTGCCTTTGACGGTCAAACTATTGATGATATGGAAGAAGAAGATAAAGAGCTTTTAATCGCAAGTCTCGAAAACACTTTGAGAATAGCAAAAAAAATAGCAAAACAAAAATACACTCCTAAAAAATATAGATAAGGGATGATATTTTAAATCATGGGCGACATTACTGAAACTGTTTCAAAATTAAAAAGCAAATTTAAGTCATCTGATCCTTTTTTCATTGCCAATAAACTAGATATTATCATTATTCACGAAGACTTAGGAAACACCCTGGGATACTATAGCAAACATTTTCGTACGAAATTCATTCACATTAATGAAAAGGTAAGTGAAAAAAGTGGTTTCTTTGTTTGCGCTCACGAACTAGGACACGCCTTGCTTCATAGTGATTCTAATACTCCATTCTTGAAAAAAAACACTTTCTTTTCAACAGAAAAAATTGAACTGGAAGCAAACTTTTTCGCAATGCATTTATTGTTTTCTTCCGTTCAAAGGGGTATTACTTTTTGTGAATTCAAGGAATATGGCATTCCGAAAGAACTTGTACAAAATTACCATAGTATTTTTTTAAGCAAAAAGCGAACAAACGTTCTTGAATAGATCTGAAAATAAAAGCAGGGAGTGAATTATTTTGGCTAGTTTCAGACAACATGAAAACGGTACGTGGGAATATAGAATTAGATATAAAGATAAAAGAACAGAGAAGTATAAAGAGAAATCAAAAAGGGGCTTTAAAACAAAAAAAGAGGCTAGGATCGCTGCGGAAAAAACAGCGCACGATCTTGAATATGTTGGTTTTGATTCAACAAACGAAACAGTCGGGGGGTACTTTCCCGTTTGGTTAGAAGTATATAAAAAACCATCCGTAAAAAAAACAACCTACTCTTTGCAAGAAAGAACTATTAGAATCAATATTCTACCTAGATGGGAACATTACCGTTTAAGAGATGTTGAACGGAATGAATATCAAAAATGGTTAAATGAATTGATTGAAAAATATAGTGAAGGAACTATTAGAAGAATTCACAGTATAATGAATTCAGCTTTAAATGAAGCTGTACATGATTTTAGAATCCTTCAAGAAAACCCGTTGGTAAACATAAAAATACCTAAAAAGAAGGAACAGAAAAAAACATTAAAATACTTTACCCTTTCAGAAACTGAAAGATTTTTAAATCAAGTCAAAACACCTGTTAAAAATGCAAAATATACACATTCAATTCAGTATTACGTCCTTTTCACTTTAATTGCAAGAACAGGTTTACGAATCGGAGAGGCTCTCGCATTAACATGGGATGATATAAATTTAAAAAACGGAGAGTTAACAGTCGATAAAACTCTAGTATATCCCTTGAACACTCAACCTTACATTTCAACACCTAAAACACAATCTAGTTACAGAACAATAAAACTTGATGATCATACAGTGTCGTTATTGAAAAAACACCGAGTTAACAGACACGAAGTCGTTTTAATGTACAACAATTATATTCAGCCTGAAAATAACATTGTCTTCTTTCAGCATGAAGGTAAGTGGTTAAAAACAAATGTTGTGAGAGAGTATTTTAAAGAAGTCTGTAAAAGAGCTAATCTTCCCGTTCTGTCTCCACATACATTGAGACATAGCCATGCTGTACACCTTTTAGAAGCAGGTGTGAATATTAAATATGTATCGGAACGGTTAGGGCATTCTAGCATAAAAACAACCGCAGATACGTATCTCCATGTCACCAAAAAAATTGAAGACCAAGCAATGGAAATGTATCTGCGGTATGTTCATTAATTAAATTTTGTGGGTGTTTTGTGGGTGCTTAATATAAATACAATGCCTAAACACCTTTAATCCCCGGTATATCAACGGTTAACCTATACTACCTTCCATTTCAAACTTAATCAATCGGTTCATTTCAACGGCGTATTCCATTGGCAGTTCTTTTGTGAATGGCTCGATGAAGCCCATGACGATCATTTCTGTTGCTTCTTCTTCAGAAATTCCGCGGCTCATCAAGTAGAATAGCTGTTCTTCTGATACTTTCGATACCTTCGCTTCGTGCTCTAATGAAATGTTGTCGTTTAAGATTTCATTGTAAGGGATCGTATCAGATGTTGATTTGTTATCCATGATGAGTGTGTCACACTCGATGTTTGAGCGTGCACCTTCTGCTTTGCGTCCGAAGTGAACGATTCCGCGGTACGTTACTTTACCGCCTTGTTTCGAAATTGATTTTGATACGATCGTTGAAGATGTGTTTGGTGCAAGGTGAATCATTTTCGCACCTGCATCTTGGTGCTGACCTTTACCTGCAAGGGCAATACTTAATGTCATACCACGAGCGCCTTCACCTTTTAGGATGACTGCTGGGTATTTCATTGTCAGCTTAGAACCGATGTTTCCATCAATCCATTCCATTGTTGCATTCTCTTCACAAATCGTACGTTTTGTCACAAGGTTGAAGACGTTGTTTGCCCAGTTTTGAATCGTTGTATAACGGCAGTAGCCGCCTTTTTTGACGATGATTTCAACAACCGCACTGTGAAGTGAGTTTGTTGTGTAAACTGGAGCCGTACAGCCTTCTACGTAATGCACATGTGCGCCTTCGTCAACGATGATCAGTGTACGCTCGAACTGACCCATGTTTTCAGAGTTGATACGGAAGTACGCTTGAAGTGGAGTATCTACTTTTACGCCTTTTGGTACGTAGATAAATGACCCACCAGACCATACAGCCGAGTTAAGCGCAGCAAATTTGTTGTCAGTCGGAGGAATGACTTTTGCCCAGTGCTCACGGAAGATGTCTTCGTTCTCTTTTAATGCGCTGTCTGTATCTTTAAACACAATGCCTAGATCTTCAAGGTCTTGCTTCATGTTGTGATACACAACTTCAGATTCATACTGAGCAGATACACCAGCTAAATACTTTTGCTCTGCTTCTGGGATACCAAGCTTATCAAAGGTTTGTTTGATTTCTTCTGGTACTTCATCCCAAGAACGCTCAGAGCGCTCAGATGGCTTTACGTAGTACGTAATTTCATCAAAGTTTAATGCATTTAAATCTCCGCCCCATTGTGGCATCGGCATGTTGTAAAAGTGCTCAAGAGATTTCAAACGGAAGTCGAGCATCCACTGAGGCTCTTCTTTCATACGAGAAATTTCTTCAACGATCTCTTTTGTCAGTCCGCGCTCTGAACGGAAAATGGAAACGTCTTTATCAGAAAAGCCGTATTTATATTCACCAACATCTGGCATTTTTTTAGCCATCCATTTTCACTCCAATCTTATGATTTGCCGTTATCTTCGGCAGATGCGCCTTTTTCAAGCGCCTTCCAGGATAATGTTGCACATTTGATGCGGGCTGGGAATTTTGCCACTCCCTGCAGCGCTTCAATGTCACCAAGATCAATGGAATCGTCGTATTCTTTTCCTTGCATCATATCGGAGAAAATCCGAGACATTTTCAAAGCAGTTTCAATATCTTTCCCTTTAATCGCCTGCGTCATCATTGAGGCAGATGCCATCGAAATCGAGCATCCTTCTCCTTCAAATTTCGCATCAGTGACTTTTTCGTCTTCGATTTTCATCGTAAGACGAATACGGTCACCACACGTTGGGTTGTTCATATCGACGACAATGCTGTCGTTTAACACACCTTTGTTTCTCGGATTTTTATAATGATCCATAATCACTTGTCTGTACAGTGTGTCTAAGTTTACATTAAAAGACATTCGTAAAATACTCCTTTGTCTTACGGAGCGCTGCAATAAGTTGGTCAATCTCTTCTTCTGTATTATACAGGTAGAAGCTTGCTCTTGCAGTCGCTGATACACCAAGCCATTTCATGAGCGGCTGTGCACAGTGGTGTCCAGCACGAATGGCGACACCTTCCGTATCCAGAACAGTTGACGCATCATGCGGATGGACGTCGTCTAAGTTAAACGTCACAAGCCCAGCTCGGTGCTGCGGTCCATAAACAGTCGCACCTTCAAGCTCCTTAAAGCGCTCAAGCGCGTAAGTGGCAAGCTGATGCTCGTAACGGCTGACTTCCTCCATACCGATGTCATTTAGGAAGTCAATTGCTTTTCCTAGTCCAACTGCTCCAGCAATAATCGGTGTTCCCGCTTCAAATTTCCACGGCAGCTCTTTCCATGTGGAATCATACAAATCCACAAAGTCGATCATTTCACCGCCAAACTCAGCAGGCTCCATATTATTCAACAGGTCCTTCTTCCCGTAAAGCACACCGATGCCAGTCGGTCCACACATTTTATGCCCAGAGAATGCGAAAAAGTCACAATCTAGATCCTGAACATCAATTTGCATGTGCGGAGTGCTTTGTGCACCGTCGACGACAATGATTGCCCCATGTTCGTGGGCAATTTTGGCGATCTCTTTAATCGGGTTGATGGTTCCTAATACGTTTGAGACATGTGTGACAGCGACGATTTTCGTTTGATGTGTGATCGTTTGCTTCACATCTTCAAGCGATAGCGTGCCGTCTTCCTGTAACGGAATGTATTTCAATGTGGCGCCAGTTGCTTTCGCTGCTTGCTGCCAAGGGATGATATTCGCATGATGCTCCATATGCGTAATGACAATCTCATCGCCTTTTTTGAGGTTGGCTCTAGCATAGCTGATCGCCACTGTGTTTAGTGCAGTTGTTGTACCTCTAGTAAAAATAATCTCCTGGACAGATGAAGCACGGATGAATGCACGAACTTTCTCTCTCGCACCCTCGTATGCGTCCGTTGCTCTTGTGCCAAGGGTATGAACACCCCGGTGGACGTTCGAGTTGTAAGACCGGTAATACTCATTCATTGCATCAATGACCACTCTTGGTTTTTGAGAAGTCGCTGCACTGTCCAAATACACCAAATCATGTCCGTTCACTTGCTGATGAAGGATTGGAAATTGCTCACGAACGTCTTTGATATTCATTATTTTACTTTCCTTTCAATTACAGAAATCAGCTGCTTTTTAACTCCTTCAATCGGCAGTTCTTTCACAACTGGATTTAAGAAGCCGTAAATCACAAGTCTTTCTGCATCTTCTTTGGAAATTCCACGGCTCATGAGGTAGTACAATTGAATTGGATCGACACGTCCAACAGAAGCAGCGTGCCCTGCTGTCACATCATCTTCATCAATTAATAGAATTGGGTTTGCGTCACCGCGTGCTTTCTCACTCAGCATGAGGACACGTGATTCCTGCTCTGCATTTGACTTTGTTGCGCCATGCTCGATTTTGCCAATTCCGTTAAAGATAGAGGATGCTTGATCCTTCATCACACCATGCTTCAAGATATACCCTTCAGAGTTTTTACCGAAGTGGATGATGCTTGTTGTGAAGTTTTCAGTTTGGTTTCCTCGGCCGACAACAACTGATTTCGTATCACCGAATGTACCGTCGCCCATCAGTTTTGTGATGTTTTCAGACACGACATCTCCATCATTCATCAGGCCAAGCGCCCATTCGATTTTACTGTCACGGCCATTTGCCATACCGCGTCTGTTCACATATACTGTGACACCTTCTGCAAGGTTATCTACAGCGCCGTATGTGACGCGGGCGTTTGCGCCTGTGAATACTTCAGAAACGATATTGAAGATTGCTTCTTCTGGTTTTGCTGTACTGATGTAGTTTTCTACATATGTCACAGCACTATGATCGTCTGCTACGACGATGACATGGTTGAACAAAGTCGTTTCGTCATTTTCATGAAGATAAACAGCTTGAATTGGTGCTTCAAGCTCTACGTTTTTCGGAACATAGAGGAAAGCTCCGCCATTGACTAAAGCAGCGTGTAAAGCTGTAAGTTTATGCTCATCCACTTTCACTGCATCTGTCATGAAGTATTGTTTCACTAAATCTCCATGCTCACGAATCGCTGTATGAAGATCCGTGAAGATCACACCTTTGTCTTTCGCTTCAGCTGAAAGAGACAAATAGGCCGGCGTTTGATCACGCTGAATGTAAACTGTCTTATCTGTGTCCTCTAAATCAATAAGAGATTTCACTTCTTCTGGAAGCTCTTCTAATGATCCAAATGGTGCACTTTCGACTGTATGCTGTTTGAAATTCGTTAAATTCCATTTTGAAATATTCGTTTTGTCAGGCTTTGGCATTGGGAGGTCTTCTGCTTTTTCAAGAGCCTGTAAGCGAAGGGAGCTCATCCATGCCGGTTCCTGATGCTTCTCGGAGAAGCTTTTGACATAATCTTGATCTACTGATAATTTCGTTTCTAATGTCATCAATAATCCTCCTAACGCTTACGCTTCTTGACCAACAGTTTCGTCTTCAATTCCTAACTCTTTTTTAATCCAGTCATAGCCTTCTGCTTCTAGACGCTGTGCGAGTTCTGGTCCGCCAGATTTCACGATACGACCTTGCATCATGACATGAACGTGATCTGGTGTGATGTAGTTCAGTAGACGCTGATAGTGAGTGATCATTAAGCAGCCAAAGCTTTCGCCGCGCATTTTGTTAATTCCTTTAGAAACAACTTTCAGGGCATCGATATCAAGACCAGAATCGATTTCGTCAAGGATGGCGATCTTTGGTTCAATCATCATTAATTGAAGAATTTCGTTGCGTTTTTTCTCCCCGCCTGAGAAACCTTCGTTTAGGTAGCGCTGTGCCATATCTGGATCCATTTCAAGGAACTCCATGTTTTCGTCCATTTTGCGGATGAATTTCATAAGAGAGATTTCATCGCCTTCTTCTCTGCGTGCGTTAATAGCAGAACGAAGGAAGTCAGCATTTGTGACACCGCTGATTTCAGATGGGTATTGCATCGCAAGGAAAAGACCAGCTTGAGCGCGCTCATCTACTTCCATTTCAAGAACATCTTCGCCATCAAGCAAGATGCTGCCTTTTGTTACTTCATATTTAGGGTGACCCATAATTGCAGCAGATAAAGTAGATTTACCTGTTCCGTTTGGTCCCATTACTGCGTGGAATTCTCCACCTTTTATCTCGAGGTTTACACCCTTTAAGATTTCTTTCCCTTCAATCTCAACGTGCAAGTCCTTAATTGTTAATGTCGAAGCAGTCATATATCGATACCTCCAAAATAATCATTATTCTCAATTTATTCTCATTCTAATTTTATAACAAATTAAAACTGAATACAACACATTCACGATAAGCGTGAGAGGATGCTCTCAAAATTCTAACAAAAAAAGCAGGTAGATAAAAGGATTTATGTCGAAAAGACTGTTTTCATAAAGAAAGGGCGGGAAACTGTTCTCCCCGCCCCTCAGCTATTATTAGCCTCTTATATTCATTTTTGCGAGCTGTCTTTTCTCATCTCGATAGGACTGCTCTCGTTTATATTCCACTTTCATCCTTAAGTCATGGTCTCTTTCGTACTCTGCATAGCTCATGCCATGAGCTTGATGCATGGCCTTTTCCATCTCGGCGGTATAATCCAATCCCAGTGTACTATGGTCCGAACAAATAATAAACCATTCCCTTCCTTGAGTGTAGCTTTATTGTAGCAAACGTATGCGGCTTCACTCAAAAGGGATATGACGCTCTATGACGTCATATTTTCTCACACATTCGGTTGAGAAGTACTCAACTCCTTGATATGGAAAAATACCTTGTTTTCCTTCTTTTAATGCGTCTGTCCTCCAAATTCATCAATACATTGCTGAACGACAGTGATTCCTTGGCTTAGTGCTGCCCCGCCGCCAAAAGCTGCCGCCACGCTCACAACCTCTAGCAGATTCTCTTCTGTCGCCCCTTGATCGAGCGCTCCCTTTGTATGATAAATCATGCAGTATTCATCCTGTGCATGAATACTGATGCCGAGGGCAATCATTTGTTTTTCCTTTTGCGTTAATGAATCGCTTTGAAAGCACTGCTCCGTAAATTCATTAAATTTCTTTCCAAACACCGGCATTTTCTTCTGGAATTCACCCATTGCGGTTTTATAATCAGTCAGTGATTGCTGCATGGATCCGCTCATATGCTGTTCATTCATTTTGATTCCATCCCTTCAGGTCATTTGTACGTTTTTATTATGAGCGAGATTTGAAAAAATACACAAAAAACCTCGCTTTGAAAGAAGCGAGGTCGAAATGTTGTTATTCAGATACAGGCAATACTGCACCGTCATATTTTTTGTCGATGAATTCTTTGATTTTATCAGAGTGAAGAACTTCCATTAATGCCTTGATCTTATCTGATTTTTCGTCACCTTTGCGAACCGCAACGATGTTTGCATATGGATTGTTCTTTGTTTGCTCAAGTTCGATTGAATCTTTTTTCGGATTCAATTTATTTTGGATCGCATAGTTGACGTTGATAAATACAGCATCGCCTTCACTGTTTTCATAAGCTTTCGCAGTTAATTCAGGCGCGATTTTTTTGAATTTTAGGTTCTTTGGGTTTTCTTTAATGTTCTTTACTGTTGCGTTGATTGTATCAACCTTTGGATCAAGCTTGATGACACCAGCATTTTGCAGAAGGGCAAGCATACGGCCTTGTTCAGCTACGTTGTTTGTCATGATGATTGTGCCGCCGTTTGGAATATCTTTTACTGATTTGTATTTCTTAGAGTAGATACCGAAAGGCTCAAGGTGAACCGCACCAGCACTCACTAGGTTATAATCTTTGTTTGATTTATTTTCTTCGTTTAAGTAAGGGATATGTTGGAAAAAGT
The DNA here is from genome assembly GCF_056172715.1 of Bacillus sp. ABR. Classification (NCBI taxonomy): domain Bacteria; kingdom Bacillati; phylum Bacillota; class Bacilli; order Caryophanales; family Bacillaceae; genus Bacillus; species Bacillus sp. ABR. Next base: position 798,653 of record NZ_JAOYSL010000001.1, on the reverse strand, counting down.
TCGCATCCACTTCTTTTTCAGCTAACGCTTTGTTGTACATTTTATAATCGCTAAGCACTTTCACTTTTAAATCGTAGCCTTTTTCTTTTAGAAGTGGTTTTGCTTCTTCAAGAATTTCGGCATGCGGCGTTTTTGAAGCGGCAACCGTAATGGTTTTGCTTTCACTTGCGTTATTAGATGAACCGCACGCAGCTAAAATACCTGCAAATGCTAGAAATAGTGCACTTAAAATCAATTTCTTCATGAATAAATCCTCCCTTAACGTTTATCAATTTTATTTGTAATCAAATCACCGATTATTTGAATAATAAAGACGATGATGAGAATAAACACAGTGGCTACAAGTGTGACATCTGTATTACCAGATTGGTACCCTTCCACATAGGCGAGGTCACCAAGTCCGCCTGCTCCAATTGCACCTGCAATCGCAGTAGAGCCAATTAGAGCAATCGCTGTTACGGTAATACCTGAAATAAGGGCTGGCAATGATTCTGGCAGCAATACTTTGAAAATGATTGTTGACGTTTTCGCTCCCATTGATCGTGCTGCTTCAATGACTCCTTTGTCTACCTCACGCAGTGCAATTTCGACAAGACGTGCATAGAATGGAGCTGACCCTATGACAAGGGCAGGGAGTGCTGCATTAGGACCAAGAATCGTATGCATTAAGAATTTCGTGAACCCTAGTAAAAGAATAATTAAAATGATAAAAGGAATCGATCTGAAAATGTTGACGACAGCGCCGATGACAGCATTAATCGGTTTATTTTCCCAAAGACCGCCTTTACTCGTTAGAAAGAGTAATAGTCCAAGGATAATACCAATGGCAAAGGCAAATGCCAATGAAATCAGTGTCATATACACCGTTTCACCTGTTGCACTCCAGATGACGTCTAAATCAACGTTCGGAAACCATTTCTCAAACATGTGTCATCACCTCGATTTCAACCTGTTTGCTTTGGATATAGGCGATGGCTTTTTCTACCTCAGTCTCTTCTCCATTAATGTGGATAAAGAGTGTTCCAAACGCGCCTTCCTGCGTTTGAGAAATCTTCCCTTGAAGGATATTCACATCGACATTGAAGGATCGAATGATTTCAGTGATCAGCGGCTGCTCGGCAGAGTCTCCAATAAAGGACAACCGTACGACCTGACCTTCTTTTACTCGTTCTAAGACGTGCTCGATTGTTTCTTTCGCTTCCTCTGGTTCCGCAAGCTGTTTCACAAATCGCTTCGTCATTTCTTCCTTTGGCTGTCTGAAGACGCGTAATACTTCGCCTTCTTCAACAATACGTCCATTTTCCATGACTGCGACGCGATGACAAATTTTGCGAATGACGTGCATTTCGTGTGTAATGAGCACAATCGTGAGCCCTAGTCGTTTATTAATATCGGCCAAAAGCTCAAGGATTGAATCGGTCGTTTGCGGATCTAGCGCAGATGTCGCTTCGTCACATAGAAGAACCTTTGGATCATTCGCTAATGCTCTCGCAATGCCGACACGCTGTTTTTGCCCGCCGCTAAGCTGAGAAGGATACGCATTTTCTTTTCCTTCTAAACCGACCAATTTAATCAGTTCATTCGCACGCTCTCTCCGTTTCGATGTCGGTACACCTGCGATCTCAAGCGGGAACATAATGTTTTGTCTCACCGTTCTTGACCAAAGTAAATTAAAGTGCTGGAAGATCATGCTGATTTCTTGTCTTGCTTTCCGAAGTTTCGCATTCGATACTTCATTGATCCGGTTGCCTGCCACTTCAACAATTCCTTCTGTTGGCAGCTCCAGACCGTTTAATAGGCGAATAAGCGAGCTTTTTCCTGCACCGCTATACCCGATAATTCCGAATATTTCACCTTTATCAATATCCAAGTTGACGTCTTTCACGGCATCAACATTTCCGCTTTTTGAATGATACGTTTTTGATACATTCTGTAAATGAATCACAGTCTGATCACCTGCTTTCTTGCTGAATCTATAGGTTTCCATCACATACGTTATTTATTCTTCTTTCTGTCATGACTCTAGCCTGACGTCAGGTCAGTAAAAAAGACCTAACTGCAACGCAAGCAGAAAGGCCTTTTATGTCAATTACGCCTTTCTCTCATCTTTCAAAGCGCTGCGGCTTTGAGTGAATTGGCACCAATTTCAGCTATGCTGACGGTTGCCGGGTTTCATAGGGCACGTCCCTCCACCTCTCTTAATAAGAGAAAATATGTTGTTTTATGTGATGTTCATGTTTTTACTAACGTAGAATATCATGCTATCTGAGATATGTCAACGCTGTAAATCGCTAATTTCCAAGTAAACAACTACGTTATCATTTTTCGAAAAAAACCGTTCGTCAGCCAAAGCACTGCCTCTAGTCTAAGGAGCGCACGGAATGACCCTTTGACTTTGACTTGTCCTCTGCTGATTAACTGCTGTAAGGACATATCTCCATCTAATAATTGTAGAATCTCTTTCCTCTCACCATAAAAGATGAGATCCGATAACTCAATTGCAGGTAGTTTCTTCACTTCACCACGTTCATCCACAATCAATGTACAAGAGTCAGTTTCCGCCTCAAATGTAATCTTCAAGGATGATGATGAGAGCAGCGGTTTTAATAATAAACGCTGCCCTGTGTTACCATGGGCTTTCACATTTTCCACATGTATAACCTCCCTGTCATTTGGTTATACATAACATTTCTCTACAAACATCTTCTTGTCCTTTATAAATAACTCGACAAATTTTCAAATGAATTTCTTGAAATATGACAAAAAACCGCTTTATTTAGCGGTTTCAATCATTTCATGAAGATATGGAACTGAGTGAAAGGCATAGCCTTTTTGCACCAATTCTCCTTTTTTAAACAGTAGAAAGCAAGGAACACTCTCGATCTCAAATGCTTTTGCAAAGCCTGGTGAATAGTTTAAATTGTTTTCGTAAAATGGTACATCCGGCTGCATGGCGTCTACGACTGCCAGCATTTTCTTTGCCAGCTGGCATGTTCCGCAAAACGGTGTATATAAGTATAAAAGAAATAAATCGTCCTCTATCTCTTTGAATTCGTGTTCTTCAATCTCTTTCATAATACGTCCACCCTCATAAATATTTCGAATGAACATCAATGTTTGCAGCTAATAGGATAGATGCAATGTGGGCTGACGGTGAAGCGGCCACTTCGCGGTACGTTCTGTCGACAAAAAGATGAAGTGCTTCAGGGAATTCTTTTCGAAATTGCTTCCGCAGTTTGTCGCCTGCATCGTCACTGTCTGCTAATATGTAAACGTCTTTCCCCACTAAATCGTCCACAAGCTGGTCCAGCTTCGATGTACTGATCGTGCCATTGGTGCAAATGATGGTAACAGGTTCACTTATGACTTCTTTCAGCTTTTGTTTGTCTGTTTTACCTTCTACAATGATGACCTTTTCTATCTCGACATTCATCACGATCACCCGGCCCTTTTGACGTTGATTCACTTCTTCCTTAGATTACAATCTTTCATTCAGGTTGTAAAGATTGGGCGCCTCGTCATCAAAAAGACTGCAGTTTTTGTTCACTGCAGTCTCCTCTGTGATTAGCACCACCCATTTTCATCGTCACAGTCTACATATTTTTCTGTCCCATCGGTCAATGTATCCGTTAGACGATAAAAACGATTTTGATCATAGGAATATCCCGATTTCAGCTCATATTGGTTTTCACTAATCATTGTGCCAATCTCTTCATTTTGATGATAAAGCACCATGCCGCTTTCTTTGAATCGTCCAGTGACATGCTCTGTTATATCCACCTGTTCTTTTTGAAAAGACAAATTGGACACCCCCCATAAAGGTAGAGTGTCCAATTTCACATGAATTAGTCTTCTTTTGTCATTTCTTCATATTGCTCAGCAGTCATTAAGTTCTCGATTTCAGATGCATCAGCTGGTTCTACAACGATCATCCATGCTTTTTCATATGGAGAGTCGTTGACGAATTCTGGGCTGTCATCCAGCTCATCGTTCACTTCGACGATTGTGCCATTGATCGGTGCATAAAGTTCAGAAACTGTTTTCACTGATTCTACACTTCCGAAAGGCTCGTCCGCTGTGATTTTGTCTCCTACTTCAGGAAGCTCAACGAACACTATATCGCCAAGCTCAGATTGAGCAAAATGCGTAATACCGATACGCACCTTATCTCCTTCTACTTTGACCCATTCATGTTCTTCTGAATAACGTAAATCTTTTGGTGTGCTCATTCAATACCCCTCCAGTCTTTTCTTACAATCTATATTGAAGATACCACAATCTGAATGAAAGTTACATCATTTCCAGACGCTTTTAAATGTATCTTCGTTAAATCCAACTGTTACTCGTTTACCGTCTGTTGTAATCGGGCGCTTGATCAGCATTCCGTTAGACGCGAGTAATTCTAGCTGCTCGTCCTCTGACATTGCAGGAAGTTGATCTTTCAGCTGCAGCTCCCGGTATTTTTGTCCGCTTGTATTAAAGAATTTCTTCAGCTCTAAACCGCTTTTTTCGTAAAGGGCTTTTAATGTTTCTTTATCAGGCGTCTCTTCGACGATATGTATGCTGTTGATGTCTTTATTGTGTGCTTCAAGCCACTTTTTTGCTTTTCGGCATGTACCGCAAGATGGGTATTCGTAAAAATCTAAAGCCACCATTTTCACCTCCTGAAATTGTGACAACATTTTATCACAAAATATTTTAAAAACCTAAATGTATGCTTACAAAAAGGTGCGGAGTGATATCCGCACCTTTTAAGCCATCCTTATACGATATATTTCTCTGCTTCAAAGATTCGTTTTGCCACTTCACGCTTTTTGGCGATGACATTGATTGGAGTAAATCTTGTCAGCTTGCGAAGGGCTGACAGGCTCATGCGGAGTGAATCTCCTTCCTCCATCGCAATCAAGGATTCTTTTGCATGGGCTTCAATCTTTAAGAAAGCCTCCTGCGTGAAAATTTGTGTGTAAGCCAGCTTTTGAGCGTTCTTTTCTGCGCCTGATGCAGCGACTGCCTTTTCCGTACGCAGAATTGCTGATTCAGCAGCAAATATTTCATTGACTATATCGGCTATGTTCACAAGAATTTCTTGCTCTTTGTCTAAGGCTTTCCCGTATTTCATGGCTGCCATACCAGCTACCATTAAGGCGACCTTTTTCGCATGGGCGAGCAAATATTTTTCTTGATCGAGCGGCTGATCGCCTGGCTCTTCCGGCATCATCATCATTAGCTCTTCCTGTAAAGTCTGCGCTTTTTGAAGCAGCGGAAGCTCTCCTTTCATCGCTTTCTTCAAGAATGTACCTGGTACAAGCAAACGGTTGATTTCGTTTGTCCCTTCAAAGATCCGGTTAATTCGTGAGTCGCGATAGGCTCTTTCGACCTCGTATTCTTGCATGAATCCATATCCGCCGTGAATCTGCACGCCTTCATCCACAATATAATCTAACGTTTCAGAGCCAAGGACTTTACAGAGAGAGCATTCAATCGCATATTCCGCAATGGATTGAGCAATTTGTTTGCCGTCTTTTTGCTCTTCGTCACTTAATAGACCCATCCGCTGTTCAAATAATCCAACCGTACGGTAAACAGCACTTTCCATCGCATAGAGCTTTGCTGACATATTGGCTGCTTTTTCACCAATTAAGCTGAATTGAGAAATTGGTGTTTTGAACTGCTTACGCTGGTTCGCATATTCTGCCGACAATTGAATGACGCGCTTTGATGCACCGATTGTGCCGACTGCCAGCTTATAACGTCCGATATTTAAAATGTTAAAGGCAATCACATGTCCTCTGCCGGCTTCACCGAGCAAATTCTCCTTCGGTACTTGGGCATCTTCAAGAATTAATGTTCTCGTCGATGATCCTTTAATGCCCATCTTTTTCTCTTCAGGTCCCGTTTTGACACCTGGAAAATCCTTTTCGACAATAAAAGCAGAGAAGTGTTCACCATCAATCTTCGCATATACAACAAAGACATCAGCAAATGCGGAGTTTGTGATCCACTGCTTTTCTCCATTGAGGACATAATGGGTACCTGCTTCATTCAGAACCGCAGTTGTTTTTGCTCCAAGGGCATCAGAGCCTGATCCTGGCTCAGTGAGTGCGTACGCCGCAATGGTTTCTCCAGAGGCGAGTCCTGGCAGGTACGTTTCCTTTTGCGCTTGATTTCCGAAGAGCACGATCGGCAGAGAACCAATACCGACATGAGCGCCATAGGAAAGTGAGAAGCTTCCTGCTCTAGCGAATTTTTCAGTAATGATTGCTGAACTGATTTTATCCAATCCAAGCCCGCCGAATTCTTCAGGTACATCGGCTCCTAAAAGCCCAAGCTCTCCAGCCTTTTTGAGAAGCCTGACCGAATGCTCAAACTCATGATTTTCAATTTGATCTATATGCGGAACCACATCTTGTAAAATATAATCCTCTGTTGTCTTTCCAATCATTTGATGTTCATCAGAGAAATCCTCCGGTGTAAAGATATGCTCATAATTCGTCTCATCAATTAAAAAGCTTCCACCCTTTTTTACATCTTCCAATGCTTTCATCCTGATTTCCCCCTTTAGATCAATTCAAAAATGCCTGCTGCTCCCATGCCCCCGCCGATACACATTGTGACAATGCCAAATTGCTCGTTTCGCCGTTTCATTTCATGAATAAGTGACAGCGTTAGTTTCGTTCCTGTACAGCCGAGCGGATGTCCAAGCGCAATTGCCCCGCCGTTGACATTCACTTTTTCTTCATCAATTCCTAAATGGCGAATGACTTGAATTGCCTGAGAGGCAAACGCTTCGTTTAATTCAAACAGACCAATATCCTTCAGCTCAAGTCCAGCGATTTTCAGCGCACGCGGTATGGCTTCAACCGGACCGATCCCCATCACCTCAGGCGGTACACCGCCAACAGCAAATGCTCTGAATTTAGCGAGCGGCTGAAGAGAAAGTGAGGATGCTTTCTCGCGGTCCATCATCATCACACACGCAGCCCCGTCACTTGTTTGAGATGAGTTCCCTGCGGTTACCGTGCCTTTTATCGAAAAGGCTGGACGCAAAGTAGAAAGAATCTCTTCCGTTGTACCTGCTCTCACACCTTCATCCTGTGAGAACGTGAATTGATGCTCTTCTAATTGATATTGCTCTCCTATCCGCCGGTCTGTTACATCAACGGGCACAATTTCATCAGAAAACTTCCCTTCTTGAAGTGCCTTTGCTGCCTTTTGATGACTCCTCACCGCAAAGGCGTCCTGATCTTGACGTGTGACCTGATACTTTTGCGCCACTTGCTCTGCCGTGTGCCCCATGCTCATGTAGTATTCAGGTGCTTGCTCTGCCAAGAGGGCATTCGGACGAATGGAATGCCCCATCATCGGCACCTGCGACATCGATTCGACTCCTCCGGCTAAAATCGTGTCTGCCTGCCCGAGCATAATTCGTTCACCCGCATAAGCGATAGACTGAAGACCAGACGAGCAGTAGCGGTTTATGGTGATGGCAGGTACCGTATAAGGCAGTCCCGCTAATGCTCCAATATTTCGTGCTACATTTAACCCCTGCTCTGCTTCTGGCGTTGCACAGCCAATGATCAAATCATCTATTTGACCGTCGTATTCACCGGCACGCTTTAACGTTTCTTTTACACATAATGCGCCCATATCATCAGGCCGGACATGTTTTAATGATCCCTTTTTCGCCTTCCCTACTGGTGTTCTTGCGCCAGCGACAATGACTGCTTCTCTCATTTTGACTCCCCCTTAGTTACGTAAAGGTTTTCCTTTGACGAGCATGTGCTGCATACGTGCCTGTGATTTCACTTCTCCTACAAGACTTAAAAAGGCTTCTCTTTCAAGCTCTAATAAGTATTGCTCCTCTACCTCTGTTCCAAATGGCAGTTTCCCGCCGGAAATGACATGAGCTAATTTTTTTACAATGGTCATGTCATGCTCTGAAATGTATCCAGACAGTCTCATATTTTCAGCAGCCAAAATCATCGCTGCATAGCCTGTTTCTCCCATGACCGGCACCTTTTGCTTGAGCGGCGCGCGATAACCGGCTTCATCAAGAGAGAGCACCAGTTGTTTTGCATCATAGATCAGGTGATCTCCGTTCATACTAATCCGGTCGCTCACGCGGAGCATGTTCATATCCCGCGCTTCCTCAGCTGAAGTTGATACTTTTGCCATTGCAATTGTTTCAAATGTTTTCAGCGTGGCATCCTGTATAGCCGTCTGCGACGGCTTCGCTGCTCCTTGCAGGTGACGAATATATAATTCTTTATTTCCACCGCCCCCTGGGATCAGTCCAACTCCCGCTTCCACAAGTCCCATGTAAGTTTCGCTGGACGCCTGTATAGCCGCTGCCGGCAGACAAACCTCCGTACCGCCTCCTAATGTCATCCCAAACGGTGCGGCTACAACTGGGCGGTCGCTATATTTCACCTTCATCATCGCCTGCTGGAAGCGCCTGATCACAAAGTCAATTTCAAAGAAATTGTCGTCCTGTGCTTCCATTAAAATCAGGGCAAGGTTGGCGCCAACACAGAAGTTCTTCCCTTGGTTTCCGATAACAAGCCCTTTGTAATTCTTTTCCGTCTCATCAACAGCGCGATTGATCATATCGATGACATCTAGTCCAATGGCATTGCTTTTAGAGTGAAATTCGAGCAAGGCGACATCATCACCAATATCAATCAGGCTCGCACCAGAATTTTTGAAGATGACGTCCTGTTTCTTTTTCAATCTAGCTAAAGAAATATGTTTGTCGTTCCCTTTTTCCTGTACGTAAGCCCCATCCTGATAAAACGCACGCTCACCATCAGCATTCTCTTGATAGAATGTGTCGTGTCCTTTTGACAGCATGTCTTGCACCCATGCTGGGATGCTGTGGCCTTCTGCTTCCATGCGCTCGGCGGCTTTTTTGACGCCTATTGCATCCCACAGCTCAAATGGGCCTTGCTGCCAGCCGAATCCCCATTTCATTGCGTTATCGATGGACTGAATATCATCCGCAATTTCGCCTTTTAGATGCGCTGAATAAAGAAGTACGGGCGCTGTCATATTCCAAAGCAATTGCCCTGCACGGCCATCTTGATAAATAAGCGCTTTCAACTTTGCTTTTGTTCCCTTTTGCTGTTTCGCCATCTCAATGCCTGGATCTTTGAGCTTTGTGCGCTCTCCATATGTGAGCGTCACTGGGTCAAGCTCTAAAATGACCTTGCCATTTTTTTGATAAAATCCTTGTCCTGCCTTGCTGCCAATCCATCCTTTTTCAAGCATTCTTTCAATAAACTCAGGCAGCTGGAAAATCTCTTTTTCCTTTCCTTCTACCTGTTCATAGACGTTTCGTGCCACATGAGAAAATGTGTCAAGCCCCACTACATCGAGTGTACGGAAGGTCGCACTTTTCGGTCTTCCAATGAGGGGTCCTGTGACTGAATCCACTTCTCCAATGGTGTATTTGTTCTCAAGCATTTCACGCACTGTGACAAGAAGCCCATACGTGCCAATGCGGTTTGCAATAAAGTTCGGTGTGTCTTTAGCTTCAACCACACCTTTGCCGAGTACATCCTCGCCAAACGTTTTCATAAATGACAGTACTTCTGGATCTGTTTCTTGAATAGGAATGATTTCTAAGAGCTTTAAATAACGAGCTGGGTTAAAAAAATGTGTGCCTAAAAAGTGGCGTTTAAAATCATCTGATCGCCCTTCTGCCATTTTTTCAACCGAAATACCAGATGTATTGCTCGAAACGATGCTTCCTTCTTTGCGGTGTTCGTCGATGAGAGAGAATACGTGTTGTTTTATGCTGAGCTTTTCAGTGACGACTTCAATGATCCAGTCAGCATCGTGTAATAAGGAAAGGTGGTCTGTGAGATTTCCCGGTGTGATGTATGATAGGTTTTTTGCTGAAGTAAGAGGTGCTGGCTTTTGCTTTAACAATTTTTTCATCGCTTCTTGACTTAATCGATTCCGAACACTAGGGTGATCAAGCGTTCTCTTTTTCGCCGTTTCTTCCTTTGTCAGTTCATTTGGCACAATATCTAGCAGTGTTACTGGTATCCCGATATTGGCTAGATGCGCAGCAATGCCTGAGCCCATGACACCTGAACCAATGACAGCCGCCTTGCGAATATGTTTGCCCATAAATATCCCCCTAAACATTTTGAATGAACAGTCATTCATTTTTTGTCCAAAAAAAAGCAATGCCTCTTTCTTTATCTTAAAAGATTTTCCGAAACAGTTCAATAGCGGATTTCAAAAATTTACACATTCTCATGTGCCTTATTTTGCGGTGTATGAATTAAAGATCAAAGGGAATTGTAAGAATGGAGGTGATGTCCACATGTCTCGTTTGAAGAAAAACCCATCGAAAGCAGGCGTAAGTGCTGCAAGTGTAAAAGGAAACGCAGGTCCATCACAGGAAGCAGACCTAGGCGGGAAAAAAACCAGTCAAAATCAGCAATATAAAAAGAATCAGTAAGGAAACAAAATCGTAAGGAGGAACACATGTTGAACAATCAGCCAATGAATATGCCCCCAGAAGTCATTTCAGTGAAGGATTCCTTGTACTTAGAGGATATGCTCAACTGGAACTTGATCGCCATGAAAAAGGCTCATTTTATGGCCGAGCATTGCCAGGATCAAACATTGAAACAAGAATTAAATCAAGTTGGCCAAATGCATCATCAGCATTACACACAAATTCTTCAGCATTTAGGCAGCTCAGGGCAAGGCCAGTCTACTGGCTTTATGCAATAGGAGGAAAAAACATGGAACAGCAAAACCAACAAAAAATCGGGAATCCACAAACCCCGGTTCCCACAACTACAAACATGAACGATCGTGATTTCGTTACAGATCTCTTGTCTACTGAAAAATACATGACAAGTGGATACAACACAGCGCTCAATGAATTCAGTCATGAATCTCTTTACCAGGATATTCAGCGAATTGCGCTGGAAACACAGAAAACACAAAGACATTTATATGATGTCATGTTCCGATATGGCTGGTATTCTGTTGAAGCGGCTGATCAGCAAAAGCTCCAGCAGACACACCAGAAATTCCAGCAAACACTGACAGATCAATCTCCGTACGGATCATCACAAATGTCATAAGAAAAAAACTGCCAGTCTGATGCTGGCAGTTTTTTAACGGTCTTTATTGGCGCGATGAGCTTCGTTCAACTGTTTGATTCGTTGAATCGTGTGTTTGATTTCTTCTTTTGCTTCTGGATACGTTTCATTGAAATGCTTTGCTAGCGGCGGCATGCTTTTGGCAATATGAGAGTAGATCACCCATTGTTTCACATCTTGTTTCAGCTCGTCTGTTGATTCACCGAGCAGCAGCTCTGTATATTTATCAAGCAAGCCTTCCAGCTTTTCTTCTAATTCATTTCCCATTGATATTCCGCTCCTTTTTCAGAAAAAAGCCTGACTCTGTGAGACACAGATGTCAGGCTTTTGACATACGATTATCTTGCAGCAAGAAATGTTTCAGCTTGCGCTTGCTGCACAATACAGCGTCCTCTACCGTGCGGAATACATAATGGTGTTCCAAATAGAGGATCTGTTGTCACTTGGCAATTCATATCAAAGACATTTTTCACGAGATCACAATTAATCACTGTTTCTGGTCTGCCTTCTGCATAAATTGACTTGTCTTTAATCGCGACAAGATGATGAGCATATCTGCATGCGAGATTGAGATCATGAAGAACCATCACAATCGTGCGCTGCTCTTTCTCATTTAAATCAAACAGAAGGTCCAAAATTTCGATTTGATGCGTCATGTCTAAATATGTCGTCGGCTCATCTAACAAAATAATATCGGTCTCTTGGGCCAGCGTCATCGCAATCCATGCACGCTGCCTTTGTCCACCTGATAATGAATCAACGGTCCGATCAGCAAGGTCTTCCATCTTTGTTGACTTCAATGCGCGATTCACTGCTTCTTCATCTTGCTTCGACCACTGCTTCAGCCAATTTTGATAAGGATATCTGCCTTGCTTCACTAACTGATGCACAGTTAATCCTTCTGGCGCTTCTGGTCCTTGTGGAAGAATAGCGAGCTGTTTCGCTACTTCTTTTGTTGGTAATTTTGCAATGGAATGACCTTCAAGCAGGACAGAACCACCCATTGGCTTCATGAGACGGGCCAAAGAGCGAAGTAGCGTGGATTTACCGCATCCATTACTGCCAATAAATACTGTGATTTCACCCTTAGGGATTGATACATTTAGTTCATCGATGATCATTGTTTCTCCGTAGCCTAAGCTTAAACCTTCAGTAGAAATGGCACTCATTCCGCTCAAACGCTCCTTTTCTCATCCAAATTTTTATATGAAATATCGTCTATGTACAGACGTAAAAGATCACTTATCTCAATTTAGTGTATCAGATTTAAGTGATCTTGAAAATCATTTTCAATTAAAAAATGAGAAAGTCTCGTTTATTTCTTCCTTTGGAATGTACGTTTGGTCCCATCCTCGAGCTTCAGATCGATCTGAATCCGCTGATAATCATCATCTAAATTAAAAGCAGCTAATAGTTCATTTACATACGCTTCATTGATCTTTGCACTAGGAATCGACATATCATTCAGCTTCATCTTCATCTCGCGCAAGGCTTCTTCCCCTTCATAGCGGACCCCATTCATATGATCACGAATGATTGCCTCCTCTTTGCCTCTTGCCTGACGGTAGGTCGCTTCGTATAATTCGTTTTTCTGTCCATATTGTACAAGCAGATGCATATGCTGAAATGGCAGTTCCTTCATTTGAACAGCTGACAGACTTTCTGCCTCTGCTTCATGTGTTTGTTGTAACGGTTCAATTGATTGACAGCCGGACAGCATAAAGAGCAGCACTCCTATTTGTCCCGCCTTCTTCCAACACATCATGTGTTTCCTCCTATTTCACAGCATCGCTTTTTATTCTTCTCCAGGCTCCTTTTTGTTATTCAATAAAACATCTCACTATGATAAATTTAAACAAAAAGGAGAACCGGATGATGAAAAAAACAGCCATTGTAACTGGTGCCAATAGCGGCTTTGGCAAGCTCATCACGATGCATCTCGCCAAGCAGGGCTATACAGTGATTGCCGGCGTCAGACAGGAAAACAATGCAAAAAAGCTCGCTGAAGAAATCGAGCAAGCCTCTTTATCCGGCATGATACATATTGAAGCGTTAGATGTGACTGATACGCAGTCGATCCAAGCATTTCAGAAGAAACTTCATGCCTACGCACCTATTACCCTGCTTGTGAACAATGCGGGAACAGCCTTTGCTGGTTTTGCGGAGGAGGTTCCTGTTGACACGTACCGCCAGCAATTTGAAGTGAATGTCTTCGGTGTGATGGAAATGACCCAAGCAGTCCTGCCGTTTATGACGAGCGGCGCAAAGATTTTCAATATGAGCAGTATCAGCGGATTAATGGGAATGCCTGCACTTTCTCCATATGTATCCTCTAAGTTTGCGTTGGAAGGCTATACAGAAAGCCTACGGATTGAACTAGCTTCGTTCGGTATCCAGGCGGCCTTAATTGAGCCGGGCTCTTTCCAAACAAATATTTGGAATACCTCCATGAACGAGCAAATGATTCAGCCAGCAGAGGGATCGAAATACATAAAACTCTATCAAAAGATGATGGCCCATATTGATACCCAGAAATCCAACTATGGAGATCCTCGTGAAGTGGCAGAGCTTGTTGTTCGGTTAGCAGAGAAGAAGCGGCTGAAACGGCTGAGATATCTTGTTGGAAAAGGCGTACGACTTTCATTCACAGCAAAACAGCTTCTGCCGTGGAACATGTGGGAACACCTCATACTGCGTACACTCTCTTCAAAAAAATAAGCACAAAAAAACAGGTGGATATGTTGACATCCACCTGTTTTTTTCATTTATTCGCTCTCTGACTGCCCAAGGGTAATATCTAGATTTTTGTTCTTTCCTTCACGGATGACAGTCATTGTGGTTTTATCGCCGACTTTTGTTTCTTTGTAAAGAATTTCTTTCAGCTGAGAGCTGTTCACTACGTCTTTCCCTTTGAACTTGATGATGACATCTCCAGATTTTAAGCCTGCTTTTTGAGCAGGTGAACCTTTTGAAACATCCTTTACGTAAATGCCTTTGCCGATTTGTTTATCAAATAAGCCGAGCGTATTTTCCTGATACGTCTCAGGCACTTGCTCAAGGTCAATCATTTGTACGCCAAGGTATGGACGTTCAACTTTTCCATTTTTCAACAGCTCATCTACAATCGGTTTGACATCGTTACTTGGGATGGCAAATCCGAGTGATTCCACACCGCTTTCGCTGATTTTCAAGCTGTTAATACCAATGACTTGACCATCTGTATTGATCAGTGGCCCCCCGCTGTTTCCTGGGTTAATGGCTGCATCAGTTTGCAGTACATTCATCTCCACTGTACCAGATGACGTATTTGCTTCAACAGTACGATCAAGACCACTAATGATTCCTTCTGTCACAGTACCTGAAAACTGTGCACCGAGCGGATTCCCAATGGCAATGACTTTATCTCCAGCACGAAGCTTAGAAGAATCACCAAAGCTTGCCACTTTATCAATGCCGTCAGCATTTATTTCCACTACAGCTAAATCTGTCATGACATCACTACCGACAAGCTTTGCGTCTTTTGTTTTTCCATCATATAGTGTGACCTTTAATTTATTGGCACCTTCGACAACGTGGTTATTTGTAATAATGTACGCTTTTTTGCCATCTTTTTTGAAAATGACACCAGAGCCTGTTCCAGCTTCAGCTTCTGTTTGATCACCGCTCAAGCCAAATGAATTTTGTGTAGATTGATAGTTTGAGACACCTACAATGGTGGGCTCTAAATCTTCTACCATATCAGCAACATTTGTGGCATTGGTGATTTGTTTTGTCGAGAAATTATCTGAGGCTGCCGGCTCACTTGATGCGGTCTGCGTTTGCGTGTTGGCAGCTGTATCCTGTGACTGCGGCAAAAGCGGTGTAATGCCAAGTACAAGACCCCCGCCAATAATTCCTCCAAGAATCGGGCTGAGCCATGCCGCCTTCCGCTTTTTCTCCTTTTTTGACGCACGGTCATCCACCATTTGAGGAGAATGGTTCGTCACACTCTCCTGCGCGGCAGATGCTTCGTTTTCATGCTGGTGTAAAACGAGTTCCTTCTCTTTTTCTGGTGCGCCTATTTGTTTCTCATTCTCTTGATGAGTATCTTCTTGATGGTTCATTTCATTGTCTTGATTCGTGTTTTCTGGATGATTCATCTTATTCTCTTCATCTTCTCTTCGGAAATCCATCGCTTGCACTCCTTTACATCATGTTTCATTTCATATGTCTAGATAGGACTCATGTCCTCTTAATGGAAAGATCATTGAAAAATACTTTATGGCAATATGTCAAATTATATAATACTTATTCATAGAAAAAAAGCAAGGTGCGCACATTGATGAAAAGCACCTATTCATCCGCCTTTTGTCTATGCCCTTTTTTCCCTTGACCTTATCATAATCAAACATTATGGGATAATGATGAGAAGAATATGTGAAATTGTGAAAAAAGCGTGTGATTGTTGACATGCCGCCTTTGTATCCCGTTATAATGACGTTGAGAGGATGTGGAAGACTTTGTCGTACACCATTTATTTAGTTGAAGATGAACAAAACTTAAATGAACTGTTAACCAAATATTTAGAGAGTGAGGATTGGAATGTCTCCTCTTTTTTAACCGGAGAAGCGGCACGCGAGGCAATGAACAAGCCGCCGCATCTATGGATTTTAGATATCATGCTGCCTGATACAGACGGCTACACCCTCATTAAAGAAATCAAAGCCGCATCACCTGACGTACCGGTCATTTTCATTTCAGCACGTGATGCCGATATCGATCGTGTCCTCGGCTTAGAGCTGGGAAGCAGTGATTATATTGCGAAGCCGTTTCTTCCGCGTGAGCTGATCATTCGGGTACAAAAGCTGCTGGAGCTAGTGTATAAAAACAATGATACTCCGCAGCAGCAAAGCGTCACAACCGTTTCTTCTTATGTCATTCATGAGGATGTAAGAGAGGTGTATGAAGAGGGTCAGCTCATTAACTTAACTTCTAAGGAATTTGACTTGCTGCTTTTATTTACACATCACCAAGGACATGCTTTTTCTCGTGAAGATATCCTCGTCAAAATTTGGGGACACGATTACTTCGGGACAGATCGTGTAGTCGATGACCTTGTTAGACGGCTGCGCAAAAAAATGCCCGACTTAAAGGTCGAGACCATCTATGGATTCGGTTATAGGATGCTGAAGGGATGAAGAACAAACCGCTCGCTTTTCAAATTTGGGTTGTGATCTCTGGCATTTTGCTCACCATTTCCATTGTCCTGATCATTCTATTTTCTAATACATTACGTGACTTCTTCACAAATGAAATTTATAAAAATATTGAAAATGAACAGCAAGTGCTGACAGAATATCCATTAAACCGAGACGGCTCGCCAAAGTCGACACCGGAAAACCGCTCCGTGCAGCACATTTTGATTCCGTCAAATGAATTAGATCAAATGGCGCAGTTTTTTCCGCATGCCTTTATTGAGAAAATCCAATCGTTTGTGAAAAAACAAAAAAGCGCAACGAAACGGTATTCTGAAGAGGTGAACGGCCAGCATATC
Source organism: Bacillus sp. ABR (assembly GCF_056172715.1). Lineage (NCBI taxonomy): Bacteria > Bacillati > Bacillota > Bacilli > Caryophanales > Bacillaceae > Bacillus > Bacillus sp. ABR. The sequence goes on along the minus strand of NZ_JAOYSL010000001.1, from coordinate 781,994 downwards.
TTTTTTGTCATCAAAAAGGTATCATCAGGCAATACACCATATATTCTTCTATCCTATGCACCAGATTCTTATCGAGACGACCTGTCCTTTACGCTGTTTAAACAGCTGATCTTTATCTTAGGCACCGTTATTTTACTAAGCTGGATTCCATCGATTTGGCTTGCCCGCTATTTATCCCGACCAATCGTTGCGTTTGAAAAACACGTCAAACGGATTGCACAAGAGGACTGGGACGATCCTGTCATCGTTGACCGGCAAGATGAAATTGGCAAGCTTGGTCATACCATTGAAGAAATGAGACAAAAACTCATTCAAAAGGATGAAACAGAACGGACACTTTTGCAGAATATTTCACATGACTTAAAAACACCTGTCATGGTCATCCGCGGCTACACGCAGTCCATTAAAGATGGTATTTTTCCTAAGGGAGATCTTGAACAAACGGTGGAAGTCATTGAAGGTGAAGCGGAAAAGCTTGAGAAGAAAATCAAGGATCTGCTGTACTTAACTAAGCTTGATTATTTATCAAAACAACATCCCGCACATTCTTCCTTCCTACTCAGTAATACGATGCTGGAAGTGGTCGACCGAATACGCTGGTCGAAAAATGAATTGCAGTGGAACGTGGACTTAGATGATGAGGCTGCTCTTGAAGGCGATCCAGAACAATGGAGCAAATTATTTGAGAATGTACTAGAAAATCAACTTCGCTATGCAAAAAGTAAGATTGATATTCAAATGAAACAAGAAGAGGATCAAATCCGCATTGTTATTCGAAATGACGGTCCTCCAATTGAAGAACATATGCTGTCCAACCTATACGAACCTTTTAGTAAGGGAAAAAAGGGCGAATTCGGCATTGGATTAAGCATTGTCAAAAGAATTCTTTCAATGCATCAAGCGTCCATATCTATTGAAAATGATGATCTAGGTGTACGTTATACAATCATAGTTCCAAAGAAGAGACTGTAGGTTTTTGACCGCAGTCTTTTTTAGATGAATGAATACCCATTGAAATCACGGTATGTGGCTTTAATCTTTTTGCCAGCTTGATACATCCATTTCTTTTCAATGGTTGTCTCTTTCGGCATTTTGACTTTTTCTACTTGAATCCCTTTTGTTCGCAAGCGTCTAATCATATCATCAATTTCTCTCATGGAACATCATCCTTTCACATATTTTGACCAGTTGGTCACCTTACTTTATAATATAAAGAATTACACTGTAAAAAACAAGTTACAATCTGATTAATTTTTGAAAACTTTCGTCGTTTATGACCGATAAGTCACATCTCTTTGCGCACGTTTCCTAAGACATTTGTCTCTCGGTAAGAAAGGATGACATTCATATTGAAAAAGAAAGAAAAAATGATCATTGAGGCTGGCATGAAATTATTTGCCAGCAAAGGCTACAACGCAACGTCTGTTCAGGAAATTGCGGATGAATGCCACATGTCAAAGGGTGCTTTTTATCTTTATTTTAAATCAAAGGAAGCACTGCTCATTTCGATCCTTCATTACTATTACGATAAGGTATTTACCCGGATTCATGAGGTTCAAACAGAGGGCGGCACACCAAAAGAAGCCTACCGAAAACAGCTCACTGTCTATTACGATAATATTTTGCAGCAAAAGGATTTTATTAAAATGCAGCTGAGCGACAGGGCGCTTCCACTGAATGAAGAAACGCAGCAGCTCGCAAAACAAATTAGGCTTGCGACCGTCCAGCTTCACATTGATAACATTAAACAAGTATATGGAGATGCTGCTATTCCTTATATGGCTGATTTATGTTTGACGATTGAGGGCATGAGCCACGTTTATTTCGAGCTGGCGATTTTATATGATTTTCAGCTGGAAGCAGAAGAACTTGCCACAACCATGATTCATCGTATCGATGATTTGATGGGCGGTATGATGAAGCGCAATGACCTTCCTCTCATTTCTGTAGATCAAGCGAGCGATTGGTTTGGTCCGATTTATGAACGGTCATTCGATCCGCTCACAGAATCTCTTTTAAAGGAGTTAAGAGAGATTGCTGAATCACACTATGAAGTGAAGGACGAACCCGATTTATTTGAAGCGCTTGGCATACTAGAAAATGAATTAAACAAACAAAAACCAAGACAAGTCATCGTCAAAGGCATGCTGTACCAATTAAAATTATACGCACCGCTTCAAACCAACTCTGAGTCACTTTTGCGTATTTTGAAAGAGGATCATTTGTAAACGCATCACTTTTAATGAAAAAAACCAGGGGCAGCCGCCCCTGGTTTCTTATTTTGCTTTCGGTGTCACCATTTCTTCTGGTTTCACAAATTGCTCGAACTGCTCTTCTGTTAGCAGCTCTAATTGAAGTGCTGCTTCTTTAAGTGTTAATCCTTCTTTGTGAGCAAGCTTCGCAATTTTTGCTGCATTTTCATATCCGATGTGCGGGTTAAGTGCCGTCACAAGCATCAATGAATTGTTCAAGTTTTTCTCAATCGTTTCAAGGTTTGGTTCGATTCCAACTGCACACTTGTCATGGAATGAGTTCATGCCGTCAGCAAGTAGTTCAACTGATTGCAGGAAGTTATAAATGATGACTGGCTTGAATACGTTCAGCTCAAAGTTTCCTTGGCTTGCCGCAAAACCGATTGTGGCATCATTCCCCATGATTTGTGCTGCAATCATAGTTAAAGCTTCACTTTGAGTTGGGTTGACTTTTCCTGGCATAATAGAGCTTCCCGGCTCATTTTCAGGAATGATCAATTCGCCAATTCCACAGCGTGGGCCACTTGCAAGCCATCTGACATCATTGGCAATTTTCATTAAATCAGCTGCAAGTGCTTTTAAGGCACCATGCGCATACGTAATTTCATCATGGCTTGTCAGCGCATGGAATTTGTTTGGTGAAGAATTGAATGTTTGACCTGTCAGCTGGCTGATTTCCTCAGCAACATATTGACCGAATTCAGGATGTGCGTTAATGCCTGTACCAACAGCAGTTCCGCCAATGGCTAATTCTCTCATTTTTTCAGTTGATTCTAGAATCATTTCTTTTGAACGGTCCAGCATGTATACCCAGCCGCTAATCTCTTGGCCTACTGTCAGCGGTGTTGCATCCTGCAAGTGCGTACGGCCGATTTTCACAATCTCTTGATACGCTTTTGCTTTCTCATCAAGAGTTGTTCTTAACTGATCAATAGCAGGCAGCAACTTTTTGTACACAGCTAAAACAGCTGCCACATGCATAGCCGTTGGGAATGTATCGTTTGAGCTTTGGCTGCGGTTAACGTCATCATTCGGGTGAATGCTGAACTCACTATTTTTATCTTTCAAATAAGCAGTTGCTCTATTTGCAACGACTTCGTTCATGTTCATGTTACTTTGTGTTCCACTACCTGTCTGCCAAACAACAAGCGGGAAATGCTCGTCATACTTTCCGCTGATGATGTCATCACATACAGCAGCAATTGCTTCTGCTTTTTCGCTTTCAAGGTTGCCAAGACGCTCGTTGGCAATCGCTGTGCTACGTTTCAAAATTGCAAACGCATTCACAACTTCCTTTGGCATTTTCTCAGAACCGATTTTGAAATTTTCTTTGCTTCGTTGTGTTTGTGCACCCCAGAACTTGTCCTTCGGCACTTTGATTTCGCCCATTGTATCTTTTTCGATTCTAAATTCCGTCATTATGTATCCCTCCATAGCTTCTCATCACTCAACTCTATTCTATACAAAAAACGAAAATCCTTTAAGCGTTTTCAATTAAAATTTTATCTTTATTTTAATTTTAGTTCAATATAAACGCGAACATCCTTCGAATATTTGTATTTTGGGTTCGTTTTTCCGTAGTCCTTTGATGTATAAGTCACCTCATAATGCTTGTCAAACGACTGTAGAATACGGTCGATCTCCTCTTTTGTTCCTGCTAAACGAATCTGTGCCATCTTGTTTCCTCCAAAACCCTCATTCTTTCTTTTACCACAAAATAATGTAACACAGAATATTGTTTTTTCAAGCAGGTAATGCTAAGAAAAAGATTTGAGGCGGGTGATCCGAATGAATCAAACTCCATTAAAAGAGCACTTATACGATAATCTCTCCGTCATCCTTCCACAATTAAAAGAAATGGACGACTTGGTTCATGAGAAAAAAACGCTGCCTCATGGACAGGTTGTTTACTATTTATACATAAAAGAAATGAACGAAACGATGGAGATTCAAACCTTTTTAAAGCTGCTTCTCCAAGATCATACGTCTCTCACAAAAGAGAAGCTGGAATCCAATTTATCGATGATGACCACCCGTTCGGTGAAGACTTCTGAGGAATTGGTCGCTGCGATTTTTGATGGGCATTGCGTGGTACTGATTAACGGTTTTCAGCATGCGTACATTTTAGAAACGCATGGAACGAAGAAACGCAGTATAGGGGATGCTACCTCTGAAACAGTTGTGAGAGGACCGAAAATTGGCTTTATTGAAGATTTAGATACGAACTTAGCTCTTGTGAGGCAGCGCTTGAAAAACCCCAATCTTAAAACCGTCGACATGAAGATTGGTCAAAAAAAGTACACCCAAGTGACCATCATGTACATAGATGGCATGGCTCAATCGTCTGTTTTAAAAGAAGTGAAAAAACGACTCAAGCAAGTCACCATTGATGATATACAAGACTCTGGGGTTCTTGAGGAACTGATTGAAGACAATGTGTACTCTCCTTTTCCGCAAATCCAAAACACAGAACGGCCGGATAAAGTGGCGTCTGCTTTAAATAATGGACGTGTCGCCATTTTTGTTGATCATTCTCCTTTTGTGTTAATTGTACCTGCTTCCCTCGCGACGATTATGCAATCACCTGATGATTATTATGAAAGGTGGATCGCCGCCTCTCTCATTCGGATGCTGCGATTTACCTCTATCTTTCTGACATTATTTTTATCAGCCATTTATATTGCGCTTGTGTCCTTCCATCAAGGACTTTTACCAACAACACTGGCTATTTCGATCTCAAGTACAAGAGAAAATGTCCCATTTCCGCCTATTGTGGAGGCACTCATTATGGAAATAACAATTGAACTGCTGCGGGAAGCGGGTTTAAGGCTGCCAAATCCGCTCGGTCAAACGATTGGACTTGTAGGTGGAGTTGTCATCGGACAGGCGGCCGTTCAGGCTCATATTGTGAGCTCAATCATGGTGATTATCGTCAGTGTGATTGCCCTTGCGTCCTTTACTGTTCCTCAATACGGGATGGGCATGTCGTTCCGCGTGCTCCGCTTTGTGTCTATGTTTACGGCAGCTACTTTGGGTTTATATGGGATTGTGCTGTTCATGCTCGTTCTCCTTACTCATTTAACACGGCAAAAAAGTTTTGGTACGCCTTATTTTTCACCAGATTTTGTGTTCAGCTATAAAAATGAAGACAATTCCATCATTCGATTGCCTTTGAAAAATCAAAAGAAAGGAGAACGATATGGTCAATCATAAAGAGTCGATCACCAGCTATCAGGCAAGTGCCATAATTGCCAATACAACATTAGGTGCCAGTATGATGATTCTGCCAAGAGCAATGGCTCAAGCTGCAGCTACACCTGACGGCTGGATTGCGCTCTTACTCATGAGTGCCATTTACATTGTATTTATTTTTGCGAATGTCCTTATGATGAAAAAAGTCCCCTTCTCCTCTTACTATGATTATACAAATGAGGGTCTTGGAAAGTGGGTTGGCGCTCTTGCTAACATATTGATTATTATTTATTTTCTTGGCGTTGCCAGCTATGAAGTACGGGCGATGTCGGAAATGGTGAAGTTTTTTTTGCTTCAAAACACACCTGTAGCGGTGACAATGATCAGCTTTATTTTGGTTGGACTTTATCTTGTAGTCGGCGGGATTGGTGATTTTGCCAGACTGTGCCCCTTTTTCCTCATTGTCACCTTGATTATCTTATTTGTTGCATACGGACTCAGTGTTCAAGAATTTAAGTTAGATAACCTCCGGCCTGTTTTAGGAGAGGGATTCTCTCCTGTCTTCAAATCCCTTAACGCATCAGCCATTTCGTTTGTCGGCATTGAAATGATATTGTTTATGCCTGTCTATATGAAAACGCAAAAACACACCTTTGCTTATGGCGCAGTCGGCTTTTTGATTCCTGCGATCATCTATATTTTCACTTATATTCTTGTCGTTGGTGCGTTCACGGTGAAAGAAACAGCGACTTTGACTTGGCCGACGATTGCCTTATTTCAATCGTTTGATATACAAGGAATCTTTATTGAGCGAATCGAATCCTTTTTGCTCATCGTTTGGCTTGTTCAACTTTATACGAGCTTTGTAGGATATACGTTTTTTGCTGCAATGGGGTTATCAAAACTCACAAAATTCCCCAAAAAGATCGTGCTCGCGCTGATGGGAATTGTCATCTACTTTGCCGCCATTTTCCCAAAGGATGTTGATACAGTGCGCAATTATTTAACCTATGTAAACCATTTATTTTTCCTTTTATTCGGTATCCTCCCGTTTCTCTTATTTATCATCGTGTTTTTGAAAAGGAGGCGGAAAGCAGCATGAAAAAGAAGAAGGTCTTTGCATTACTCGCCCTTGTTCTATTAAGTGGATGCTGGGATAGTACCAATATTGAGGAGCTCAACATGGCGATTGGTTATGGCTTAGATAAAGGAGATAACGGTCATAAGCTGAAAATATCTATGCAAGTCCTTGTTCCTCAAAAAATTGAACAAGAATCCAGCGTAAAAGACCCAACAAAGATTATTGAAACTAACGGTGATTCCGTACATCAAATATTTCGAACAACGACTCTCAAAAGTCATCGGATTTTCGCCCAGCAGCTGAGGGTGTATTTATTTTCTGAGGAGCTTATCAATGAGAATAATTTTGACCTCGTCATTAATCAATTCATTCGCGACAATGAAACGCGGAGAGGAAGCCTCGTCTTTATGACCTCTGAAAAGCCTGGGGACTTGCTGAAAATCAATGATGATGGGCAGCCTGCTTCTTCTACATTATATGATATTTCGGGGAATACAAAATCGACCATCCGTATGTTAAAGCCTGTTTCATTAGGAGATATTTCTACTGCTATGCAAAACAACGTATCTTTTGCTGTTCCGAAAGTCAGTGTGGATCAAGGGAAATTAATACTCGACGGTGCCTCTATTATTAAAAACAAACGATTTCTCACCGACATCTCTCCGTTAGCCGTGCAGTCATACAACCTGTTGACAGGGGAAGGAAAAGGCGGAGTCATTGAATTTGAATATGACCACAGCATCTATTCTTATGAAATATTTAAACTGAAACACAACATTGAAACGAAGAAAACAGCCAGCGGAAGATATCAATTTGATGTATCCGTAGAACTTGATGGAAGATTATCTGAGGATTGGAATGAGCGTGAGAATGCATTTAATGAGAAGTATCTTCAAGAGATTGAGGGTGCAGTGGAGCGTCAATTAAAGAAAACTGTAAAAGATTTCATTGGGGAATTACAGCATGAGATCAAAGCAGATATTTGCGGGTTTTCTCAAAAAGCGAGTATTGCGTATCCGAAGGACTTTCGAAAAGAAGCGAAGCATTGGGATGAGATTTTTAGTGAATCGGACATTCGTTACAAGGCAAATGTGAAAATCCGTGACTTCGGGACTAAGGGCGCAACACAATCTTTATAGAGTATGTTAAAATGGTAAGAAAAAAAGGGTGTCAATCATGAAACGAGCTTTACTTTCGGCCGGCATTCTATTTTTGATTCTAGGGATACTTCTGTTAATCGTTGTATTCATGCAATCAAAAGAAGATTTCTTCATTGAAGCCGACAGCTTTTCAAGCACATTTTTGATCGTGGTTTATTATGGACAAACCCCTGCGCTCCTTCTGTTGGGAGGCGGATTATTCGTCGGACTTTCACAGATCATTGATTTGCAGGAAAAAAAAGCGGCAGCAGCAAAGGAGAGCGTAAAGCTTTTATCCGAAATGAAGAAAACCCTGGAAGAAAAATCGGCCAAGGAGCAGGAGGCTTTTCCAGTTCCTGAGCTCCATCAACTATCCGAACGTCCGATCACAGGACAGAAGGACTAATTTTACGCATGTTCTAGCAGCTTTCACTTGAAAGCTGTTTTTTTATTGAATCAGCTTATGGCGGTGGGCATACACAGCCGCTTGCGTTCGATCTTCCACATCAAGTTTGGAAAGAATGTTGGTAATATGGGTCTTCACCGTTTTAATTGTAATAAATAATTCCTCGGCAATGACCTTATTCGATTTCCCATCCGCAATCAGCTTCAAGATCTCCATTTCTCTTGCTGTTAATGAATCGTGAAGGATAGACCCATTTGATGAATGACGGAGTTTATTCATGACCTTTCCTGCCACTTTCGATTCAAGTCTTGGTTCGCCGATGCTTGCAGATCTGATGGCATCCGCAATTTCTCCTGCCTTGGATGTTTTTAATAAATAGCTTAAAGCACCCGCCTCAATCACAGGATAGACTTTATCATCGTCAATAAAGCTCGTCAGAACAATGATCTTGGCATCTTCAATTTCCTGACAAATTCTTTTCGTTGCTTCTATGCCATCCATCCCTTCCATGACGAGATCCATTAAAATCACATCTGGCCTTAATTCAACGGCTAGCTCTACACCTTTTTGTCCATCTGACGCTTCACCAATGACTTCAATATCAGCCTGCGCCTCTAAAAAGGCCGCAAGCCCCATTCTCACCATTTCGTGATCGTCGATTAAAAGCACTCGAATCATCGAACGTTCTCTCCTTTTCCTTCATCAAAAATGGGAACCTTCACATCAATTTGTGTGCCTTTTCCCTCAAATGACATAATCTCTGCGACACCGCCTACCTCACTTGTTCTTTCTCGAATCGATTCCAGTCCGTAGGAGGCCGTCTTCACATGGTCTGTTTGAAAGCCAATACCATTATCAATAATCTTTAGCTGCACTTGACGGTTTCTTATGAGCAGACGCACTGTCACTTTTGTCGCCTTTGCATGCCTAAACACATTCGACAGTGCTTCTTGCACAATTCGGAAGAGGTGGTCCTCTACTCCTTTAGATAACGGAACATCATCTTCGATTTCCCAATCAATATCAATCGGCTGCTTTGCTTGAAATTCATTTAGCAGCTCAATTAAGCCTTTTTTCAGGTCTTTTCCTTCTAGAGTGATCGGTCTCAAATGAAGCAGAAGAGCACGCATCTCATTTTGTGCATCGCCAGACATTCGTTCGACAAGCTGCATTTGTTTTAAAATCTTTTCGTCCTTTTCCTTCATGCCTTCAAGAATAGCTGAGGTCATCATCGAAATCGCAAATAACTGCTGGCTGACCGCATCATGGAGCTCTCGTGCCAGCCGCTGACGCTCTTCTGAGACAACCGATTTCTTCATTTGAGCCTGCCATTCAGCCCGTTCATTCGAAAGCTTTTGCAAAGAGGCTACTTGCCCTTCCACCCGCTTCGCCATTTCGTTTAATTGATCGGCGGCTAAGCCAATTTCATCATCGCCAAGCGACGGCAGTCTGTATGCAAAGTTTCCATTTTCGAACTTCAAAATCGACTCTACAAGCTGGTCGAGCCTCTTCTTATGCTGATAGCCAAATACACTCGCGGCAGAAATCCCAATCGCAAGACTAACGATGAGTAAAATACAAAAAAACGGTATGCCAAACCAGCGGGTAGAAAGCAGGATCATTGGATCAAGCTGATAATAAAAAAACATCAGCAGTGTCGTCATCGTTACAACACCGAGCGAGACGCCGACTCCAAGACGAACAGATTGCCACTGGATACCTAAATGCAATTTCCTCATAAGTATCTCACATCCACATCTCCGATCAGTAGAGAGATGGAGATTTTCACTTTTCGTTTGCTCTCATCATAATCGTTGGTCATCACATACACTTTACTGCCGAAGCCGCTTCTTTTTTCATCTATGATTTTCATATCACCAATCGCGGCGGAAGCACTCACACATACTTCAATATCCTGCGGTACGTAAATATCCACATCGCCGATCAGTCCGCTAATCACGATTGTGCTCTCTTCTTCTGCAATGATCGCCTTTGATAAATCGATTTTAACATCGCCAATAAAACCTGAAATCGTCAAATCACTTAGTTGAAAAGGCTTTTTCATCAGCCTGACTTCACCGATAAAAAAGTCATGCTCTTTGCGCGGCTTTGTCTGGCTTTTTGTTTTCTTCTGATCGCCCTCTTTTTCAAGATTGACTTTCAGTGAAGGCTTCCCATCGTCTGATGTTTCCTTTTTATCGACATCAAAAACAGGTTTATTTTTCAATAAACGATAGCCCGCATAAATCAAAAAAGCCGCAAATAAGTAACCTGTTAAACTAAATGTAATATTGAGCAGAAATTTTAAGAAGAGAAAGCCGGCAAAAATATAGGAAACTGAACCGAGCCAACGTTTGGATCGTGAGTGCAGCCAATAACCCGCCAGCGCAAAAAACACAGGCCAAAACAGATCTGCTCCGATCCCAATAATTTTGAGAAATAAATTAATACCAAAAATCACCACAATGATGCCTAATATTTGATTCCTTGTAAAACGCAGTTGACTCGCCTCCTTCCTTTCTTTCATTCATTAACGCAGCTTGAGGTTACCACTTGTCATTTCAATATCGACTAAATGTGTCCCTTTTCCCCGCGTACCTTTAAAGCCTCGACCTTCATTCTCCACTTGATCAAAATCATACGAGTGATCGACGCTTCCACTTGTTTTTTTCACCTGAACGTTGAAATCTCCGTCGTCTGGCAAATTAAATTTCGCGCTCCCTGATGTCATCTGAAAGGAGACAGGTGACTCAATTGTATCAAAACTTGCCGTCATTCGGCCGCTTGTCATGCCCAATTGCAGTTTGCCTTTGACATCATTAATATCGGCACGCCCTGAAGTTGCCCCAATATCACTATCCTTCGCATCGATATGCGACACTGCCATCCTGCCAGAGGTTGCTTTGATTTCTACATTTTTTGCTGAAAAATTCTCGGCTGTGAGGTTTCCACTCGTTGATTTGAGTATCACATCTTGAAGGGACAGCTTTCCTCCTCCGTCAATCTCACTGACGCCACTTCCACCTGTAATCTTCACATTTTTATGATAATCTGTTGGAATTTTAACTAAAAGCTCTCCTTTTTCAAATTGAGTGAAAAACAAGAAGCTTTTATTTTCAGCACGAATTTTGAAGGTACCACCTGTTTGCTCCGCATACATTTTCCCTTTTCCATTGACAGCAGTCACGGAAATATCGGAACGATTTTCAGGTTTTACCTTCACGCGAAACCCAGAAAGAGAAATATCTAATTGATCAATCTCCTTTGTCTTTGCTGAAGCTGTTGTCACTGGTTTTTCACGGGAAAAACTTAAATAAAAGAGACCTTCATTTTTGAAAAGCATGCCAATCATTAAAAAGATACCTACAAGTATACAAATTAGACCGATTAATCGCTTCATTCATACCATCCCTTTATCTTCTGACCTTTTCATTATAAGGAAAAGCGAAACAGAAAGAAATCAAATATCGGAAGAAAAAGCCTGCTTTTCTTCCGATGTGATCTCTATACGTTTGCTTGCTGCTGTTCAGGCTTTTTCTCAAGCTTCAGTTTCTGCCATTCTTTTTCAACCTCATCGGCATAGTCTAAATGAGCATATGCCCCTTGATCCGCAAATTGTGCATAGCTGCCTGCTTTTGTTTCCATTTCTTCAATACGGTTCTCCATTCGAAGAAATTCTTTATATGCACTTTCACTGTCTACTTTATTGATGGAATCATTCATATGCTGCTTTGCCTGTGCGGCATTGGCTCTTGCAATCAGTGCCTGTTTCTTGTCTTTTATATCACGCAGCTTCGTTTCTAAGTGCTGTAATTGCTCTTTCAGCTCTTTCAATTGTTTCACAGATTGCTGATACGCTTCCTGATATTCGTTGTGCTTTTCTTCAAAATACTTCATTTCTGTGAGCGCTTTTCGTGCAAGCTCCTCTTCTCCCGCATGATATGCCATCTCTGCCTGTTTCTTTCGCTTTTCAGCAAATGCTTCCGTCTCTTCTGCTTTTCGCAGGAAGCCTTGCTGAATCGTTTGCTGTTTGATGATGGCATGTTTCGCTTTCGCAACATCATCCTCCATATCACGAACGTATTGATTCAGCATGACACGCGGATTCTCCAATTTATCTAACCCTTCATTGACAGTTGCAACAAACATATCTCTTACTCTTCTTAATACCATTTGATGTTCCTCCTTTTATTTTTTCTTTAAAAAGTCTTCCCATTCTTGATCAAATGACGTGTGAATCGGTTCTTCCGTATTGGGTGCCGTGTTTGGCTCCATATAGGCTCTGCTTGATGATTTTTTGGTAGATTCACCACTAATCATCGACCAGCCAAAATAAAGAAGTACCCCTGCAAATGCGATGCCGAGTAAAAACGGCAGGAATTGCACGACGATCAGTACACCAATGACTGCTAGAATGATCCCTGAGGTTTTACTGCCTTTTTCATATTTTTTAACACCTACATAGATGAGCCATGCCCCAATCAAAACCGGAATCAGTCCACCTAATGAACCACCAAAAAAGATGGATAAACCGACAAACAATAAAATTGAACCGATAATGGTTTTACTTGTTATTTTCATCTTCATGCCTCCTTTCTTGCTCCTTGCTTTAACTATAGTCAAAAAAGAAAGCCGGCAAAACGTGTCACAGATTGATCTTTGATTGCGACTAGAGTCGTAACAATGCTCAGACTGAACGGTTGAATCAAACAAAAAACACTCTTCGAAAAGAAGAGTGTTGTTAAACGTATGGTAGAATCACAGAATAAGTTGTATCTAAATCAAGTCAGAGGCAGGTGTCATACATTGATAAATAGAGATCAACTAGCTGACCTATTTGCTAGTTATTCTTTTCACATACAAGAAATCTATCGTTTAGTCATCCAGCCCCATAGTACATTAAGGGAGTTTAAGACAGAAAGTGCTGGCTTTCTTTTCAGTATTCGCGGGGAAGCTAGACTGAATGTCAATGGAAAAAGCTACAATTTGCAGCCAGGGTCCGTCATCCATGTAACACCAGGATGCCAGCTTGCCCTGCAGGTGATCAGTCAATCAGAATACGAGTATCATTCGCTTTTCTATCATTTGGATTGTGATAAGAAATCTGACTGTGACACTGTTTTCAAGCTGGAAACGGGAGCAAATCCGAGAATCATTGAAATACTCACCATGCTCCATCAGAATGTCCATACACCTGGCGGAATGGGGAAACTTCGAGTCAAAGAATTATTTTTACGCATCCTATATCAAATACTAATGGGCTGTAAGCAGGAAGAGAGCTCTCCTCATGAAAGGGTCATTGAGGAAGCCATCGCTTATATTAGAGGACAATATATGATTCCATTAACACTTCAGGATCTCGCTGAACTGTTCGATATGAACCCTAAAAGCTTCTCATACTTTTTCCATAAATATACCGGACTTCACCCAATTGACTATGTCATCCAGTATCGTATGGAAAGAGCGCTTGAAATACTAAAGGCAGGCAATATTTCGATTCGTGACGTTGCTATGACTGTCGGCTATCCCAATCCGCTATATTTTAGCAGACTATTTAAAAAGAAATTCGGAGTGCCGCCTAGCGCATATATCGCTAAATAAATCTGTCGTATTTCTTCTCAAAACGATAGACGCCAGCCTCATTCCTTAAAGGAATTCCACAGCTCTCTATGAAATAACCAGCCTAACTGCCTCAGAAATTGAAGTCGATCAAGATCATCTCTCTTCTGTCAGTCCAGATTAGATAATAATGCATATGATATTCGCTATTTGTGTATTCGCATTTCACGAGGTCCTTGCTATACTATTCAATGATAATGATTATCAATATCGATTATTACTGACTAATAATCAGCAACGACTGGGAGGCAGATGATGTGAACAAAAAAAGGCAGCTTTGTATCGGATTGTCCTTGTCAGCGACCTGGTTGAAGGGAAAAGGCTGGCAGCATCCGAGCAGCATGGTAGAACACTTATTTTCAACCAACTTTTACGTTGAGCTTGCAAAGAGAGCAGAGATGGCCAAGCTTGACTTTCTTTTTAAGCCGGATGCACTGACACTCCACATAGAGTCATTGGATCACTCCCCTGGCTTTGGCGGTCTTGATCCAACGGTTCTGCTTGCTTCGATTGCTCATGAGACGGATCGAATCGGACTTGTTTCAACTGCCTCGACTACGTTCAACCCTCCCTATGTAGTGGCGAGACAGCTTCAGTCCTTGCACTCGATCAGCAATGGACGTGCCGGCTGGAATATTGTCACTTCGATCGACGGAGCCGATAATTTTAGCCATTCACCCATGCCAACCTCAGAAGAACGATATAAGAAGGCGATGGAATTTACGGATGTTGTACGCAAGCTTTGGGAGAGCTATCCAAATGAGGCGCTGCTCATCAATCGAGCGACAGGACAGTTTGCTGACAAGGAGAGAATTTATTCTATTCAACATGAAGGGCATTTCTTTCAAATTAAGGGGCCGCTTAATGTGCCAGCTCATCCGTCAGGAACCATTCCTTTGTTTCAGGCAGGTGCTTCGGAAACGGGGCGGGATTTTGCCGCTTCAACTGCAGATGCGATGTTTGCAGCAACCCCTGATATGGCCTCAGGCATTGAATTACGGAAAGACATGAGGAGAAGAGCATGCAAGCATGGCCGCCAGCCGGATGAGATCCGTGTGCTGCCTGGCTTGTACTTTTTTATAGGAAAAACACGTGATGAGGCGCATGAAATGTATCGAGAGGCTCATTCCCATTTAAGCACTGCACAAGGTTATGCAGCGATACAATCGATTCTAGGTCTCGATATTCGTCACCTTCCCTTAGATCAACCCGTTCCTGCCGATATGCTGCAAGGATTGGATGAGCAGGTACGCAGTCAGACTCATGCTGATTTGCTGCGCAGGTTGATTGTACAAACGCAGCCTACCGTAAGAGAACTACTCTCCAGACCAGAGGTCATTGGATCGGCACACTGGGTCATCGTGGGAACAGCTGAGGATGCACAGAGAGAAATAACCAGATGGTTTGAAGCAGGCGCTTTAGACGGTTTCATTGCTCTTCCGGGCTCAGTACAATCACTAGAATTATTTTTTGACGAATTGGTCCCCTTACTCGTCCAACATGGCTTATTTAGAAGTGAATATATAGGATCCACCTTACGTGAGCATCTGGGGATGAAATAAAGCACGACTACAATAGACAGTTTGAGAGGAGTTTTGAAAAGATGAATAAGAAATTAATGATCATCGGCTTCATTTCCTTATTGATGCTGATCATGGCGGCATGCGGCGGAGGAGACAAGCCTAAGCAATCAACTACTGCCTCCGGAAGCAAAAATGCCGGAATTGAAAATTCAGGTGATGCTGCTACGAAAACAATAGAGTATCTTGGGAAAAAGTATACCATCCCGAAAAAAGCCGAAAAAATCGTCATTACTGGGGCAATGGAAGCGATGGAAGATGCCGTTGTACTTGATGTTCATCCGGCAGGGGCAATATCAGTAGGAGGAAAGTTTCCGAAAATATTTGCTTCAATCACAAGCGATTCCGAATCAATCGGTGAAAAACAGCAGCCAAATTTTGAGAAAATATTAAGTTTGAAACCTGATGTTATTTTAGGCTCCTCTAAATTTCAACAAGTCGTACTGAACAAGTTAGAGAAAATTGCGCCGACCATTCCAATCTCCCATATCGCGACAAATTGGGAGGCTAATTTAGAGCTAATGGCCGAATTAACAGGAAAACAAACGAAAGCAGAGAAAATCCTCACTCAATACAAAACAGATGTCAAAGACGCAAAAGCTTCGTTAAAGGAAAAGCTCAAGGATAAAAAAGTAGCCATCATTCGCATTCGGGGAGCACAAGCCTTCGTATATCCAGAAGATGTTTATTTCAATCCTGTCTTGTATAACGAATTGGGTCTCGCCGTTCCTCAGCCGATTAGTTTGGCAAAGACACAAGAAGCAATCTCTGTCGAGCAGCTAGGAGAAATGAATCCGGATTATCTATTTGTACAATTTTCTACGGATGAAAATCAAGAGGCAAGCCAGGCATTTGATGACATGAAAAAGAATCCTGTTATTCGAAATATGACGGCCTTTAAAAAGGATCAGGTTTATATCAATGTGGTACATCCACTCCTTGAAGGAGGACCTGCTTATAGCCGCATCCAGTTTTTAGAAGCCTTGCAGCAGCAATTAGAAAATAAATGAGACTGCATGAATCAGCTATGAAATCATGACTATGGTCATTTTTAAAAATAAATGAAGCAAAAGAAGTGGGGAGAATTGTACGATGCAGGATATGGAAGTTTATGATGTAACCATTATTGGCGGCGGACCTGCTGGATTGTTTTCCGCCTTTTATAGTGGATTGCGTGAAATGAAAACGAAACTGATTGAATTCCAGCCTTTCCTTGGAGGAAAGGTTCATGTTTATCCAGAAAAGATGATCTGGGATATAGGAGGATTAACGCCAGTTCCAGGCTCGCAGCTGATTGAACAAATTGTTACTCAAGGACTGACCTTTGATCCAAAGGTCGTACTCGGAGAAAAGGTGACCTCTATTTCTCAAGACGAAACAGGTCAATTTGTTCTCCACACCGCGTCCAATCAAAAACATTACTCCAAAACCGTCATTTTAGCTGTTGGAGGAGGTATCCTCAAGCCGATTAAATTAGATATTGAGGGTGCAGAACGATTTGAGGTTCAAAATTTGCATTATACGGTCAAATCCCTTGCACGTTTTAAAGATAAAACCGTGTTGATCTCAGGAGGTGGTAATTCAGCCATTGACTGGGCGAATGAGCTGGAGCCGATTGCCAAGCAAGTGTATTTAACCTACCGGAAAGATGCTTTAAAAGGCCATGAAGCCGAAATATCGCGCCTTAAAAATAGCTCTGTCCAATGTCTGCTTCATACCTCGATTGAAAAGCTCATCGCAGCAGACGATCATGAGCGGATTGAAACGGTTGTCCTCAAAAATAATCAGGACAATACTTTATTTAAGCTAGCCATAGATGAAGTCATTATCAATCATGGATACGAACGAGACAAAGAATTACTTGCGAATAGTACCATTAAACTAGAGCAGAAGGATTACTGGATTGCAGGAACTCCACTGAGTGAGACGTCAGTCCGGGGCATTTATGCAGCAGGCGATATTTTGCATCATGAAGGAAAATTACATTTGATTGCTGGGGCTTTCCAGGATGCTGCGAATGCGGTAAACCAAGCGAAGCAATACGTAATGCCTGATGCAAGCGCTCGTGGAATGGTTTCTTCGCACAATGACATATTTATTCAAAAAAACAAAGAGCTGATGAAGCATTTGTATACGAAATAAAGTGTTCATTGCACAAGCAAGACTTGGAATCCCTTCTGTGCTTACAGAACGAAGACGTTTAGCACTCTTCTCATTCGAAGAGTGCTTTCCTTATTTAGAACGAAACACGTCGGCACTTCGTTCATATTCAACATCAGCTTCACCAAGCCGATGATTCACGATTCGGGCAGCAGCAAATAAATAATCGGATAGACGGTTTACATATGTGAGCGCAACGGTTGGAATCTCCTCCTGTTTCGCAAGCGTCACAATATGCCGCTCTGCTCTTCTAACGACTGTCCGCGCCACATGTAAAAGAGCAGCACCTTCCTGACCGCCCGGTAAAATAAACTTGGTGAGCGGCGCAGCTTCTTCTACATAGACATCCATTCTTTCCTCAAGGACTGCCACAGAGGCTTCTGTTAATTTGCCCTCTTTAGGTGGTTTCACTGCTGCCAAATCACCGCCGCAGTCAAACAGCTCATGCTGTATAACGATCAGCTCTGACAAAAGGTCCTGAAACAATTCGCCATGCTGCCGTAAATTTGCATGCGCAAGTCCAATGAAGCTATTCGCCTCATCTAATGTGCCGTAAGCTTCAACTCTCACGTCATCTTTATCGGCTCTTCCTCCGATCAAGCCTGTTTGTCCCTGATCCCCGGTTTTCGTATAAAGTTTCAACGGTATTCCCCCTTTTCTACTGCTTTGTCCTTTTAGTATAACCCGAACTAAATAGGATGTAGTTGTTTTACTAAAACATGGTGAATGAATGTCATTAATGAAACAGAAAAGTGAACCATTTGTCCATTATGACGGCCAACCACCCCTTTTATTTCCTTATAAAATAATGATTGAAGATATAGTTTATAGTGTCTAA
This sequence comes from Bacillus sp. ABR, assembly GCF_056172715.1. NCBI lineage: Bacteria > Bacillati > Bacillota > Bacilli > Caryophanales > Bacillaceae > Bacillus > Bacillus sp. ABR. The sequence continues at coordinate 763,727 of NZ_JAOYSL010000001.1, read as the reverse complement.
AATGTGATTAAGACAAAATGAAGGAGGATGGTATGAGTAAATTTAGTTTATTTAACAAGTTTATGGTACAAGAAGGCGAAAAAGAAAAAATGGTTGATATTCTGTTAGAAGCAGCAGAATCAATGAAGAATTTGGATGAATGTGAAATATATCTTGTGAATATTTCCGAGAATGAACCAAATTCTGTTTATGTTTATGAAGTGTGGGCAAACGAAGATGCCCATCAAGCATCTCTAGGTCATGAAGCTACCCAAACATACTGGTATTGATAGAATCAATACTTTAATAACACAAGGCGGAAAGGGCATTTCATCTAATTAGAATTCAACCGTCTTAGATATAAAATTAGAACTGGTTGTCATTGTGGCAGCTTTTTTTCTTAAGAACAATTGTAATGACTACACATTTTAGATATGTGTAGTCATTACAATATCAACTGTTTTACTCAACTAACCTAAATATAACTGTACGTTCACTTTTGAATGACTTTCAACTTATGAAGAAGCCCATACACCTTTTGTCCTAATCTTTCGTGTAGAAGGTCAACATCTTCCGTTTCCTGCGTATTGGGTGCAGCAATACAAAGATGATGGATTGGAATGCTTGTTTCTTGCTTTATGATGTGCATAAGCTGACCTATGAGCTGAACAGCTGCGCCGTCTGATAAAGATCGTTTCAGGATAAGCCAAATGTTCAACTTTTCCTGCTGAAGCATGCTGTAAAGGATCATATCGTCTTCGGCGTCTTCTGCAGCGTATTTCGCTAATCCTTTAGCTTGCTCGAAAAACAGCATATCTTCAGTTGGCTCTAACTGATGATAAAGCGTCTTCGTTCCCGTTCCAATCGACCTTTTCCAAAAGAACCCGCCGTTTTCCTTATGTGAGGTAAGGATGCGAAGAGGCTGATTAATGGAAAATGTCATTCCTTCTGAGCCATATGTCCTCCAGCCATCCGCTATGTTTACAATTGATGTTTTAGAAGGGGCGGAAGGTTCAACCATCAGCTGAGGGTTTGCCCTAATTGGATGCTGGAGCGGTGTCACATTTGTTTCATACACACGGTTGATTCGTTCGGTGGTCAAAACGTGATGCGGCAGTCCTAACATGTCAGTCTTTCCTTCATGAAGCAGCAGCAGCCGATCACAATATAAACTAGCAATGTTCACATCATGGAATACGCCAATGACCGTTAACCTAGAGGAAGTCGTTTCTTCTTTAATTAAATCAAGCAAATCTTTTTGATAGGCTAAGTCAAGGAAGCTGGTTGGTTCATCCAGCAATAAATATTCAGGCTGCTGCGCCAATGCCTGTGCCAAATACACACGCTGCTGTTCACCGCCACTTAACTCATGGATGGGTTGATCCTTAAACTGTGCAACACCCGTTTGTTCCATTACTTTTCTGACGACCTGCACATCTTCTTGCGTGGCAGATTGCAGCCACCCTTTTTGATATGGATAACGGCCGAATTGGACGGTTTCTTCCACCGTAAATGAAAAAACTTGATCCGTTTTCTGCGGCAGAACTGCCATCTTTTGCGCAAGCGCCTTTGGCTGATAGGATTGAACAAGGTGACTGCCGAGGCGCACTTCACCGCTCTCAGGGGCTAAAATTCCTGCCATCATTTTAAGCAGGGTCGTCTTCCCGCTCCCGTTTGGGCCGAGTATACCGAGAAATTCTCCTTGCTTTACTTCAAGGCTAATGCCACGAATGATCTCTTTCTCTCCATAGCCACCTCTGATTTCCTTCACTTGAATCATACGTGCGTCCCCCCTCTATATTGACGAATGAGGATGATGCCAAATACAGGTGCACCAATTAACGCAGTAATGATGCCAATCGGTAATTCAGTCGGCTCAATGATGGTACGGGATAACACATCTGCTAATACGAGAAAGGAAGCACCGTTCAACATAGACAAAGGCAGCAGATGCCGATGATCCGTGATAGTTAAGAGGCGGATAAAATGCGGAATCACAAGTCCTACAAAACCGATCGTCCCTGATACCGCTACTGCACTTCCGGTCAGAATCGAGCCTGCCAGGAGCACAATATATTTGCTCCTTTTCACATGGACACCTAATAGCTTTGCCTTCTCCTCGCCATATGTCATGACATTCAAATCTCGCCCCATCAACATTAACGTAAAGGTCCCAATAAGAAAGAAAGGAAGAAAAAGCGCAATATAACGCCAGCCTCTCATGGACACACTGCCAAGCAGCCAATGAATGATCTCTTTTAGATCATCACCTGTTAAAGCAATCATCAATGAAATGAGCGCACCCAAAAAAGAGCTAAAAATCACTCCTGTTAAAATTAAAGAAGAAATGCTCATCCCCCGATGAACAAGACGCGCAAAAAAGAGAACGAGACACAGGGTCACAAGCGCCGTTGTCATACTGAATAATGGCAATGTGAAACTGCCAACAAGCGGGAGCTGCAAGCTAAAAAACAGAGTCGCTACGGCTCCAACTGATGCCCCTTGAGATACCCCCAGCGTATAAGGGTCAGCGAGAGGATTTTTTAATAAACCTTGAAAAGCTGCACCAGATAACGCCAGTGCTGCTCCGACTAATGCCGCTAATATGACTCTTGGCAGCCGAATGTTCATCATAATATTGCGATCGATGGAATCAATGGTTCCAAACTGTATTCCGAATAGTTCATGAACAAATATACGAAGAATAGAAGGAATGGGAATCCCTAAGCTTCCAAAGGAGATTCCCATTCCAATGCTCATCACAAGAAATAAAGCACTTAGTGTATAAGCGATGATCAATTTATTTGAACGTGTCAGGATAGACGCTTTTCGCAAGAGCCTCGACTCCTTCAACCAATCGCGGTCCCGGTCTTGATGCGAGATCCGTATTCAATTGAAAGACTTGTTTTTCTTTCACTGCTTTCATTGCATTCCAGCCGTCTCTTTTTTTCAAATCAGCTAAGCTGGAACCATCAATTGTCACGATGACATCAGGATTTCGTTTGATGATCGATTCTTCTGTCATTTGCACCCAGCCAGTTTGATCGCCAGCAGCATTTTTGGCATGGATAACAGAAAGCATTTCATCCATAAATGTATTTTTACCAGTTGTATAGATTTCAGGCGCACCTGACACTTCGACAAAGACAGTTTTTTGTTTGTCTTTTGAAATCGTCTCTGCTTGTTTCTTGATGTCATTCAATTTTGTTTTCATCTCGTCTACAAGTTTTGTTGATGCTTCTTTCACGCCAGCTGCTTCACCGATCATATCGATTGATTTGTACACATCCTTAAAGGAGGTTGCATCATTTACAGTCAGAACTTTTATCCCTGCATCTTCAAGCTGTTTAAATCCTTCTTTTGATCCCATTTGAGATGCATGTGCTAACACAAGATCTGGCTTTAATGAAATGACCTTCTCGACATTGAATTCAAGTCCGCCAATCTTCTCTACCTTTTCGACTTCCTTTGGATAATTATCAAAGTCTGATCGTCCAACCATTTTATCTCCAAGGCCGAGTGCATAGGCAACTTCTGTATTACTTGGAATTAACGAAACAATTCGTTTAGGCTGTTCTTTGATTTCGACTGTTTTGCCAGCTGCATCTTTAATCGATACTGGAAATGCCGCAGTGGCCGTTTCTTTATTTTGTGACCCTGTTGCTTTATGATCTGTCTCAGCGCCTGCACATCCTGCTAAAACACCCATCACAAGCAATAACGATAGCCAAATAGCTGTTAACTTTTTCATGAGTGAACCCCCTGGTTTATGTACTGCTTAACGAAATCTCTTTCGTCAATTCTTTTCTAATTTCGGGAATATTATACTACAGTGCAGATAGGTTGTATATGTGATTTCTAAAAGCGTCTTTTCTGTTCATAAAACAAAAAACAGCCTCTAAAAAGACTGTTTTTCACTCTTCTATTGATTGATTGGTTCTCCATTGATGACGACTTTCTGAAAAGCAGGAGAAACTGCATGCTCTAAAGATAAGGGGTACGCCACTTCATCTATGACACAATCTTTCATTTTAAAATGAGTAACAGGAGAATGTGCGTATGCGGCTATTTTCACACCATATCGTCCGCCGCTGCTTTTGAGTCCTTCTACTTCAATATGACGTACAACAGGACGGTGCGGACCAGCATCTCCTTCCTCATACATCATGTCGATACAGATCACTTCATGCTTTAGACTTTTAACTGTATTATTTTTAAAATAAATATGTTCAATCGTACCGCCTCTGACAGAGTTGGTTTTAATACGCAGTGCCCGATCAAGGTTCGGACTGTCCATTACGTTATCTTCTGCATAAACATACTTTACCCCGCCAGAAATCTCGCTCCCGATCGTCACACCGCCGTGTCCATCCCGCATCTCATTTCTACGAATGACGATGTTTTCAGATGGAACCCCTATTCTCCGTCCATCCTCGTTTCTGCCCGATTTGATGGCAATACAATCATCTCCGTTATCAAAATAACAATCTTCGATGAGCACATTCCGGCAAGACTCCGGATTGACACCATCTGTGTTTGGTCCATGCCCAATGATTTTAACGCCGCGGACGATGACGTGACTACTTAATACAGGATGAATTTGCCACATTGGTGAATCCTTCACTGTCACTCCTTCGATTAGAACTTGCTGACATTGGTATGGCTGAATAAAGCTCGATCTTAAATAATGGCCTTCTCCAAACACCCTTTCTTCTACCGGTATTCTCTTTTCCGCCATTTCAAACAAAAGCTGACGATCCCGATCCTGAGAAGGCTGGCCATTTGTCCCATACTTCCAAGGCCACCAATGATGCTCATCCCCTCTGCCATCAAGCGTTCCGGCTCCAGTAATGGCGATATTTTCTGCATGGTGTGCATAAATGAGAGGTGAATAATTATAAAGCTCAACCCCTTCATATCTTGTCAGTACGAGAGGCAGATAATCCTTTGGGTCTTGACTGAATGTCACATAGGCATTCTCATGCAGATGAAGTTCTACATTGCTTTTCAATTCTAAAGCACCTGTCACAAACGTCCCTCTTGGGATCAGCACCCTTCCTCCTTTCAACCGATGTGCATCATCGATGGCAGACTGAATGGCATTTGTAGATAACTCTTTCCCTTCCGCATCTGCTCCATAATGAACCACATTCAATTCACGATCAGGGAACTGCGGCGCTATTATCTGCTTTAACACTTGATCGATCCCGTTTGCTTTTTTATCTTTCTTCCCTTGCTTTGCTAAACGAGCAATTCCGATTCCAGTTAGTACCGTTCCTGCTGTGATATACATCAAATCCCGTTTTTTAGACACTTTCTCATCCCCAAGTCGCCTTAAAGTGTGACACCTGTTTTGAAAATAGCCAGCTCTCTAAAATTGTTTTTTTCATGATTTAACAGCTTCCCACTCGCCACATCAATAACCGTTGAAATGAATTTTTCTAACACGACATCTTCCGGTACATCTTCAAGCAGTTCTCCGGCATTAAAGTCAATCCAGTGCTTTTTTGTTTCATATAAAGCTGTGTTGGTCGATATCTTCATTGTTGGCACAAACGTACCAAATGGTGTCCCCCTGCCTGTTGTAAAAAGCACCATTTGACAACCGGAAGCAGCAAGAGCAGATGAAGCAACCAAATCATTACCAGGTGCACTTAATAAGTTCAATCCCTTTTGTTTTAGCAGCTCTCCATATTTCAATACATCTTTAATATCAGAAGTACCTGCTTTTTGCGTACAGCCAAGAGACTTATCCTCTAATGTCGAAATTCCACCAGCTTTATTTCCCGGGGAAGGATTTTCATATACCGGCTGTCGATGATCCAAGAAGTATTGTTTAAAGTCATTGATCATTTGCACAATATTGTCGAAAGTCGCTTCTGATGCTGCTCTCTCCATTAAAATCGTTTCAGCACCAAACATTTCGGGCACTTCTGTCAGCACCGTCGTTCCGCCTTGTGCGACAATAAAATCGGATAGCCTGCCTAAAAGCGGATTTGCAGTAATACCGGAAAATCCATCTGATCCTCCGCACTTCAAGCCAATTTTCAGCTCAGATAACGGAATGTCTTCACGATGATCTTCTTTCGCCGCATCATAAATTTCCTTGAGTAAAGCGACTCCCGTCTCAATCTCATCTCCTACTTCTTGGCTTCTTAAAAATTTCACTCTCGTACGGTCATATTCACCTAATGTGGACTGAAAATCCTCAATGTCATTGTTTTCACACCCAAGTCCAAGAACAAGTACTCCTCCAGCGTTAGGATGCTTCACCGCATTTTGTAAAATGGTTTTCGTATTTTCATGATCGTCCCCAAGCTGGGAGCATCCATAATTGTGCTTTAATACGAGGGCTGTTTCAAAAGGATGGATGTTTCCACCCATTTCAGCGGTGAATATTTGGATCATTTGATCGGCGATGCCATTCACACATCCAACGGTAGGAACAATCCAAAGCTCATTGCGGATTCCGCTTTCGCCATTTTTTCGTTTATATCCTTTAAATGTAAGATTCGTTTTTTCATAGGGGTTTTCTGATAATGAAGGCTGGTATTCGTATTCTAGCTTGCCAGATAGATTGGTTTTAATATTATGCGTATGCACCCATTCCCCAGCAGAAATGGCAGTCACTGCATGACCAATGGGATAGCCATATTTGATAATATTCTCTCTTTGCTTGATATCAGCCAATGCAAACTTATGACCTTTGCCAACGGTCTCTTTTAAGATAATCGTATGTCCTTGATGCTGCAGCTCTTCCCCTTGTTCCAATCCTTTTAAAGCAATACCGACATTATCTGAAGGGTTGATTAAAATAAAGTCTTTCATGCCTTCTCCCCCTGATTTTCATATTGAAGACGCATCATTTGGTGAACAGCCGCACTCATCCCGTGCTTCTGTATGAGGGTAAGCTGATCAGCTACAGCTTGACTCAATCCATTTACATCCGTTAAATCTCTGCCCCATAATGATTCGTATGAAAGGATACTCGCTGCAACCGCTTCATTGGAACGGTTTTCCCATGCTTCCTTCATGAGCGTGAGCACAGTTTCATCATCCTTTACCCTTCCTGCATGTGCTCTGTAGAAATAAATGAGACTGCTAAGTGAAAACACAAGTTTCATTGGCAGCTGTTTCTTTTGCTCGACATAATCAAGCAATGACGGAAGATTACGGGTTCGGAATTTGGATACCCCATTCAGTGCAATATCCAGCAATTGATGCTTTACAAATGGATTGCAAAAACGATCCCAAACGGATTGTGTATAAAGAAGAAGCTCATCTTGAGGAAGTTCAAGTCCTGGCAGTACTTCCTCCTCTAGCATACGCCGGATGAACGGACCAACATGCTCATCATCCACAGCTTCTTTTACAGTTTCTATACCGCATGAGTAAGCAATCGGCACCATCGCTGTATGTGCACCATTTAAAATTCGTACCTTGCTCATACGATAAGGCGCAATATCCTCTACAAAAAGAACTTTTAACCCTGCTTCTTGAAAGGGGAGCTCCTTTTGTACGAAGGCAGGTGCTTCAATGACAAAAAGATGATAATATTCTGCCGTGACAAGCAATTCGTCAATATACCCTTCTTCCTTTTCTACGATTTCAGCCGCTTCCTTAGAGAATCCAGGGACAATCCGGTCCACAAGCGTATTACAAAACGTGTTGGCCTCTTTTATCCATGTCATAAACGCAGGCGGCAATTCCCACTCAGCTGCCATACTGATCACATATTCCTTCAATCGATCACCATTTTGTTCAACCAATTCACAAGGCAGAATGATCAGACCTTTCCGCTCATCTCCAGCAAAAGCTTTAAACCGGTGATACAAGAACGCTGTCAGCTTTCCTGGAAAACTGGCTTGCGGCCGATCCTCCAAACGGTCCTCCTTTTTGAGCACAAGTCCTGCCTCCGTCGTGTTTGAGAAGACAAAGCGGAGATCCGGGTTTTCCGCTACGTTTAAAAACTCCTCGTAATCCGTATACGTACTAATTCCTCTGCTAATCGATTGGATGACCATACGTTCATTCATTTCTTGCTCGGCATGATATCCCTGAATACATAATGTGTACAAGCCATCTTGTTCATTTAAGGCTGCCACTGATCCTTTTCGAGGAGGGACAACAACCGCTCTTCCTTTAAAATCTGTGCAGTCGTTCAGCTTCTGAATGTGCCAATTGATAAATCCTCGCATAAAATTTCCTTCGCCAATCTGCAAAATCGTTTCCGGATACTCAGGTGCCGGGTATATGGCTTTTGATAATCGTTTCAAATGGATTCCCCTCTCCAAGTAATATGCACACGTGAACATTTTTCTGAAAAGGTGCTGATTACTGCACCTTTTTAACTGAATCTCTGATCATCAGCTCTGTGTGAACATACACTTTTTCCATATGATCTTCTTCTTGCTCTTCACCGTTTATTACTGAAAGGATGGCTTCTGCTCCAAGTGCACACATTTTTTCAATCGGCTTTTTCACCGTTGTCAATGCAGGTGTGGTATAGGATGAAAATGCAATATCATCAAAACCAATAATAGAAATATCATTTGGACACGTTTTGCCTTTTGCAAATAAAGCATTCATTGCACCGATCGCCATGTCATCATTTGAGCAAAAGAGCGCTGTTGGCGGTTCATCAAGGGCCAGCAGCGATTCCATTGATTCATAGCCGCTTTTCATGTGATAATCGCCTTTCATCATATATTCTTTCTTCATAGGTATTTGGTGATCAATTAACGCTTGCAGGAAACCAGCTTTTCTTTCTTGAGTTGATTTAAAGCCTTCTTTCCCTTCAATGATGGCGATTTGTTCATGACCTTGCTGAATGAAATGTTGTGCAGCCTGGTAAGCTCCTTGACTATCATCTGCTAATATATTCATGACTTCATGACTTTCTACACGGCGATTCAGCACAATGATGGGAATGCCCTGTTTCTTCACATGATGGATAAACGCCTCATCGTGCTCGCTTTGACTCATGAGCAAAATGCCATCATAGCGTTGTTTATGAATGGTTGTATAATCGTGAAAGTCATCAATTCCTCTGACAAAGAGATTATAATACTCTGTCATGACGCTATTGACACCTTTTAACGCATCCACAAAGAAGCTTGAAGATGTGCCCTCTGTTAAACTCGTAAAAAACAGACCGATTGTAAATGATTTTTGTGATACAAGGCCTCTCGCATGGACATTCGGTGAATAATTCAGCTGTTTTGCAATCGACAAAATCTTTTGTTTTGTCTTCTCTTTAATAAAAGGACTGTTATTCAAAGCCCTTGATACCGTGGTATGAGAGACGTTTGCCAATTTTGCTATGTCTTTAATTGTGACTGTCATGCTATTCCGCCTTTTATGATTTTTTTACCATCTTATCATAAAATCGCTTTCATTTTCTTCATGTCATTTTGTTCGGATGCTGGAGCTGCTTCGCCCGGTCAAATTGGAAATACTGTCTGGCATTTTCATAGCTGATTCCTTTCACGATTCCCCCTAACAGATCAAGATCATATGGAGCTTCCCCTTTTTCTACCCAATCTCCGATGATATCGCAAAGCAGTCTTCGAAAATATTCATGCCTTGTATACGACAAAAAGCTTCTTGAATCTGTCAGCATCCCAATGAAACGGCTGATCAGTCCAATACTGGATAGAGCCATCATCTGCTCTGTCATCCCTTGTTTCGTATCGTTAAACCACCAAGCTGTACCGTGCTGAATCTTCCCAGGTGCCGTTCCGTCTTGAAAGCTTCCAGCCAATGTGGCAATCACAACATTATCCCTTGGATTCAAGGAATATAAAATGGTTTTTGGCAGTGCCTGTTCTTGTTCTAAACGATCCAATATTCGGCAAAGCGGCTTGGCAATGTCTTCATCATTCATCGCATCATACCCTGTATCTGGCCCAAGCCGCTCAAACATTTTCGTATTGTTGTTCCTAAGCGCATTGATATGAAGCTGCATCGCCCAGCCCCGCTCATAGTAAGCCTGACCAAGCTTAATGAATGTTTGTGTTTTAAATTTAATCTTCTCTTTTTCCGTCAATGCATGCCCAGACATTCTTTTATGAAAGATGGTTTCCACTTCTTCTTCCGTCGTTTCTTTAAACGTCATTTCGTTAATAGCATGATCTGAGATCAAGCAGCCCTGTTCATGGAAAAAATCAATTCTTGCACGGAGTGCTGTTAAAAAGTCTTGATAGGATTGTATTGGAGTAGATGAAGCCTCTGCCAGTTCGTGAACATACGCTGTAAATAGTTGATTCGTTATATCAAGTGCCTTATCAGGCCGAAATCCGGGCAGCACTTGCACAGTGAATCCTTCTTCCCGCAGTTTTTGATGATAGCAAAGCGAATCGACTGGATCATCTGTCGTCACGACTGTTTCAACATTCGATTTCACAATGAAGTCTCTTGCACCAAAACCCTCTCCTTGCAGCTTTTCATTTACTTTTTGCCAGATGATGTGTGCGGTTTTTTCGTTTAAAAGTTCCTCAACTCCAAAATATCGTCTCAATTCTAAATGAGTCCAGTGATAGAGCGGGTTTCCAAGGGTCATGGGAACAGTCTTCGCCCACGCCAGAAATTTCTCATAGTCTGAGGCATCCCCTGTGACGTGTGATTCTGGTATGCCGTTTGCTCTCATGGCACGCCATTTGTAATGATCTCCGTAAAGCCATGCTTCGGTGATATTATGGAAGGTTTTATTTTCATAGATTTCTTTGGGGCTTAAATGACAATGGTAATCTATAATTGGAAGGTCCTTAGCAAACTCATGATATAGCTTTTCCGCCGTTTGATTGTTGAGTAAAAACTGATCATCTAAAAAGGCTTTCATCAAACTCCCCCATCTCTCTTATAAATAAAAATGATTTGTTCACGTTAACAATTTTATTGTAATCGTTTACAAATTTGATTTCAATCCTAAAACAGGAAAAAACGATCTCCTTTAGAAAAGAAAATCGTTTTTTGCCTATTTTACAGGTGATGATTTTTTTAGGATAATCGCAATAGTTGTTCCAGTGCCTAGTTCACTTTCAACTTGAATATCACCGTCATGCAGCAAGACAAGCTCTTTTGCTATCGCAAGCCCGAGACCAGTTCCATTCGTTGGATCATTTGTATTTGTCCCTCTGTAGTAGCGGTTAAATAGGTGATCCACCGTTTCCTGTGCCATTCCGCGGCCATTGTCTTTCATTTCGATCCGAACTTCTTCATCTGTTTCAGATAAAACAGCTGTAATATGAGTGCCTTTTTCGTTATGCTTCACTGCATTCGCCAACAGGTTCTCAATCACTCGTCTGAACCAGGCTTTATCGATCTCAAATATGACACCATCTGTTTGATCTTCAAAGGTGGATGGATAATCCTCTGATGAGGAGCTTCTTGAGAACTCGTCCATAATGGAAGCTAAAAATTCACTGAGTTCAACCGGTTTCCGATTAATAGGCAGGGCGCCATTCTTCAATCGATACGTGAGGTTTAAATCCTCAATCAGTGTCGACATGTATTCTGATTTCTCACGAATCACCTGTCCCATTTCCATGACTTCTTCCTTGGACCATTGATATTGATCGGATTCAAGCATGAGTCCATAGCCGTAAATCGTACTTAAAGGCGTTTTCAAATCATGAGACAATCCTGCAATCCATTCTTCCCTTGTGGTTTGAATTTTTCTTCGGTTTGCTTCATTCTCTTTTAACGTATGTGTGAGCTGATCCATTGTTTTTAGGATATCCTCAAATAAACGGTATTCCCGCTTAATACGGCCTTTTTTATTTTTACTGACTGGAATTCCCTTTCTATTTGTTGGTTCCTGCAATTTATTTTTTGATAAGAAAATCAGCCAGCGAATAATGTGATAAATTGGCAGCCCATAGCGATACGAATACCATAATGTCATGACAATGATAATAGTGAGCGCAAGACCTGCAATTAAGATGGTTGTATATTGATTTAAAGCGTCTCTTTCTTTATCGTAAAGCTCATCTGGGCTGTATACTTTATTTGGTACCGAAACGATGATATACAGGTTTTTATTCACTTTCATATAAGTGAGGTCACTTCTAAACTCCCAAGGCTTCGATTGATACTTGAGCAATTCAATATCTGTTACGTTATGTTTCAAACTTGTGTTGGTCCGAATGCCTTTTAAATATTTTCCTTCTTCATTGAACAGATGAACCGATCCGTTCATTCTCTTCAAGAATTCTTTCGTTTCAACCGAATATTGAGATAATGCAGCCAAATTTTTCTCGTGCTGCTTCAGATAATTGGCTACCTTTGTACTGTTCGTTTTGAACCCGTATAACACAATAAAGCTTTTTTGATCAATCTCAATTGGCCAGAAGTACATCTTGTAATCTTTAAATTCTCTTTTTTCAAAGATCTTGATCATTTCATCCTTTTGATAGGATGTTGGAATGGATTTAGGGCGGTGATAGCTATAAACGTTTTTCTTTTTCGAATCAATCACTTGCAGCCAGCCGTCTCGTTTTTTCACTGCTTGCTTGAGCTGATCGTCGGCTTCCATTTTTCCATCCTCATTAAAATAAAGCCAGCTCATGAGTGTATCTCCATCAGCTTTAGTTAAACCAGTTTCAGTCATGTTCTCATAGTGTTTTGTTAAATATAAGTTCTCAGAGAACGTATTCCCGATCATCAGAATGGCAATGACAATAAACATTTGTCCGACAAAGTGAAAGAAAAGTTTTGCTCGTAAATTCATAAACTATTGAAGGACCTTTGCAGGGTGTGGTATAAATTTATATCCCATACCACGGATCGTCACAATATATTCGGGCTGACTCGGATCTAATTCGATCTTTTCTCTCAACTTTCGAATATGAACCATGACAGTGTTGTTATCACCATATGATGGGACGCCCCATACTTTCTCATAGATTTGATCTTTTGAAAGAACCACATTCGGATGATCACAAAAGTACTTCAGCAAAGAAAGAAGCTGAGCTGAGCATGCCGTCACCTCTCCTCTTACTTTCAATTCGGCTGCATGAGGATGATAGGAGAAATGGGCATAATGATATTGGCTTTGAGTGTCTTCTTGTTCCTCCTGTAAGGAGATATATGTTCGGTTTAGGTGAGCCTTAATTCTAGCCACTAGCTCAAGTGGATTAAATGGCTTCGTGATATAATCGTCTGCCCCCTGCGCAAAGCCCGTCAGTTTATCGACATCAGACGTTCTTGCAGTTAAATAAAAAATAGGCGCTTTCGTTACTTTTCTGATTTCAGGCAGAACGTCAAAGCCAGATTTACCGGGCATCATCACATCTAGAAGTAAGAGGTGGATGTCCTCGTTTTTGACAACATCTAATGCTTCATCTGCATGGTAGGCTTTATAAATATGCTTGAATCCTTCTTTTTTTAATACGCGTTCAACCATTTTCACAATTGCTTCTTCGTCATCTGCAATCAATATTTTTGCTGTTTCCACGCATCTCTTTCCTTTCTAGCTATGATCTCTAACCGTATATTACCATTGTCTAAAGTAAAAAAGTACCTCTTTTCTGCATAAAAGCGAAAAAAATCAACTGGAGAAAATAGCAGCACTAGGAATTCTCAAACACGCAAAAAAACCCGGCATCTGCACCGAGTTCCTTTACATCTATTATCCATTTACAGCTTCTAGCTTTCGTTCATGATTCATTAAATCATATGTTAAACAAATCGGCTTATTCGTTCTAGGATCAAGCACAATTTCTGCATCAATATGGAATACCTGACTGAGTACCTCTTTGGTCATGACCTCATGAGGCGTACCGTCTTTTATGACTTTCCCTTGATTGAGGGCAATCATGTAATGTGAAAAACGCGCCGCATGATTCAAATCATGGATGACCATCAACACAGTTCGCCCCTGCTCTCTATTTAAGCGTTCTAACAGCTGCAGAATCTCGAGCTGATGTGCAAGATCCAAATACGTCGTAGGTTCATCCAATAGGAGCAGCTCTGTTTCCTGGGCAAGTGCCATCGCAATCCATACTCGCTGGCGCTGTCCGCCGGAAAGTGCTTCAATTGGCCGATCATGAAAAGCGATCATTCCCGTTTCCTCAAGTGCCCATCTGATGATTCGTTTATCTTCATTTGATAAGCGGCCAAACCCATTTTGATGTGGGAAACGTCCATATGACACAAGCTCATACACTGTCAGTCCACTAGGTGCTTCGGGTGTTTGCGGTAAGATCGCCATTTGTTTTGAAATTTCTTTTGTCGGCGTCTCATGGATAGCCTGGCCATTTAAATAAACAGCTCCTCGATTGGCCTTCATAATACGAGACATCGTTTTTAAAATGGTTGATTTCCCGCAGCCATTCGGTCCAATCAGTGTTGTCACCTTGCCTTTTGGGATACTGACATTCAAATCTTCTACAATCAAACGGTCTTGATAACCGATACAAAGCTTTTCTGTTTCGAGCGATTTCATATGTTGTCTCTCCTTCCTCATTAGTTCGATTTCATCAATAAGTAAATGAAGTAAGGTGCGCCTAAAGCAGAAACGACAAGGCCAACTGGCACTTCTGATGGTGCAAGTATGACGCGGCCAAGTGTATCCGCCAATAATAATAACAGCGCCCCAATTAACGCGGAGGCCGGTATCATTCCTTGATGCTTTGGCCCAACAAGCTTTCTCGCCAAGTGCGGTGCGGCTAACCCTAGGAAAGAAATACTCCCTGCAACAGCAACACTCGCACCAGCTAATGCAACGGCAATCAGCATGAACAAGCTTCTTTCTTTATGAACTGAAATACCCAATCCATAGGACAGCTGATCACCCAAATTCATGATATTTAAATAGCGTGATCTGACAATCGCGAATATAAGGAAAATCACCATCCATGGTAGAACAGACAGGACATACGTCCAGCTTGAGCCATAAATACTTCCAGATAACCACACGATGGCTTGGTTAAAATCATTTGGGCTCATTTTCAATTGAATGACCACAATCGCTGCTGAAAACGCAGCATTCACACCAATACCAGTTAAAATCAATCGAACAGGTGTGATGCCTTTTTTCCACGCTAACACATAGATGAGAAATGCAGCAAAGGCTGCACCTACGAACGCGAAAAGCGGCAGTACAAAAATCGTGAAATCACCTAAATTCGTCATCGTGCCTTGAAATGCAAAGATAAATAGCACAACGGCAAAGCCAGCGCCGGCATTGACGCCGAGAATACCTGGGTCAGCTAAACCATTTTGAGAAACGCCTTGCCAAATCGCGCCTGATACAGCGATAGAAGCACCGACAAGTAAAGCGATGACCATTCTTGGAAGTCGGAATTCGAATAATACGAGCTCATCCATCTCACTTCCGAATCCAAAAAGTGTTTTCAATGTATCCATCGGAGAGATCCGAATTTCTCCGGTATTTAAACTAATAAGGAACACAGCTACGATCGCGAAAAAGATCATGAGCATCGTTCGTTGATATTTCTTTTTCTTTGCTTGCTGCACCATTTCCATTTAGATTCCGCTCCTTTCACGTCTAGCTAAATATAAGAAGAAAGGAACGCCTATAATCGCCGTGATGGCACCGACTGGCGTTTCAAACGGAGCGTTGACCAGCCTCGCAGCAATGTCTGCATAAATTAACAAAGTGGCCCCTAAAATAGCGGAGCATGGGATAATCCAGCGGTAGTCCACTCCAACCAAGAATCGAGTGACATGAGGGATCACAAGCCCGATAAAACCAATAGAGCCCGCTACCGACACGGCAGCACCCGTTAAAAGAATAACAACCAATACGCCAAGCACCTTGACCGTTTTCGTATACTGTCCAAGTCCTTTCGCCAATTCTTCACCTAAGCTCAGAACCGTGATCGAACGGGCAAGGATCATTGCAATGATTAGTCCTGCAATGGCAACTGGAATGATGATATGAATGTTGCTCCAATTCACACCTGCCACTCCGCCAGCATACCAAAAGCTCATATCTTGAGCGACGTCAAAACGAATGGCAATGGCTGAAGAAATTGAGCTCAAAAGTGCTCCAACCGCTGTACCAGCTAGTGCGAGTTTAACCGGAGTCAGTCCCCCTTTTGACATAGTACCGACACCAAATACAATAGAGGCACCGAGTGCGGCTCCAACAAATGACCAAAGAATTAATGTGAAAGAAGATTGGCCAGGGAAAAATGCTAATGCAATGGCAATCGCAAATGCGGAGCCATTTGTCACACCCATAATCTCCGGTGACGCCAGCGCATTTCTTGTCATTCCTTGCATAATGGCACCTGATACGGCTAAAAAGGCACCGACGAGCGCGGCTCCAACTGTGCGCGGCAGCCTCAATTCCCGAATGATTTGATGTGAAGTTTCTTGTGGATCAAAATGAAAAACGGCTTCCCATACAGTCTGTAGATGAATGTTTGCCGCTCCTAATGATACCGATAAAAAAAGACCAAATGATAAAGCGATGATTCCTATGATGATAACAGCTGCTGTTCCAAAAGGCTTCGTGACAATATCGATCGTATCATCGCTGGCTGGCAGCTGTTTATTCGATTGTGAGCCCAAAACCAGTCTCTTCCTTTCCGTTCATGTTTATTCTTTATTAGTGATAATGATTATCAATCTCGAAGTCTAGTATATCACTTTCTTTTCTTTTTGAAATCATTGTTCTGATAAATTTCTTTATTTTCATCAAAAAACTGTGAGAATTTCATCATTTTTCTTTAGGCCTAAATTAGCCAATGCATTTTTGTTCCTATCATGTTACGATAAAAAATGAAATTGAGAATCATTATCAAGGAAAAATGAATAGGAGAGAACTTTTGTGAAAAAACGAACTGGATTTCTTTTGATTTCTTTATCGATTCTTATGATCTTTACAGCCGCTTGCGGCAGCACTTCAAATAAACAATCTGCAACGAAAAAGAATGACATGATGACATATCAGGATGCAAAAGGTGAAGTGAAGCTTCCGAAAAATCCGAAACGAATAGTGCTTCTTGCAGAAAGCTATTACGGGGACCTCGTCACACTCGGCAAAACGCCGGTTGCTACAACATCACCCATCTTTAAAAACCCTTTTTATAAAGGGAAAACAGATGGAGTGGAAAATCTCGGAAGGACCCCATCGGTCGAAAAAGTAGCCGCTTCGAAGCCAGATATGATTATTGCTTGGGGGGAAGATGAGAAGTTTGATCAATACAAAAAAATCGCCCCAACTGTAGCGGTAAAATACAATCAATATTCTTTCAAAGACCAGCTAAAAGAATTCGGTAAAATGACAGGTACACCAAAAAAAGCAACAGAATGGATCACAAAATGGGATACCAAAATTGCTGAGGTGAAACCAAAGGTAACCAAAGCTGTCGGCAGCAAGACGGTCTCGATCGTATCGCCATTTGATAAAGGCATTTATATCTTCGGAAACACCTTTGCCCGCGGGGGCGAAATCATTTATGACGAACTGAAATTAAAAGCACCGAAGGCGGTTAAAAAAGAAGCGATCGACAGCGGCGTCGGCTATGCGAATATTTCTCTTGAGAAGCTGCCAGAATTCGCAGGCGACTATATTTTCACAGGTCCATGGAGCGGCTCAAAAAGTAAAGGTGACCAAGTGTATCAAAGCAGCATTTGGACATCACTTCCTGCCGTCAAAAATAAACATGTATTCGAAATAGATCCAGTCGGTTTCTTCTTTAATGACCCAGTGTCACTAGAAGGTCAGCTAGAGTTTATTGTGGATCGATTGACATCTGCATCATAAAAAAACGTTTCTCCAGAAATGGAGAAACGTCTTCCTTATACCGTTCCTTTGGCAAATCCTTTTGACATGAATGGATAAAGCAAAATACCTACTAAGAATAGACCGATTCCAAGACCAAAGGTTTTCAAGTCGGCTGTTCCTGAAATAATGACCCAAGCTGAATACCCCATCGCAACAAGTGCAATGATGCCGTCTCTCGTTCGATTTCCTTTTTGAAGTTCATACGTGTCACCTTGCATAATGACCTTAAAGCTGTAGATGGAAGACACAATATACGGAATAAGATACGCAAGTGTCGCTGATGTAGTTAAAAAGGTAAAAGCTTCATTAATCGTACGTGACATCACAGAGAAGATAAACAGCTGTGACATAATATTTGTAACAGTCAAAGCGAAAGCAGGGCTTCCTTTTTTGTTTGTTTTTGCAAATACTGCTGGAAAATCACCAGCCTTTGCTGCTTGATACGGTACTTCTGAACCAAGTAAAATCCAGCCAAGCATCGAACCAAACAAGCAAATAATCGCCAGCAGAGCCATGACAATTCCGCCAGCTGGCCCAATAATAAGCTGAAGCACATCTACGAATGGTTTGTCAGAACCTTGCAATTGATCGTGCGGCAGAACGCCCATCGTAATCAATGTGATAATCATGTAGATCGAAAGTGCGATTAAAAGACCTGTAATCGTCGCACGTTTCACATCACGCTGTGAGGATGCTCTTCCTGATAAAATGACAGCTGATTCAATTCCAATAAATGCCCATAGTGTGGAAATAGCCGCATGATGAATTTGACCTCCAAGGCCAAGCACTCCTTCGCTGCCTGTTTCAACCGGGAAGTAGTAATGTTCAAATAATGCCGTTTGAAATGCAAATAATCCCGCAACAATAAAAAGGACGAATCCAAGCACCTTTGAAAAGGTCGTAATAAAATTCAATTTACTTGCAGCACTTAAGCTTGTAATTAAAATGGTATGTGTTCCCCATAGAAGAAGGGTACATACGATAAACGTCATGAGCTGACCAAGCGTGACCGCTTCTTTTCCAAAGGTAAAAACTTCAGTCTTCACTGTGAGAATAGGGAAAAAAGTCGTTAAATAACCAGCAAGGCTTGTAATAATTGCGACATTACTAATCCAGCTTGCCACCCAATATCCCCACACCATTGTAAATCCAGCTGCTTTCCCTTTTTTCGGATCTTTAAAAAGCGCCCTTGCATAACTTTGTGGTCCAGCCGTCAGCTGCGGCTTATGAATGGACAAATGCCCAAATACAAGCGCAATCATCAGCACACCGCCGCCTGTGACAAGCCATGCCATCGTCACACCTAAAGGACTTGCGTGCTGGGCAAGCGTACTTGGCAGCATAAAGATGCCTGAACCTACCATATTTCCGACGACAAAAGCCGTCAATAACCAAAAACCCCATTTTTTTGTCTGTTCCATTTCCGTACCTCCGTTTTATTCACTTTGGACCAGACCCGGCAGTATCTTCATTGATATATTTGTGAAGCAATGACTTGCATTCTTTATGTTCATAATGGATTACTTTTTAACAGCATACCCTTATTTTTGTGACTCAGAACATAAAAAAAAGCCTGAACAAAAGTCCATGCTTTTCAAAACATACACCTTGATCTCCGGATAGCCCTCCACGCTTCAAAGACGTGGCAGTCCTGCATTTATTCAATGCAGACCCAGCATAAAGAAAGTTGGAGCTCTCTCTACACTTCGGCGCTGATGCCTTTTTTCTCATGATCTACGATTCCATCTCTCCTATGAGTGACTCATCATCCGCGCAACCTCTACCTCACTGAGACATAGCGTGAGGATTTCTATTCATTTTTACTACACGAAGGTTATCAAACATTCTCACATCTGTCAAAGGGAAAAACATAGAAAAAAGGCAGAGAACTGTTTCTCTGCCCTATACCTTGCTTATTGATCGTTGTTTTTCTTCTTTTGTACAGCTTCCTGAAGCGGATCGCCTGCTAGCTCTTTACTTGCTTCCTCTAACAGCTGATCTACCTGCTGATGGTTTTTCTCACTTTTCGCTTTTTTATCCTTTTGGAAAAATGACATCGCTGTTTCCTCCCTTTTCATATAATGCGGTTGCCTGTTTAATTTGTGCTACAGCGCTCAGCATTATACAAGGGAAGAGGCTCAATCATCATGAAAGGTCTGCCTCATTTTTTGCAAGTACGACAGAAAGGTTTTTAAATCATCCTTTGTGAAGTCTGACATCATATGCTGAATCACCTTTCCGAAAAGACGAGTATGCTTTTCATAAATGGCCATCCCTTTTTCCGTGACTTCTAAACGGACAAGTGACGAATCGTCCTTGTCCCGTTCTCTTTGAATATAACCCTGCTCACATAATTTATTGAGTGCAATAGAGGCTGCACCAGGGTTTAAAGAGAGTCTTTGCTTCAGCTCTTCGGCATGTGATACTTTGCCTTGTATCAAAATAGAAAGAGCATATATCTGTGGGGGCGTGATGTCTTTCTCTAACTCAAGTAACTTGCGGTTTAATTTACGGCTGACTTCATAATGTACAAGAACAATTTCTTTTAAAATGTCTGCATTACCCATCCGAATCGCATCCTTATCGTTAGTATCAACATGACTTCCCCCTTATTATAGAATGTTTTTCCATTCAGCCAACCCTTTTGGCCTCTTTTTCTTTAGAAATAAGCCTTGCTGAATGAATCCACCCTTGATATAGTGAGTACTTGAACTAAAGATAGAACAGGAGTACGCATCATGACAGGAAAAACACACATCATGGGCGGAATTGCCGCCTCCACAGCCGTTGCCTACTATTATGGATTCGACCCAGTGACGATGGCTGCTGCTGGATCAGCAGGTGCTCTGATCCCTGATCTTTGCCATACAAAAAGTAAAATCGGCAGAAAATTCCCGCTGCTCTCGACACTGATCAGCAGTGTGTTCGGTCATCGCACATTTACACACAGTTTATTATTTTTGCTGATCATTTATTTTCTAGCAACAACATACATTCCAAATGACAGCCTAAGTATCGGTTTACTAGTCGGGATGGCAAGCCATCTCATTCTGGATGCAGGAACAGTGAATGGGATTAAATTTTTATTTCCGGCTTCCATTAAAGTGCGTCTTCCCTTCTATGTCAAAACAGGCAGCACAGGAGAACAAGTCGTACTAGCTGCTCTCACCGTCGTTACCTGCTATTACATCGCTGTCCTCTGCGGCATCTCCATCCCATTCTAATGAATCAGAAAGAGTTTTCCGAAAAACACAGGATATGAATTGATCATTCCTCATTTTTTTAGTAGGTTTAAGATAAGTGTTTTTGCCTTGCAGCTGAATACAGAATGGTGAGGAGCTACATAAATGAAAGCGTTTTTCAAAAATCACTGGTTTTTAGTGTACTCCATCCTCTTCATGTGGATGAAAACATACATCATTTATCAATTCGGATTTCACATACGAACGGCCAATCTGTTTCATGAATGGCTGCTTTTGATCAATCCACTTAGCTTTTTGCTCCCTTTGTTTGGGATTGCTCTTTTTTTAAATGAAACGAAACAAAAAGTATTTTTATTAACCGCAAATTTGATTTTGACGGCGATTCTCATATCGAATACGATCTTTTATGGATTTTATATTGATTTCATTACAATCCCTGTCTTATTCCAAGCGAAAAACATGGGAGATATGGGCAGCAGTATGACAGAGTTATTTCACCCGCTGTTTTTACTGATGCTCATTGATTTCGTGGTGCTGGCGTGGCTTTTAAAGCGCAAACCTTTACCGCCAAAAGCCTCCTTTAAAACGATCAAAACATATTATGCGGTGTGCTGTAGCTTTCTATTGTTTCATGTCAGTTCAGCCATGATGGATCACCCTCGCTTTCTGACAAGCTCTTATGATCGAGAAGTGATTGTACGAAACCTTGGGCTGTTCCAGTTCCACCTGTATGACGGCGCTGCCCAAACAGCGCGTATTGGACAAAAAGCCTTTGCAGATGAAGATACACTTTCAACCGTAGCAAACTACACAAAGGCTGATTACAGTGCACCAAACGAAGAGTACTTTGGACTTGCTAAAGGTAAGAACGTTGTGTTCATTTCACTCGAATCAACACAGCAATTTGTCGTTGATCAAAAGGTGAATGGACAATACATCACCCCCTTTTTAAATCAACTCGCTAAAAAGAGTTTTTATTTTGATGAATTTTATCAGCAGACTGAGCAAGGAAAGACATCGGATTCAGAGTTTATTGTCGCAAATTCCCTCTACCCATCTAGCAGCGGCGCTGTCTTTTTCACAGCGAGTGACAACGAATACGACACGTTATACAAGCAGTTGAAAAAAGAGAACTATCAATCCGTCCAATTTCATGCGAATAATAAAACGTTTTGGAATCGTGATGTGATGTATGAGTCGTTTGGGATTGACCGCTTTTATGATGTCGATTCGTATCAGGTCAATGAACAGAATTCAACTGGCTGGGGCTTAAAGGATATTGACTTCTTTGACCAATCCATTGATTATTTAAAAAAGTTGAAGGCGCCTTATTACAGCACGTTTATTACCTTGACCAATCACTTTCCATTTGAAATCGATCCAAAGGATCAATTGATTGATGAATATGATTCGTCCAGCGCCATTTTAAACCGCTATGTGACGACCGTCCGCTATCAGGATGAAGCCATTAAGACATTTTTTGACCGCATGAAAGAAGAAGGACTGTATGAAAATACAATGTTTGTCCTCATGGGGGATCACTATGGTATCTCCGAGGCACATCATCAGGCAATGGCAGAGCTGCTCAAAAAAGATGAAATCACACCGTTTGATGCTGTGAAATTGCAGCGGGTGCCCTTTTTAATTTACATTCCGGGGGTCACAGATCAAGCACCGCAGACAATTTCTGAAACAGCTGGGCAAATCGACGTGAAACCGACACTCCTGCACTTACTCGGTATTGAAACGAAGGATGCCATTCAATTTGGCAATGACTTATTTTCAAACGAACGGACGCCTTTTGCTGTTTTGAGAAACGGGAACTTTATTACAGATGATTATCTCTATACAAAGAACACCTGCTATGATCAAAAAACAAAAGAACCTGTTGAACAGGATGAGGTGTGTCAGCCTTATATCGAAAAAGCCAATAAAGAACTTTCCTTATCAGACAAAGTGATCAATGGGAATTTGCTGCGTTTTTATCAGCATTAAAAAGTCGCCATCTGGCGGCTTTTTCTTTTCTCTTTTTACTGAAAGCCTATGAATGGTCAAATAAGTTTGCTTATAATATAGGATACATATGATATTGAATAATAAGAGGTGTGAACATGAAGTATGCGTTCTTCCCCATCATCGCCATCTGCTTGCTCCTGAGCGGGTGTCAAACAGAGATGAAGTCATCGGATACAAGCAAAAAAACAGAGCTTGTCATTTCAGCAGCGGCAAGTCTTCAAGATGCACTAAAGGAAATCGAATCCGCCTTTAATGATGAGCATCCGAATGTGACATTAACAAATAATTTCGGGTCATCCGGCGCATTGAAGCAGCAAATCGCACAAGGGGCAAAAGCAGATCTCTTTTTCTCAGCAGCTGAAGCGCCCTTTGATGAGCTTGTGCAATCTGGAGATATCGATCAACATTTTATCAAGGATGCCATCCAAAATGAGCTTGTACTCATTGTGCCAAATGATCATTCTTCCTCTATTAAAAGCTTTCAAGACGCCCAGCACATAAAAGGGAAGATTGCTCTTGGCACACCAGAATCCGTTCCTGCTGGTACATACGGCAAAGAGATTTTCACAAAGCTGAACATCTGGGATCAAGTGAAAAAGAACGCTGTGTACGGCAAGGATGTGCGGCAAGTTTTAAGCTACGTAGAAACAGGAAATGTGGAGGCTGGTGTTGTGTATAAGACAGATGCCCTCGTTTCCAAAAAAGTAAAAATTGCGGATGAAGCCAATCAGGACATGCATTCCCCGATCATTTATCCAGTAGGAATCGTCAAAGGGACAGAACATGTAGAGGAAGCCAAGTCCTTTTTTCAATTTCTTCAATCAGAAACAGCCAAATCAATTTTTAAAAAGTACGGCTTTCAAGTGAATTAATGCCTATGATGACTGAAGAATTCCTATCTCCCATTTGGCTGTCCGTGCAGGTTGCCGTTGTAAGCGGGCTGCTGGCAACTGTTTTTGGTACATTGATTGGCTATTGGATGGCGCGAACATCATTTAAGGGAAAAATGATCGTAGAAACGCTCTTGATGATGCCGCTTGTCCTTCCGCCAACGGTTGTAGGTTTTTTATTGCTCGTCATATTCGGAAGGCATAGCATGATCGGGGGCGCGATTGAATGGATCTTTCACCAGCCGGTCATTTTCACTTGGTGGGCGGCAGTTATTGCATCAACAGTTGTGGCATTCCCGCTTATGTATCAATCTGCAAAGGCTGGATTTTCTACGATTGAGTCAGACATTGAAGGGGCTGCAAAAGTAGATGGTGCTCATTCATTCCAAGTCTTCGCCTATATTACAGTACCACTTGCCCTGCCTTCCCTCTTATCAGGCAGCATCCTCAGCTTTGCAAGAGCCCTTGGAGAATTTGGGGCGACCTTAATGTTTGCCGGCAACATCCCAGGAAAAACGCAAACACTCCCAACCGCTATCTATGTGGCGATTGATTCCGGACGAATGGAGCTTGCTTGGGCGTGGACAATTTGTATTGTGATTCTATCTTTTATCATGCTGTTGGCTGTACGCCGAAGCAGTACGTAAAAAATCCCCTTTCTAACATGAGAAAGAGGATTTTTTTAATTTATTCAAACCCAACCGTCATCGTCTCTGGATTCGAGCCGACACGTTCGTTATTGTTTAATGCATCGATTTTTTCCATGTCTTCTTTAGAAAGCTCGAAGTCAAAGATGTCTGCATTTTGTTTAATACGTTCTTCATTGATAGATTTAGGAATTGTCACGACACCGCTTTGCAGATCCCAGCGCAAGATAACTTGAGCAACAGATTTATTGTAGCGTGCAGCAATGTCTTTCAAAACGTCATGATCTAATAGCTTCCCTTGCATCAGAGGAGACCATGCCTCAATTTGAATGCCTTTTTCCTTTGCATATTGACGCAGTTCAACAAGTGTCAGTTTCGGGTGAAACTCCACTTGGTTCACAGCTGGAACAACCTCAGCATCTTTTAACAGCTCTTCTAAATGCTGAATATAGAAGTTGCTGACTCCAATGGCTCTGACTTTCCCGTCTTTATAAAGCTTCTCAAGTGCGCGCCATGTGTCTTTAAATGTATCTGCATTTGGTCCAGGCCAATGAATCAAATAGAGGTCTAAGTAATCAAGACCTAATCGGTTTAAGCTTGCGTCAAACGCCTCAAGCGCTTTATCATAGCCTTGATCTGTGTTCCATACTTTAGACGTAATGAATAAGTCTTCTCGTTTCACGCCAGATTCTTTAATCGCTTTTCCTACGCCTGTCTCATTTTTATAAACAGCTGCCGTATCAATGCTGCGATATCCGTTCCGTATGGCTGCTTTTACGGCATCTACCACTTGATTGCCGTCCTCCACTTTGAATACACCTAAACCAAACCAAGGCATTTCTACTCCGTTATTCAGTGTTACGGTATCATTCAAGCTTTTGACCATTTTAACAACCACCTTTTTTATAGATTCCATCTCTTTCATTATCTCATGTTGTGCTTCAAAACTCTATTATCAGGCGTTTCTCTTCGCTTCGATGGCTAAGAGCAGCGCACCAGTCATGCCAGCCTTGTCCTCAAGTTTAGGGGAGACAATGTATGTATCAAGCGGCGGCAGGTCCACATAATCATTGACATAAGCAGCTAGCTTCTCTCGAATGAGTGGGAATAGTTGCTTTTGCTTCATGACACCTCCGCCCATGATGATGCGCTCTGGGCTTAAAATGAGCGAGTATTGCATAAGCGCTTGCGCTAAATAATCCGCTTCAAGTGCCCAAACCGCTTCATCCTGCGTCAGCTCTTTGGCAGGTTTCCCCCACCTTTTCTCAATCGCTGGTCCAGCTGCCAGTCCTTCTAAGCAATTTCCATGTGTCGGGCAGACACCTGCAAATGGATCAGATTCATGCTGCCTGACAAGGATATGCCCCATCTCAGGATGTGAATGACCGTGTAGAAGCTCATTTTTCACAACAGCCCCCGCACCAATGCCTGTACCGACCGTGATATACAAACAGCTGCTTAGCCCTTTGGCTGCCCCTTTTGTTAATTCACCTAGTGCTGCGGCATTGACATCAGTTGTAAAAGATACGGGGACACCTAATTGCTTCTCAAGCTCAGGAATGAACGGGTATTGCTTCCACTCCACTTTCGGTGTGTTCATGATATAACCGTATGAAGGATCGTCCTGTTGAACACAAATGGGTCCAAAGGAGCCAACCCCTAATGCTGCAATGTCATGCTGCTTGAAAAATGGAATGAGCTTTTGTATTGTTTGATCCGGGTGCTCTGTCGGAATCGTCATTTCCTCTAAGATGTATCCATGCTCATTGCCGATTGCACAACAAAATTTTGTACCCCCAGCTTCAATTGCTCCATAATACGCCATCATTGATCTCCCCCTGCTCGTTCTCTTTCTTCATCATAAAACATGGGGGAGAAGATGACAACATCACGTATTGGTGAGCAGAACAGCTTCCATGTCATTGATATACTCTCTTAAATGATGGGCAATATCACGGTTGATCTCACCATCTTCATATAAGGTTTGTATTTCATTTCGAATCGTCTGTACAGCTTGGAAGTTCAGCTCTTTTTTCTTTCGGTCAAATGAACGGTCTTTTTGCTGGAAGAAGCTTGGACCGTGTTCACAGCGGTAAATCACTTGGTTGTAAAAACCAATAACTTGGTGGCACGTTTGCTGGTTTTCATCTGTCATATGCTGTTTGATCGAGTCTACCGCAGCTTCAGCCGTTTTCTTACGGATTTGTTTATACGAGTCCTCTTTTTCTAAAATACCGTTTGAAATGTGCTGATTCGGCCGCCATAATTGCAGCCATTGAAGCAAGCGGAGAAACTTCACCTTTGAAAAACGAATTTTGAATGAGTTTGAGTACAGCATTTCCAGCTCATGAAATCTCTCTTGCAGCTCATAAGCTTCTTCCTTGTCAATTTTCTCATCATCAATTAATTGTTGAAGTTTCATCTGTTCTGCTTTGATACCATGCAGTCTGATTTTTTTCTCTTGTCTTCTCATCCCGAATTGGTATGGTTCACGCTGGATATTTCTCAGCTTCATTCGGTAATCATTGATGAGTGCAAGGGATACTTCCCTGTTGTCCTCATTCATCCCTTCTTTTAACGTTTTAATAGCACTTCTGAGCAATTTCCGTTTTGCATGCTGAATCTTTGTATCCAAGTCCACGTCGACCTGCTTGTCTTTTTTCTCAGATAAAAGAGGCAGTAACACACTAGCTAAAATGAGTGTACATAGGATCACGCCTGCTGCGAGGAAAATAATCAAGTGCCGCTCAGGAAATGGTGATCCGTCCGCAAGCGTAAATGGTATTGAAAAGGCACCTGCTAATGTCACAGCCCCGCGGACACCAGAGAATGTCATCAGCATCGAGGCGCGAAACTTCGGCTTTTTCACATTTTGCTTTTTTGTTGCACTCCATTTTCCTGCCCAGAACAGCCATACCCATAAGAACCGCAGCACCATGAGACACAGTGTAATAATTAAGATGTAACCAATCACCTGCATGTTGTTAAAGGATTCATCTTGGAAAATGACTGTAGAAACATCCGGAATCTGCAACCCAAGTAAGACGAAAACAAGTCCGTTTAAAATAAATAAAATAATATTCCATGTGTTTGATGAAGCAATTTGCAGTTTGGCTAAATTCGCTTCCATTCGATCTTGCTCAATGGCATGCGTCACACCACCGGCCACAACGGCTAAAATTCCGGATACACCAATTTCTTCTGCTGCTAAATAAATCACAAATGGTGTAAGGATTTGCAGGATGATATGCATCGTGACATCGTCCATTCCTAAACGGCGGAGAAAATAGCGAAAACGAATGATAAAGAAGGATAGAATAAATCCAGTTAATAAACCACCTGCGGCAATGAGGACAAAGCTAAAGGATGCCTGAGCAATTGAAAAGGCTCCCGTCACTGTTGCGGCAATGGCAAATTTAAAGGCGACAAGTCCTGATGCATCGTTCATCAGCCCTTCGCCTTCCAGCAGTCTCATGATGCCCTTTGGCATATTCACACGGCTGGATAAAGCACTTACTGCCACGACATCTGTCGGTGATAAAATCGCTGCAAGCGCAAATGCGGCTGGAAGCGGTATGCTTGGAATCATCCAATGAATGGTATATCCCGCTACAATCACGGTCGCAAACACTAAACCAAGTGCTAAAAGAAGAATAGGTGCTCTTAATTTCCAAAGCTCGTCCCTTGGGGTACGCTTCCCGTCATTAAATAACAGCGGCGCAATAAATAGAACGAAGAAGAGTTCAGGATTTAAAGAAATATGTAAACCTGAAGGAAAAGCTGCCACCAATATTCCTAAGCCCACTTGAATTAACGGAACAGGAATAAAGGGGACAAAACGATTGATAATATTAGATGCTGCAATGAGTGCCAGTAGTACGAGCACTGCCAAAAAAATCTCCACTAGTACATGTCCCTCCTATGTATATTTTTCGTCAAGTTTTGCTTACATGCAAAGATGTGTTCATTTCATCCATCCGTCCGATCAGAAGTGCTTCTTTAGTATTCCGCAAAAAGTGAAACCAACACATAACAATCCATCTAGGCAAAAAAAGGCTGAATCCAGATATTCAGCCTGCTGACAAAATTTTCATCATATGTATTGTTCAAATGATGAACAATAGACCTACTTTTATTTTACACGAAAACTCCAACATCTGCTGACAATCAGCTCTTATTAAACACAAAAAAAGAGCGAAATCGCCCTTTTTTCGTTTCACCCTTTATTTAAAAAATAAGACCTGGCAGGAAGACGCCATTTGAATAAGTAGGAACAAACCCTGCATACGACGAGGATGACAAACAGCAGATATAAAGCTAGCTCGCCTTGCGCTAAGCCGAGTCCGACGAATAAGCCGCCAAAAGCTGCCCATACGGCGTAAATTTCTGCTTTTAGCACAAGCGGCTTTCGTCCTGCTAATAAATCACGTACAATTCCGCCGCCGCTTCCAGTCAAAATGGCTGCCACAATGACCGCACTGAGCGGGAGTTCTCTTTGCACAGCAAATAGTGCGCCTTGAATCGCAAACGCTGCTAAACCGATCGCATCCGAGAAATTTCCCCAAGTGCTCCAGTGTTTGAGCAAAAGCTTTGGAAAAAGAAACACAATCGTAATAGATACAAGGGCAATCGTAAACATTTTGCCCTGTGACCATAAAGCAGACACCGGAAGACCAATTAATAGATTCCGAATCGCTCCACCGCCAAATGCTGTTACAATCCCTAAAATGTACACACCAAGAATATCGTACTCTTCCTCCATTGCCACAATCGCACCACTAATGGCGAATGCGACAATGCCAATGATACTTAAGACTTCCCATGCCATTTTCCGCTTATCTCCTTACCATTATCTAATCATCTAATACTACTCCCTTAATGTATATCTGACACAGGCGAAAAGCAATATAAATTTTCTTTAAATTTTATCTTTTTGCAAAAATAAAAAATAGCCCGCTTATAAGCAGGCTACAGATTGTTGACAAAGGGCTAAAATGATCTTTATTTTAGCTCTTTGTCTTCTTTTCAGCGTGATAGAAAACCTTTGAAGTCTAGGAAGGACGAGTACTGGAGCGGAGCGAATTTGACATTCGTGAGCACCAGCGCGCAGGACTGACAACGAATGCGAGGGTTTGTCTACACGCTGATAGCCCGCTTATAAGCAGGCTATCTCCTTCAATCTTCTTTTGCATTTAACAGCAGCATACTAATGATGATGAGAATAAATGCAATAAGGGCTAGTAGTGGAATGGTGATAAAACCAAACCAGTTCAAATAATCAACAGAACAAGGAATACCGCTCAGGCAAGGGCGAATCGATGCAAAGCCAGGTATCTTTTGTTCCATATAATGATAGATAGAAAAACAAGCGCCAATCACAGCCAAAGGCAGGACATAATATTTTATTTTGACATCGCCTCTGAATGTCGCAATTCCAAGTAAAAGCACAAGCGGGTACATGAAAATGCGCTGAAACCAGCACATATCGCATGGGATAAACTTTTTTACTTCACTTAAATACAGGCTGCTCATCGTCGCAACGATAGAGACGATCCAAGCACTGTATAAGTAAACAAGCTTATTCTTCATGATTTTTTCCCTTTGAGCTCTTGATCAATTAATTCTTTGATTTCATCATAGTCATAAAAGTTTTGGACTTGTTTATTGTTAATGAAAAGAGTTGGTGTTGCATTCACTTTATATTGGTTCACAAGCTGATCGTCTGTGTTCAGCTGCGGCTGATATGTTTTCTTCGATAGGTTATCTTTAAGCTTGTCCGTATCTACTTTTGTTGTCTTTTTCGCTAGCTCCGTCAGCTTAGCAGGCGTGACCCATTCTGCTTCACTATCTGGCTGTGCTTGATAGACAGCTTCATGAAATGCCCAAAAGTTTTTCGGATCTTCCTTCCACACTTCTTCAGAAGCTAGTGCTGCTAATACAGCGCCATCTCCATGAACAGGAAGTGGCAAGTTAATAAACGAAAATGATACATCGCCTTTATCTATGTAGTCCGCTTTCAGTTTTGGGAAAATGTCTGTTTCAAATGATTTACATGAAGGACATTTATAATCCCCAAACTCGACAATTTGCACGGCTGCGTTTTTATCTCCCATGACAGGCTGTCCTTTAATAGAAGGCTTACTGTCAACCGTTTGTGCTTCTTTGCTGTTGTTGTTCCCAATGACGACGAATAATCCGATGAGAAGAGCTGCGATAATGGTTAAAATAACAGCAAATTTAATGGATGAAGATTGATTATTTTTTTTACTCACAAAAGCACCTACCTTATCTTTTTCATTCCTTCAAAAGAAAAAGGATAATAGCTTAGAATAATGCCATTATCCAACTTCTTCTATTTTAACAAGAGGGGATTCATTATGAAAGATGGTATTCATGAATTTTTCCTTACAATTTTATTTCATCACCCTCATGGCATTTAAAACAGCGAGTACGGTCACACCGACATCCGAGAAGACGGCTTCCCACATGGTCGCAATACCAAATGCACCGAGTAATAGGAAAACCCCTTTAACCCCAAGAGCAAATGCAATGTTCTGCCAGACAATCCTTCTTGTTCGTTTAGCGACAGCGATGGCTTCTGCAACTTTTGACGGTTGGTCTGTCATAATGACGATATCAGCCGCTTCTACCGCTGCATCTGAACCAAGTCCGCCCATCGCAATACCTATGTCTGCTCTTGCTAATACCGGTGTATCATTAATGCCATCCCCAACAAATAATAATTTTTCTTGAGGCGCTTTTTTCTGATCAATTTCTTCTAATTTTGTTACTTTATCCTGCGGTAATAATTCTGCATGTACTTCATCTATGCCAATTTGCTGGGCGACCGCTGTTCCGACTTGTTTGGCATCACCAGTCAGCATGACAGTTTGAATGCCAGACGCTTTTAGAGCGGAGACAGCTTCAATTGCATCATCCTTTAATTCATCTGCAATCAAGATCGATCCGGCAAACTCACCGTTAATCGCCATGTACACAACCGTTCCGCTTCGTTTTTCTTTTTCATATGAAATGCCTTCTCGTTCCATCAAGCGATGATTTCCCGCCAAGACTTGTGAACCACTGATGGTCGCTTTAATTCCATGTCCTGCAATATCCTCATATGCTTCGATCTGGCTTTCATCAAGCGGAGAACCATATGCCGCTTTAATTGATTCAGCAATCGGATGTGAAGAATGAGCTTCTGCTAAAGCTGCAAAAGAAAGCAGCTCCTCTTCTGACCACTTTTCGCTAGCTGTCACGATATTGGTCACCGTAAAGTTTCCTTTTGTGAGTGTGCCCGTCTTATCAAATACAGCATAGCTCACAGAGTTCAGTGCTTCTAAATAGTTACTGCCTTTTACAAGGATGCCTCGTTTAGAAGCTGCCCCAATTCCCCCGAAGAATCCTAATGGGATGGACACGACAAGCGCACACGGACATGAAATAACAAGGAAAACGAGTGCCCGGTAAACCCAGTCAGACAATTGTGCTGATGGAATGAGAAGCGGCGGCACAAAGGCAAGCAGTAATGCCAATACAACAACAGCCGGTGTGTAGTATTTTGCAAACTTTGTAATAAAGTTTTCTGTCTGCGCTTTTCGGCTGCTCGCATTCTCAACCAAGTCTAAAATTTTCGTCACTGCCGATTCGCTAAGTCCTTTTTGCACTTCAATTTCAAGAATCCCGTTTTGATTCACAAACCCTGCAAGAACTTCCTTCCCTGCTTCTACATCCCGCGGCACAGACTCCCCTGTTAATGCGGAGGTATCCACGAGTGAAAAGCCTTCAATGACGAGGCCATCAAGTGGAATTTTTTCGCCTGGTTTCACGACGATACGGTCACCGACTTTTACTTCTTCCGGCTTCACTTTTTTCGTTTCATTTCCTACTTTGAGATTCGCATATTCAGGGCGAATATTCATTAATTCACTAATGGATCGTCTTGAACGATTCACTGCTGCCCCTTGGAACAGCTCTCCAATTTGGTAAAACAGCATCACTGCCAGTGCCTCTGGATATTGCTGAATCACAAAAGCGCCAGCTGTTGCAATGGTCATTAAGAAGTTCTCATCAAATACTTGGCCGCGCACGATATTTTTCAGCGCTTTAAAAACAACATCACCGCCGACTAGTAAATAGGCTGCGAAAAACGTGATGAATTTTAGTAAGCCATCTTCTGGTATGAAATAAGCCGCTGTTCCAATGACTGCACCGCCAATTAATTTAAGCACAATCGCTTTTAAATTCTTTGTCCCATGATCATGATCGTGATGATGGCCTTCTTCTTTTGGTGATACACTCACATGAGGTTCGATGGACTGAACCGTTTTTTCAATACGCTTTGACATCGTTTCTTGCTTATCTGCATGTGTGACAGTCAATGTCCCTGTCGCAAAATTAACGGAACAAGCTTCAACGCCATCCATTTTGCTGACACCTGTTTCAATTTTACGTGCACAGTTTCCACAATCAAGACCGTTTAATACGTATTCATCCTTCATTTTTTTCATGTTCTCACCTTTTTTCTATATGATAAGTAACGTTCCCTGGATCGATTAAACCTATTAAAAATCAAAAACTTTATATATGAGCATATATTCATATATTGGATTACCTTTATTATATGAGGAGTTCTTGTCTTCTGTCAATCATTTATGAAGAAATAATTGGTTTTTTTGTGTCCGATTCTGTCATACGGATTTTCAATAAATCAAGCTCATGTCCCCTGCTCCCCGCATAACATAAAAACGATCGTTTTCAGTTTTTCTCTTTACAAAAGAAGGACAGACGCTTAGAATAAAATAAAAGTTTCCCTAAGGAAACAAATTAGCATTAGAGAATCATTTCATCCTTTAGTCAAAATTATTTATTTTATGCATATATCTTTAGGAAGTGCAATCATGATTGAAAGGGGCCGCAAGAGATGTCAAATGCTTTAACAATCGACCGTCTTCATGTCTCATATCACGGACAAGATGCATTAGAGAACGTCTCTCTTTCCATACAGGAAGGGACAATGACAGGAATCATCGGTCCAAATGGTGCTGGTAAATCGACGTTACTCAAGGCATGTTTGGATTTAATTGAAAAAGACCAAGGGGATATTCGTTTTTTTGAACAGCCCTTTAAACAAGTGAGAAAACAGATCGCCTATGTACCGCAGAGAAATGATTTAGATTGGACGTTTCCCATTCATGTACTGGATACCGTACTACTTGGAACATATCCGAAGCTCGGACTAATGAAACGTCCAAAAAAAGAAGACCGGGCATATGCGTATCACTGTTTAGAAAAAGTCGGAATGCAAGACTTTGCCAAAAGACAAATCGGTGAGTTATCCGGCGGGCAGCAGCAGCGTGTCTTCCTTGCAAGGGCTCTTGCTCAAAACGCACAGCTCTTCTGTTTGGATGAACCGTTTGTCGGAATTGATATGGCAAGTGAAGAAACGATGGTGCGCATTTTGAAGGAATTACGAGATGAAGGGAAAACCATTTTGGTTGTCCATCATGATTTAAGTAAGGCAGATGATTATTTCAGCCATCTTGTTCTGTTAAATAAAAAACTCATCAAAGCAGGGTCTGTACACGACATTCTTCGCCCAGAGATCATGCTGGAAGCATATGAAACGCAGCTGCCATTCTTAAAATCAGCAGGAGGAGACGTGTAATGGAATTTTTAACCGGACTCTTTGAATATGCTTTTTTACAAAAAGCACTATTTACATCCGTTATGGTAGGCATCATTTGTGGCGTTATCGGCTGCTTTATCATTTTACGCGGCATGGCCTTGATGGGAGACGCCATTTCACACGCCGTACTGCCAGGTGTCGCCATTTCTTATATGCTTGGAATTAACTTTTTCTTCGGTGCCGTTTTAACTGGCGTGTTAACAGCGATTGGAATCGGTTACGTGAGTCAAAACAGCCGCATAAAAAATGATTCAGCCATCGGCATTGTCTTTACAGCCTTTTTCTCAATCGGAATTATTTTGATCACATTTTTGAAAAGTTCGAGTGACCTATATCATATTCTATTTGGAAACGTACTAGCTGTTCGATCAGCTGATATGTGGATTACACTTGGCATCGGCATTTTTATTTTGCTAGCCGTCATCGTTTTCTACAAGGAACTGCTCATTAGTTCATTTGATCCGGTGATTTCTTCGGTTTACGGTTTGCCGAATCGTATGATTCATTATTTTCTCATGACCTTATTGACCCTTGTAACCGTTGCATCACTGCAAACCGTTGGGATTATTCTTGTCGTTGCCATGCTGATCACGCCGGCAGCCACTGCTTATCTCTTGACAGACCGGCTCTGGATCATGATTTATTTATCTGCTTTTTTCGGTGCTGTTTCTGCTGTCATAGGCTTAGGGCTTAGCTTTACGTATAACTTATCGTCTGGTGCTTCCATCGTGCTGGTCGCCACCATTTTATTCGGCAGTGCTTTTATCTTTTCACCAAAGCAAGGCATTCTATGGAGATCATTAAAATCTAAACGAAAACGAACGCACTTAAAAAAGGAAGCGTCTATGTAAAAGGAGGACATATATGAAGAAGGTATTTGCAATCCGTTTGACCGCAGTATTCATTGCCCTTATGATCATCGCAGGCTGTTCAACCCAGCAAAGTAATTCTGGTAAAGATGACGGTACATTAAAAGTTGTTACGACCTACTCCATTCTTTATGACATTGTGAAGGAAGTAGGCGGGCAGCATGTCTCTATTCACAGCATTGTTCCCATTGGTACAGACCCACACGAATTTGACCCACTGCCAAAGGATGTTCAATATACGACGGATGCAGACCTTGTTCTATATAATGGCTTGAACCTTGAAACAGGAAACGGCTGGTTTCAAAAACTGCTCGAATCGAGCGGCAAGGACGGGGATGATGCACCTGTAGCCGAGCTGAGTAAAGGCGTCAAAGTGAAACATTTGTCTTCAAAAGGGCTCGAAAGCCAGCAGGACCCCCACGCATGGCTGAATGTTGAAAATGGGATACTTTATGCCCAAAATGCCCGAGATGCGCTCATTCAAGCGGACCCTGAGCATAAAGAGGATTACGAAAAAAATGCAGAAGCCTATATCAAAAAGCTTCAAGCGCTTCACGATGAAGCAAAAGACAAGTTTGATCAGCTGCCAAAAGACAAAAAGCTCCTTGTCACAAGTGAAGGAGCATTCAAGTATTTTGCAGAGGCGTATGGACTGAAAGCCGGCTACATTTGGGAAATCAACACAGAAAGTGAAGGAACACCAGGACAAATGAAGCGCATCATTCATTTTGTCAAAGATCATCAAGTTCCTGCTCTCTTTCTTGAAACAAGCGTTGATAAACGAAGCCTCGAAAGCCTCTCTGAGGAAACCGGGGTTCCAATCAAAGGGAAAGTCTTCACTGACTCTATTGGAAAAAAAGGTGAAGATGGAGACAGCTACTATAAGATGATGAAATGGAATATTGACACTATTTACAAAGGGTTGTCATCATAAGGAAAGACAGGTGGAGTGAATCCGCCTGTCTTTTTTGTCAGCCTGCTATATTTTCCGGATGTTTTTTCGGCCAAATGACGTAGCTGATGCTAATGACAAAATCAATGGCTAAGATCATTCCCCATGTATTGACAAGCTGCATCAGCGCTTCCGTCCGCTCTGGTGCTTGGATGAGATAGGTCAAACCATATAACAGCCCCGCTCCAATGACATAAGAAATGACATGCCGAGCCCAGCCGACCATTTCATACATAGACCGCTCTTTACCGTACTTTGGTTTTCCCTTTGGCTTAGGGCCACCTGCAAAACGATAAGCAAATTTAGCATCTGCCCATTTCACCATTTGATGTCCAAAAGCCAGACTCACACCAATATAAACAGCTGCAAGCCCGTGGATGACAGTCGCCACAGCCCCCTGTCTTAAATCTATATAAGTAGCCGCAAGAAGGATGAGATCTAAAACCGGCGTACAGACAAGAAAGAAAGCACCCCACTTTTTCTGTTTAAACACATAACGAAGCGTTAAACCCATTAAAATAAACAGCCAAAAACCAATTTCACATGCCACAATCAGTAACCCGACCAATTTCCCCACATCCTTTTTAACACAATTGTATTAAATAAAAAATAACACATATGTGTTAAAAAAACAACAGCTATGCTAAAATCAATGTATGCCAAAAATCGTTGATCACCATAAACAAAAACAAAAGGTCGCTCAAGCTGCAATGAGAGTGATTAAACAAGAAGGTTTGGAAAGCGCTTCTGTACGAAAAATAGCAGTAGAAGCTGGAATTTCAGCCGGCTCTATGCGTCATTATTTTTCCACACAGCAAGAGTTGTTTCTATTCTCCATGAATTTAATTCAGGAAAGAGTCAAGGAGCGGATTACAGGGCTTCCATTAAACGGTTCAACGGAGGAAAATGTCATCAATTTATTGGAGCAGGTTCTTCCACTTGATGAAGAACGAAAATTTGAAATGGAGGTGTGGCAGGCTTTTTCCGTCAAGGCACTGACTGAACCAGATCTACAGCCGCTCAATGCAAAGATGTATGACGAACTTTTCCAAACCGCCCAATATTGTTTAATGAAATTGAAAGAGGATGGGCTGCTGCTAGATGATATCGATCTTTTATTAGAAACTGAGCGGCTTTATGCGGTCATTAATGGGCTTGCATTGAATGGAATTGTACAGCCTCATCGGTTACCACCTCAGCTCATACGCTCCGTGCTGCAAATGCACCTGCAATCCATCACAAAAAAAGACATGTCTCCCTAATTAGAGAGCATGTCTTTTTTAATCTTCCATAAAAATACGTTTTGCTTCGTAGTAAAGCACCTGCACAAATTTCTTCACATTGATACGGGTGTGTTCTTCTCTTCCGCTCATCTCTTTCGTCAATTCACTCATTTTCTTTCGCACGATGGTGAAATCGAAAAATTTTGATGCGTAATTTTCAAATGTTGGATGGGAAAAATCGGTTAGCCCAAGTGATGCGATATGTTTCAATGATTGGTTGATCGCACGTCTTACCCGCTGCTCGGCTGCCTTTGCTTCTCTTGCGATGTCTGCCGATGTGTAGGGCTCACTTAATTTATCCTCCGTAATCCCAGTGAAAATGATCTTTAAAGAAGGAAAGGAATCATGATGATCAGCATGCAGCGCTAAATACTGGTCTGTAAACAGAATCATATCTAATAAATCTTTAGACCCCTTCTCACCAACAATACCAAGCTCCGCCAGCAAAAACTGCCCTGCCTCTGCAAGACTTTTCCCCCGCTGCTTCGTTTTCGTCTGACCGCGCTGCTGAAATTGCATGACCGATTTAAGTGAGTGCTGAATATTTTCAATTGAATGCTCTAAATGAAGGCGTTCAATCATGAGATGGAGAACGCTTAAGACCTCTACACGATTGATCGGCTTTGTCACATAATACTCAACGCCAAGTGTATACGCCTGTCCGATTAATTCCTTTGTTTCAACCTGTGACAGCATTAAATATTTCCCGTGAAACTCATCCTTGATTGCTCGAATCGTTTCAAGCCCGTCTCTTTCCGGCATCAATAGATCAATACATAAAATATCAATGTGCAAATCATTTAAGTAGCTGGCTGTTAACTCTGCGCCATCCTCTGCTTCTCCGGCCACAATACCAAGCTCTTCATCTTCAATGAGCTGAGCCAGTGAAGAACGAACGGCTTCATCATCATCAACAATAAAAAATCTCATCTCCCAATCCCCTCTTTTCTACTGACTTGATCTACTGGTATCGTTAAAGTGAAAATCGTTTGCTTATTTGGGATACTCTTCATCTCAACACTTCCGCCAAGCTTCTCCGCTGTATCCTTTACATACGCAAGCCCGATACCGCTTGATGGATTCCCAACCTGGTCGTATTTTAAAGTGAAACCTGGCTTAAAAATAACATGATGATTACGTTCTTTTATGCCAGGCCCGTTGTCGCTGATTTGAAAAATCACCTGGTTTTCTTTCTGTGAAATAGAAAGTGACACCTCTCCATCTACAGGAATGGCTTCAACAGCGTTGGATACGATGTTATTTAACAAAGATAGAATGGTATACACGTGATAGGCGGGGTGCTGCCCATCTTCATCATAATGAAAGACGATGTTTTTTTTAAGAGATTCAGCATAATTTTCATGAATGCGAATGACAAGCCCAGCGATATGAGAAGGACTCTCATAAGCCTGGAAATTTTCCTCATGAATCAGCTTTGATAAGGCAGAAAAAATCCGCTGGTTATCTTTTTTGATTTCATGCACCTCTCCTGCAATTTGCAAGGCGGTTTTACCGAGCTTTTTCAAATCCAATGATTCTGCATCCTTTGCGTGGTGAAGGGATTGATACAATTGATAGGATGTAGCCGTAATGTGCTCAGCATGTGCGAGTGTTTTATGAAAATATGTAGATTCCGTGTAAAGGTTAGACAGGAGCATCAGCAGATGTTCCTTTTCCTTTTTCATCTGACGCTCTCTCGCCTGCTCTTCATATAAGCGAATCATTGTATAACAAGCTAACACGAAAAAGCTTCTGAAAATCGCCAAAACAAATAATTGAAACAGCGTCCGCCCCGTTAAAATTTCATCCATGGTGCCTCGAAGTGCAATGATCTCAACAACGCTTGCGCACAGCTCCATGATGATGCCTGTTGCTCCAATCAGCCAAGGCTGATCACGGAAACGTCTGACCTTCAATAAATAAAAGAGTGTGCCATAGACGACATAATAAAGCAGGGAAGGAAATCTTAATGAAACCGCCTCTTCCAGCGGAAGATGCCCTGTCACGGCTGTATCAAGCAGCACGCGAAACGCAAAAACAGATATCCCAGCGATGATGCCGCTTGCCCATGCAGGAAATCTTTTCATTTGAAGCAGGATAAAGAAAAAGACAACGGTTCCAAAGCTGACCCGAAAGCTGTCCTCAAATGGATAAAATTTAAACTCTCCGCCAATCGGCGTCAGTACAATGAGCAGCACAATTAAATAAGGCTCTGTATTCAGCCATTTTTTTAGTAGATTCAAACGCAGTCACATCCCTAATAATTGACGATAGTATACTATGTGAGCTAAAGAAAAACAAACCTTCATGAAAAAGCGCACACCGGAACTTTGCCGGTGTGCGCTTCTCATGATGCCGCTTAATCTTCTAAACGATCTTTTTCTAAAAGTGATGCGCCAGCAATACCTGGTTTTGTCATTTCAAAAGGATTTAAGATGACATCAAGCTCTTCCTCTGTTAACACATCATTTTGCAGACAAAGCTCACGTACAGATGCGCCTGTAAGAATGGCTTCTCTTGCAATTCGTGCAGCCGCTTCATAACCAATATGCGGGTTCACCGCCGTCATGACACCGGCACTCTTTTCTACATATTCTTTTAATCTAGATTCATCTGCTTTTAGGTCACGCAAGCAGTTGTCCACGAAGGACTCGAATACATTTTTCATCATGCTGAGAGATTGAAGCAGGTTGAACACCAACACTGGTTCCATAACGTTCAGTTCAAGCTGGCCAGCCTCTGATGCAAGACAGATTGTGTGATCGTTCCCAATGACTTGGAAAGCCACTTGGTTCATGACCTCAGGCATAACTGGATTGACTTTCCCTGGCATGATAGATGAACCTGGCTGTCTCGGCGGCAAGTGCAGCTCACCAAAGCCTGCTCTTGGACCAGAAGCCATCAGACGAATATCGTTCGCCATTTTGGACATGTTCATCATACATACTTTAAGCGCAGCAGATACTTCTGTATAAGCATCTGTATTTTGCGTTGCATCGACTAAATCTTCAGCACCAACTAACGGTAATCCGCTAATGTCAGATAGATAGCCAACCACTTGGCGAATATATTTAGGATCTGCATTCAATCCAGTTCCGACTGCTGTTGCACCCATATTGACTTCATATAAATGCTGTCTAGACTGCTTGATACGTTTAATATCACGAGCAAGAACTTTTGCATACGCACTAAACTCTTGTCCAAGTCTGATTGGAACAGCGTCCTGAAGATGCGTACGTCCCATTTTGATGACATGATCGAATTCCTGCGCTTTTTCAGTCATGACTTGATGCATGTTTTCCATCGTATAAAGTAGTTTTTCAATCATATTCAATGTTGAAATATGAATCGCTGTTGGGAAAACGTCGTTTGTTGACTGCGACATGTTCACATGCGTGTTTGGACTTAGCTCAGTATAAGCGCCTTTTTCCTTTCCTAGTAGTTCAAGCGCTCTGTTTGCAATGACTTCATTGGCATTCATATTCATTGAAGTGCCAGCCCCGCCTTGAATTGGATCGACAATAAATTGATTGTTCCATTTTCCTTCGATGACCTCATCTGCCGCTTCAACAATTTTTTCTCCAAGGCCAGAATATAGTCGCTGTGTATCCATATTTGCAAGTGCGGCTGCCTTTTTGACAATCCCTAATGCTTTGATGAGTTCCTCATGAATACGGTAGCCTGTAATTGGAAAGTTCTCCACTGCACGTAATGTTTGAATTCCATAATATGCTTGAGTGTCTACTTCCTTTTCACCTAGAAAGTCTCGTTCGATTCGAACTTGCTTGTCCTGTAGCTTCGTCATTTGAAAAGATCTCCTTTTTTACGCTGCTTTTGTTTGTTGTTTCAATTCCTCAATATACTTCTTCGATTTCTCTTGATCAAATACTTTTTCCCACTTAGACATGACAATGGCTGCAAGTGAGTTACCAAATACGTTCACTGTTGTACGAACCATGTCAAGAAGTCGGTCGATCCCAACGATGAAGGCAAGTCCTTCAAGCGGCAGTCCCATAGCACCAAGAGTTGTGATGACAACAACGATCGATGCACCTGGTACACCAGCCATTCCTTTAGATGTCAGCATTAAAATTAATAGTAACGTAATTTGCTCATAGATGGAAAGCGGCATGCCGTACATTTGTGCAACAAATATCGCAGCAATGGATTGATAGATAGCACTTCCATCTAGGTTAAAGGTATAGCCTGTTGGAATAACGAACGACGTGATCGCTTTCGGGCAGCCGAACTTCTCCATTTTGTCCATTAATCTAGGCAGTACAGCTTCTGAACTTGCTGTTGAGAATGCAAGAATGATTTCTTCTTTTAATACTCTAAATAGTGTAAAGACGCTTGTTCCAGCCATTTTAGCAATAATGCCAAGTACAACAATGACGAAGAATGCCATTGTACCGTAAACGACAAGTACCAGTTTACCTAGCGGGAGAAGCGCTCCGACCCCGAATTTGATCACCGTCACACTGATGAGCGCGAATACACCAAATGGTGCAAACTTCATCACTTTATTGGTCACCCAGAACATGGCTTCGAGTATACCCTCAAAGAATCCTAATACTGGTTTTCCTTTATCTCCTACT
Source organism: Bacillus sp. ABR (assembly GCF_056172715.1). NCBI lineage: Bacteria > Bacillati > Bacillota > Bacilli > Caryophanales > Bacillaceae > Bacillus > Bacillus sp. ABR. The sequence continues at coordinate 721,838 of NZ_JAOYSL010000001.1, read as the reverse complement.
GCGGCAATTCCTAATCCGAATAAGACTGTAAAGAAGATGGTTGGTAATAGATCACCTTCTGCAATAGATTGGAAAACGTTTGTTGGTACAAGATGAACCAACGTTTCAGAGAAAGTCGCTTTTTCAGAAGAAGCCTTAGATGTCTCTTCATATTTAGAGATATCGCCTTTCTCCATGTTGCTCATATCAATTCCTGTACCAGGATGGAAGACGTTTGCTGCAAGCAGTCCAACTGCTAATGCAATAGTTGTCACAATCTCGAAGTAAAGAATGGTCTTTCCGCCGAGTCTTCCGATCGTTTTCATATCGCCTACACCTGCAACTGCTACAATCAATGCAGCAATAACAATTGGAAGAACGATCATTTTAATTAAATGGATGAATATATCGCCAATCGGCGTTAACACATTAATAACGGTTTCATTTTGATAAAACAGCGCTCCCACGACAACACCCAGAACAAGTGCAATGAGTATTTGAGAAGCTAACCCTAACTTTTTCATACGTGAACCCCCTTTTTTTGATAACGCTTTCTTTGTTGCTTAATCGCATCTTAACGACGAACCTACAAAAAACGACAAAAAGGAACAAAAAGAAGTGAATTTTTTATGAAAAATCTTTAAAAAGGTGGGTTTTTCCACAATATTGTTAAAAAAAGACTTCGCTTTTGGCGAAGTCTTAGAATATAGACAACGTGCTAAAATGATTTTGTTTTAGCACGTTGTCTTCTTTTCAGCGTGATAGAAAACCTTTGAAGTCTAGGAAGAGCGAGCACCAGCGCGGAGCGAATGGACATTCGTGAGCACTGGCGCACAGACCTGACAAAGAATGCGAGGGTTTGTCTACACGCTGGGACTTCGCTTTTGGCGAAGTCTTAATGATTTTGCATCTGTTCACTTGGTGTATCTTGTTGTGTAGAAAATCTATCGTACATCGCATATCCAATGAGGACAAGAACAACGTAGAACAATGCACTAATCGTCCAAACCCATTTGACATTCATCTTCATTCTGCCACTCCTTCTCTGACTGGCTTCAATCGCTGCAATCTGAGCGCATTCAGCACAACGGACACGGAGCTAAAGGCCATTGCCGCTCCTGCAAGCCATGGCGCAAGGAAACCAAATGCAGCGATCGGTATCCCAATACAGTTATAGGCAAGCGCCCAAAATAAATTTTGCTTAATGTTTCTCATTGTTTTTTTACTAAATTCCAGCGCATCTGCAATCGCATGAAGATCTCCTGTCATGAGCGTAATATCTGCTGCTTCCATGGCAACGTCTGTCCCTGTTCCCACAGCCATCCCAATATTCGCTGTTGCAAGAGCTGGGGCATCATTGATACCATCTCCAACCATGGCGACTTTTTTTCCTTGTTTCTGAAGCGCTGCAATATGAGCCGCTTTTTCTTCAGGCAGTACTTCAGCAATGACATGATCAATGCCCGCCTGTTCCGCAATCGCCTCTGCTGTTAGTTTATTATCACCTGTCATCATCACAACGTGAATCCCCTGCTCTTTCAGACGAGCGATGGCTTGAGGAGAGGATGATTTGATCGTATCTGCGACCGCGACAATGCCAGCGACTTCGCCGTCAATCGCGACAAGCATAGCCGTTTTTCCTTGCTCCTCCAGCGTTGTGACGGATGATTCGACTTGATCATATGGGATATGATGTTTCTGTAATAGCTTACGCGTTCCAATTAAAAGTTTGTGTCCTGCTGCCTTTGCTTCAATTCCATGACCTGGATCTGCTTGGAACGCTTCAACCTCGACCATTTCAAGACCTTGTTCCTTCATACCGTCTGTGATCGCCCGGGCAAGCGGGTGTTCCGACTGCTGTTCTGCCGATCCTGCTAGTTGCAGCACCGCATCTTCTGTCCAATTCGCATATGCCAACACATCTGTCAGACTCGGCTCCCCTTTTGTCACAGTTCCTGTTTTATCTAACACCACCGTGTCGAGTGATTGAGTCACTTCTAAATGCTCTCCGCCTTTAAACAGAATGCCTGATTCAGCCGCACGGCCGCTGCCAGCCATAATAGAGGTAGGTGTAGCAAGTCCGAGCGCACATGGACATGCGATAACAATGACGGCTATAAAGGTTTCAAGTGCTGACGTCACATTCCCAGGGTCGACAAAGAAAAACCATATGAGGAATGTGAGCACAGCAATTCCTACAACGATGGGCACAAATATCCCTGATATTTGATCTGCCATTCTTTGAATCGGTGCTTTTGAGCCCTGCGCTTGTTCTACGACTCGGATAATCTGGGAAAGCGCCGTCTCTTTTCCGACTTTTGTCGCTTTTATTTTCATAAATCCATTTTTATTGATCGTTGCTCCGATGACCATATCTCCTGCGGTTTTATCAACTGGTAGGCTTTCTCCTGTAATCATGGACTCATCTATTGCGGTTGTCCCCTCTATGATCTCTCCATCTACCGGCACTTTTTCACCTGGTTTGACAAACACAAGATCATTCACTTTCACGTCAGAAATAGGCACAGTCATCTGTTTGCCATCTCGCTCGATAACCGCTTCTTTCGCTTGTAAGCCCATCAGTTTTTGAATCGCTTCTGATGATCTTCCTTTTGCTCTTGCTTCCATTAATTTTCCGAGCACGATCAACGTAATGAGGACAGCACTTGTTTCATAATAGAGGGCTGCCTCATGTGTGCCTCGAATCGCTGACTGGATGCTTTCATATAAACTATAGAAAAACGCGGCAGATGTCCCAAGTGCGACAAGAACATCCATATTGGCGCTTTTATTTCTTAAAGCCTTATACGCGCCTACATAAAATGGCCAGCCGACAATAAACTGCACAGGCGCTGCTAACGCCAGCTGAACCCATGGATTCATGAACGCTTCAGGCAGCCATATAAAGGATGTGAAAGAAAAATGGCTGACCATTGCCCAAAGAAGCGGCAGTGACAAAATCATTGAGAATAAAAAGCGTGCCGTCTGCTTCTCTATTGCTGCTTGGCGGTGATCTTTTTTTCCTCCCTCTGCTTGATCTACGTCTGGTTCAATTAAAGAATACCCTATAGACTGCACTGCATCTTTTATATCATTTGTAGACGTTTGGCCCGGATGATATGTGACCTGAAGTGTCTCTAGCGCAAAGTTTACAGACCCGTGATCGACACCGTCCATTCGGTTAATTTTTTTCTCGATTCGGTTTGCACAAGCCGCACAAGTCATTCCCTCTATATCAAATTCTGCTTTCTCTATCACCACATCGTAACCAAGAGCTTGAACTTTTCGCTTCAAATCATCTGGTGTTAGCTGCTCCGTTTCGTAGACAATATGGGAAGTTTCAAGCGCCAAATTCACACTGGCGTCCTCCACACCTTCCAGCCTGTTCAATCCCTTTTCTATGCGGTTTGCACAGGCAGCACAGGTCATCCCCGTAATTTGAAAATCAATTTCCTTTTTCATTGATCTCACCTCTCCACATACTCCATGGGGGTATTATTTTTTTAAAAAAAGACGTGCTGTCATGCAGCACGTATCAGATTGTGACAAAGGGTTAAAATGATCTTTATTTTACCCCTTTGTCTTCCTTCTTTTCAGCGTGATAGAAAACCTTTGCAGTCTAGAAAGGACGAGTACCGGCGCGGAGCGAATTTGACATTCGTGAGCACCGGCACGCAGGACTGACAACGAATGCAAGGGTTTGTCTACACGCTGAGACGTGCTGTCATGCAGCACGTATGTTCATTTATACGACATCATATCCCTGTTCTTCAATCACATCAGAGATACGGTGTAATGTGACTTGATCCGGGTGAAATGAAACCTCCACCTGTCCTTTGTCTAAATGGACTTTCACAGATTCAACACCTGCTAATTCTCCTACATTTCCTTCGACTGCTTTCACGCAATGTCCACAAGACATGCCCTGCACTTGAAGTGTTGCTTGTTCCACTTCTCATCGCCTCCATCAATCATTTTCTACAACTTACTATACCCTAGTAGGGTATCAATGTAAACATAAATGCTACGATTTTGTCAGTTTCGTAAAGACCGTCATTAACTCTTCAATGGCTTCATCCCCATTGCCGCTCTTGATAGCATCTGCTACGCAATGATGTGTATGCTTTTCCATCAAATGCAGACTGACTTTTTTCAAAGCCGCATTGACTGCGGAAATTTGATTCACAACATCTATACAGTAACGATCGTTTTCAATCATTTGCTGAATCCCGCGAACTTGTCCTTCCACTCGTTTCAAACGATTGATCAATTGATCTTTTTCCTTCTCGGCTCTTGGCGAAGCCATATGTCGTTCTTCATGTTCTGTCATGTGTGATCACCTTTTTTCTATTATGACTTGTCATTACTTAAATTAAAGCATATCTCCACCGGAAAAGGCAAAGATATGCGGCATATAAAGCTATGTTTGTCCTAATTTGTTAATTGTTCGATATCCTGCAAAAGATTGACGGATTGTTGAAGCTGTTTCATCAATCCCTGCTGATCCTCCAGTATGGAGGCAGCATCGATATCGCCTGCTTCCAATTGCTGTAAATATGTTTGGATTTCCTCTGACAGCACTTTATTTTTTTCAATGATTTGTGCATGCAGGTCTTTTGCCATTTTTGGCGCTGTGACTTCATTAAAATCTTGAATATCTGCCTTCAATGATTCAAGCTGCTGCGTTAATTCTGCTTTTTTGGCGGCATTTTGCACAGCTTCTTCAGCGAGTTTTGGAAAGTCCTCTGTAAATTGCTGAATGTCTGTCACATAGTCATTTGCCTCAGTGACATATGTCGTTGTATCGTTGACCTGATCAAGCAAGCCGGAGCACCCGCTTAATACAAGCGTTCCGGAAAATAGGAAAGCCATCACATATTTTTTCAAGATCGATCATCCTTTCATCTGTAGGATTAAAAGCATCATTTGTTCCGCTTCCCTCTATATCACACAGATGCAAAAAGACCTTAAAAATAGCCAGACCTTTGCCTCATGTGTGATAGGCAAAGGTCTGGCTAACATTGTTCATGCCGGAATGACCGAGAAACAACGAATGTTTCTGTAATGACGACCAGACCGTAAAAGCTACTCCCCTTTAGGAAACCGTTCAAATGTTATGTTTATCATATCGAATGTCGGGACAACAGTCAATTCGGGAGGTCCTGCTCTTGATATAGCACATGACCCTTTCCAGTTGATGCATAAATCCGGTTCCGTCCTTGGCGTTTTGACATATACAAGGCCTGATCCGCTTCAAATAGAAGTGTTTCTAATACACAAGGATCATTGGCTGTATGAGCAATTCCAAAGCTCGCTGTCACTCGAACTTTTTCCTCATCATTCGTAAAGAAACTCGCTTCAAACGAATGTCTTATTTGTTCCGCGATATGACATGCCTCTTTAAATGACTGATGAGGCAGACAAATCGCAAACTCTTCTCCCCCATATCGTCCAAATAAATCATCCATTTGTAAATGCTCCTGACAAATAGAGACAACATGACGCAGCGCTTCATCTCCAATATGATGTCCGTGTGTGTCATTAATTTGTTTAAAGAAATCAATATCAAACAGCATAACCGCCGTATCCTGCGCATCCTCTTCCAAAATCAGCTGCGTTCGTTCGATGAAAGAAGAACGATTGAATATATTCGTCAAACCATCGATATACGCACGACGTTCCAGCTCTTCCTGCAGCAAACGCTGCTCTGTTACATCACTGATGACTATTTGCCTGCCCTCGATCTCTCCTCTTTTATTAAATAGAGACGAAGCGGTCAGATGATAATAGCAGGACTGGTCTTTTTCCTTTTTCCACATTAGATCATATTGCGAATGATCCTGCGGAGAGCGCAGCCACTGAATGAACGCTGAATCTTTGATGATCCCTGAGAAAATATCGTCGACTTTATAGCCAATTCCCTTTTTATTCGCAAGTGTCGGAATGATCGATGCTGCAGCGGGGTTGTAATCAATGAGTGTCCGATATCGATCTAAAATCAGAACCCCTTCAGACATATGCTCAAACACACGCTCCATTGCAATGGGAGAGATTTTAAAGAGCTGAAACGACATAATCGCCCATAGATAGAGTGCGTTAGTCAAAAACATCACCACAGGGACCGGATCAATATGAAAAGGAGTGACGCCTAATAAATAGATAAAAGAAGTCATAATGGGTAATAACATTCCCACTAACAGTATCAGAATCTGCTTTAAATATTCTTTTTTTGTGACACGTAAAAACCAAACCAGCATAAAAATAGCGAGCATCGAACAGCCAAACGTATAAACGCCATGGATGATATACCAATAGCCAATCGTAAAATCAGCCAATAAAAAACCATCTACTGGATTTATCGTGATGTCTCGATAAAAGAGCGAATGTAAAGAGTTGGTGAACACCAAAATGGTTGTGAGAGTTGGAATCAATAAGATGAGAAGCACGCGGCGCTTTGTGAAATATTGATGGAACCCCGTAAATTGCAGCACAATCAGCAGACTGAGCGGTGCGATAAACGGAAGACCTATGTATTGAAAACAAACCCAGAACATGATTTCTCCAGGGGTACGAGCCAATAATTCAAACGTATGCCCAAAGATATAAATCGCAGTTGCTCCAGACATGTACATAAACAATTGACAGCCAATATACCGATGGCGGTTTGCATGAGCAATGATTGATAATATCACGGACAGAATGCCAGAAACACTCATGATCACAATAAAATGTAAAACAATCGAATCCATGTAAACGCCCCAATTTCAGTCATTTAGAACTAGTCTAATCTTACTATATATGAGGACGTCACAAATGGGAAGATGTGATTTTGAATTGGTTGGAGGTTTTTTGTAAATTTTCAGGCGTTACCTGTTCGTGCCCCCTTATATTTTCACTACTTTTTGCTTAAATTGAGGGAGAAGTATGTTGCGCCAAGAAAAATATATGTACAATGTGGGGATCAATGGAGAGGAGACTCGAAAGGAATATGACTTTTTGGATCATCATGATGGGGCTGTTTCTGCTGATTCTTTTGGAAAAACCGTTTGAAAAGAGAAGTTCTGGATTATTATTTTTGATCAGTTACTTGCTGCTGATTGCGATTTATGTGATTCAGACAACATTTGTGGAACTTGTGTCAGATGAATTTTTGATGATGTTTGCGGTGGTTGTCGTTTTTCCTTTGTTTGTTCGGTTGTTGGTGTCTTCTATGAGAAACCGTACATAAGAAAAGAGATGCCAGATGTGGCATCTCTTTTTCTGTTGTGATCCAAGTTCGGTGTATCTCCCTTAAAAAGTTCCAGCATCATTTTTTAAAATCAAGATTTTGATTTGTCCTTTGGTGTATCTTTAGCTTTCTCATCTTCAATTTTACTAACTTCTGTTTTTGCAAGAACCATCTCTTCTAATGCTTTCTTCATTCTAGAATCTATGAAATTCAAATCATCATCAACGACCTTATCTTGCTTTGTAACCTTTATGATATCTTTGAAGACCGGTTCTAATTTGTCATCTGTTTTTACTAAGTAACTATTTACTTTTTTATACGTATCAGGAACTTTGTTTTCGTTTTCTTTGGCTTCGCTAAGTAATTCTCGCAGGCTATCAATTTTCTTCTCAAGTTCACTAGCCCATTCTTTATCATAAACATTATCCATTGGAACTAATGAAAAAAAGAAAGGCATAATTCTATCTTCAAAACGTTTTAAATACCCCTTATACCATGCAGCATATTCTTTATCGGTCATCTTTTCAATTTTTTCTTGTTTTGCCGGCGTTTTATTTGACGATGAACCGTTTGCTGCTTCATTTTTACCGCATGCTGTGCTCATCATCAATGTAAATACTAGAAGAAATACTGAAATCATTGTCCTTTTATTTGTCTTCATGTGTGAATTACTCCTTATCCTTTGAGACTTTTTCTACTTCGTCATCGGCTTTGGCTGTTTGATCGTATGCTTTGTCGAGACTTTTCGAAATGTTATCCAATGATTCAAGATCAAGATTTTCAAGTGCTTTCGGTGTTTCTTCTACGGCATATTGATATCCTTTGTTTGCTTTTAGCAAATACTCATGTGCTTTTTTATAAGCACCAGGAACGTTTTTCTTTTCATTACCCTCATCAATGACTTTTTGTACATCAAAAAGTGACTTCTCGACAGATCCAAGCCATTCATCATTACCTGCATCAATGGCCACCATCTTTTTAGCAAACACGAGCATTGTGTCTTCGATATCACTTCTGTAGTTCTCATACCACTCGGCATATTCTTTTTCTGCTTTTTGGTTGCTGCACGCTGTACCGAATACCATCAGCACAGCAAGCATGATCATCGTTGCGAATAGTGATTTAGTCTTTACTTTGTTCACTAAGATAAACTCCTTCTGCATTCCTGCTGTTATTTTCAAGCTTTAAATTTAATGAAATTGCCACTTGTATATGGTGTAACATTCCTACATTTCATCGGTTAAATAGTAGTTATATTTAGCTATTCATTCAATTTATTAGTAAATAGATCCTCATTTGGCTTTTCTGTTAAAAAATTATAAAAAGCATAAAAAAAAGACGCTATCAATAGCGTCTTCTTGTATTTAATCTCAATTTTCATGTTGCCAGTCCCGCATCAAGAGCTTTCAAACCCTTGATACGACTGCATTCTAAAAGTTTTGATGGAGACGGTGGGAGTCGAACCCACGTCCAGAGACATCGATTACTTAAGCGTCTACGAGCGTAGTCAACATATTTTGTGTTCACTCATCCTCATGCCTGCTGACGGGCGCTTGGAGAGCTAGTCTGATGGATCTCTTCTTACGTCCTCAGACGGAAACGTAAGCGTAGCCTACTTCATTGGGCTCCTCACAGACACATAGGCGATGTCAGGAAGAGCTCGCTGCGCTTATTAGGCAGCTAGTGCTAAGTTTTGGTTAAAACTTTTAGTTTTGCCAGTTACATTTAAGTGCGTGTTAACGAGATCGCCTCTCGGCTCGCAGCCTAAGCTCGAACCATCCCTGTCGAATCCGTAACGTCCCCTTGTAAAAAGGGATATACGGGATGGAAGTTCAGCTTCACTGCTTCCGTATATAACTATTATAACAATCTCACTGTTCGAAACAACTGGTGGTTTCTGTCAAAACAGCGTTGATTGTTTACTGCATAACATATTGTAGCATAATGCTTCCGCTCTCAGCAAGCCATCTGCATCAGGCTAGAATTGCTTTTGACGATCGCGGAAGGCACGTTCGATTTCACGTTTTGCATCTTTTTTCTTCAGATCTTCACGTTTATCGTATTTCTTCTTCCCTTTCCCAATTCCAATCAGCACTTTTGCAAAGCCATTTTTCAAATATAGTTTCAGAGGCACAAGTGAGTAGCCTTCTTCCTTTGTCGCACCAATCAATTTGCTGATTTGCTTGCGATGAAGCAGCAGCTTTCTCGTTCTCAGCGGATCATGGTTATAACGGTTCCCCTGTTCGTATGGGCTCACGTGCATATTGTGAAGAAACACTTCTCCTCGCTCGATTTTGGCAAAGGAATCTTTTAAATTCACTTTTCCAGCACGAATCGATTTGATTTCAGTTCCTTGTAATACAAGGCCGGCTTCGTAAGTTTCTTCTATAAAGTAATCATGATTTGCTTTTTTGTTTTGGGAAACAACCTTTCCCTCTCCCTTTGGCATTGGCGTACACCCTCCTTTTGACACAAACACGGTCCAAATCGTACGGATTATTTTATCAAACAATCCACCTTTCGACAATGCTGACGCCATGTGGTCAAAAAGCAAATAGAGCGTGATGCCCTATTTGCTTTTTGGCACGTTACTTTTTCTTTTTGCGTTTTTGTTTCGGTGCGTTTTCAAATACGCGTTTTTTCTTTTTTTTCTTCTTACGGCTTGTGAACCAGTCACTTCCGCTTTTATCCTCTTTGCCTTTTTCCCCAGAGGCTTTTTGACCTCCACGCCCTTTTTTCGCTGGTGGATCTGTCCGTTTTTTGAACTTGAAATCTTTTGGTGATTTACGGCGCGTGCCCTTCATACCTACGATTTCAAAATCAATCGAGTGCTCATCTTTATTGACATTCACAACTTTGACAGTGATTTCATCACCGATTCGGTAGACATTTCCTGTACGTTCACCGATCATGGCAAAGTGCTGCTCATCAAAGCGATAATAGTCGTCAGTCATGTAGCTGACATGGACAAGACCTTCTATCGTATTTGGCAGTTCAACGAATAGTCCAAAATTCGTCACGGAACTAATCATGCCATCAAACTCTTCACCGATTTTATCTAGCATAAACTCTGCCTTCTTCAGATCATCTGTTTCACGCTCTGCATCGACTGAGCGGCGCTCCATCGTAGATGCATGATCTGCGATTTCAGGCAGCAGCTGGCCCCACTTTTCTAGGGTCGCTTCATCTGTCTTTTTCTGAATCAAATAGGTTCTAATCAGTCTATGCACGATTAAATCCGGGTAACGTCGGATCGGTGATGTGAAGTGTGTATAGAATTCCGTTGATAATCCAAAATGGCCAATGCTTTCTGGATCATACTTTGCCTGTTTCATAGAACGAAGCATCACGGTTTGAATGACGACTTCTTCTGGTTGATCCCTGACAGCATCGAGGACACTTTGAAGTGCGCGCGGGTGAATATTCGTTGACGTTCCTTTTACAATGTAACCAAACGTCGTCACGAACTCTAAAAAGCGCTGAAGTTTCTCTGGATTTGGTTCTTCGTGAATTCGGTAAATGAACGGAACATTCATCCAGTGGAAATGCTCTGCAACCGTTTCGTTTGCAACAAGCATGAATTCTTCAATTAATTTCTCTGCAACGGAACGCTCACGAATGACAACGTCTTTCGCTGCTCCTTCATCATCTACAAGTACTTTTGCTTCCTTGAAATCAAAGTCTACAGCTCCGCGCTCCATTCGTTTGTCACGTAGAATCTCTGCAAGCTTCTCCATCTCTTGGAACATCGGAACAAGCGGCTCATATTTGTTTAGAAGCTCTTCGTCTTGGTCGACTAAAATCTTATTTACATCGGAATAGGTCATTCTTTCTGTCGTTTTGATCACACTTTGGAAAATCTCGTGTTTGACGACTTTTCCGTTTCGATCAATGACCATTTCACAAGACAGTGTGAGACGATCGACCTTTGGATTTAATGAACAAATACCGTTTGACAAACGATGCGGAATCATCGGAATGACGCGGTCGACGAGATACACACTCGTTCCACGTTCATAAGCTTCCTGATCAATCGGGGAATTCTCTGTAACATAATGAGAAACGTCTGCAATGTGCACGCCAAGCTTATATTTGCCATCCTCCAGCTTTTGCACAGTTACGGCATCATCTAAGTCCTTCGCATCTGCACCGTCAATCGTCACAATCGTTTCATTGCGCAAGTCGCGTCTGCCTTCAAGGTCCTTTTCATCAATCGTTTCCGGTGTGTCCGCTGCCTGCTGAAGCGCTTCTTCTGGGAACTCACCTGGCAGACCGTGCTTATGAATGATCGACAAAATATCAATGCCAGGGTCATTTTTATGACCAAGGATTTCAGTCACTTCACCCTCTGCACTCATTCTTCCTTCAGGGTAGCTTGTCAGCGTCACAACGACTTTATGACCTTCGACCGCTCCATTTTTAGCGGATTTCGGAATGAAGATATCATTTGTGATTTTTTTATCATCAGGAATAACAAAGCCAAAGCTTTTCGTTTCAGTATAGGTACCGACAACCGTCTGAGTATTGCGCTCCAGAATGCGGATGACAGTTCCTTCTTTTTTCGTGCCGTTTGATTTGTGGCTGACACGAACCATGACGGTATCGCCATTCATCGCTGTGCCTAACTCATTTGGCGGAATGAAAATATCATCCTGTCCAAACTCTTCAGGCGTCACAAATGCAAATCCTTTTGCATGAGCAGACAGCTTTCCTTTTACCAAGTTCATTTTTTCCGGTACACCATAGCGGTCGCTGCGGGTACGGACGATAAGTCCCTGATCCTCTAATATCACAAGTGCTTTGACGAGCTCTTTATAATCATCTGGATTGGTAATTTCCATCATGACTTCTAATTCCTGTACCGTTAATGGTTTGTACGCCTCTTCTTGCATAAACGCAAGTAATTCATCCATAAATTCTTCTTTTTGCACACTCTAACCCCCTATATATTTAAATTGACCAAGCGAGTGATTCTAAGAATGCATATACATCCTGATGAACCTTCTCCCGCTCTTTATCAAGCGTGATAACATGGCCCGATTCTTCATACCACTTTAAATGTTTTTCATCTGTCTCTACTTCGTTATAAATAATGTTTGCACTGTCTGTATTAATCATATGATCATGACGTGCCTGAACAACAAAAGTAGGTGAATAAATCATGTCAACATTGTTTCTGACATCTGCAATGAGTTCTTGCAGGCCTTTGAGCGTACCCATTGGTGTTTTCTTGAACTCTTCCATCTCTTGCTCAATTTGATCCTCAGACTTACCCTCGAATTTTTTATAGTTACGGGCATAATCTAGTACACCCTGATACATGACTTCTTCACTTTTTATGTACATAGGTGCACACATAGGTACAATTCCCTTTACAGGTACAGTGTAACCTAATTTCAATGAAAAAACTCCTCCGAGGGATAGTCCGCAAACCGCAATCTCCTCATAGCCCTCATCTTTTAAGAATTGATAGCCTTCTTCTACATCTTTCCACCAGTCAGACGGGCCTGTATGGACAAGCTCTTCTGGCGGCACACCGTGTCCTTTATATTGAGGTCCATGGCATGTATATCCTCTTTCGTTCAAATAACGACCAAGCATTCGAACATCGGCTGTATTCCCAGTAAAACCGTGAAGAAGAAGCACCGCCTTTTCTCCACCTTTAAATGTGAATGGTTTTGGTGTAACAACTTTCATGATGTGACTTCCTTTCCTTCTGATATGGTTTATATTTTCCACTTGTATGTATGAAACAAACACAAAAGAGTGCTGATAATAAAAAAAGGTCTGAAAAAAAATCAGACCTTCTGTTACTCGCGCTTTACACGCCTAAATATGCCAATGCAAGTGTTAAGATGAAGAAAAGCACTGACAAAATAACCGTTAATCGGTGAAGAATCAAGTCAAGGCCTCTCGCTTTTTGTTTACCGAAAAGCTGCTCGGCTCCACCTGAAATAGCGCCTGACAGTCCAGCACTTTTACTTGATTGTAGTAATACAACGATGATAAGTGCGATACTGACAATTACGAGTAATGTGATAACAAATGCGTGCATGAAAACACCTCCAGACAAACTGGTACACATAACTTTATTTTACATGAAAACAAGGTGCATGTCACGAAACATCAAAATAAAGATTTCCTATATATTGTCGACTTGATTCGTTATTTTGATACAATTTCGTTCCAAAGTGCTGGTTGCAGCATTTTTATATGCAATTTTTCGGTTAAAAACTCATTTTTAATGAGTTGCTTCTTCCTTCAATAGCTGTTTTAATTCTTCTAACAAACGTTCAGCTCCTTCAGGACTCAGCATCACGCTTCCATTTCCATAGCTTTTGTTGTACTTCGTCACTTGTCCCGTTAGCAGGCAGCTCTTATCTGCATCATATTTTTTCAGCATAATGGTTTGATCTTCAATGAAAATTTCTAACAGCTGCTCTTCTTTAATATTGAGTACCTTGCGCATTTCTGAGGGCAGAACAATTCTGCCGAGAGAATCAATTTGTCTGACCATCCCAGTCCTTTTCAATGACATTTCCTCCTTGGTGATGATATCAATCATTGACTTTTGTCAACATTTTCATAGTAAAATAGATCTTCAAATTTTTTATCAAAGTAATGAATCATTTTGCCAATGACAAGCTGTCCTGGTTTCCGGTGACCATTTAATACCCTGCTAAGTGTGGCAGGAGAGATGCCAATTTCATCAGCGAGCTGATTTAAAGACATATCGTTCTCGATCATATACTGCATGACAAAAGCCCGCCTGATCTGAATCTTTTCGACCATCATTACAACCTCCTATGGAATCAATATGTACAACATGTAAGGCTCTCACATCAAGCAGATTCATTAACTTATGTCAACACTTTTACCCCTCTGCTATTTCCTTTGGTCAATGATCATACTAAAATAAGTCATATACTGAAATGTGAGGTTCGATGTCATGAATCACTTTGGTGAACAATTACGCATTTTAAGAGAAAATAGAAAAATGTCGGTCAATCAACTTGCCATGTATTCAGGTGTAAGCGCTGCTGGTATTTCTCGTATTGAAAATGGAAAGCGCGGTGTGCCAAAACCTTTAACCATAAAAAAATTAGCACACGCCTTGAAGGTGCCTTATGAGGATTTAATGCTGCTTGCCGGTCATATTGAACAGGAACAAGTTCATGAAATGAAACCGAAATATGAGTCCATGTTAAAAATCTATCAAACGGCGCTTCAAAAGGATGTAGAACATCTTCCCATTTTTGACGGGGACAAATGGGAAAGGCTCTCCGCACAAGACATCAGCCAGCTGAATGAATACTTTCTCACGCTCATCAACCAAAAAAAGGCGAACAAATAGCGGGGCATAAACCTAATGTACATCCACCATTAACTAATGTCAATATTTTCATGGTATACTTATTGCCAATAGTCAACAAATCAAGTAAAATAGACATATCGAATCTATAACCATGTGAGGTTTTGCGTTGATGAACTTTGGTGCATATTTAAGAGCATTACGTGAAGAAAAGAAGCTGTCAGTGAACCAATTAGCGATGTATTCTGAGGTCAGCGCTGCCGGTATTTCTCGTATTGAGAACGGAAAACGCGGCATTCCGAAACCTCCTACGATTAAAAAGCTAGCTGGTGCGTTAAAGGTACCTTATGAAGACATGATGCAGGCTGCGGGCTATATTGAGGAAGTCTCTCCTGTCCATCAGATCAAGGAAGAGGATCTGGCTTTATCCAAAATAAAGGAAGCCGCAGCGAAATACGAACTTGATGATCTCGAAATATTTGATGGTGACATATGGTCAACCCTTTCGAAAAAAGAAATAGAGGACCTCAACCGCTATTTGTTATTTATGTTAAACAGCCGGTCGTCCTCATAAATGTTTTCATCATTGACAAGCTTTTTGCGCCGATTTATGACAGATTTACGGTATAATGGGTTCAGATTGGAGTGAAGGAAGATGAATCAATCTGACTTGTGCCCGCGGTTTGAAAAAGCAGTTGAGTTATTGAGCAAACGCTGGGTGGCACTGATTGTTTTTCAGCTTCTCTCAGGTCAGCAGCGCTTTAGTGAAATTGAGGCGGCTCTGACAAATTTAAGCGGAAGAGTATTATCTGAGAGATTAAAAGAGCTGGAGGCAGCAGGTATTGTAAAACGGGAGGTTTTTGCTGAAACACCCGTGCGCATAGAGTATTCTTTAACAGATATGGGGCGTTCACTTGCACCCGTTTTTGAAGAAATTGCGAAGTGGTCCTCTGAATGGATTACGCTTGAATCATAAAATACATGCATGTGAACTGCCTGATCATCATAAAACAACCTCCCTTACAGATGTAAGGGAGGTTTTGTCTTTTCAACCGCTTAAGCAGATGTGATGTTTTTTTCAGCTAACGCTTTTCTTTCTTTTTTCTTGTTTGTCGGGCTTAAATAGCGTTCGAGCCAGCCCATGACAAGGTCAGCAATGATAGCCATGAGTGCCGTTGGGATCGCACCTGCTAAAATGATGGCTGTTCCGTTTGTGGCGTTTGATCCTCTGATGATGATATCACCAAGACCTCCCGCGCCCACAAATGTTCCAATCGCTGTAATACCGATGGCAATGACCAGTGCGGTTCTTAAACCTGCCATAATGACTGATAAAGCAAGCGGTAATTCAACCATTCTCAGCACTTGCCATTTCGTCATGCCCATCGCTTTACCTGATTCTAAATAGGCATGTTCAATGCTGACAATGCCTGTATACGTGTTTCGGATGATCGGCAGAAGCGAATACAAAAAGAGTGATAGGATGACTGTATTTGCGCCAAGTCCTAATACAAGCATCAACACGGAAAGCATCGCTAATGCCGGTATCGTTTGAATGACGTTGGTAATGGCGAAGACCCAATTGCTCAGCTTGCGGTAATGCGCCACAAAGATGCCTACTGGAATCCCGACAATCGCCGCAAACAACACCCCATACGCCGACATGAGAAAATGCCGATAAAATTCTTCTAACACATATGAACCGTTCTGCTGATAATACGTCCATAATTGCTGCAGTGTGTCCATCAGCCGTGACACCTCCCCATCTTACTCAAAGTAATTGTGTTTTTTCAGGAAATTCTTCGCAACGGTTGCTGGTTCTTGAAGCTCGCCGTCGACTTGATAGTTCAACTCTTGCATTTGTTCTGTATCGATTTTTCCGATCAGCCTGTTGATCACCTTATTAAGCCCTGGATTTTCTTTTAAGACTTTCTCCGGGACTACTGGCGATGCATCATATGGCGGGAAGAAACGTTTATCATCTTTTAAAATTTTAAGGTTATAGGCCTTGATTCGTCCATCTGTAGAATAGGCAAGCACAATATCCATTTTTTCATTTTTTAATGCATCATAGACTAAACCAATTTGCATCGGATATGTGCTGCCAAATTTAATTCCGTATGTTTTCACAAACCCTTCATAGCCGTCGCCTTTCTTTTTGAGCCATACGTTATCGACACCAAAACGGTAATTGTTCGCATTCTTTTTCAAATCAGAAACCGTTTCTAACTTGTTTTCCTTCGCCATCTTCTGCGTCACGGCAAAGGCATACGTATTATCAAACCCATAAGAATCAAACCATTTGTAATCATATCGTTTCTTAAATTCTTTTTGGACAATCTCCATCGCACGCTCCGGGTCTTTTTCTGCATCCATTCCAAGCGTACTTGTTAAATCCGTGCCTGAATATCTTGTGGCAGAGATGTCAACGTCTCCGTTTTCCATTGCTTTCTGCTGCACAGTGTTGGAGCCTAGGTTTTTCACAATGGTTGTCTTTTTATCTGTGTAATGTTCGATCATATCGCCAACCATATAGGCCATAATTTCTGATTCGGTAAAGTTTTGTGCTCCGATTCGCAGCGTGCCCCCTGAGGAGCCGGCTAGTCCAGGAAGTGAACAGCCGCTTATCAATAGCAAGCATCCGGCAAGCAGTGCACTGATCCATTTTGTTTTTCGATTCTTCACATAAGCCAACTCCTTATGAAACTTCCTTCAATCCTTTTAAGCCTTCTGGTGTTACTTTTTTCTCCAGCTTCATTAATGATAGGTCGATGATGACTGCTAAAATCGTGACTGGGATCGCACCTGCAATAATAAATTCCGGCTGATACAGCTGAAGTCCAATCAAAATGTAGTCACCTAGACCGCCTCCACCGATAAAGGCTGCAAGTGTTGTCCAGCCAATTAAATAAATCGTTGACGTTCTGACACCTGCCATAATGACCGGTACAGCAAGCGGGAGTTCAACAAGACGAATTTGTTCCCATGTTGTCATCCCGATTCCTTTACCGGATTCAAGCAAGTTTTTGTTCACACCTTGGACCCCGGCATACGTATTTCTTAAAATAGGTAAAACCGAATAGAAAAAGAGAGCAACGATTGCAGGTATTTTCCCAACCCCCAAAATAGGAATAAAAAAGGCAAGAATCGCTAAACTAGGGAGTGTTTGAAAGATATTCACGATACCGATGATAAAGCCTGCGCCTCGTTTCATTCGTGTGAGAACCACACCTAAAGGAACGGCAACAAGAATACCAAGCACAACAGCAATTAAGGAAATATATAAATGCTCCCACATTTTTGTGAGGAGTTCCCCACCATTTTTCTCTAGAAAGTCGATGATTTGATCCATGTGTACACCTCCCTTAATTCATTTCAGTGACAGCCGCCGGCGTATCGTCTCCCCAAATGGAGTCGTACACAACATCTACAAGACTTGCACGTGTCACAATGCCTTTTAAGTGCCCTTCTGCATCCACAACCGGTACATATTTAATGCCGCGTATTAAGATTTTCCGGACAGTGTCTCTTAGAAGTGCGCCTTCTTGTACGGTATAGAACTCTGTATTTAAAATATCACCAACAAAAGCTGCTTTTCTGCGGTTCGCATCGATTGTTTCAATATCGATATAGCCTTTTAACACATGATGTTCATCTACTACAAGCAAGGAATCGACCCGCTTTTCTCTCATGATGTAGATGGCATCTGTTAATGTTTTTTCAACTGTAATGGTGACTGGTGACGTGTTCATCATTTGTTCTACACGTTCCATGTTCGGGTTCGATTGAAGCAGTCGTTCTTTTCCGATGAATTCTTCTACGAATTCATTGGCAGGGTTCCGCAGAATAT
Organism: Bacillus sp. ABR; assembly: GCF_056172715.1. NCBI lineage: Bacteria > Bacillati > Bacillota > Bacilli > Caryophanales > Bacillaceae > Bacillus > Bacillus sp. ABR. The sequence continues at coordinate 703,469 of NZ_JAOYSL010000001.1, read as the reverse complement.
CGTCAGGCGTACCTACTTGGACAATCTCTCCATCTTTTAAAATCACAATTCGATCAGCTAGTTTAATGGCTTCGTCCATATCATGGGTGACGAATACGATGGTTTTATTTAACGTTTTTTGCAGTTTCTTAAATTCTTCCTGCAATGAATCTCGAGTGATTGGATCAAGTGCGCCAAACGGTTCATCCATGAGGATCAGAGGGGGTTCCGCTGCTAGTGCGCGAAGAACACCGATGCGCTGCTGCTGTCCTCCGCTGAGTTCATGAGGGTAGCGTTCTAAATATTCTGGTCCCATGTCGACAAGCTTCAGCAGTTCACGTGCTCGTTCTTTTCGTTTTTCTTCCGGCCATTTTAACAGCTTTGGAACAAGTGAAATGTTTTGTGCGATGGTCATATGGGGGAACAGTCCAATTTGCTGAATTACATAGCCAATTTCTCTTCTTAATTGAACTGGATCTTTTTTCATAATATTTTCTCCCTCGATGAAGATGTTTCCTGAGGAAGGTTCGATGAGTCGGTTGATCATCTTCATGGTTGTTGTCTTACCACAGCCACTCGGTCCAATAAAACAAATAAATTCTCCTTTTGCTATTTCTAAATCAATATTTTTGACAGCTTTTTTTCCGCCTTTATACGTCTTAGATACATTCTCTAGTTTCAGCAAATGAGACACCTCCAATTAGTCGGATCAATATTTTCAGAAAATTTACACCTTATTTATTATAGTGCAAACTTTATAAAATAAAAAGTTTATGATGTGTTTGTATTGCATAACATTTATTTAAAATTTTCAGTTAATGTCCTGCTAGATAGAGATCTCTCCTTTTTCCTCCAAATTACGAGCAAATACTCAATATTTATTGTTTTCATCAACAAACAGGTATATGATATATTGTGTTACAAATTGTCAGTCGTGAAGGGATGAATCGGGGAGTGGACAAGCAAGCGTTAGGCGCCATTCAAAAAGCACAGGATCATTATATTGAAAAAGCTGCCGAGAACATGAATGCCTTTGGTCTTTCTTCTACAGTAGGTAGAGTGCTTGGTATCATTCACATGAACCGTAAACCAATGACGCTTGGAGAGCTATCAGAGGCGACAGGCATGAGCAAAACGAGAATGAGTCAAGTCGTTCGAGAAATGCTCGATTTGAATATTGCGGAAAAGGTTTATGAAAAAGGAATACGTAAAGATCTTTATGACGTTGAGCAAGATCAATACCAAACGTTTATTTCCTTGTTTGCAGCCAATTGGTCCCGAGTTGTCAGCAAAAACCGCAAAGCACATAAGAAAACGTGCAAGGAATTGCTGGAATTGCTTGAACAGGACGACCTGCCAGAAGAGACAGAGGATAAAATCAATCTGCTTCTTTCAGAAATCAAGGAAAGTCTTGATTACTATGATTGGATTAGCCGCTTAATTGAATTCTTTGAGAGTGAAGAAGTATTTAAGCATGTGCCGAAACCTTAAAAAAAGCTGTTTTATTTTACATCATTGTAGAAAAAAACAGCTTTTTTATATACACTTATGACATAAACATCGGAAACATCCCTTTTAAGCCCGCACCAATCATTTCAACTGCCACTACAGCAAGAATTAATCCCATTAAGCGCGTCACGACATTCATCTCTGTTTTCCCCATTTTTCGCATAATGAAACTTGAATAATGAAAGGCATAAAAGGTCATCGCCAGTACGATGACAATGCCGATTAAAATCGCAAACATGTGAAGCATCACTTGACTTCCCGGGGTTAAGCTCATCACTGTAGCGATTGTACCGGGACCAGCGATGATCGGGATCGCCAGCGGCGTAACCGAGACATCCGCCTTTTCTTTGCTTTCTGCCTTTTCCTCAGAATGAGGGTTTTGGACATGTGACTCCTTTGCATTCAGTAAATTGTAAGCGATACCAAAAATGAAAATACCTCCGGCGATGCGGAGTGCATGAATATCGATCCCAAACAATTTGAAAATGAGCCTCCCTGCCAATAAAAAGGCAACCAAAATAATGAAAGAGACCACAATGGCTTTTTTGGCTGTTTGGGAGCGTTCTTTCTCTGTATATCCTTCAGTTAAGGTGATAAAAAGAGGCACGTTTCCAATGGGGTTTGATACAGCAAATAATGAGACCACGACATGAATCATAAAGGAAATCAACAGACACCCTCCTTTTTTCTTAGTGTCTGCCAATCTGATGTGAATATTCCCTTAGGATGTTAAAACCTGTATATATTTAACCGATGATAATAAAGGTTTAAAGAAAGGGGAATGACACATGAAAAAAACGATCACCATCATCCTTTTATGTGCTGTGGTTTTAGGAGCAGCCGGCTGGATTGTTTGGCAGCAGCAGTCCATCCAAGCAGCAGAGGAAAAACATCAGCAAGAAAGCAAAACAAACACTGAGCAGCTTTCGAAGTTAAAATCAAATCAAGCAGATATGAAGCATAAAAACGAAGATCAAAAAAAGAAACTGTCTACCATCACGAAAAAGCTCAAAAAAGAAAAGAAAGCCTATCAAAAAGAAGTCAAACAGCGTAAAGCGCTTGAGGCAAAAATCGACCAGCTTCAAAAAGAGCTGACAGCAGCGAAAGCCACAGCTCAAGCGAATAAGCAGACTTCACAGACTCCAAGGAAAACAACTGTCAAAAAAGACCCAAATGTCACCCACAATCCGCCCTCACAATGGGTACAGGATCAATATGATTGGGGTGTGAAACAAGGATATATTAAAGAATAGAAAGGATGAAAAACATGATACACATTCGGCCATTGTCAGGTGATCAATCTGCCCCTATGGATCTTTTACTCTTAGCTGATCCTTCAAAGGAAAAGGTACTTGAATATGTGCAATCCGGCTCTTGTTATGCCGCTTATCATGAACAGGACGTGATTGGTATCTATGTGCTTTTATCTCTGTCTCAGCAGACAGTCGAAATTATCAACGTCGCCGTGAAGGAATCATGGCAAGGAAAAGGAATTGGAAAACAGCTGATCCACCATGCCATTGCTGAAGCGAAAGCCGCCGGCTTTCACACGATTGAAATCGGCACAGGTAACTCGAGTATCCAGCAGCTCGCACTTTATCAGAAATGCGGCTTCCGCATGACATCTATTGACCACGATTTCTTTCTTAAGCATTATGATGAACCGATTTTTGAAAATGGCATTCAGTGTATGGATATGGTACGGCTCTCACTCACTTTGCAAGCAGACTGATGTTTTGTTCCGTCTGCTTTTTTTTATGTTCTGCGCTTTTTCACCACATGCTTCACATATTGAATAAAAAAATAGAGCACGGCGCCAGCTAAAAAGCAGACCACACATCCAAAGAGCGTCGCCTCTGAACTGAATTGATACTCTTCAATTTTCATGATATAAAATGGCATGCCAAACATTGATGGACTTGATTCAACAGGATTGACCTCTAGCAGCAGTAAAAAAACAGGGGTCATAAACACAGCAAATACATACAGCATCGCAAGTGTTAAACCGCTGGAAAACGAATGAAATACTTTAATCATCTCTTTCTCTCCTTCATCTCTTTTAAACTGGCTGTGATATTTTTCCCGTCTGGGCAAGCTGGATGCAGCATCACCGTATTTAGTAAAGAAAAAAACAGCAGTTGATGACTTACCGGATGCTTCCATATCATAAAAAGCACAATCGAACAAAGCACCGGAAAGAGCGGGCCTGCAAGTGCCACCATCATATTGAAGCTCGGCCGGACAAATTTCTCATGGACGACCGCCACATGCTTCCAATCAATCGTTATCACAAAATCAAAGAGCGGTCTTTTTTCGATTTTGTTACACACCATCACCATCAGCATATGACCAAGTTCATGTATCAGCACAACCGCTAGGAAACTACACACAAGCTCTATCATCGCAAGACAGGCCTCTTTAACATGACCGCATATATACAGCTGAAAAATGCAAGTGAACCTAACAGATAGGCGGTGGCGAGAAGATACACATCTGTTGAAAGCCACTTCAATAAAAGCATATCGATGAAGCTGAATACAGCAATCATCATTACGATGACAAACAGTTTATTAAACTCACTGATCTTCACGATAAATCCGGTACAGGCCGCCATGACAGTGATCAACAAAATGGACAAACTTGCAAGGACATGGCCTTCACTTTCAATGCCTATCACTATAGATGCAAACCCAATAAACACAAAATATATCAACAAATTAATAGCGTAATAAAATAAAATTCTCGACAATAAATAAGCGCCCTTTGATGTATTTAACATAAAGATGGCCCTTTGATTCATATGATATTCTCTGCCAATCATCAGCGGAAGCATGATCAATATTTCCTTTAACGCATACTGCACAATAAAGGCATACAGCCAGCCGGTTTCTACCGGTGTAAAAACAAATGGCAGCCCCGCCGTTAAACAAACGAGAAATAAAAACAAAATGCCCTGTTCTTTAAAAACAACTGACCGGCTGAAATAGACCAATTCCTGCCGCAGGTGCGTCAGAAAGGAAGATTTCGTTCTGATTTTCTTATAAGAAAACGACTTCACCTCTGTTTTCAGCTGCAAAAACATCCAATGGACATAAGAAGCCGCTAACCCCTTCAGCCATAGCCAGCCTGCGCTTAAAAGGATCATTAGAAATATGAGATAGACTGGTGGCCATACGCGGATCATCTCCATTGCTTTTTGCAAAAGGAGAAACACCAATAGATTCAGCACCGCAAAGCCAAGCGTTTGCAGCAGCAAATGCTCTTTTGTTTTTGATATGAAATGGCTCACAGCAATCCGCATTAACATCCAAGAAGCAAGCGCAAGCAGCGCCAGTACACAGCAAGTCATGCACACAACCGTTATCCAATACAGAGATGGCGTAACACCGCTGATCAAAAGGCCTAATACAATCGGTAAAAAAAGCAGTCCAACCACGAGGAAACAAAAGAGCATCGGAAAGAAATATACACAAAGGACAAATGGCACACTTTGTATCGCACTATTCAAAAAGTAGAATTGATATTCCTGGCGCTTTAATTTATTGCGGGATAACACAATGCCTACGCTTAAAAGTAAAAGCGTCATTTTCATCAATTGGAGGTATAGAGCAGCCGGCTCGCTTTCTCCTGCCTGCATGAAAAAGCGCAGGCTGATAACGACGTATATCGCATACATGAGCAAGAAAAAAGCCGCGGCTGCGAGAAGCTGTATAGGGTACTTTTTTGCGAGCTGCTTGACTTTCGCTGTCAGCATCCCCCATTCTATTTTATGAAGAACGTGTCGTGTCCAGATCATTGAGTAACCTCTCCACCTGCATATAGTAATCTCGATTCACTTCTTTATAAATCTCTTCAAGTGCCTGATGAGGAAATGTCTGATTCGTTTCTTGGCGGGACATATCCAGCTTGACATATCCATTTCTCAAGATCATGAGATGGTCATAAAGCGTATCACCAAAACTCAAATGATGGGTTGAAATGAGAATGCCAGCGCCTTGCTCTCTCAGCTTCATGAGCACCTTTTTTAAGATGATCATCATATCTGGATCAAGTCCGTTTGTTGGCTCATCGAACACATAATAATCACATGGCCTGAGGAGCTGGGAAATGATCTGTGTTTTCTTTTGATTGCCATGAGACAGCTGAGCGATAGGCTGATCCATATACGCCCCCAGCTCAAACAGATCAATAAACGTCTCTTCCCGTGTGACATCTTGCTCATTTGGCAGCTGAAGTAATTGAAAGTATTCCCTCGGCGATAAATAATCGAACAACGAATGATCGTCAGGAATATAGGAAACATGTTTTTTCAACAAGGAGATATGTTCTGAGGATTGAAAGTTCAGCTGTTTACCATGTAAAGTGACGCATCCTATAAATGGCGTCAGCCCAAACATGGATTGGATCATCGTCGTCTTTCCCGCACCATTATGCCCCAAAAGCAGCAGCATCTGCCCTTTCTCGACACTTATTTGAATATTGCGGAGAGAGAAGGTGCGGCTATATGTTTTTTCTTTTAATTGTAATGTCAGCATCATATCCCTCCGTTTGATTCAGATAGAACAGATGACCTTGCATCTGTTCTCATCCCTGTTAATAACCACACTGGATTTTAACGTACATGCCTAATAATTTGAACTCTCCTAAAAATTTCGAGCCCCGTCCAAAGGTCTTGCATGCCCAAATCAATGCTCCAAGTGAAATAATGCCCAATATAGCGGCAAGGACATAAATCCAAAATGCGTTTTTCTGTACATTCTTAGAAGTTAGAATTCGTTGCTTCCTTTCATCATATGCCGCCAATAGGTGAAGAATATACATATACATACCTATTGGAAAACGAAGGCTAAAAGGATTCAGCATCTCATCACCCCCTAATATATGTAAAATGATACCACCCCCTTACAGAAAGCATAAGTTCATTTCAGATCATATTTTTAGACGAATTTTCATGATTTAGTGCTTATAAATGGAGGGGGTTTTGACTTCTTCTCTAACTGAAGGAGGAGGTTTTACAGAAATAGGATAAGTCAAATGAATTAGCCAGCGGATTTCGCTCAACAAAAAAAACGCTGCGTCCCGCTCTCATGAAAGAGTGGAACGCAGCGCATAGCTGACATTATTTATTCAAGTTATAGAATGTTGCAATGCCGTGATATTGTGCTGTTTCAGCCAATTGATCTTCGATGCGAAGTAATTGGTTGTATTTCGCCACACGGTCCGTACGAGACGGAGCACCTGTTTTGATTTGTCCAGCGTTTGTTGCAACAGCGATGTCTGCAATTGTGCTGTCTTCAGTTTCACCAGAACGGTGAGAGATGACTGCTGTGTATCCTGCGCGTTTTGCCATTTCGATTGCATCAAATGTTTCAGTTAATGTACCGATTTGGTTTACTTTGATCAGGATAGAGTTACCGACACCATTTTTAATACCTTCAGAAAGCTTCTTCGTGTTCGTTACGAATAAGTCATCTCCTACTAGCTGAACCTTGCTGCCAAGGCGTTCAGTTAATAGTTTGTGACCTTCCCAGTCGTTTTCATCAAGGCCGTCTTCGATAGAGATGATTGGGTATTTCGATACCATATCTTCATACCAGTCAACCATTTCAGCAGATGTTTTCACAACACCTTCGCCTGATAAATGATATTTACCGTCTTCTTTGTTGTAGAACTCAGAAGATGCAGCATCCATTGCAAGTTTCACTTCTTCACCTGGTTTGAAGCCAGCTTTTTCGATCGCTTCAACGATTGTTTGAAGTGCTTCTTCGTTAGAACCAAGGTTTGGAGCGAATCCACCTTCGTCACCTACAGCTGTGTTTAAGCCTTTTGCACTTAATACAGATTTCAGGCTATGAAAGATTTGAGCGCCCATGCGAAGTGCTTCACGGAAGTTTGGAGCACCTACAGGCATAATCATGAATTCTTGAATGTCTACGTTGTTATCCGCATGCTCTCCACCGTTGACGATGTTCATCATCGGTACTGGAAGCGTTTTGGAGTTGAATCCACCAAGGTATTGATAAAGTGGAATTTGTAAGAAATCAGCAGCCGCACGTGCTACAGCGATAGATACGCCAAGGATTGCGTTTGCGCCTAATTTCCCTTTGTTTTCTGTTCCGTCAAGTTCGATTAACATTTTGTCGATCGCTACTTGTTCTGTTACATCAAAGCCTAAAAGCTCTGGTGCAATGATTTCGTTTACGTTGTTTACAGCTGTCAGAACACCTTTTCCAAGGTAACGGTCTTTGTCTCCGTCACGTAGTTCTACTGCTTCATATTCACCAGTAGAAGCACCACTTGGAACAAGCGCACGGCCAAAGCCGCCAGATTCTGTGTAAACTTCTACTTCAACTGTTGGGTTACCGCGAGAGTCTAATACTTCGCGTGCATATACGTCAACAATGTATGGCATTTTTAATTTCTCTCCTTTTGAATCAATTTGTTATTTTTGAATCAATGATGTTCCTGTCATCTCTTTTGGTTTTTCAAGACCAAGTAAGTCTAAAAGCGTTGGAGATAGATCGGCTAAAATGCCGCCTTCTCTAAGCGTCGCACCTTTTTTCGTCACGATGACTGGCACAGGATTCGTTGTATGTGCAGTATGCGGCTTTCCTTCTTCGGTAATTAGCACGTCTGCGTTACCGTGGTCTGCCGTGATGATGGCATGTCCGCCTTTTGCCAGGATTGCGTCGACTACAGCTCCTAAGCACTCATCTACTGCTTCAATGGCTTTGATTGTTGGCTCAAGCATACCTGAATGACCAACCATATCCGGGTTAGCAAAGTTCAGAATGATCGCATCATGCTTGTCAGCATTGATGTCTGCAACAAGTGCATCCTTTACCTCATAAGCGCTCATTTCTGGCTTAAGGTCATAGGTTGCCACATCTGGTGAATTGATTAAGATGCGGTCTTCACCAGGAAATTCTTCTTCACGGCCACCGCTCATAAAGAACGTCACGTGAGGATATTTCTCTGTTTCAGCAATCCGCAGCTGTTTCAATCCGTTTTGAGCAAGCACTTCTCCTACTGTGTTATCCAAATTCACTGGTTTGAAGGCCACATAGCCGTCAACCGTTTCACTGAAGTGTGTGAAGCAGACGAAGTGTAAATTCCTCGGATGAGCTTCTCCGCGGTCAAACGAGCGGAAATCTGCATTTGTGAAAGTGTTCGAGATTTGGATGGCACGGTCTGGACGGAAGTTATAGAAAATCACAGAGTCGCCGTCGTTTACTTTGGCAACCGGCTCACCATTTTCTCTCGTAATGACAGATGGAATAACGAATTCATCGTAGATTCCATTTTCATAGGAGTCATCAACGACATCATAGATGTTTTGATAACTTGGGCCTTCACCATAAGCCATCGCGCGGTACGCTTTCTCCACACGATCCCAGCGTTTGTCACGGTCCATTGAGTAATAGCGTCCAGAAAGTGTTGCCACTTCACCGACACCGATTTCTTTGATTTGTTCTTCCAGCTGTTTTAAGTACACTTTGGCTGTCTTCTGACCAACGTCACGTCCGTCCAAGAAGCCATGAATGTATACTTTTGTTAAGCCTTCTTTTTTCGCCAGCTTCAGCAGGGCAAAAAGATGCTGGATGTGACTGTGCACACCGCCGTCTGACAAGAGACCAAATAAATGAAGCGCCTTGTCATTCTCTTTTGCATAAGTCATTGCATCTAGGAACGTTTCGTTTTTCTCAAATTCCCCATCACGAATGGCAACATTCACTCTTGTTAAGCTTTGATACACAATGCGTCCTGCACCGATGTTCAAATGCCCCACTTCAGAGTTCCCCATTTGACCTTCTGGGAGACCTACTGCCTCACCTGAAGCCGTTAAGGTTTGATGCGGAAATTCGTTCCAGTAGCGGTCAAAGTTCGGTTTTTTTGCTTGTGCGACAGCGTTACCGACTGTTTCGCCTCTTAAACCGAACCCGTCTAAGATGATTAATGCTGCTGGTTTCTTACTCATATTGACCTTCCTCCAATAATTGAACGAAAGACTGAGGTTCTAAGCTTGCGCCGCCTACCAAAGCACCGTCAATATCGGATTCTGCCATATATTCTTTAATATTTGCAGGCTTCACGCTTCCGCCATATTGAATGCGAAGGCTGTCTGCCGCTTCTTGACCAAATTCGCTTGCAACGGTTTGGCGGATGTGTGCGCAAACATCGTTTGCATCTTTCGCTGTAGAAGATTTTCCTGTACCGATAGCCCAGATTGGCTCATAGGCAATCACAGATTCAGCCACTTGCTGCTTCGTTAAACCAGCTAGTGCTTTCTTCACTTGATCAGCGACAAGTTCATTTGTTTTGCCAGCTTCACGCTCTTCAAGCGTTTCACCTACACAAATAATTGGAACGATGCCATGCTTGAATGCAGCATGTGCTTTTTTGTTCACTGTTTCATCTGTTTCAGCAAAGAATTCACGGCGCTCTGAATGCCCAATCACTGAATAGCCGATGCCTAGATCTTTTAGAGCAGCAGGGCTGATTTCACCAGTGAATGCACCATTTTCTTCAAAGTGCATGTTTTGTGCACCAATTTTAAGGTCTGTTCCGTTTGATAGGCTGTTTAGCTTTTCAAGGAAAAGAGCTGGCGCACAGACAATGGATTCCACTTTGTCAGGAGATGGAATAGATGACTTAACTTCTTCAACGAAGCTGACTGCTTCGCCAAGTGTTTTGTTCATTTTCCAGTTCCCAGCTATAATTGGTTTTCTCATGATTGACACTTCCTTATAGCAGTTTTGGTCTTATTTATCGTTTAATGCAGTAACACCAGGAAGTTCTTTGCCTTCCATAAATTCAAGTGAAGCGCCGCCGCCTGTAGAAATATGGCTCATCTGATCGGCAAGACCAAATTTCTCAACAGCTGCTGCTGAATCTCCACCGCCAATGACAGAATATGTATCTTTTGCTTCTGCCAGTGCTTCTGCGATTGCTTTTGTTCCTTTAGCGAATGCATCGATTTCAAATACACCCATTGGCCCATTCCAGACAACAAGTTTGCTGTTTTTAATAACGTCAGCATACTTTTCTCTTGTCTCTGTTCCAATATCAAGTGCTTCTAGATCACTTGGAATTTCAGAGATTGGCACAATGCTTGTATTCGCATCATTTGAAAAGTCGTCGGCTACCAGAACATCTGTTGGAATCAGGAAGTTCACGCCTTTTTCTTTTGCACGGTCCATAAAGGATTTCGCTAAATCGACTTTGTCTTCTTCTAATAGAGATTTCCCTACCTCGTGGCCAAGTGCTTTCACAAATGTGTAAGCAAGTCCGCCGCCGATGATGAGGTTGTCTACTTTATCAAGAAGACTTTCAATCACACCGATTTTATCCTTTACTTTTGCGCCGCCGATAATCGCTGTAAATGGGCGATCAGGATTTGAAATGGCTTTTCCTAACACCTCAAGCTCTTTTTGCATGAGGAAGCCTGAAACAGCCGGAAGATAAGCTGCAATACCTGCTGTCGATGCATGTGCACGGTGTGCAGCACCGAACGCATCATTGACATACACATCGGCTAAATCAGCAAATGCTTTTGATAATTCAGGATCGTTCTTTTCTTCACCAGGATAGAAACGAACGTTTTCAAGCACTAGCACATCTCCTTCTTTTAAGTCAGAGATTTGCTTTTTCACGTTGTCGCCGTAAGCTTCATCTGCTTTTTCCACTTCTTTTCCAAGAAGCTCTTGCAGACGTTTTGCCACAGGTGTCAGACGCAGTTCTTCAGTAACTTGACCCTTCGGACGACCCAAATGACTAGCTAGCAGTACCTTTGCGCCTTGTCCTGTTAAATACTCAATCGTTGGTAATGCTGCGCGGATACGAGTATCATCCGTCACTTCTCCGTCCTTCATTGGAACGTTAAAATCTACGCGGCAGAACACAACTTTACCTTTTACGTCAATGTCTTTTACTGATTTCTTATTCATGCTCGTCAGGAGATCCTCCTTTATTCTGGTTTCCTTACGCATTGGACAAGACTCTCTTTATCCTTTTCCCATTTTGCCCTCATCAAAACGAGAAATCGTGCAGAACGGATAAAAACAGAGAAAAAGGGAAAGGGATGCTTCCCCTTCCCTTGTCCGTCTTCATTATATCGTGTCTCTAGGAAAGAACCAAGTGAGTTCCTTCAGTGTGAGAAATTAAAGACCTTGTTTTGCAATGTAAGCTGCAAGGTCAACAACGCGGTGAGAATATCCACTCTCGTTATCGTACCAAGAGATCACTTTCACCATGCTGCCTTCCATCACCATTGTAGAAAGAGCATCGATTGTTGAAGAGTTTGCATTACCATTGTAGTCACCAGATACTAATGGCTCTTCACTGTAGCCAAGGATTCCATTAAGTTCTCCTTCAGCTGCTTCTTTAAGTGCTGCATTTACGTCTTCAGCTGTTACATCTTGGTTTAATTCAGCAACAAGGTCAACTAAAGAAACGTTAGGTGTTGGAACACGCATAGCGCCACCGTTTAATTTACCTTTAAGTTCAGGCAATACAAGTGAAACAGCTTTCGCAGCACCTGTAGAAGTTGGGATGATGTTTTCCGCAGCTGCACGAGCACGACGGTAGTCTTTGTGCGGAAGGTCAAGAATTTGCTGGTCATTTGTGTATGAGTGAACAGTTGTCATCATACCGCGTTTGATACCAAATTTATCGTTAAGTACTTTTGCAAATGGTGCTAAGCAGTTTGTAGTACAAGATGCATTAGAGATGACATCGTGGCTAGCTGCATCGTATTTGTCTTCGTTTACACCCATAACGATTGTGATATCTTCTTCGTTAGCAGGAGCAGAGATGATGACTTTTTTAGCGCCAGCTTCTAAGTGTTTCGCAGCGTCTGCACGTTTTGTGAAGAATCCAGTAGATTCAACAACGATTTCTACGCCTTGTTTACCCCAGCTTAATTTCGCAGGGTCACGCTCAGCTGATACTTCGATTGTTTTACCGTTCACTACTAAGTTTGTACCGTCTACAGAAACCTCTGCATCTAGTTTTCCGTGAACAGAGTCATATTGTAAAAGGTGTGCAAGCATGTTAGCATCTGTTAGATCGTTAACCGCTACTACCTCAACTTCAGGATTATTTAATGCTGCACGAAATACGTTACGTCCAATACGTCCAAATCCGTTAATACCGACTTTTACTGCCATGATGTTTCCTCCTTTTATAGGTCACAATGTTTTATATTGAGGGATCAATTGACTCCCTTAATAACTCTTTTGCGGCTCCTTCGTCTGTGACGAGAACCGTTCGGCGTGGTTTTTTGAAATAAGCTTCAATCGCCCCCGCCTTTGATGATCCACCTGCAACAGCAATGATGTGTGGAATGCTTTCTAGATCATCTAGCTGCATGCCGACGGAGTGCACTTTGTGTACGACCTCACCATCACGATTAAAGTAATAGCCAAAGGCCTCTGTCACTGCGTCATGCTCATCAATCTTTTTTAAATCTTCAGCTGGTGTATTTCGTCTCATCGCCATTGTTTTTGCTTCACCAATACCATGAATGAGCATCGTGGACGATTTAATCGTTTGAAGCACTTCTTTGACGGACGGCTCTTCAATAATGGAAGAGTATGCACCTTCTGAAAGCTGCCCTGGAACAAACAGCAGTTTGTAAGTACCGGAAGCTTTTTCAGCCATGTGGGCACAAATGGTGTTTGCCTGATTTTTAACATTCTCCCCAAGACCGCCTCTCGCAGGGACAAACATCATATCGCGGTTTTTGGCATCAGGGGTCATCATTTCGGCAACGGCTTCCATCGTCGTTCCGCCAGTGACGGCGACGATATTATTTCCAGTAAACCTTTTTTTCATACATTGGACAGCAGCTCTTCCCATTTCTTGCTTCACCCACGGGGATTCGTCACTGTCACCAGAAACGATAATGACTTCTTCCAGGCCTAACTTTCTCTTTAATGTATTTTCCAAAAAGGTTAAACCTAAAACGTCCTTCATCATTCCTTCAAGCATTTCAAGCAAAGCGTGACCCTCACTCGTCAGCATCATGCCGCTCGTTTTGACATCCAGCAGATTTTGTTCTTTTAAAAACTGAACTTCAGCACGTAAGATGCGCTCACTGAGACCAAGACTCGTCGCAAGACTTCTGCGGCCAATTGGTTCAGCTAATCTGATGTACTGCAAAATGTCGTAGCGTTTTTGCATAACAATGAGAAGATCTGGCAATAATTTTTTTTGAGCTTCCAATAAACGATTCATGGCTAACGACCCTTTCTTTTCACGTTGGACTAAAAACGTCCCACTGTGACAAAAAACGTCCCGCCACAGCCAAAAAAAATCAATCCCTGCTTTCTTTAATTATTTTAACAGGATAATCTTGCATTTTCAACTCTTAGAAACACATTTAGACAAAAAATAGACACATTTTCACCGAAAGCCTGCTTGTCATCAAGGTTCTTGCGATGATATTTCTTTTCAAAATATTTATTTCCCTTTATATAGAATGAATACACGATTGAAAATGTGCATGCTGGTGATATCAGCATGCACATTTTTTTCAGGACCTGCTTATGTTTTTGTGATGGTTCCAAACTGTTTTGCCTCTTCCTTCGGTTTGATTTTAAGATAATAAATGATGTAGCAGGCGGCCATGAACGGGATTCCGCAATAAAGGCCGATCCGCTGATCCTCGATAAAAAATAAGCTGATGAGGACGATGCCAAATGCGATAAAGCCTGCTAATGGAACAAATGGATAGAGCGGTGTTCGGAAGACGAGATCCTTTACATCTCCGCCCTCCTTTATGAATTGTTTTCTAAAGAAATACTGGGACAAGCAAATGGACATCCAGACCACAACAAGGACCATACCAGAAATAGAAATGAGCCACACATACACCGTTTTTGGTGCTACAACACTTGTAAGCAGAGATAGTGCAGATACACCCATTGTCACCAATAATGCATTGATCGGAATTTTACGCTTGGACAGTTTTTTCGTAAAGTCGGGACCTTTCCCGTCTTTCGAAAGCGCCCAGAGCATACGTGATGATGCATATAACCCAGAGTTTGCTACAGATAAGACGGCTGTGATGATGATAAAATTCATGATATCTGCAGCATATGGTATGCCGACCTTGTCCAGCACGACGACAAACGGACTGTCGACAGTGCCTGCTGTCTGCCACGGAAGAAGAGCGGCCAGTACCGCAATGGATAAAACGAAGAAGACCATCGTTCTCCAAATAATATTTCGTATAGATCGCGGCAATGTTTTTTCAGGGCTTTCACTCTCTCCTGCTGCAATCCCTACAAGTTCTGTTCCTTGAAAGGAGAAATTGACCGTGACCATGGTTAATAAAATAGCAAAAACGCCGTTAGGAAATAGTCCGCCATGATCCGTCAAATGACGAAATAGAGGGGCTGGTTCTCCATCTTTCAGATGAATCATTCCGAAAATTGCGCCAATTCCAATGATAATAAATAATAGGATGGCAGCGACCTTAATGGCTGAAAACCAAAACTCGGTTTCAGCGAAGCTGCGAGCTGAGATGGCATTCACGGCAAATAAAATCACACTAAATGCAAGACACCACAGCCAAACAGGGATATCTGGGAACCACCTTTGGAGCAAAATGCCTGCTGACGTAAACTCCAGTCCAATTGTACATGCCCAACTAAACCAGTAAAGCCAGCCGATCATAAAGCCTGTGGACGGGCCTATATATTTGGTTGCATACTCTTGAAAGGAACCCGCTGTCGGCATCGCCACTGCTAATTCTCCAAGACAGAGCATCACCAAATACATTAACAATCCGCCAATGATAAAGGAGAGAATGGCTCCCCCGGGTCCAGCCTGATGGATAATGAGTCCTGACCCAAGGAAAAGACCAGTACCAATGACGCCGCCTAAGGCAATCATAAAGAGATGCCTGCTTTTCATGGAACGTTCTAGTTCATTATGCTGTTCTTGCTTCAAATCCGCTTCCCCACTTTCACTCTTCTATTCATCATCCTTTGACAAAATTCGCTGTTCGTGGAAAGAGAAAGGGAGAAAGTGATGGTTCTCCCCCTTTGACATTTATGCTTGAAATAATGCTTCAATATGACCAATCGCCCAGTCTAAATCTTCTTTAGAAATAGTGAGAGGCGGTGCAAAGCGGATGACGGTCTCATGGGTTTCCTTACATAACAGTCCTGCTTGTTTCAGCTTCTCGCAATAAGGTCTCGCTGCTTCTGTCAGCTCCATGCCGATAAATAATCCGCGGCCGCGCACTTCCTTGATAACAGGACTTTGAATGCGAGACAGTTTGTCTTTTAAGTATTCGCCAAGCTCCATAGAACGCGTTGCAAGGTTTTCGTCGATCAAGACATCCAGTGCAGCCAGCGACACCGCACACGCAAGAGGATTGCCGCCGAAGGTAGAGCCGTGAGATCCAGGGTTAAACACACCTAATATATCGCGGTTTGCGACTACACACGAGATTGGGAATACACCGCCGCCTAAAGCTTTCCCAAGAATCAGCATATCTGGCTCAATGTCTTCCCAGTCACATGCAAACATCTTACCTGTTCGCGCTAATCCGACCTGAATTTCATCCGCAATGAACAGCACATGTTCCTGTTCACAAAGCGCCTTCGCTTCCTTCAAGAAGCCTTCTGGCGGCATGACAATTCCCGCTTCTCCTTGAATAGGTTCGATCAGAAAGGCCGCTGTCTGTGGTGTGATGGCTTCACGTAACGCTTCAATATCTCCGTAAGGGATCAATTTAATGCCTGGAAGCATTGGACCGAAACCTCTTTGATATTCTGCTTCAGAAGAAAGAGAAACAGCTGTCATCGTTCTGCCATGGAAATTTCCGACGCACGCAATGATTTCTGCGCGATTGTCTTCGATTCCCTTGACGTCATAGCCCCAGCGTCGTGCTGCTTTTACAGCTGTTTCTACAGCCTCAGCTCCAGTATTCATCGGAAGTGCCATCTCTTTATTCGTCAGTTGACAAATTTTCTCATACCAAGGACCAAGTTGATCATTGTGAAAAGCTCTTGAGGTTAATGTCACCCGGTCTGCCTGTTTTTTGAGTGCTTCAATAATGCGGGGATGGCGATGGCCTTGGTTGACTGCTGAATACGCACTCAGCATATCCATATATCGATTGCCTTCAGGGTCTGTCACCCAAACTCCCTCAGCCTCAGAAATTACTATTGGCAGCGGATGATAGTTTGCCGCTCCGTATTGTTCCGTTTGTTGAATCAATTCATTTGTCTGTGTCATCGTCTATTCCTCCTTCTATAAGCTAGCCTCTTTTATCTACACACATATGATATGCAAGGATCGTGCCAACTTTCTGTCCGCACCATGGCGATGATTGATCTGCTTCTTTATGCAAAATATTTTTGCACATGCCGAATTTTTTAGAGGAAACCGCAAAATTTTTCATGTAAAATAGAGGTAACGTCTGGAGGTGCCTCAATGAAAGAAGATCAGTATACTGCAAAGCTCGAAAATGAGATTGATCTGTATAAACAAATGCTCGATTTAATTGATGTCGGGGTTCATGCAATTGACGAGAATGGCAATACCGTTGTTTATAATAAAAAAATGATGGAGATTGAGTCTTTGAAACGCTCTGATGTTCTCCATAAAAATGTATTAGACCTCTTCGTCTTCCAAGACGAAATGCACAGTACGCTTGTCCAAGCGCTGCGTACTGGGAAACAAACCGTTCATGCAAAGCAGACGTATCATAATTACAACGGAAAAGAAATCACAACGATTAATCATACATACCCGCTCGTTCGAGATGGTCTCATCCAAGGAGCGGTTGAAATTTCGAATGATGTGACCAAGCTGGAACGGCTGATTCACCACAATATGAAGAAAAAAGGAAGCACACGCTTTACCTTTGATTCCATTATTGGACAAAGCCCTGCGTTTTTAGAGGTGATTGAGCATGCAAAACGAGCAACACGCACCTCTTCCTATGTGCTCATTGTAGGAGAAACAGGAACAGGAAAAGAACTATTTGCTCAAAGCATTCATAACGGCAGCAGCCGGTCATCTGGACCATTTATTACCCAGAATTGCGCGGCACTGCCTGATAATCTCATTGAAAGTCTGCTCTTTGGTACACAAAAAGGGGCTTTTACCGGCGCAACTGATCAGCCCGGTTTATTTGAACAGGCGCAGGGTGGTACACTTCTGCTTGATGAGATCAACTCATTGAATCCTGGTCTTCAAGCAAAACTGCTGCGCGTATTACAGGAGAAGCGGGTGAGAAGGTTAGGCAGCACAAAAGAAATCGCCGTTGATGTAAGAGTCATTGCCAATATGAATGAGGACCCTGTAGATGCGATCGCAGGCGGACGCATGCGCAAGGATTTATTTTATCGGCTAGGTATTGTCACCTTATTTATTCCGCCGCTTTCTGAGCGAAAAGAAGATATTCCTACGTTTGTCAGTCATTTTATTCAAAAATATAATGAGCTGTTTCAAATGGAGGTGAAGGCGGCTGATGAAGAGGTACTAGCCCTTTTTCAAGCGTATGATTGGCCGGGGAATGTACGGGAACTGGAGCATGTGATTGAAGCGGGGATGAATATGATGATGGATGAGGATTACTTAAGCATGCATCACCTTCCATATCATTTTAGATTTAAACATAGGGAAGGCCGTCCCGCAGCGCAATTACAGACGAATCCTTTGCAGCATACCGCAGCAGCTGACACGTTTATTTATACAAGCGCAGAACATACGACTGATTTTCAAACCCAAATGGAACGATTCGAAAAACAATACATCGTCCATTACTTAGAAAAAATGGACGATAATATTTCACAGACTGCAAAGATATTGGGCATGAGCAGGCAAAGTCTGCAATATCGCATGAAGAAACTGCATATTTCTCGTTCATAATAGAGCTGTGCCCTCATTCGGCACAGCTTACTGTGGTTCTGACTGTCCTGCCGGTTCTTGACTCACATCACTCAGCAGTTTTTCTACATTTTTTAAATGCGTGAGCATCGCTCTTTCTGCTTCTTCTGGCTGTCTTGCCATAACAGCTTTGTAAATGTGTTCATGTTCTTTGTAAAGCTGCCGAATGGAGGCTTTCTTTGAAAACAAGACGACTTTTCTCGTTTCCCGCATTGTTTCTACCAGCAAGGTGGAGACCTGATTCATTAACGCCTTTAATAAATCATTCTTTGAGGCTTTGGCTAAAGCGAGATGGAAGGAGAGGTCTGCCTCTTCACCAATTTCTTTATGCGCTTCTGCTAGTTTCATTTGTTCGAGTGCCTCACGCAGCTGATGAAGGTCATCGTCCGTTCGCAAAAGCGCTGCCTTTTTGACAGCACCCGTCTCAATAATGGTTCTTAATTCAAGGAGTTGCGTGATATCATGCTGCTTCATTAAAAATGCAGGAGACAGACTAAATGTGAGCTGCTCAGGATCGAACTGCTTCACATACGTGCCTTCCCCTTGTTTCATCTCTATTAATCCGATCGCTTTAAGAGCAGACAGTGCCTCTCTTACAGCGGAACGGCTGACTTGAAAGCTTTCTGAGAGCGCTTGAACCGAATCTAATTTTTCCCCTGGAAGAAGCTCACCTGTACGAATGGATTCAATTAATGCATCCGCAATTTCTTCATATATTTTTTTCGTTTTGATTTGTTTATATTTCAATTGGTCTCACCTCATCACTGTTGTCTATCCCTATCGGCTCATGCCCTATCTTATACTTTACCCCAAAATTTCAGATCACACGTCTCCCCTCTTTAATTTTCAAGAAATCTTCGGGCTGCCTTGCTTTCAACAAAAAAAGAAGCACGTGCCATGTTCTGGCAAGTACTTCTTTTTAATCGTAGCGCTTCCTCAGCGTTGAGGCTGGGAGATTCATTTGTTCGCGATATTTTGCAATGGTTCTGCGCGACACGCGGATGCCAAAGGTTTGCTGAAGCAGCGTCATGATTTGCTGATCTGAATACGGCTTTTTCTTATTTTCCGTTTGAATGAGCTCTGCAATATGCGTTTTGACTGTGTAGCTGGACGCCTCTTCTAGCGAATGCCCTTCTAATTTTGCTTGGAAAAATTGTTTCATTTCCATGAGACCATAAGGGGTTTGCACCATTTTCCCTTTTACAGTACGGCTGACTGTTGACTCATGGACTTGCAGTATATCTGCGATCCGCTTCATAGTAAGCGGTTTCATTTTATGTTTCCCTGTTAGGAAAAAATCCGTCTGATGTGAGATAATCTCTCGAACGACATGAGTCATCGTTTGCTTTCTTTGCCTCAGCGCTTGGACAAGCCAATTGTACTGCTGCTCTTTTTCCTTTAAATACGTGTATGCTTCGTGCCGCTTTTGGTCTTGAATCATGGCGAAGTAGCCTTCATTCATTTCAACGTCTGGAAAAGCGCGCTGATTTAGCTCAAATGTGATGTGATCCTGCACCACAGTAATCGTCACATCAGGCTCGATATACACATGCTCTTCATCAGATGAGAAATGAAGGCCTGGTCTTGGTTCAAGCTGAGACACTTCATCTTGTACCGCTTGGAGTGTTTTCATTGAAACACCTGTTTTCGCCGCAATTTCCTTCCAAGCCTTTCTGGCAAAAAGAAAGAAATGCTCTTCGATGATCAGCTCAGCTTCATACCAGCGCTCCTTTTTTCTTCGCAGCTGAAGGAGAATGCATTCCTGCAATGATCTTGCGCCAATCCCGGCAGGCTCTAGTGATTGCAGCTGATGAAGGATGGCTTCTACTTCTTCAGCTGGCACCTTTAAGACAGCTGCCATTGCGTCGATCGGTTCATTTAGATAGCCATTGGAATCAATGGACTCAATCATAAAATGAAAGATTCTTTGATTCTTTTCACTTAAATTCAAATCAATCGCCTGTCTTTTTAAAAACATTTGCAGGCTTTCTTTTTGATGCGTTCGATACGGCTCTGTCATTCGTTCTTGTGATTTTTTATGATAAACTGGTTGATAGCTGTCCGTGTCTTTCCGCTCAATCAGAGGGTTCTCAAGCGCTAACTGGTCAAGATACTCGCCGAGCTCTGCGCAATTCAGCTGCAGCAGCGTAATGGCCTGCCTGAGTTCTTGTGTGAGCACCTGCTTTAATACCTGTTCTTGTTGCAGTTTAAGGCTCATTGTCTCCCCTCCCTCTCATCATTTTACATGAAGATTGACGGACCGTATATACGAAATAGGAGTGATTTCTATGTCTGAACTTTTTTCCGTTCCATACTTTGTCGACAACTTGAAACAGCACATCGCCATGAACCAAAATGAAGACAAAGTTCATGCGATGAATGCCTATTACCGCTCAGTGGTGTCAACGCTTGTTCAAGACCAGCTGACCAAAAATGCGGTTGTATTGAAGCGAATTCAGCATCTTGATGAAGCCTATCAAAAGGTGAAAAAAGAAAGCGAATGAACGAAAAAGAACACCCTTTTGTCAAGATGACAAAGGGTGTTTATCATATGCAAAAAGCTTCTGATCCAGCCTCGATTTATACATCATTAAAAAGCCAGACCGCCCTACAGTATAGATAATAAAGGCAAACCATAGGCCATGATTGTGCCAAATGGGCGTGACCACGGTTTGAACGACGATAAACAAAATCATTGCAAACAGCATCGAATTTCTAACAGGGGCAATTTCTGTCGCACCTGTAAATACGCCGTAAATGACCAAACCGAAACAAGCCGCAAACGGATAAAGTACAAGCCAGTCCGCATAGCGTAATGTCACGTCAAGCAGCTGAGGGAGATTTGTAAACAGGCTCAATATCGGCTCTTTTAATAGAAAATAAACCGCCGCAATGACACATGCCATAACAAGTGCCCACTGCCTTGAAAGGGTTAAAGTTTTTTCATAAAGAGAACGGTCATTTGCACCAACTGACCGCCCAACAAGGATGCTGGACGCATTGGCAAAACCATCGAACAAATAAGCCATGATGTAGTGAATTTGAAATAAGATGGCATTAGCAGCCAGCAGCTCCGTACCAAAAGAAGCACCTTTTGCCGTAAACATGTTGATGACCACTAGCAGACAGATCGTCCGGATAAACAAATCTTTATTCACATGAAACATTTTCTGCACTGCGTGAGTATCCATGATTTTCTTAATGGAAGGCATCTGGAATCCGTTTGACGAATGCTTCATGATGATCCATGCCCCTAACACAAAAGCGGTTAGTTCAGACATCAATGTCGCAGCCGCAACTCCTTTGACCGCAAACGAAAACACATGAACAAGCAGAAATGCAAGCGCCATATTCATGACATTGATCAAGATTTGTAAAGAAAGGGCTTCTTTCATTTTTGCCATCCCCATCAGCCAGCCCAATATGACATAATTCATTAAAGTAAAAGGCGCTCCCCAAATGCGAATATGAAAATAGTCTGCGGCAAATTGACGGACATCAGCATCAGGAGAGATCACTAGAAAAGCAGATTGAATAATCGGCCATTGCAGGGCAATAAAACAAAGTCCGACGATGATGGCGACGAAAAAAGGTCTTAGAAAAGCAAGAACACCCTGCTCCTCATTCTGCGCCCCGTTTGCCTGGGCGGCAAAAGCAGATGTACTTACCCGCAAAAAACCAAACAGCCAATATAATGTACTGAAAATGAGACTGCCGACCGCAACGCCTCCAATATAAGCAGGATTTGCGAGCTGACCGACAACCGCTGTATCAACAGCTCCAAGTAAAGGAGTGGTCATCGTTGAAATCGTTAAAGGAATGGCCAAAGCTAAATACGCTCGATGGTTCACGACGCCACCTGCCTTTCATGAAAAATAGCCTCTTCTCAAAGAGGCGTTGATAATAAAGCTTTACCGAACCGGTCTGCCAATCGTTCGTGACAAAGGATGGTCTGCGAGCATTGCATCTCTCATTTTCCGCACCGCTTCCTCTTCTGATGAAAAGAATTCTTCCTTTGATTGAAATTGGGCGACAAGCTTTCCTTGATCAAGAATCGCCAATTGATCACTTAAGTGATAGGCTGCTGTCATATCATGTGTAATAAATAAGTAAGCCACACCCAGCTCCTTCTTTAATTCTACTAATAAATCTAAAATGACAGCCTGAGTGACCATGTCTAAGCTGCTGACAGATTCATCAAGTACAATGAGCTTTGGCTGGAGCAATAAAGCTCTAGCAATGTTGATCCTTTGCAGCTGGCCGCCGCTGAATTGGTGCGGATATTTAGACAAATCCTTTTCACCGAGCCCGACTCTTTCCAGCCAGTGAATCAGCACGTTTTTACGTTCCTTTCGGCTCATGGTTTCATAGTTTTCAAGCGGTTCAGATAAAATTTGTTCAACTGTCCATCTTGGATTTACCGCCGAATAGGAATCCTGAAATACCGCTTGCACATGCCGGCGAAAATGCTTACGTGTTTGTTGATCTGCACGATAGACATCCTGACCTTCAAAAAGAACCTGTCCAGCTCTTGGTTTCTCTAAACCAAGTATGATACGGCCAAGTGTACTTTTCCCTGCACCGCTTTGTCCCAGCAGTCCAAGGCAAGTGCCTTCTTCAATGTTCAAATCGACGCTTTTCAGGACAGGGGCTGCGCCTTTATTTCTCATTAGAAACGACCGGCTGTTGTATGCATGACTGACTGCTTTCACTTCTAATAAATGCAAGGGCCTTCTCACCTCAAATCGGGCAAACAGCTGGGATAGATGGACGAGCTGCTAATAGTTTTTTTGTATAATCATGCTTTGGTTGTTCAAAAAGTTCAAGAACTCCTGCCTTTTCCACAATTTCTCCTTGTTTCATGACGACAACTTGATCTGCCATTTCAGCAATGACACCAAGATCATGGGTAATGAGTAAAATGGCCGTTCCATAGTCATGACGAATTTGATTCAGATGCTGAAGCACCCGTTTCTGATTGTGTACATCTAAAGCAGTTGTCGGCTCATCTGCAATGATGAGGGGCGGGTGCATACAGGCAGCCATGGCGATCATGACACGCTGCAGCATCCCTCCGCTTAATTCAAAGGGGTATTTGTTGAACAGTTCGTCTGGCTGCGGCAGATTCATTTGCGCTAAAGCATCCATTGCCTGTGCTCGTGCCTTCTTTTTACTAACAGCAGAATGCCGGCGGATGGTTTCAACCAGCTGATGGCCGATTGTCCATACCGGCGTAAAACTGTTCATTGGATTTTGCATAATATATGAGATGTCTTTGCCTCGAATGGACCGCATATTCTTTTCACTTATACCGATCAATTCTCGTCCCTGTAATGTGATACTGCCAGTGACTTCAGTTGTTTTTCGATCAAGCATACGTAAGATCGACATACTTGTCACTGTTTTCCCGCAGCCGCTCTCACCAATTAATCCAAGGATTTGACCGCGCTCTACTTCAAACGATACTTCTTGAATAAGAGGGGTTGTCCCTTGAGGTGTTTTCGTATGCACATGCAGGTTCTCTATTTGTAAAATGGGCTCTTGCACATTGATCATTCCTTTACACACGGCGTTTGATACCATATTTCTCTGAAAGGGCTTCTCCTAGTAAATTAAACAGAATCACCACAGTCATGATCACAAGACCCGGGTACAGCATCAATTGAGGATTCGTTTGAATATACGATTTCCCTTCATGAATCATTGCTCCCCATTCAGGCATAGGAGGCTGAACCCCTAATCCGAGGAAAGACATCGCAGAAATGTCCATAATCGCCCAGCCCATTTCGAGTGTTCCAATGACTGCTAATGGCGGCAGGACATTGGGAATCATATGCTTTCTCATGATATTCCAGTGCGAGGTCCCACTGATTTTTGCAGCTGCAATAAAGTTCTGTTCTTTTAAACTGAGCACCATCCCTCGGAAGACGCGGGCATAATACACCCATTGCACAAGCATCAAGGCTAGTACGACTTGAGAAAGTCCCGGACCGAAGATACCGACTAATCCAAGGATCAGCACCAGGTTTGGAAATGCCATGACACCGTCACAGATTCTCATCAAAACATGATCAATCCAGCCGCCTTTGTATCCTGAAAACAGGCCGACAATTAAACCAATGAATAACGAAGAAAGAAAGATTAATAACGCACAGCCGAGCGAAACACGCGCACCATATAAAATACGAGATAAATTGCACCGCCCTAATTGATCTGTTCCAAGCGGATACTCCCACGAAGATCCCTTTAGCTTCATCGCTAGATTAACAGCTGCCGGATCATGCGGGGCGATCCATGGCGCACATATTGTCACAATCAGCAGGAGACCGAGCAGCAGAGCGCAGATCGAGATCATCTTTTGATGAGAGAAGAGATGTTTTACTTTTGTCATCATTGCTGGCGGCCTTCCTTTCTAGAAATACGAGGGTCAATGATCAATTGAATCAAGTCAACCATCAAACTGCTCAAGATAAAAATACAGGCTGACATGAGGACATAAAATTGAATGACTGGCAAATCACGGTTAAAGATCGCTTCAATAAAAAAGCGGCCAAACCCCGGCCATGAGAAAACGGCCTCTACAATAATGGTTCCGGTTAACAGCTTGCCGAGGTTCACCCCAAGTCCGGTCAGCATCGGCGATATCGCGATTCTGAACACATGCTTGAACATGATCGATTGTTCCTTCAATCCTCTCATTCTCGCATATTGAACGAAAGGTTCTTGAAGCGCCTCACTCACACTTGAACGTAACAGCCTTGTATACGTAGCAATTAAAGGGACTGCCAGTGTGATCGACGGCAGGATGAGATGCGCCCATGTTCCGACCCCTTCAACTGGTAAAAGGTCGAGCTTCACTGAAAAAAAGAAGATGAGCAAATACCCCAAAACAAACGTTGGGATAGATGCTCCTAAGAAAGAAATGAGCCGGCTCACATGATCAACGGCACCATTTTTCCTCATGCCGCTGAAAAAGCCGAGCGGAATGCTGACACAAATAGCGATCAGCAGACTGGTCAGTGCCAATTGAATCGTCGCCGGTATTCGATACATCACCTCATCAACGACAGGCTGATTGGACATATACGACCGGCCGAAATCAAGATGAATGACTTTTTCAATGGTATGAAGATATTGCATATAAAATGGCTCATCTAAGCCAAATTCACTTCGTTTTTGCGCTAATATTTCATCCGTAGGCTGGATATGAGCCGCTGCTAAATATGCCTCAGCCGGGTCAACTGGCGAAAGGTGAATCATACCAGTTGTGAGCAGTGTGGCTAATAAAAATACAGGAATAATTGATAGCAATCGTTTGACGATATAGCGGCCCATTTCCTTACCTTCCTTCTGTTACTTCAGCTTAATGCCTGTGAAAGGTTGTTCATCACGATTCGCAGGGAATTCAAAGTCTTTCACAGCTTTTTGATAAACGGCTGTCTTTTTAAAATAAGAGATTGGCACAATTGCCCCTTGATCCTGTAAAGAGGATAAGACAGACGAATACAGTGCTTTACGTTTCTTTTCATTTGTTGTTGATGGAATTTCCGTCATTTCTTTGATCAGCTTTTCCTTATTTGGGTAGGCTGAAATGGCTTCTTTGAATCCAAATCCATCTGATGAGAGAACGTTCATAAACGTATGCGGATCATACGGCGCTCCGTAGTTGCTAAAGAAGTTCATATCAAACTTATTGGCTTTAAAGCGCTGAACCTGTGTGGCCAAATCCACACCCTCAAGCTTGACGCCGACACCAACGGCTGCCCATTCGGCTTGCAGCGTTTCTGCCATCGCTTTTTGAATCGATTCTGCCGAGTCATACATCATGCTGAACTCAAGCTTTTTCCCATCTTTTTCACGAACGGATTTTCCTTTTGGAAGTGTCCAGCCCGCTTCATCCAGCAATGCTTTGGCTTTATCCACATCATATTTGAAAGACTTCACCTGAATGTTTGACGTATACGGCATGTTTGTCGGCAAGATGTGATCTGCTTCATCCTCTAAACCAGAAGTGACCCCTTCTACCATTGATTTTTTATTGAAGGCATATTGAAGGGCATGACGCACTTTCTCATCTGACAGCTGATCCACTTTTGTGTTCATGACAAGCTGTCTCGTTGCAACAGGCTCTGACATTTTCGTTTCATACTTGCCGCTTGCCTCTAGCTGTTTGTAGGAATCAAGGCTAATGGTTCCTTCTCCGTAAAGTAGATCCACATCACCTTTTTCAAATGCCATGACTCTCGTTTCCGCATCTGGGATAACCTTTACCTTGATTTCTTTTACCTTTGGTTTTTCTCCCCAATAATGATCGTTTCGTTCGAAAATAGCATAATCATCTTTCTTATATGTTTTTAAAATCCAAGGGCCTGTCCCCACTGGTTTTTCAATTCCTTTTGACGTATCTCCGTTTTTAGGGAAGCCTGCTTCACCTAAGAAACGAACTGGACGAACAACGGCTAATTCTTGCACAGTTGGATAATATGGTGCTGTTAATGTGAGTTTAAATGTCTTTTTATCAACGGCTTCTGTCTTTTTGATTTTCTTAATGACACCTAACCAGCTATGTAAATCTTTATTTTTTAAAATCGTATCAAAGTTCTTTTTAACAATATCCGCATTAAATTCAGAGCCATCTGAGAATGTTACTCCGTCTCTTAAATGGAACGTATACACCTTGCCATCCTTTGAAACATCCCATGATTTCGCTAATTCTGGTTTCAGCTTTCCATTCTTTTGATAGCTCACCAACGGCTCATAAATCATTGATTGTGCAAACAATTGTGATGGGTTGTATACGTGTGGATTCATTTCACCAATATCTCTTGGCCACGCCATAGTGATCATGTCAGGGTGATCCTTGTTTCCATCCGCTCCATTGTTTGTTTGAGAGCATCCTACTAATAAAAAGAGAATAAGCAGGAAGGGTAACACAGTATTTATTTTAATTTTCGGAAAATTATTCCAAATAGTCATAAGTTGCTCCTCCTAATTGATGCTGATAATCATTTTCATTTTAAGGAGGAAGGGAGCCCTTGTCAATATCATATTTGAAACGACATGACAATACTTATTCCTAATTATTCCACAAATTGAGGAATTTGATAGAAAGAGAGGCAGGCTGCTTACGAATGAGCAGCCTGTGAAGAGGTAAATGTTTTTTCTCGCAGCATGTCATGAAGTATATGGATGATACGCTCCTGATCTGCATCTGTCATGCTCGTTCCAGACGGGAGACAAAGCCCCCTCTCAAATAACAGCTCGGATACAGGCGTCCCTTTTTCCGCAGTATAAAAAGGGCAATGGCGAAAGAGCGGCTGCTGGTGCAGCGGCTTCCATACATGCCTTGCTTCGATTTGTTCTTTTTCTAAAGCAAGAATGATATCTGCTGGAGACAATTTTGTATCACGATCAATTGTCAATGCCGTCAGCCAGCGGTTGGATTTCGTTTCTTGATATTCTGGCATCAAATGAAGACCCTCCGCTTCTGATAAAGCGTCCTGATAACGCTGGAAAATGCGGCGTTTTTGATCAACACGCTCTTCCAGCACTTCCATTTGAGCAATCCCGACCCCTGCTAAGAGGTTGCTCATACGATAGTTGTAGCCCATCTCTTGATGCTCATAGTGCATGGCTTGTTCTCTGGCCTGTGACGCAAGAAAACGGCATCGTTCAATCGTAGCTTCATCATCACTCACAAGCATTCCGCCCCCTGATGTTGTAATGATTTTATTTCCATTAAAAGAATAGATACCGAACCTGCCCATTGAGCCGCTTTTCCTTCCTTTATACAGCGAACCTAACGATTCAGCCGCATCCTCAATGACGGGTACATCATATGCTTCACACAGAGCCATGATCTCGTCCATTTTTGCACTTTGCCCATATAGATGGACGACAATGACCGCGCGAGGTTTTTTACCAAGACGTTTTGACTCAACAAAGGCTTTCTCTAAAGAGAGCGGACACATATTCCACGTCTCCCTTTCAGAATCAATAAAAACGGGCGACGCTTGTTCATATAAAATCGGATTTGCCGTTGCAACAAACGTGAGGGTGGAACAAAAGACAATGTCTTCTTTTTGTACACCTATCAGCTTTAAAGCAAGGTGAATCGCCGCTGTTCCTGAGGATAAAGCCGCGCCTGTCTTCACTCCTGCATAGTCCGCTACTGTCTGCTCAAATTCATTCACAAGCGGTCCAAGCGGCGCAACCCAGTTGCTCTTGAAGGCTTCCTCTATTTTGAGATACTCTTTTCCGCTCATATGCGGAGGAGATAAGTAAATTCGCTTCTTTTCTTTCATCACTTTCCACCTTCTTTCCGATCTTTGATTTCCATTGCAGGAATTCCTACCGCAACCTTCTGATCATGTATATCTCTTGTCACTGCTGCTCCAGCGCCAATGACCGTCCAGCTTCCAATCGTTGTACCCGGTGTCACGACGGCACCTGCCCCAATATGTGCACCCTCCCGCACGGAAACACCGCCAGTCAGAACCGCGCCTGGTGACAGGTGCACAAACGATTCGAGTATGCAGTCATGCTCCACGATAGATCCTGTATTCATAATCGCATGCTCACCGATAGCTGCATCTGCTTGTACCACTGCCCTTGCCATCACGACAGTCCCCCTTCCAATGACAGCTGACGGACTTATGACCGCCTCTGGATGAATGAGTGTGGCGTACGCTGTATTTTCAAATGAGAGGCGTTCCTTCATGAGCAGTCTGATCTCATTTTGTCCGATTGCAATCAGCCATTTCATATGTGGCATGGTCTTTCTCAGCTGCTCACTCATGGAGATCGGTCCATACAAAATCCCGCTTTGAGTGACCACCTCTTCAAATTGATCATCTAACACCGCACATAATGAGTAATCGGAATGTGCAAAAATGAGATCTTGGATGACTTTGCTATGTCCTCCAGCCCCAATTAAACCAATGGTTTGCTTTTTACATATCGGTTCCTTTGAATTTTTCAGCTGTGGCATGATCCGGCTGCTGCACCCCCTCTGTTTTCATGACTTTCAGCAAGGTCATCCATAGAATTTTCATATCGAGCCAAAACGATTGATGCTCGACATACCAAAGGTCATAGGTGAATTTCTCCTCCCAGGAAAGCGTGTTTCGGCCGTTCACCTGTGCCCATCCTGTTATGCCGGGCTTCACAAGATGACGCCTTGCTTGTTCCTCTGTATACATAGGCAAATACTCCATCAAAAGCGGTCTTGGCCCGACGAGACTGAGCTCTCCTTTGAGTACATTGACAAGCTGCGGCAATTCATCAAGACTAAGCTTTCGAATCAAGGCGCCGGTTTTTGTTAAACGCAGATGATCTGGCAGCAGCTCCCCATGTTCGTCGCGTTCATCGGTCATTGTCCGAAATTTATAGAGCATAAAAGGCCTGCCATACAGACCAGGCCGCTTCTGCCGAAACACCACAGGCGTTCCAATTTTCCATCTAATCAGTCCATAGATGAGAAGAAAAAGAAGACTGCCTGCGATGAGCAGCGTCAATGCCACCATCACATCGATCATTCTTTTCATCATTGCATCTCCTTTTCATATTAGCGGGAGACCGCATGTTTTACCTTACGCATCAGCTGCATCCGCTCTCGTTTCGTTCCTGCAAACACATACAAGTAGCCTATATAGAGAATGAAACAAAGCCCGCCAATACAAAACAGCTCCCACCATGAAGTCACGTTATATACCACTTGAATTCCTGCGCAGACGCCCCAAATAAATAGCGCTCCTGCAAGCGGAACCAGCGTATGCTTGTAAAAGATGGTGCGTTTCTGATTCGTGATGCTGGCCGTATAAAATGGCAGAAACACAATATTTTTGATCAATAAAACCATTGCCCCCGCTGATGCAATGCCATATAAACCGAGCTGCAGCATATGAGTCAATCCATAGGCAAAAAGCACATTAGACACACCTAATATAAGGGTGACAACCGCAGGAACTTTAAAACGATTAAACACGGTTGGCACATATGTGAGCGGTAAAAACATCAAGGTCAAACATAAATAAGCCGCATGAATCATGAGAAGCCATTTCAGCTCCTCAAAAGCAGGGCCAAGCCATAGAAGCATGAGCGGACCAGCGAGACCTCCTAAAAGCGCGGCTGGGAACGCAACAAATAAGCCGCTCCACTTAATAGCATTTGCAGCATATTGAATAAGTCCCTCTTTGTCGTGATTCGAATAAAATTTCGTAATTGTTGGTGCAAACACAACGGCCAGTGTCCCTGCCAGTGTGCGTAATAATAATGGAAACTGTAAAATCGCCGCATATTTGCCTGTCGCTTCAGCTCCAATGAGCAAGTTGGTCATCAATAAATCAATTTGTAAAAACAACAAAATCCCCATTTGCTCAAATGAATGCCAGACCCCTGATCGAACAAGAGTGAGACTAGACGATAATGAGACATGCCGCCACTTAAACGAAAACCAAGGGATGAGTTTTTTAAAATAATAGATACCGATTCCCATAGCCGCTAAGCTTCCAATGACGGCCGCAAGTGGAATATGCCAAATGGCTGGTGTCGTCCATGTAAACAGGATGATAATCATCAGTGCTCTCAGAAACATTTGAATTGCCTGTCCAACACTTGATACATAGAGCTTATTCGCATAAAACGGTGCAGCCCCAATGCCAGACATGACGAAATTGAGCATAAATAAAAGACCCCCTAAAATAAAGGCGGTCTGTGTGTCTTTTGCGAGATGATCGGGCACATGAAGCCACTCAACCAGCTGATGAGATATGAAAAGACAAAGCAAAAAGAGACTAATAGATAGTAAAAACGAACTGACGAAATAGGAAGCGAGATAGCGCTGCGCCTTCTCCATCTCTCCTTTATGAGCCGCCACAGAAAAAAAACGCACAACAACCGCACTTAACGAAGCGGTAATGACCGATAAATAGTTGATCATGTTTTGCGTCAGATGGATTAAGCCGAATGCTTCCACTCCAAGCGTATGAACAATATAAGGTGTTAAACAAACAGACATGAGCATCATCAGGACAAATGTGATTAAGTTCGCACTGGCATTATAAAGAAACGCTCGATTCATTGTGCTTTCACGCAGCGTTTAAGAGCCCTCATCCAGCTTCCTCTCCCTTTTGACCACTTGTTTTCATCAGCTGATGAACGGCCTCTTTCACAGCGGTCTCATTTGGTTCTTTTAAAAGGGTCATAAACGGAAGGTGAGCCACCCACTCAAATCCCTCCATCACCTTATGATCAAACGACCTAAGGACAACACATGGTGTATGAGTGATCGCACAAAAGATCATGCCATGCAGACGATCTGTCACGACGACCTGCGTTTGTTTTAACTCCGTCCACAAAGACGTTAACTCCTCCAAGCGAGTTGTTCGATCGACCCGTCTGCCAATTGTCGTTGTGATCAAACCGACTTGATCATATGTCTCTTGAATATACTGCTGCAGCTGCTGGCGCTCCTCCTTTGTGAGATATGCTTCTTGATCCTCACGCAGACAAAGCAGAACCCCTTCACGTGTTTCATCCTTTGATGATTCGTCTAATGACAGCACCATATCAGGCTGTTTCCACACATCTTGATCAGGAAAATGCTGCTTCATCCATTCATAGGTTGTTTGATCTCTTGCCATGAGGAGCAGTCTTGGATGCTGCTTATACGTGTGTATGGCGCGGCGCTCCTCCCTTTTCCCTTTCTTTGTTTCTGTAAAATGCACAGTAGCAGGCAGCTGGATCATGGGATAGGACTTGAAGGTCTTGATGATAAATTGTCTCGTCCATTCTTCGTACCGGTATAAATCCCCCATATTGCCCCCACCGATCATACAGACGATGTCTTCTGGATGCCGGCTGCGCTTTAGCGGACGGGCAAGGCGATAGATCTCTTTCATGTCCACTTCTATGATGTCATAGGCTGGAAAGTGTTTCTTTAAAAAACAATAACTCGCATAGGCAATCGCATGATCCCCTAAATTATCATGGCCCGGCAGCAGCGTGAGAATGATTTTCTTCTGATGACTCAGCTCTGGCAGCCTTTGGCGGCTCAGTCTATACTCAAGCGGATATTTGACCTTTAAGAGCAGCCACTCTGCGGTTTTTGCCTTCATTTGCTGCACTGTCAATCCCATCACCCCTATTTCCTTGTCTGATATTCGATCCATTTTTGATAGCTAGATGCCGCGGCAGAAAGCGGATAAACCAATCGGCACTTAGCAAGAAATAAAATCATTCGCTTTCGTACTGTGAGCTTCGATGGTTCCACTTGTTTGACGGCATGCTGAAAGGCATCATGTGTGACCATTTCACGCATGTGATCAAGCTTTTCCTGAATAGAGAGATCATTTTGGCTCTTCCATTCGTTGAGCATACAATGAAGCGTATGATTGACGATAAAAAAGTCTAATGCTTTCTCATACAGAGAGAGGTCATCATGCTCTTTTAAAAAAGAGCGCTGTGCATGATAAAAGGTCAGTCCATGATGAAAATACTGCTTCTGATACCGCTGTACAATAGATGACAGATGAACCCTGTAATAATAAAGAGGCTCATGAACAAAAGCGATGCTGCGTGCTAAAGAAAAACAGCGCAGCGTCACATATTGATCTTCAATGTTCTCTAGCTCCCCCCGCAGCGGAAATCGAATGTGGTGTTCTTCCATAAAGGCACGCCGATACAGCTTATTCCATGAGAATCCAGTCAAGTCTCCATGTAATAACGCTTTGATTAAATCCGTTTTTTCAGCTGACCGCTTGTCTAACAGCGTCGTTGCTATCGTTCGCTTTGACTGTTCAAATTGAATCCAATACTCGCTCACAACAAGATCTGCCCCGGTCATTTCGGCTTTTTCATACATAGCTTCACAGTAATGAGGAGCGAGAATATCATCTGAATCCACAAAGGCGAGATACGTCCCTTTCGCTTCCTCGATGCCCCGGTTTCTCACAGCGCCTAACCCTTGATTGGATTGATGGATTACCCGGAAACGCTCATCACGCTCAGCAAATGCTTCAAGCCATTCACCGCTGCGGTCGGTCGATCCATCATTGATAAGAATGACTTCTATATCGGAAAAGCTTTGATCTGCAATTGATTGAAGACATTGCTCCACATATTGACTCGTATTGTAAACTGCGACCAATAGACTGATAGCTGGCATTACAGCATGCCCCACCTTTCTTCAAATCTATTTATTAAATATCGTTCTATACGGCAAAACCGAAGAATCGAACGGCATCAGCATGATGCTGTACAGAATATAGCAAACAGCAATCCCTACATACATAAACACATTAGACCGCTGATCAAAAATGCGTGTGAAATATGGCAGTAAAATGAGCTGATACAAGCCAAAGTAAATATGAAATCTTGCATAAATGACATCTTTCGTTGCAAGGATGCCAAACAAGAAACCAAGCAAACAAAAATTCACAATGTAATCACTCTCAGGTGTCAGCTCACGAAGTCGTTTTCGATAAAAGAAAGCGAGCAGAAGCGGCAAAATCAAGACACCGATTTTTGTCACATTCATTCCATTCGTATTCGTTGTGAGCCATTCCTCGTAATGACCATATGAACTTCCTTGCAGCATCACGACAAACACTGAGACAAAACGGTCATAAAGCGCGGTTAAGCCTAAGAAAATCAGGCATAAGAACAGCATCATCCAAGACCAAGCCTTTGTCCTCACAATAAAATACACAGGAATCATGATGAGAGCCGATGAATGAAACAATGAACATACAAGGACGAGCGGAAAATACAATTTCCACTGACCATTGATCACCAACCGGATGGCATAAAAAAGAATCGCTGCCACCATATACTGACGCATGCCATTAAATGACGCATAATAATGAAAGGTCCCAAGAAAAAGCAGCATACTGAGCTCAAATGGACGGCCATATTGAATAAGCGTCTTGATAATAAAAAAATAAGTAATGGCTCCGACTGAGATATACATGATTTGCGGATCATGAGTCAGTTGATTAAGCATCCATAAAATAAACGTAAACCCTGGATCCGTTGCGGCTTTATCCACACCGAATCCAAATATATGCCAAGGCTTTTCATAGTTAATGGAGAACTCATACATCTGTCCATATGTGACAAAATCGGTTCCTACTTTATACCGAATACCAGACACGATACAAAGAAACAAAAACGGAAAAAACACAAGAAGCTTGTTAGGCCGCCATCCGCTTTGAATGGTATCATCACGTCTGCCGTAAAATGCGGCAAAGCTCGACCATAAATAGACCATGATCATGTTCACCAAATAAACCGCCATCTGCCATTCCTTCCTTACAGTCCATATAGATTCATCACACGTGTAATATTCTGTTTCACATCAAATCCTCTTTGTTCAAGCTGTGAGGTAATGGTCTCTTGAAGAGGAGGTTCTGCATGATATGCTTCAAGCACCGCCTTCATCCATTCATGCGCGGAATCTCGCAGCGACATCCTTTTCACAAGCCCGCAGCCTAAATCTACTTCCTCTGTAATATGATCTGAAATCACACAAGGCAGCCCAGATGCCTGTGCTTCCACTAATACAAGCGGAAGACCTTCAAACAAGGAAGGCATCACAAAAACATCAAATGCTTTCATATACTGTGGAACGTCTGATACGACGCCTGTAAAGACAATGTCCTCCATCAGGCCTGCCTTCTCCGCATACGATTCGACTACTTGCTTCAGCGGTCCATCTCCTACGAGGACAAGCTGAAATGAAACGCCTTGCTTCTTTAAGGTCTGGGCCAGCTCCATAAAAAAAACATGATTTTTTTGCTCATGGAACCGCCCAATATGACCGATGATCATGTTTTTTTCGCGAAGATAGAGCTGCTTTTTGATCTCCGCCTTTTCGTCTGGATCAGGCTGAAAAAAAAGGGATAAATCAATCCCATTTGGCAGCACCTCAACTTGCCCGTTCTGCATTTTTTTCTGTCCAAATAAAAAGACTCCGGCATCCTCGCCGCATGCAACAAGCTGTGTAGAGAATGCAAAGATCAGCTGGCGAAACCCTTTGAGCATCATATGATCCAGCCAGTTTGGCGACTGCTTCCACGCTGTATTATGCGAATGGCAAATGCGCACCTTCACACCCGCTAGTTTTGCAGCAAGTGCGGAGAAGCCTGTCTGAAAATCCGTATGTGCATGCACGGCCTGATAGGGTCCTGTTTGCCTAATTGTCTTTGTCAATGTTTTCACAAAAGCAACCGGAGAGGACGCCCCAATACTCGGGACATAAAAGATGCGTCCCCCAAGCTCGCGAATTTCCTCATCATAATCACAGACGTCCTGCCGGTGGGTAATGAAATCAAATTGAAGGACATTCCTGTCGAGTGCACGATAGATGTTCATAATCATCGTTTCAGCTCCGCCGCGGTTCATCCCGCCCACAATATGAAGCACGCGCTTTGGCTCACTCATCCCGAACAGCCCTCCTCTTCAGCATAGACGACGCCAGCTTCCGGCGATGATAAAGCTTCATGACCTTCGGTGACAAGCAGGCACGGACCACCGGTTTTAGAGCAAATAAATAGTCAAGCGGCGATAGCTTTAATAGCCAGCATGCTTTCAAAACGAGCCAGGCATTATCCATCGAATATCGAAACTTTCGCCGCTGAAAGGCTGCTTCATCCTCTCTCACAAGATATAACGGCTCTTGTAAATTAAAGCCTTTCCTCCCAGCAGCAAAAAAGCGGATCCAAAGATCGATATCTTCCATCCGCCTTGTTGTTTTCACAGAGCGATATCCATTTAAAGCTTTGTAAGCAGAAGCCCTCATCATAATGGTCCCATGACAAAAAGGAGTCCCTCTTGCCATCACCTTCCGATCAGGCTCTGAAACAAGTGCCCGTACACCCTTTGTTCCCGTTTCATCAAAAACTGTCATCGCCGTACCGACCACATCGTATTCAGGATATGTATCGAGGAAATGAACCTGTTTTTCTAAACGAACAGGCACCGATAGATCATCGCCATCCTGCCTTGCAATCAACTCTCCCCTCGCTTCAGCCAGACAGCGATTGAGACTGGCAGCGAGCCTTTGATTTTGTTGATTACGGATCATGCGAATTTTTTCAGGATGTCGTTTTGTATAAGACAGCACTTTCTCATAAGTGCCATCTGTTGATGCGTCATCACATATGATGAGTTCCCAGTTTTCATATGTTTGATGAAGAATGGATTCAATACTTTCTTCTACTGTCTCTTGGCAATTGTAGACACCCATGATAATAGACACCTTTGGTTTACGCATGCTGTATCACCTTCTCTGCTTGATCCATATAAATTGTATAAATTTCTTCCATTGCACTGACCGTCTGCTCCTGTGCAAATGCATGAGCGATAGATCGTCCCGCTTTTCCCATGAGGGGCAGCTGATCCTTTTTGTCATAGAGCTGCTGCAAGTAATCAGCTAAACCATTCACATCTTGCGGTTTAACTAAAAAACCATTGACGCCATGTTTGACAAGCTCACAATGCCCTCTATTCTCCGTTGCAATCACGGGTTTTTCTGCCGACATCGCTTCAAGCAGGTTCATGCCGAGCCCTTCTCTCAAGCTGGTGGAAACACACACATCGCTCAAATGCATCCATTCCTCCATTTGTTTGCAAAACCCAGCAAAGTGAACATGCTTTTCAAGCTGGAGCTGGTGAGTAAGCTTTTCATAGTTTGGCCTCATTGTCCCTTCCCCGGCAAACACGATCTTTATATTTGGTATTTTCCTAGACAGCTGTGCACATGCTTTGATGAGCATTCCTTGATTTTTATTCATGTTTAATTCGCCAGCACACAGTACGATAAAATCTTCCGCAGAAAAGCCGTAGGCTGCGCGGAGACGCTGTTTCTCTTTTTCATCAACTGGTGCGAACCGTTTCATATCCACACCCATACCGGGCACATAATAAACAGATGTCCGCTCTTTTGATAGACGGTCTGCTCTTTTAAAATCCTCCCCATTAATGGTGATCAGTGCATCTGTATAGCGGGCAAGAAATCTCTCAATTGGATAATAGAGCAGCCAGTTTTGAAGCGGCGCCCCCTGCCAAAAGTGAAAGCCATGTGCCGTGTAAAGAACCTTCGTTCCTTTTTTGCGCGCGCCTTTGGCTGCAAGCCTGCCAATGACACTTCCCATTGGTGTGTGGCAATGGATGAAATCATAGTGCTCTTTCGCTAACAGCTTCTTCAGTTCTACATACGCAAGCCGGTTGCGGACATGAAAAGGAGAGCGCTGAATCGGAATCGAGTGAGCTTGATTCACATGGGGCAGCTCCAGCTGGCCATTTGCCGCTGTATGCACTTCCCATCCTTTTTCCTGAAACCACCGGAAATATGGAAGATGAAAGGCCTTAAAGTGATAATCAACCGTTGCGCAAAACAAGACTTTTTTCTTCATTGGCAAGCGGCTCCTCCTCTCGTTTCATCTGTTCGGACAACATATCATGCGACTCAATGGCAGCAAATAATGCTTGTCTCATTTGCTCTTCACTCATCATGTCAAATTCATGTATAAAGCGGTTCAGCACATATGGGTCACCATCCAGCGCATGGCCGATATGAATTTTCGGGAAGATTTGTTCCTGTGCTTTTTCATGCTGGTTCAGTAGTTCTTCGTACATTTTCTCCCCAGGACGAATGCCTGTGAAAGTGATCGGAATCTGGTCTGTGGTGTAGCCTGAGAGGTGAATGAGGTTTTCTGCGAGGTCTACGATTTTCACTGGCTCCCCCATATCTAAAACAAAAATCTGTCTTCCTTCTGCCAGTGCACCTGCCTGAATCACAAGCCTTGATGCTTCTGGGATGGTCATAAAATATCTTGTCATGGCTGGGTGCGTGACTGTCACCGGCCCGCCTTGCTCGATTTGTTTCTTAAAAATAGGGATGACGCTCCCTCTGCTTCCAAGTACATTTCCAAATCGAACGGCGACAAATTTTGTTTCGCTGCTTGCCCCCATTTGCATAATCAGCATTTCAGCAAACCGCTTAGTGGCTCCCATCACATTGGCAGGGTTGACTGCTTTGTCAGATGAGATGAGGACGAATGTTTCAATGCCGTGCTCGTGTGCGGCTTCCGCGACATTTTTTGTGCCGATAATATTGTTTTTCACAGCTTCTTTCGGACTGATCTCCATGAGCGGAACATGCTTATGTGCCGCAGCATGATAAATCATATCCGGTTGAAACTGACCAACGA
Organism: Bacillus sp. ABR; assembly: GCF_056172715.1. Classification (NCBI taxonomy): domain Bacteria; kingdom Bacillati; phylum Bacillota; class Bacilli; order Caryophanales; family Bacillaceae; genus Bacillus; species Bacillus sp. ABR. Next base: position 664,857 of record NZ_JAOYSL010000001.1, on the reverse strand, counting down.
TTTCACTCATTTTCTGTTTATCTTGAATATCCGCAATTTGTGGATAGAGTCTGATGCTGTCTCCATATAATTCTTTCAGCTCTAGTAAAATAGAATGAATGCTAAATTCTCCATGTCCCACAAGTACAATCGCTTGAGGAGCAAACACACAAATTTGACGGCAGATTTCTGACCCAATTGATCCGCCTGCCCCTGTGACCATGATCGTTTTTCCTTTTAAATGAGCAGATAGACGGCTCGTATCTAATTGAATCGGTTCTCTCCCTAGTAAATCCTCTGGCTGTACATCCCGTAATTGATTCAGCGCATGGGTTCCTTTTAAAATCTGCTCCATTTCCGGCATGATCTGTGTTTTGACTCCAGTCGCTACACATTCCTTATACAGCCCTTTTAAGGTGTGGCTGCTTTTAGATGGAATGGCAATGATGATCTTCTGAATATCCATCATCACGACAGCTGTTTGAATTTGTTCTTTTCCTCCTATGACAGGCAGACCCATAATTTCAAGCCTATGTTTCGTCTTGTCATCATCGATGAAGGCGACTGGCTCAATATGTACATCACTCGATTGCTGTAGCTGACGAACGAGCATGGTCCCCGCTGATCCGGCGCCAATGATTAATGCCCGCTCCTTTTCTGCCTGAAGCCGCTTTGCTCCGTCATGAAATAGCCTGGAAGCCATCCGAGAGGCACCGATGAATAAGATATGAAAAAGCCACACGATGAATAAAAACCGAAATGGCCATGTCTGCACGAAAAGGTACAGCATCGTCATCGAAAATAAAAAAGAACACACAAAGGTCTTCATTAAAGAAAATAACTCTCTTACTCCTGTATAAGCCCATACTTGCTTGTACACATGAAATATGCAGGCAAATAGATGGTGCCCAATGAGCAGACTGAGTGAAGAAATGGCGAGCATTTCAAATGTATAAACGGTTAAAGCCGCCTCTTGGACAAATTGAAAACCAAAAAAGACGGCAACTAAGATGAGATATGAATCTAGTGCTACGATGATTGATAATCTTTGGGCGTAAGTCAACGCTCCTCCCCCTTTTTAAAGCATCACTATTCTTACGTAACATGGGCATCAAACCCGTCCTCACATCCCACTACTGATGACGAGCATCTAAGGCACCGGTTGTGCCCACAGCAGGATCGAGTGCCTCCATTGTTAAAGATTAGGAGACATCACCTATCAATCTTTTTAATACATGTACAGCCTGCCCTTTTTCTCTTTCTTGCCATTTAGCATAGCTCCAAGCAGTTTACTTGTTGTTCCCTCTAATACTTCTTTTGATTTCTTCACAGCAGCAATCTTTGTTTTGCCGCTTAAGACAACGAGAATGCTCCCATCCGTCCGGTTCGCCAAGATCTTTGCATCTGCAACTGGCAGAAGCGGCGTGGAATCAACAATCACCATGTCATATTGCTGTTCAATCTCATAAAATAGCTGCTTCATCACAGAAGAGGAGAGCAGCTCAGCTGGATTCGGCGGAATGGTTCCGCTCGGAAGCAGCTCTAAATGCTCAATCGTTGTCGGTAAAATAGCTTCTTCCAAGCTGCAATTATTTAATAGCACATTTGTCAAACCGGTGTGATGACTCAGGTCAAAATATTCATGAACGGCCGGCTTTCGCAAATCAGCGTCCATGAGCAGCACCCGCTTGTTCTGCTGTGCAAAAACAGCTGCTAAGTTTGCAGCCGTAAATGATTTCCCTTCCTTCGGCAAGGAAGAGGTCACTAATATCGATTTCAGCCTTGTTTGGATCGATGTAAATTCGATGTTTGTTCGGATCGTACGGAATTGTTCCGCAATGACAGAGTGAGGATTTAAAACAGAAATACAGGATAAATCTCTCTTTTCTCTCTTCTTCCTCTTAAAGATCAATGTTCTGTCCTCCCGTTATGACGGACTGCTTGTCTTTTTTGGCCCTCCTGTCTGCCTGCATCTGATAGACACTGCCAAGGGACGGCAATCCGATCTCTTCTCTTATTTGATGTGTTCGTTTTACAGTATCATCGAGTAAATTCATTAAGAAAATGAGTGTCATTCCCCCTAATAAAGAGGCGCCTAGTGCCAGAACGATATGAACGAATTTCCTCGAATTCATCAGAATCGTGTTAGACAGCTTGGCTTCAGACAAAACATTAATGCGATCCATATTCATTGTTTTTTTGATTTCTTCTTGCAGCACCTCTGTTGCAGTATTCGCAATGGCGACTGCCTTCGCGCGATCCTCATCTTGTACAGAAATATTGATGACCTCAGACTCATTTTCTGTACTTGTGGCAATTTTGTGTTTTAATCCTTCTGCTGATTCTGTGAGATGGAGTGTTTCTTTTACTTTTTCAATGACGATTGGGCTTTTTAATAAAACTTGAAAGGTACGTGTATATTGAAGGTTCATCTGAATATCGTTTAAATCTGCTTGTGCGTCATTGCTGCGTTTATGAACAAGAATTTGAGTGGTTGCCTGATATACAGGAGTCGAGACATAGAACTGATAATAGGCTGAAATGCCCGTTACGATCAGGACAATCAGGATCAGAAGGGCCATTTTCTCTTTAATGACAGAAAACAGCTGCTTAAAACCTATATTCTCATTCATAGATACCTCCCGATTTCATCATAAAAAGGTTATATATGGTTTCTTTTTGTTAATGATTGGATTATAAAAGATAATACCCGCAAAGAAAAATGTCATAATAGGTCTTATAGTTCTTTTTAAAGAACGAAATCGTTCGTTTTCTTTTGTTTACTTCCTGATTCTTACGTTTTTGAATTTTATAAAGAACAATTTATTTCTTATAATGAACGAAAAGGTCGCAGAACTATTCGCCGGGGAGAAGGGAGATCATTGATCGAATGATAGGCAAGGTGATACGCATTTACCGAAAGAGAAAAGGATACTCGATTCAGCAGCTGGCTGAGGATGCTCATGTCTCTAAGTCATATTTGAGCAAAATTGAGCGTGGTGTCCACAGGAATCCATCTGTCCAGTTCTTAAAAAAGGTATCCTCTTCATTAGAGATTGATTTACAAGAGCTGTTTGATGCAGAGACGATGATGTTTCATTACACTGAGGGTGATGAACACGAATGGCGGGAGCATATCGTCAATGCCGTCCAAGCCGGCATGCCTAAAGAAGAGCTCTATCAGCTGCTCCAAACGTATCGAAAGGAGCAGGAAGAAAAGTCGATACATGTCACCCATAGAAAGCTGACTGACTCAAATATTGCAGAATGGAAGCGTCTAATGAGTGAAGCGAAGGCAATTGGCTTAAGCATTGAGGAAGTAAAAGCTTTCCTCAACAACATGGGAGAACGCCGGGCGTAAGCCTTTCAGGAAGAATGATTGCGGGGAGAGGCGTTTGACGCTTCGATGAAAAAGAGCCTTTGATTCATGAAAGGCTCTTTTTTCTCTTATTCTTCTTTTTTTGTTCGTGCTTTTTTCGTTATATCATTGTTTTTCCAATAGGCCCATAGTGATGTAATCCCTAGAAAGGCCAGCGTGATGAATTGCTGAACGCCTTCTTCATCAATAGGAATTGGGCTTTTTCCCGCAGCGGTTAGCGCACTGTTAACAAGCGCCAGTAAAAGCAGCACAAGCCTTGCAATTGTACCTGCACTAATTTTTTGAACCTTCAACTGTAACCCCTCCCTTTCCTCTTCTCACGGGCGGTATTGCTCGTTCTCTCTCATATGTATGCAGCGGCCGAATGAATAGAAGAACGAATCAAAAAAAGAGACATCATTCCTATACGCGGAATGATGTCTGATTTCATTTGCTATTTATTTAGAAAACATCTCTTTTGCTTCATCCAATGCCATTTTATTGCCTAGAGCTGAGTAATCGAGCCATGGCTGATCGGCAATCGGATAGACTTGGTTTTTCTTCACTGCTTTTAGACCCTTCCAAATTGGAGTCTTTTCTAATTGCTTGAATGCCTGCTGCGCTTTATCATCACGGTTGACGACAACAAAGATCGCATCAGCATCATAATCAGGAAGAACCTCTTGAGAAATCACTTCAAATGGGCGCTTGCTGTCCAGCTTTTTCACACCATCGACAGGTGTCAGGCCTAAATCATCGTATAAAATAGGACCCATTGGGCGCTTCATGCTAAATACGCGAAGCTCCTTTGCTGTCACACGGATCGCCATGACTTTTCCGTTTCCAATCTTTTTCTTGATGAGCGATTTGACTTCTTTTGCTTCTTGATTGTAATTCTTAATATATTGGTCCGCTTCTTTTTCTTTATTGACGTGTTTGGCGATTTTTTTCAAGTGATCCCGCCATGTGCCATCATTTAAATTAAACACTTCTGTTTTGGCGATCTTCTTATATTTCGATAAGTCTTGTCCGGCTAATTCTTCATCAACATAAATGACATCTGGTTGTAACGCAAGCAGTGATTCCATATCTGGATCAGCTGCAATGCCGAGCTTCTTTGTCTGACTCAGCTGCTTTTTCGCATGTGGAAGGAAATCTTTTAAGTCTCCTCCTACAACAGAGCCCGCTGGTTTGATACCGAGGGCTAACAAGTCATTTGTTAAATGAATGGACAAGGAAGCAATCTTTGGTGTTCCATTGGTCTTTTCATTTGTTGTATTCTTTGTTTCCTGTTGTCCGCAAGCGGCAAGTAGCAAGAAACAGAGCGTTAATCCAAACACTAGTAGTTTTTTCATGATGAGTTCCTCTTTCATGTTTATTTCGTTTTAGTTAATAAATAGAGAAAATACGGGGCACCGATAAAGGCCACGACCACACCCGCTGGTATGGCATTTGGAGCAAAGATGGATCGCCCGATTGTATCGGCACTAACCAAAATCAACAAGCCAAGCAGCGCACTAACTGGTAAAAAATACTGATGCAATGACCCGACCAGCCGTCTAGCCAAATGCGGGGCGACGAGGCCAATAAAGCCAATACCGCCTGTCATCGAAACACTTGCACTCGCGAGGCCTACCGCTAAGGTCAGCAAGAGGAGACGTTTACGCTGGACTCGTACACCTACACTTGAGGCGACAGCGTCTCCTAATGTCAATGCATTGAGCGTGTTTGACTGCATCAGCGTAAGCGGCACAAGGCATACAATCCAAGGCAGAAGTGCCAGTACATGAATCCAGTCTCTCCCCCATACATTGCCCACAAGCCATCTCGAAGCAAACGTGTATGTATCTTCATCCAGCTTCAATGACAAATATAAGGTGAGTGCACTAAATCCCGCAGCAACCGCAATGCCAACTAAGATCAGACGGATAGGAACAAGCCCCTCATGCCGGTCATATGCAAGAAGGACAATAACCGCTGCCGCAAGCAGTCCGCCGCCAAACGTAAAGAGCGGAATAAGAAGAGACGGATTGCCTTCAAGTGCATGAAAATATGTCACAAACACAATTAAGCCAAATGCTGCCCCTGCATTCAGTCCAATGATTCCAGGATCAGCCAGCGGGTTACGGGATAAGCTCTGCAAAATGCCGCCAGCAATGCCAAGACCAATACCAGCTAACATCGTCACCACGATTCGAGGCAGACGATAGTCAAACAGCACCGTTTCACTTTGGAAATCTCCAAAGCCAAATAACGTCTTGACGACCATGACAGGGCTGAGTTTCAGCGTACCGGTATTTAAACTATACAGCACAACAGCCGCACTCAGGCAAAGCAAAACGACTGTCACGGCAAGAGCACGCTGTTTCTCTCTCATGACAGGTTCCTCCCTTCTTTTCTGGCAATGTATAAGAAGAAAGGAACACCAACAAGTGCCACCATCACGCCAATGGCAAGCTCTCTTGGCGGATTGACTGTACGGCTGGCAAGGTCTGCAAAGACAAGCAGCATTGCGCCTAATATCGCTGACATCGGAATGACGAAACGATAGTCTACACCAACAAGCTTTCGTGCAATATGCGGGATGACGAGACCGACAAACCCAATCGACCCGACGGCTGATACAGAAACCCCTGCTAATAACACAGCAGCGGTCATGCCTAGTATTCGTACTTGTCGTGTTTTCACCCCTAAATTCGCCGCTGTATCTTCACCGAGCGATAGTAAGGAAAGTGACCGGCCTAATAGCATTGCCCATCCGATCACAATCAGAATGACCGGAGCAAGAATCGTCAGCTGCGGCCATTTCACACCAGCTACCCCGCCTGCATACCAAAAAGCCAGATCCTGACTCAGGTCAAAATAAATCGCGATCCCAGAGCTGAGCGCATGAAGCAATGCGGCGACAACCGCTCCTGCTACAGTGAGACGCAGCGGTGTCAATACGCCGCCAGCCGCCCCAATCGCAAAGATCAGTAGCGTACTGAGCACAGCACCAATAAAGGAGAAAAACATCAGTGCCGAATAAGGCATTCCTGGGAAAAAAGCAAAACAGAGAGCGACCACAAACATCGCACCGCCATTAATACCCAAAATCCCCGCATCTGCCAGTGGATTTCTTGTGATGCCCTGCATAAGAGCACCCGCTACGGCAAACGCCGCTCCCACTAGAGCTGCCCCTAAAACACGGGGAAGTCTTAATTCATGGATGATCTGCTGCTCTGTGACATTTGACTGATAGTCAAATACAGCTGTCCAAACCGTTTGCAGAGACAATGTTTTTGCACCGTATGACACAGCAAAAAACATGGCAGCCGCTAAACCAATAACGGCGAGAAAAAATATTAAAAAGAACAGAATATGTGATGATCGCTTTTGTTGAGGTTTTCGCTTATCCTGCAAAATCGGTGTCATCCTTTTCTTCATTAAAAGTCAGTTTGAAAATGAGAATCATAATCAACAAAATTATAGCCGCCAGCCTCTAAAAAATCAATGTACACCCTATTTTTTAATTAATGAAGGTATGTGCGGAGCAGAGAAAGGCGGGGTTCTTTTTGCCTCACAGAACGACCTATCATGTTTTCTCATATTTTAATAGGAAAATAGTTGACATTTTGCATGAATATCCACTAAAATTACAAAAGTAAGTCAAATGTTATAAAAATATTACAAACAGATGTCAAAATAATAAAGAATGCCCCGTCATGAGAGGAGATTTGAAAGTTGTGTCAGTAAAGGGAAAATGGAGTATCGTCCTATTTGCGCTTGCAGTCGTCATTGGAGCAGTTGCTTTCTTTCAAAATCAACAAGCAAGCGGTACAGAGAAGAAAAATGTAAAGCAAGATACGAACTATAAAAACGTGGAAATTGTCACTCTCGTAAATGACGGGAAATTTATGAGATATGCAGTCAACTATCCTCTTTTTCATCAAAAAGAGCTAGATGACAAGATTCAAAGCTATGCCAATTCAGCATTAGAGCATTTCAAAAAAACATTCAGCGAAGCAAAGGATATCGATGAACATAAACGCTATGAACTGAATATTGATTATGAAATGGTGCATTATGCAAAGCAGTCTGCTGCCATTCGCTTTACGACCTATACGTATACTGGCCAGCAAAATGGAACCACCAATCATCTCACGATTAACTTTGATTTTCAGAAAAAAACCTTTCTTGACACAAAAGATCTATTTCTGCCTAAAACCAATTATTTAAAGAAATTATCCTATATTACATATACGGAGCTTCGAAAGGACAAAACCTTATCTAAGGATCAGCCTCTCCTTCAGAAAGGAACAGCCCCTGATGCTCAAAACTTCAGTCAATTTGCCTTGAAAGACAAATATGTAGAATTTTATTTCCCTGCATCTCAAGTAGCCGCAGAGGATCTTGGTCCGCAAACACTCGCAATCAAAAAGACATTGCTGAAGGACATATTAAAGCCAGAATATATGGATAAAATCAAAAATAAAAATGAAATGAAAGAACCGAATCCAAAAAGAAAAGCCGTCAAGCTTCCGCAAAAATCAAAGCTTGATCCGAATAAAAAAGCCATCGCACTCACATTTGATGATGGACCGAATCCAGCGACAACCTCAAAAATTTTAGATGCGCTGAAGAAAAATAAAGGACATGCCACCTTTTTCGTCTTAGGCAGCAGGGTGCAATATTATCCTGGAATGCTTGCCGACATTCTAAAAGGCGGGAATGAGATCGGAAACCATTCCTACAATCACCCTTTATTAACAAGACTGCCTCTAGAAGAAGCCGTGAAACAAGTGAAGGACACCCAGCAGCTGATTGAGAAAGCAAGTGGATATACACCTACGCACTTTAGACCGCCATATGGCGGTACAAATCAAGACATCAATGAGGCGATTGGGATGAAGGTCACTTTGTGGGATGTTGATCCTGAGGATTGGAAAATTCGCAACAGCCAGCAGATCACAAACCGCGTTCTCTCACATGCAGCAGATGGCAGAACAGTGTTAATGCACGATATTTATGAAAGCTCAGCTCAAGCAGCAGTAAAGATCATCCGTGAACTCACCAAACAAGGCTACCAGCTCGTCACAGTGAGTGAACTTGAACAATTAAAAAAAGAACGACATGAACAAACCCCTGTAGAGTAAACAGGGGTTTTTGTTTTATAACTCCAAAGACTTTTTTTGCTTCAATAATGCTTGAAATCTCTCTTCAAGCTCTTGCGACGGCTCAATACTTAAACGGCTGAGCACTTCAGACAGCTCCATATCAATTAACAGAAGCTCCTCTTCTCTATTTGTCACAGCTGGTTTTTCTTCCTTTTGTTTATATGCTTCATATGTGCCGTCAAATCCTTCAATACGTTCCTCATGAATATGGAAAATACGAGTGGCAACCTCCTCAATCAGCCTGCGATCGTGGGAAACAAACACAACGGTACCTGGATAATCTTTCAAGAGACCTTCAAGTGCTTCAACTGCGGCCAGATCTAAAAAGTTCGTCGGTTCATCCAGCATGAGAACATTGGCATCACTGACAAGTAAGGACGCAAGCATCGTTTTCACCCGTTCTCCCCCGCTTAATACGCCAACAGGCTTATGCACATCATCCCCTCTAAATCCTAGTCTCGCCAAAACCGTTCGAACCACTGTCTCTTCTTGAACCGCCTCTTTCAGCGCATTTTGTAAAATCGATTCATCTACCTTCAATCCTGAAAGATCCTGACGGAAGTACGCTAGCTTGACAGCCTCTGAGCGAGTAACTCCGGGATGTCCATTCACTAACATACGGAGAAATGTCGTTTTGCCGCTCCCGTTGTTTCCGATAATGGCAACCTTGTCTCCGCCCCTCACTTCCACATTCGCCTGCTTCCAAAGCACTTTATCGCCCGCCTTGCCATCTACATTTTCCACTCGCAAAATGGTACGGCTAGCTACTTCCTTCATCGTATGCTGAGTCATTTGGATCGGCTGAATGTCCTTTACTTTCTCAACCTTTTCTAATTTCTCCATCCTGGTTTCAATGGATTTGGCTGTTTTTTGCAGCTTTTTTTGCTTATTTGCATAGTAGGGCTTTGCAATTTTAGGTCCTGAGGATTTCACCTTTTGGGATGGCTTTGTCGCTTTGTCCGCCTTTTTCTTTTTCTTTTCCAGTGCATGCTCTAATTGTTTTTTCTTTTGTGTATAAGCTTCGTACGCTTCCACCTGCTGACGATGTGCCAGCTCTTTTTGCTGTGCAAAATGTGTGTAGTTGCCTTTGTAATGATGAAGCTTCCCATGATCCAGCTCCCAAATCTCCGTACATATTGCATCTAAAAAAGCACGATCATGTGAAACAACAATGAGAGCTCCTTGATAATGACGCAGCTTATCTTCCAGCCACTCAATATGCTCTGTATCCAAATGAGTTGTCGGTTCATCTGCTAATAAAAGGGCTGACGGCCGGCTTAATGCTCTTTCAATATAAGTCTGGGTCATTTCACCGCCACTCTGTCTGCCATCTCCTTGTTTCAATTGTGGAAGCAGGGTACAAGTCGCAGTGGCGGCCACCGTGCCGCTGTCTGGTGTTTCCTGCCCCGCCAGCACATGTAATAAAGTCGTTTTGCCGCTGCCATTTGTCCCTACAAGACCAATGCGATCATCTTGATGAATGGCTAGTTCCTCAATATCAAATAACAAGCGATCTTTTCGAAATACCTTTAACTGATTGGCTTTTAATAACATCCAATCCTCTCCTTTCGTATCAGGAGACATGAAAAAGCCTCCCATTCTCAGAATAGGAGGCAAAATGGTGTACAAAAATAAGCGGATTGATCCAGTATGGTGTGCCGTTCCAATTTGAACACACACATCCCACGTATCAATCACCTCATTCTTTGATTCCCAAGCTGTACCATCCTATTCCGAAGCTAAAAAATGAAAACGCAGCAAACATGGCAAACCGATCGTTTGCTCACTGCCTTCGTTCGTTCATTTTGCTTACAGGTCATAGGATTAGTACTTCATTGCATTGGGTCACCCTTCCGTCGTTTGTTACGTATACGATAAAAGATTGGTTATTTTTTGTCAAGCTGAAAAGGCATAAGTGAGTCGATTAACTGGAGTGTAAATGGATGGGACACTTCAAACAATTCGTCCTTTTTGCATTCCTCCACTAGGCTTCCTTCATGTAAAAATAGAAGACGGTCACATAGATACACCGCTGCTTCTACATCATGGGTAATGAGAAGGATCGTCATGTCTAGCTCTTGTTTTAATGTCTCAAGCAACTCCAATATTTGTACTTGAACAGAAACATCCAGTGAACTCAGGACTTCATCTAGTATGAGAATGGATGGGTGCGTTGATATGGCTCGTGCGATGCACACTCGCTGAAGCTGACCGCCGCTTAGCTGATGAGCATATTGATTCAGTACAGACGAGGGCAGCCTGACTTGCTGAAGTAATGACAAAACTTTCTGATCCAGATTCTGATTCTGCTTTAACAAACGCATCGGTTCTGCTACGATCTCTTTCACCGTAAAGGAGGGATGAACAGAAGATAGATAATCCTGAAAAACAACACTCATTTTCCCCCGATTCACCCTCCGCCACTTGTCAGCTGGCATGCCATCAATCTGTACCTCGCCTCTATCTATTTTTTCTAAACCGAGCAGGATACGTGCCAATGTACTTTTGCCACTGCCGCTCTCACCGACTAATCCGGCACATTGTCCTTTTTCAATTTGAAACGAAACGTTTGATATGCGGTCTTTTTGTTTCTTTTGATGTGAAAAAAGACCTTTCTTCTCACCGTGTTTGACTAGATTTATAGCTGTGATCAACATGGAAACGCCTCCGCTCTCTTCTGCTGCCGCAGTGCTTTAATAGGAGCAGATAATCGAAGCCTCGTCTCCAGTAAATGCTTTGTTTGGGGATGCTCGGGTGATGTGAACACTTCCTTGGCTGACCCATGCTCAAGCATTACTCCTTGGTGCATGACCATCAACTCATCGGCGATTGCCTGAACGATGCCTAAATCATGCGTTATAACGATCAAGGTAACACCGGTTTCTTCCTTTAGCCTGTGTAATTGTCTGATGACTTCACGCCGATTAAAGGCATCAAGCGATGCAGTTGGCTCATCTGCAATGATCACGTTAGGAGAAAGCATCATCGTGATGCCAATCATCACACGCTGAAGCATTCCTCCAGACAGTTCATACGGATATTTTTTCATCAAATCATATGGATTTTTTAAATGAACACGTGCAAGCCCAGCCATAGCATGTGCTTTTGCTTCTTTCCCGCGTAAGCCCAAATGCTGCTGAAATGTTTCCAATATTTGATGACCAATCGTTTCGATGGGATTGAATGCATTCATAGCATCTTGTGAGATGAAACCTATTCGTTTCCCCCGCCATTGATGTGCTTCTTGATTTGTCAATGTTTTGCCGTCAAAAATGATCGTTCCTTCCACTTCTAGCGAAGGGGCGACAAGGTCAATTAACGCTTTTGCGAGAGTTGATTTTCCACTGCCACTTTCTCCAATGACGGCTAAACAGCGTTGTTGGTGTAAAGAAAATGTGATATTCGTCACTATATTCTTTTGCTGCTGTGGATCATGTACGGACAGATTTTTTACGTCGATTAAAGGCAAATGGCCTCCCCCCTTTCTTTCTGGTATGATGCATGGCAGGATTCGCGGCATGCTGAAGGCTGTCTCCTAAAAAGTTCAACGCCATGACCACAAACAAGATGGCAAGTCCAGGCGCAAGCATATGGGCAGGATGTGTCACCATGACATTCTTCGCCTCGTTGAGCATCATACCCCATTCTGGTGTAGGTGCACTCACACCTAACCCAAGAAAAGACAGTGCTGATATATTTAAGATTACCCAGCCCGCATCAAGTGTCGCAAAAACAGCAATTTCTCCTGAGATACGAGGAATTAGATGTCTCCTCAATATGTAAAAGGGTGTGCCGCCAGACACCTTCGCAAACTGAACAGAAGGTTCATTCGCATATTGAAGGACAGATGAACGAATCATTCTTGTATACCAGGCCCATTTCGCTAGAACATTCGCCAAAATAATATTGAAGAGTCCAGGTCCGAGGATTCCCACAACCGCAAGGATCATCACCTCTGCTGGAAAGGAAAGCATGACATCACACAGCCTCATCAAAACCCCATCCACCTTTCCTCGAAAGAATCCTGCCATGAGTCCAAGTACACTGCCAATGAGCATCGTGATACACATCGTCAGCATGGCCGCAAGCATTGTTGTCCGAATGCCATATAAAAGCCGAGACAATACACATCTCCCTAGATGATCCGTTCCTAATGGATAAGTAAGACTGATACCGGCATATTTTTGAAGAATGTTCGTATTTGTTGGGTCATGTGGTGCTAACACTGGTGCAAACAGTCCAGCTAATGCAACCAGTGCTAACAGCCAGATTGAAAGAATCGCCATACGGTCTTTTCTTAATTGATGCCACCCTATCATCGTTGTCAGACCTCCTTTCGCAACTGCGGATTCATGGTCATTTGGATCACATCAGCGATGAGATTGCACATAACAAACAGGAACCCCATCACAAATAAATAGGCTTGAATAATAGGGAAATCAGCATGGAAAATAGCTGTTACACACAACCGGCCAACCCCTGGCCAAGCAAAAAGGTTCTCAATAATAACAGTTCCCGCAATGAGCTTTGGAATAGACATGCCAAGTGCTGTCACCGCTAATTGCAGGGCATGCCTCATGACTTTCAGTTGAACGGTTCGTTCCTTTAAACCACGTGCTCTTGCGTAAAAAACAAAGGGCTCGTGCTGAAATTTTAGAATTTGATTGCGTATCAGTCTCACATAGGTCGATAAGTAGCCAAATGATAATGTGACAGCTGGAAGAAGAATCGATTTGAACCCTTCCATTCCACTCGTATTGACCCAATTGAATTTGACAGAAAAAAGCCAAATCAACAATATCCCCAGCCAAAAACTAGGCATTGAAGCGGCGATAAACACAAAGGCTCTCAAGATCCGGTCCACCCAGGAATGATCAGCATATGCACAAATCACCCCGAACAACAAACTGAGCAATATGATCAAAAAGAGCGCTGCTCCTGCAAGCTGCAATGTAGCAGGCAGCGCCTCCATGATAAGATTAAAAACCGGCTCCTGTGTGACATAGCTCTTACCAAAATCACCTGTTAATCCATCTTTAAGCCATGTGGCATAGCGGATGAAAAACGGCTGGTCTAAGCCTAATTCCTGACGCATCGATTCAATCATTTCTTCTGTTGGTGTGACTTGATTCACCCGCAAAGCGACCTCAGCTGGATCACTTGCCCGCATCGTCAGCAGGACAAAAGCAAAGAAGGTGATGAAGATCATAAGCGGAAAAAGCATCAGTATTCGTTTTAAGAGATAGCGAGTCATGTCTCTACCTCGTTTTATGACGCAAAATACATACGGTCAAATGGGATTTCATACTGAGACACATGAAAACCTACGCCTTTCAGGCGCTTATTATAAACGGCCTTTGTCACAGAATAAGAGATTGGGATGTAGACATTTTCATCATGGATATACGTCAATATTTCTTGATACATTTGTTTCCGCTTTTGCTCATCTGGTTCTACTAATACTTCCGTAATCGTCTCATCCAGCCACTTTTTCTTTTTCAGTCCTAATTGGGCTTGATAATCAGCATGGGATGCTACACGGAATGAAGAGACATAAGTTTGTGGATCATATGGGAGTCCCCAAGACAGCGAGTACATCAGATCGAACTTTCCTGTTTTTTGGCGATCTAAAAATGCCTGTTTTTCTTCTCCTCTAATATCCAGCTTGATCCCCACCTGCTTGAAATCTTGTTGAATTGATTCGCTGATCGTTCTTTCCCCTGCATTATCGGAATTATAGTAAATAGCCACACTCAGCAGTTTGCCATTTTGATAGCGATACCCGTCTTCTTTCATCCTCCAGCCTGCCTCATCCAATATTGCCTCTGCTTTCTTCTTTTGATAAGTTTTCTTTTTCAGTGGAATATTTGCGTAAGGGACAGAAGGGGCAAGCAATGTGTGTGCCACCTTTTCCGTTCCATTTAAAATGCCTTCTGTGATCATGTCCTTTTGAATGGCGTATTGAAACGCTTCTCTTACTTTCGGATCTTTTGTGATTGGCTGGTTTGAATTAATGACTATCGCTCTTGAACCAACAGGAGGACTCACGGTTACACCATATTGACCTGCTTCTTTTAAAGCCTGGAATGAGTCTCCATCGATCATGTCACCATCTGCTCCAAATAAAAGATCTATCTCTCCTTTTTGAAGCGCAAGTAAGATGGTCTGGTGATCCGGCATGACTTTCCATTTCACGGTTGAAATTTTCGGCTTTTTCCCCCAATAGTTGTCATTCATTTCAAAAACGGCATATTGATTTTTCTTATGTTCCTTTAGAACATAAGGACCTGTACCTGCATAGCTTTTGACTCCTTTTGCAGTCGTTCCATCAATGAAGCTTTTTGGAGAAATAAAACGGAAGGGGCGTGTTAAGCCCAGCTCTTCTAACGTAGGATAATAAGGCTCTTTCAACGTGAGAACAAATGTATCGTCATCTAACGCCTTTGTGGATTTGATTTCGGATACGAGATTAAGCCAAGCGTTCTTTTCAATATTTTTGACGACAGCATCAATGTTCCATTTCACTGCCTTTGCATTAAAAGGCTCACCATCTGAAAAAGTCACACCTTTTCGAAGATGAAAGGTGTAGGTTTTTCCATCTTTTGAAATGTCCCAGCTTTTCGCTAAGGCAGGCTGAACGCCCTTCTCTGTATTGACGACAAGCGATTCAAACACCATATTTTGAGCAGCCATCTCTCCGCCATATAGATGGGGATTGATGTCCCTGATATCTTTTGTACTTGCATACACGAGCTCATCTTCTTCTCTATCATTCATGCTGGAAGATGCTTTGTTTCCAGAGCATGAGGCCAATAAAAAACAAGCCATCACTGAAAACAGCATCAAGGTGTATGTCACATAGGGATGCTTTTTCTCATATTTCTTCTTTATGTAAACAGGTTGATCACTCATATGTATTTCCTCCAATTCAACATTATCGTAATCATTACGATTATTAATCGAAATGATTACGAATTGAATATTAGCATACAGAAATGGGAAATACAACGTCTTTTCATAAAAAAACAGACTCATGATTGAGTCTGTTTCAGATTGTTGACAAAGGGCTAAAATGATCTTGATTTTAGCCCTTTGTCTTCTTTTCAGCGTGATAGAAAACCTTTGCAGTCTAGGAAGGACGAGTACCGGAGCGGAGCGAATTTAACATTCGTGAGCACCGGAGCGCAGGACTGACAACGAATGCGGGGGTTTGGCTACACGCTGAAACAGACTCATGATTGAGTCTGTTTCGCTTGTATGAATTGATCGATCACCCTTAATGCTTTTTCTGTTCCACCTGCTGCTTGGAAGCTTTCTTCAATTTTCTCAATCCCCGCCCGGTACGTATCACTGCCTAAAACCGTCTCAACGGTCTCTCTTAGCTCCTCTGCTGTCAGCTGATCTTTATCAAGTGCACAGGCAGCAGATAATTCGGTCAGTCTTTGTGCCACCATCGGCTGATCTTTGTCGACTGGAATGACGACCATCGGAACGTGGTAATGAATACCTTCATTGACACTGTTCATTCCGCCGTGCGTTACAAACACATCTGTCAGTTCGAGCACCTCAAGCTGCGGCACATAAGGCTCGATCAGAAAATGAGCAGGCGCCTCTTTTAAGAGAGAACGATCCACTTTTTCACCTGTTGCGATGATCACTTTTCCGTCAAAGTCTGCAAAGGCATCTATACACATATTAAAAAATGCTTCTGTATCCCCAAGAACGGTGCCCATGGAAATAAAAACGATTTTTTCTTGCTCAAGTGCTTCCAGCGGGAAATCATGCTGGTCGGCTCTTTTTAGAAAGCTCGGTCCAATGAAGACAAACGAATCGTTTAATGAATCAACAGACGGCTGGAAATATTCACTTGTATAGACGATATTCAGTTCTCCACGGTTTTTCATAAATTGCATCAAACGCGTTGGCTGAACGCCAAAACGCTCTTGTATTTTTTCTAACAGATGCTCAGCTTTCTCATCCTTCCTGTATAGCGGTGTATCAAAATGCGCCTCTTGCAGCACAAAAGATGGGTTGGATCCAATGCTCGGAATGCGCAAGTAATCTCGAACAAGCTCCCCTGCCCCAAACATATCGAAGTAGACCAAATCAAATGAATGCTTATCGGAAAGTGTTTCCACTACCTCTAAAATATCATATGATGTTTGCAGCATGGCATGAAAGAACGGCTGCATGGAATCTAAATCTCCTTCTTCCACATGTAATGTCCGAATATAGTCTGGATGTATATGTACGTGAGCGCCTAAGCGTTTGATTCGTTCCTCATAATGTACAGTTGTGACCGCATGCACTTCATCGCCTCGATCCGCCCATGCTTTGATCATTCCTAACATAGGGTTCACGTGTCCTTCAGCTGGAAACGTAATCAATAAAATTTTCGCCACAAGAAATTCCTCCTCATTGTCAATTCCCTTCCATGTTAATCATATACAGCAAGCCGGCTCAACAAATACGCCTGAAAAGGAGAGATATGAGTCTTATGTCCAGTATTTCATCATAAAGTGGCAGGAAAAAAGACAAAGTCTCCTAATAAGCACTTTGTCTTTTTCACATTATGATTTGAGCAGCATTTTTTTAAATGCATCAGACTGTTTTTCAATGGAGATCGGATCTGCATAGATAAATTCCTTGATTGAATAGTACAGGACATGCCCTTGCTTCACCGCTTGATTTTTCTTCCATACACCGCTGTTCGTAATATCAAGATTTGGCTCTTTTCCATCCTTTGTTGGTACAAGTAAATAGTCTCCTGTATACTCATTCATTTCTTCTAATGAAATTCCAAGATAGCCTTCCTTTGGAAGTGCCTTTTCTGCCTTTTCAGGTAAGCTGAATCCATAGCCTTGATAGATGACTTCCCCGCCGCGGCCAAAGTCCGTACCAAATAAGTACACTTGCTTTGGCTGGACATCCATAATGGAGAATGTCTTGTCATCACCAATTTTCGCTTTCACTTCTTCTCCGTCTTTCTTCAGCTTCTCGTCCATTTCTTGTATTTGTTTTTTCGCTAACGCTTCTTTTCCAAGAATCTTTCCAATTTCAATATGCATCTCTTTGAAGCTATGTTCACTTGTCGTAAACGTGATCGTTTTGGCAATCTTTTTATACTTTTCAATCTGTTCGTTTTGTGAATAAGCAATGATCAAATCAGGCTTCAGCTTTGCAATCGCCTCCACATTTTCGATCGGTACACGCTTCACACCTGTTTCATCTAAAAAGGATGATTTAGGATAAACATCCGTCATGCCAACAGGTGTCACACCTAACTTTTTAAAGTTCCCAAGCTGCGCTGTTAACACAACAATCCGCTTCGGTTTGGCAGGAATGGTGATCTTTTCACCCGTTTCCGTTGTATATGTACGCGTACTTGCTGCTTGCTCTTTATTCTCTTTCTGCCCGCATGCCACTAACAGCAGTGCCAGCAGACTGACTAGCCAAATCATTTTTTTCACTTACAAAACCACCTTTAATTGAGAATGATTATTAATTATAGCATAAATAAACATTCATAGATGAAACGTTTTAAAAGTGAATCATACATGAGGCGGAACAAAAAAACCCTCTCCAAAGGAGAGGGCTTCGTTGAGACCATTGTCTATCGTAAACAAGGTCAAGTACGCGCTCGGAGGGATTCGAACCCCCGGCAGACGTGGTACCGGAAACCACCGCTCTATCCAACTGAGCTACGAGCGCACGATATGTTTTTTGAACGTCAGCATATCAAATTATAAGGGAAATACTGCGAGAAAGCAATGATTAATCATTCGTCATGATGATGTATTTTCTTACTTTGGATACATAAACTAATATGATGGTTTGAAGTGGAATGATTTTGGGGAAAATGGATAGGGGTATTTGAATTTAGGTCAGCGTTTTGTTTGACCTTTATTGACCAAAAATGTATCATTGAATTACATACTTACCTAAAAGGTGAAGGAGGAACATTATGAATTTAATACCTACAGTCATTGAGCAAACAAATCGTGGGGAAAGAGCTTACGACATTTATTCTCGTCTTTTAAAAGACCGTATTATCATGCTTGGTTCTGCGATCGATGACAATGTTGCCAACTCCATCGTGTCACAGCTGCTTTTCTTAGAAGCTGAAGATCCAGAAAAAGATATTTCTATCTACATTAACAGCCCTGGCGGTTCAATCACAGCTGGTATGGCCATTTACGATACGATGCAATTTATTAAACCAAAGGTATCAACTATTTGTATTGGTATGGCTGCATCTATGGGTGCGTTCCTGCTTGCTGCTGGTGAAAAAGGTAAGCGTTATGCTCTTCCAAACAGTGAAGTCATGATTCACCAACCACTAGGCGGAGCCCAAGGTCAAGCAACAGAAATTGAAATTGCGGCAAAACGAATCCTTTCTTTACGCGATAAACTGAACCAAGTACTTGCTGAACGTACTGGTCAGCCAATTGAAGTCATTGAGCGCGATACAGATCGTGACAACTTCAAAACAGCGGAAGAAGCACTTCAATACGGACTCATTGACAAAGTCTTGACCCGTAATACAGAAGACCAAAAATAATGATCACAACACAAACCGTCTGTTCCTTGAACAGACGGTTTTTTGTCATTTAAACATACTTTAAGACAGCTCCGTCCATTTCTGCTGAAGAGACGGTGTTTGATAAGAAGCCATCTGCGTGATTAATTCCTCCGGTTCGCTCGAAGCATGTAACAATTGAAGGTGTGATTCATTTGAAAAGCCTTCCTGTACACTAAACTTCACCATGTCCATAAGCGGGTTGAAATAGTCATTCACTTGATACAATCCAATCGGCTTTTGATGGATGCCGATTTGTGCCCAGCACAGCACCTCAAATAATTCTTCATATGTACCAAAGCCACCTGGCATCGCAATAAACCCATCGGCCAGCTCGCTCATTTTCGCTTTTCGTTCATGCATGCCTGTTACCTCAATTAACTCTGTCAGCTCTTGATGCACGACTTCTCCTCTAAAAAGCCCCTTAGGCATGACACCGATCACTTGCCCGCCATGTCTCATGACCTCATCGGCAATCGCGCCCATTAACCCAATACGCGATCCGCCGTAAACAAGACGAATGCCCTGCTTTGCCATATAAGCCCCCAGCTCTACAGCCTTTTGTTTGTAGACATCATTTACACCTGGATTTGAACCAGCAAACACACAAATCGTTTTCATCAAAACAGCTCCATCTCTCTCTATGATTTCTTCACTCATTCTACTATAATGATTTGTAAAAAAACAGCCGTTTCTTCTATATATAGTGTAAAATCAAAAGAGTGAACACCATATAAGGAGCTGTATAGAGAGAATGCAAACAACTGAAATGGAGAAGTGGATCAAGGATTTTTATCAAATGAGAAATTGGACAGAATATGGACCGTTTATCCGGTTAGGCTTCTTAATGGAAGAAACGGGAGAACTCGCTCGTGCTGTTAGAGCAATAGAAATTGGACGAGACCGGCCTGATGAGCAGAGACAGGAATCATCTGAGCTGAAGAAAGAACTCATTGAAGAAATGGGAGATGTCTTAGCAAACCTCCTCATTTTAGCGGATCTCTATGACGTCACAGTAGAAGAGGTCTTCAGCGCTCATCAACAGAAACTCACAAAGCGTTTTTCTGGAGAAAAAGAGTCAGTAAAAAACACGTGACCAGCTGTCACGTGTTTTTCTAAGCCTTAAAGATGCTGTGGTGAGATGTCATCTGTTCGTTCAAAGAAATGCTGCTTTCCGATATGATGGAAAAGACCTGTTCGATGCAAAAGCTCCTTAGGCTGTGATTGAAGCCCAACGATCATCAGCTTTCCATTATGATGCTTTAACCGATTGGAGATATTCATGAGAACCGCTTCTGCCGACGTGTCCATATAATTGACTTTATTCATAAGCAGAATAAGTGTTTTTGGTTTTGTTTGAACATGGTCCAAAATCGAATTTTCCAATGAATCTGTTGTTCCGAAAAAGAGCGGCCCTTCGATGGAATACATACTGATCCCTTTCTCGTCTGTCTGTTTTTCTAAAGCAGCTGCTGTTTCCATTTGAGGAACAGCGACATTTGTATGGATATTGGTCGTCTGGCTCATTTTTTTGATAAAAGCGATAAACGCTAAAATGAGACCAGCGGTGACGCCAATAATCAAATCACCGATCACTGTGAGCAGGAAGGTCACGACAAGTACAAGCGAATCGGCATTTTTCACTTTCACAATATTGATAAATTCTTTTCTCTCACTCATATTCCAAGCAACAAACATTAAAATTGGTGCCATTGCAGCAAGTGGAATCATTGACGCATATGGCGCAAATACCATTAAGATTAGCAAGACGACAACGCCATGCACAACACCAGAAATCGGACTTGCTCCTCCATTTTTTATGTTCGTTGCCGTGCGGGCAATAGCGCCCGTCGCTGGAATTCCTCCGAAAAGCGGTGCCGCCATATTGGCAATTCCTTGTCCAACAAGCTCTTTATTGCTGTCATGTTTAGAGCCTTTCATATTATCAGCAACCATTGCGGACAAAATCGATTCCACGCCGCCTAAAAGTGCAATGATAATTGCTGGAGGCAGGAGGTATATCATTTTTTCAATCGTCAATTCAGGAAAAGCGAAGGTTGGCAGCTGACGAGGGATTTCACCATATGCAGAGCCAATCGTTTCAACTTGTCCTTGAAAGAAAAGAACGGCGAGAAACGTAGAAGCCAATAGACCTAATAGAGCACCAGGTATTTTGGGAATGTATTTTTGTGCCGCCAAAATCACAATGAGCCCGGTGACGGCTGTGATGATGGCGAGACTGTTTGTGGTACCGAGATGGACCACGATTTCTCTCATATTGAGGAAAAAGCTTTCATGTTTTTCAACACCCTTTAATCCGAGGAAGTTGGCAATCTGTCCTGAAAAAATAATGACA
This sequence comes from Bacillus sp. ABR, assembly GCF_056172715.1. Classification (NCBI taxonomy): domain Bacteria; kingdom Bacillati; phylum Bacillota; class Bacilli; order Caryophanales; family Bacillaceae; genus Bacillus; species Bacillus sp. ABR. The sequence continues at coordinate 643,429 of NZ_JAOYSL010000001.1, read as the reverse complement.
GCAATGCCAGCAGTAAAACCGATGATAACCGGACGAGGAATAAACTTCATGAGCTTTCCTAATTTGAATATTCCGAATAATACAAGCATACAGCCTGCCATAAAACCGGCAATAAGCAAGTTTTCAATACCGTACTGGCTGACGATCCCGAATAAAATTGGAACAAACGCCCCAGTCGGCCCGCCGATCTGATACTTTGAACCACCAAACAATGAAATCAAAATGCCGGCAACGATGACTGTGTATAATCCATATTCTGGTCCGACACCAGATGCAATGGCAAATGCCATGCCTAAAGGAATTGCCACAACCCCCACGACAAGCCCAGCGATTAAATCGCGTCTAAACTTTGATGAATTGTACCCTTCAAATCTTCCATAAAAACGCATGGTATGTGTTGGCCTCCTTTAAGTATGTGTAGATGATTTAGGTATACTGCGGGTCAATCAGTTTATCTTTCACAACGACATCCAGCTTTCCTGTTGCTGGATGAATCACCAGTCCATGAACAGCCACATCACTTGGCATCAGTGGATGTTCTTTCACTAATTTCACACTTTGGGCCACGCTCTCTTCAACTGAATCAAAGCCTGTCAGCCAGCCCTTTAAATCGACACCTGAGTTTTTCACAATGCTTAAGCATTTCTCTTCGATTCCTCGTGCTTTCGCCTTTTCAAGTAAAGGATCCGCCGCAAGACCTGCCATTCCGCATTCATGATGACCTACAATGCATACTTCCTCTGCCTTTAGCTCATAGATAGCTAAAAGGATACTCCGCATCACACTGCCGAACGGATGTGTCACGATGGCTCCAGCATTCTTAATGATCTTTGCATCCCCGTTGCGCAGCCCCATAGATTGCGGCAATAATTCCAAAAGGCGGGTATCCATGCACGTTAAAATGACCAATTTTTTTTCAGGAAATTTCCCCGCTTTGTAAGGCTCATAATGTCTCTGATTCACAAACTCTGAATTGTGCTGAAGAATCTGTTCTAATTTTGATCCCATTTTGCCATCTCCCATCTTTTTTAAGTAACGTAAGCTCGTACCTGTCCCCCTTTTCCTTCTCGTGTTCTCAAGAATAGAGAAGAAAAATGATAGAAAAAAAAGAAAAAAATGAGAAAACGATGAGAAGAAATATCGTTATTTTCTCTATTTTACGCTGCATCCCAGCGGATTCGCGGGTTTGTTTTCAATCTATTGTTCTCATCACACTAAAAGACAATAAAATGGTTTAGTAGAAAATGACCATCCCGTTTAATACATTTCAAATATAATAAATTTTCTATCAAAAAGTCTCGATCTATTTTCCAGTTTGTCAGATAATCTCTCGTAAAATCTTGCAAATTCACATGTCTCCTCTACCATCCAATTATTTTTATATAGATAAAAAATGCATCAGATGGCATATGAATCTACTTTTTCACTAAGAAAATGTCTTTCTTTACCGTTATTTTAGTATATTAAATATTGAGCTGCTAACATTCAAACGTGTTCTGCCGAAATGGTTGCTTTATAATAAAAGGAGTAAGATGACCATGTGAAAGGAGCGAATTGACTGTGATACCACACATTTTTGTCGCCAAACCCTTACCTGCTTCTTTTGAGGAAATGCTAAAGGAACATTGTACATATGAGGTTTGGCAATCTAAAGACCCTATTCCAAGAGACATTTTGTTTGAGAAGCTGCAGCACGCTGATGGTCTTTTAACGTCTGGAACGAAAATCGATCAAGAGCTGTTAGATCACGCACCAAAACTCAAGGTAGTGAGTAATAACTCTGTCGGCTATGACAATTTCGATATAGAAGCGATGAGGCAAAGAGGCGTGATTGGTACGCACACCCCTTATACGCTCGATCATACCGTGGCTGACCTTGCCTTTTCGCTCATTCTCTCCTCTGCGCGAAGAATCGCCGAGCTTGATCGTTTTATCCGTGAAGGAAAATGGACAAAATTCGTACAGGAAGAAGAGATCTTTGGCATCGATGTACATCACCAAACGCTCGGTATTATTGGCATGGGACGTATTGGAGAACAAGTTGCCAAACGGGCAGCACATGGTTTTGATATGAATGTTCTTTATCATAACCGAAGCCGGAATGAAAAGGCTGAATCGGCGTATGGCGCTGTCTATTGTGCACTTGATGATCTTTTAAAACAAGCTGATATCATTGTGTTGATTACACCGCTGACCGAGGAAACGTATCATATGATTGGGGAACGAGAATTGAAGTTAATGAAGCAAACGACTTTATTTGTAAACATTTCCCGCGGGAAAACAGTGGATGAAAAAAGCCTCATTCAAGCACTTCAGAAGGGATGGATCAAAGGCGCTGGTCTTGATGTTTATGAGCAGGAACCGCTTCAAGAGGATCATCCTTTCAAAGAGATGAACAATGTCACCCTAGCCCCTCACATCGGTTCCGCTACTGAAACAACAAGGGATCTCATGCTGAAACGAGCCATTCATAATGTGATTCACGGAATAGATGGGAAGGCGCCTGTTGATGTTGTAAAGGAGCTTACTTCCTCTTGATCAAATAAGACGCAGGGAACTGAACTGCGTCTTTTTATTTATTTCTTTAGGAGACATCAGGAGAAAAGACTCATTTTAGCAAAGATCCTGATTCTTTACATTTCCTTCATGTTCGGGTGCTATAATATGAGCTAGACAAGCATCAAGAGGACGGCATCCGATTTCCTTAATAGGAGGATGAAGATGAAAAGATTAAGTTCGGTTTTGACTATGTTCGCTCTGATCGCTGCTATTCTGTTTTCTGGATTTATCCCGCAGCAAGTTCATGCAGAAACACCTCTTACACCAACAGCCACAACTGAAAATGCTTCTATTCAGCTCACGCCAGATGTACGTACCCTTGCCGTCATTAATACGTTTGATGGTGTAGCAGATTATTTAATTCGCTACAAACGACTGCCTGATAACTACATTACGAAATCACAAGCAAGTGCTCTCGGATGGGTGGCATCTAAGGGAAATCTAGCAGAAGTGGCGCCAGGTAAAAGCATCGGTGGAGATATTTTCTCAAATCGGGAAGGACGTCTTCCTTCAGCAAGCGGCCGCACATGGCGTGAGGCAGACATCAACTACGTTTCAGGCTTCCGCAATGCTGACCGTCTTGTGTATTCAAGCGACTGGCTCATTTACAAAACAACAGACCATTATGCGACTTTCACACGTATTCGATAATCAATACAAAAGACAGCCCTGTTCCATCTGGGGCTGTCTTTTAGTATGGTTTACGGTATAAGCTTTTTCACGTAATCCTCAAAAGGAACCGGAAGCGGCTTTTTCGACACTTCTTCATGTTCATGTGTGGTGACATGATCCTCAGTAACGACCACACGTCCTGTTGGCGTGAGCTTTGACGCAAGTGGTCTTTTGTTAAAAGTAGAGGATTCATTTTCATAAATCTCGTGTCTCAATTGGACCAATGCAGCCTCGTCCACCTCGTTCAATGTGAAAGCATAGCCTGTTTCAGCACCATCTCCCCTATCTAATTGGAGTAGATGTGTCCCCTTTTCGGTTTTCTCTGCTTTGACGCGAAACCGAATAGACGCTCCTTCCACCCAATCTTCTGTAAAAGGCACAGGCTGAAGAGGTAAATTCACACCAAATCCCCCATCAATGAGAAAGCGTTCGTTATGATGCTTCAACATAATGGCTACATGCGTGCCATCAATGGCCCACGTGTCCGCTTCTTTGATATACACTGTCCCTTGAAGAAGCTGTACAGAGAGCCCAGCCTCTTTTAACACATAGTATAAGAGAGGATTGAGATCGTAACAAAGACCTCCTCTGTTTTCTTCAAGAAGATGCTGCTTCAACCCTTCTTGATTCAAAGCGTAGGATTGTTTGTTCAGAACAGATCTATTTTCAAATGGAAAGGTATAGGCCATTTTTTTTAATAATACAGGTAAGTCATTAAAGGTGATCGACTGGCCTTCATATCCGATCTTCTGTAAAAAAGCTGATTGAATCATGACATTCCCTCCTAAAAAACTGAGCCTTTGAAGAGACTCAGTTTTCTTGATTGATAAAATCTGTTAACGCCTCAATGGCTTCTTGTTCGTCCGCACCATCTGCAATCAGTGTGACAGTAACCCCAGAGCTGATCGCTAGACTCATGAGACCCATAATGCTTTTCGCATTGACTTTTTTCCCATCTTTCTCTAGAAAAATATCAGCTCCAAAGCGATTAGCCTCTTGTACGAACAAAGCAGCTGGACGTGCCTGCAAGCCTGTTTTCAGCTGGATGGTGACCGTTTTTTCCACCATATGATCTGCCTCCCTTTTTCATTCTCCTATTTGAGTGTAACAGCTTGTCCGTTTCGTAATTGTTCTGCGATTTGATCTAGCTTTCTTAAACGGTGGTTAATCCCTGACTTGCTGATCTTGCCGCTTTCCACCATTTCTCCAAGTTCCTTCAGCGTGACCTCTTGATAGTCGACTCGCAGTTTAGCAATTTCACGAAGCTTTTCCGGCAGGGCATCAAGTCCAATTTTTTCATCAATAAATTGAATGTTCTCGACCTGACGCAGTGATGCACCAATCGTTTTATTCAAGTTTGCTGTTTCACAATTGACGAGCCGGTTGACGGAGTTCCTCATGTCTCGGACGATTCGCACATCTTCAAAGCGAAGCAGTGAGTTATGAGCGCCCACAACACTTAAAAATTCCGTGATTTTTTCTGCTTCCTTCATGTACGTAATGTACCCTTTTTTGCGCTCAAGTGTTTTACTATTGAGATGAAATTGATTCATCAGCTCACAAAGGGCATCATTATGTTCTTTATATAGTGAAAAAATCTCAAGGTGATAGGAGGACGTTTCTGGGTTATTCACAGAACCGCCTGCTAAAAAAGCACCTCTCATATAGGAGCGCTTGCAGCATCTTTTCTTCACGAGCTCCTCTGAAATATTGCGCTCAAATACAAATTGCTCACCTAATATTTTCAAATCCTCTAAAATGGTTTTCGCTCGTTCTACCAGTCTGACAATATACACGTTATTCTTTTTCAATCTCATTTTTTTACGGACGAGCAGCTCGACTGTCACATCGTATTTCTTTTTAAGCAGCGTATAAATACGTCTTGCAATGGCTGCGTTCTCTGTCTGTATATCTAAAATCAATTTTCGATTAGAGAAAGATAATGAACCGTTCATACGGATGAGGGCAGAAAGCTCTGCTTTTGTGCAGCAGTCCTTCACGTCCAGATTAGTCAGCTCTTTTTTTGTTTCGGATGCAAATGACATCCTTGCCACCCCCATTCCTATTTTTTCTGATGCAGCAGATCGACAAGCAGCGAGGCTACTTTCAGCGTGTCATGACGAATGACATGCTGGTCGTATGTAATGATTTCTCCAGGAATCACTTCTAGTCCCATTGCTTTCAGTGCATCTGTGTCGAATTGGACAGGCTGTGCCTGTTCTTCTGCATATTTTGCTTTGATTTCTTCTGGAATTTCTTTATTGTTCACAAAAATCGTATCGATAAATGGACGATCCATATGATCATTTAATGCCTGAACATGATCAGCTGCACTGTAGGAAAGCGTTTCCCCCGGCTGCGTCATGACATTGCAAATATACACTTTTTTCGCCTTTGAGCGAATCACTTCTTCTCCAATATGCGGCACAAGCAAGTTTGGCAAAATACTCGTATACAGACTACCAGGCCCAATGACGATCAAATCCGCCTCACGAATGACTTGAATAGATTCTGGCAGCGGTTCAATCGTATCGGGTGTGAGAAACACTCGTTTAATTCGCTCACCATAGGTGGGAATTTTCGATTCTCCTGTCACCATTTGCCCATTTTCTAATTCCGCATGAAGAACAACACTTGAATTTGCTGCTGGCAATACTTTTCCTCTCACATTTAAAACCTTGCTCATTTCAGTGACGGCATGAAAAAAATCACCGGTTATATTTGTCATGGCCGCAAGAATGAGGTTGCCGAGTGAGTGGCCTGTTAAGTCATTCCCTTTGTTAAAACGGTGCTGAAATAAATCTTCTACAAGCGGTTCAACATCAGAGAGAGCTGCAAGGACATTTCGAATATCACCTGGAGGGGGAATATTCAAATCATGCCGCAGTCTGCCTGAGCTGCCTCCGTCGTCAGCAACCGTTACTATAGCGGTAATGTCCACTGGCTTCGTTTTTAGCCCTCTGAGCAAAACAGATAAGCCAGTGCCACCGCCAAGAATGACCACCTTTGGTAGTGTCGTCATCTATTTTCTGCTTCTCTTTTCAATGTCCCGGTGAGTGACATGTGTATAGTAATCGTTTTTAAAATACTCCGATAAATAGTTGGCCAGCGTCACAGATCGATGCTGCCCGCCTGTACAGCCGATGGCGATCACAAGCTGACTTTTTCCTTCCCTCTTATACGACGGAAGCATAAAGCTGAGAAGATCGATTAATTTCTCTGTGAATTTTTGCGTTTCACTCCATTTCATCACATAGGAGCGCACTTCTTCATCGTTTCCAGTCTGTGGACGCATACTCTCAATATAGTAAGGATTCGGCAGGAATCTCACGTCAAAGACAAGATCAGCATCAATCGGCAGACCGTATTTAAAGCCAAAGGACATCACGTTTACTGTAAACACCTGACCTTGGTTTGTCGCAAAGTGCGTGACGATTTTTTCTCGCAGCTGTTTTGGTTTTAAATCCGATGTATCAAAAATCATTTGAGACCGGCCTTTTAACTCCTCTAACAGCTCGCGCTCCATTGCAATTCCTTCAAGCGGCAAACCTGTTGTCGCAAGGGGGTGCGAACGTCTCGTTTCTTTGTATCTTGAGACAAGCACCTTATCATTTGCATCTAAAAATAGAATCCTTGGCGTGATCCAGTCAAGATCACTCATTTCATCTAATGCCGCAATTAAGCTGTCAAAAAATTCGCGTCCGCGCAAATCCATCACAAGAGCGACCTTGCTCATCTTGGAATTCGATTCCTTCATGAGCTCTAGGAACTTCGGTAAAAGTGATGGCGGCAGGTTATCAACACAAAAGTAGCCTAAATCTTCAAAGCTTTGAATGGCGACGGTTTTCCCCGCACCTGACATTCCTGTAATAATCACAAGCTGAATATCTTCTTGTTTGTGTGTATTCATGCCTGCTTCCTCTCCTTCTTTATGAAAACGGTTCATGTTTTATTCTCCCTGAGGATCTAACCGATAAGCAATCAGCTCAAAATCGGGTGTATACGTAAAAGTGCCGTGCAGAAGTCCTTTTCCTTTGAGCATGAAATCAAGAATATGGGAATCTCCTGGAGCCATCGGCAAATGAGGCACATCCTTTACGTCATGCCATTTTAAAATGCCTTCCTCTGACTCTGTTACGTTTTTTCCGGTAAATGAATCTGCCATAAAGGTGAACATCATCCACTCTTGAACGATTTGATCGCCTTCTTTTATGATAAAGGTAAAAACACCTTTCAGTTGCGGATTTAAAATATAAATACCTGTTTCTTCTCTATATTCTCGAACGACTGAATCTTTGACCGATTCTCCGCTTTCCATTTTGCCGCCCGGTGCTACCCACCAGCCCCGTCTTGGCTTTTGCAGCAAGAGAACTTGATCTTCGTGATGCAGCACACAATTGGTTACTCGTTGCATCAGCTGTCACCTACTCTTTTATGTCTTTAACTTATTATACAGGTTCAACCTGACTCCCACAATGAACATGCCCGTTCTTCCCCGAAAACAGACCGGTTTTCGTTTGAATGATGTAACGAGCCATTTCTCTACTCTTTATTTTACAGCATCTAACGGTTCTCCATGCGTCATTTGTGAACATCTGGTGAATTTCTGATTTCAGGCAAAAAAAAGGACACGGATTCACATCCGTGCCAAACATGTATTCCTTATAAAAGGGGGTCAATTACTAGTTTTATCATAACGGAAAATTATTTCACCCGTGTTACATTCCAGTTAAAAGCCCATGACGCTATATTAAGGATTTACGACAGCCATTTATTTCGTTGCTTTGAGTTTTTCAGCAAGCTCTTCTACATAATGCTGTGCGCTTTGTGCTGCAATACTTCCGTCTCCTGTTGCTGTGACAATTTGACGAAGTGTTTTTTCACGAATGTCACCCGCTGCGAAAATACCTTCCACTCTCGTTTCCATTCTTTCGTTTGTCTCGATGTAGCCTTCTTTATTTGTAATGCCGAGATTTTCAAATGGTTTAGACAGTGGTAGCATTCCGATATAGATAAAGGCGCCGTCTGTTTTAAACTCTTCTTCTTCACCAGTCACCGTATCAATCAATGTCACACTGCCGACTTTCCCGTTTTCTTCATTGATCTGTTTGACGGTTTTGTTCCACATGAAGTCAATTTTTTCATTATCAAAGGCACGCGCTTGTAAAATGCTTTGTGCACGAAGCTTATCGCGTCTATGGATAATCGTTACTTTAGAAGCGAAGCGTGTGAGATACACACCCTCTTCTACAGCAGAATCTCCGCCGCCAATGACGACAAGCTCTTTGTTTTTAAAGAATGCTCCGTCACATACTGCACAATATGATACGCCGCGGCCGCCAAGTTCTTTTTCACCTGGTGCACCGATTTTTTTGTATTCAGCCCCTGCCGCGATAATGACAGAGCGTCCTTTGTATTCTTTTGAGCCGGCTTTGACGATTTTGTATTCTTCACCGTTCACGATTTCTTTGATATCGCCATACGCATACTCTGCACCGAATTTCTTCGCATGCTCAAACATTTTATTTGAAAGTTCCGGCCCCAAAATGCTTTCAAAGCCAGGATAGTTCTCGACATCTTCCGTATTCGCCATTTGTCCGCCTGGAATTCCTCTTTCAATCATTAATGTTGAAAGATTTCCCCGTGATGTATAAACAGCGGCTGTCATTCCGGCAGGACCCGCTCCAATGATGATCGTATCGTAGATTTTTTCTTCTGACACAACTGTCACTCCCTCTTCAATTGCTGCTCGCATTTCTTATTAGAATGCCCTTGGGTGATGCTTCCATTCATGACAGAGAGCATCATTTCCACTCTTAGCTTTTATTCCTTACCCATATCCTATTAAATCTGCGGGGAATAAGCGAATCATTTGCTCATATCTTCAAAAAAAGAAAAAGCTTCCTTAAACTGCTGTTTAAGGAAGCCTGTTTACGGTTATATAAAAAGTAATGATTTATTCAACGACTCTTCTTACAACGCCTTTGAATGCTTTTTTCCAGTATACGTTGCTCATCGAGTCAACTGAAACACCGCGAGAGCTGTTATCGTTCAAGAATGTACCGTTTCCTAAGTAAATACCAACGTGTCCATTTACTTTATACGTATCAAAGAACACAAGGTCTCCGCGTTTCATGTCAGATGCACTTACAGCTCTTCCTTTACCTACAAGCGAATCTGTTGTTGTACCGCCAACTGGTCCAAGGTTGATACCTGCTGATGCAAATGCCCAGCGAACGAATGAAGAACAGTCAAAACGACGTGCGTCAATATCGGCTTGTGATCTGCCGCCGCCCCATTTATATGGAGATTGTCCAACAATAGTAGAACCTGTGCTGATTGCACCTTCAATTCCGCCTACGTTACTGCTGACAGGTGATCCACCGCCAGTAGATGGCTTCTTGCTTGGTGAACTGCTGTTGCTGTTATTATTGTTATTGTTGTTATTAGATGACCCGCTGTTACTTGAAGACGGGCTGCTATCGTTATTTGAGCTGTTGTCTTCCGCTTGAACACTAGCTTGACGCTGCTGCTGTTGTCTTTGCGCTTTTTCTTCTTTTGCTTTTTGAGCTGCTTCTCTAGCTTCTTTTTCAGCTTGTTTTTGTGCAGCTACTGTTGCGTCCTTTTCAGATGCAATGCTGTTAGCCTCACTGTTTAACTCGCTGATTTCAGAAAAAGCACTTCCTTTTTGCTTTTTCACTTGCTTGAATAGCTTGTCTTTTTCATCAAGCTGTTTATTCAAGTCTGATTGAAGTGTTTCAAGCTTTGCAAGTGTGCTTTGCACATTTTCAAGCTTTGTGTTTAATTCGTTTTCAGACTTTTGAAGCTCTGCTTTGTCTTTTTCCTGCTCTTTAATGATTTCACTGTCTGCGTTGATTAGTGTAGAAACTGCACCTGCACGGCTGATGAAATCGCTAAAGCTTTTTGCTCCTAGTAATACATCTATGTATTTCGTAGAACCGCCGCTCTCTTGAAGGGCACGTACACGCTTTTTCAAGAACTCGTTTCTTTCTTCAATACGTTTTTCTGTATCAGCAATTTCTTTTTTCAGTGCTTTGATTTCTTTTTTTGTTTTTTCATTTTCTTTTTGTTTTTCTTCGATTTGATCACTTGTTTTTAAAGCTTTCTCATCAATATCTTTAAGCTTTTGTGCAAGTGCCTCTTGTTTTGCTTCAAGCTTTGAAAGCTCTTCTTTTTTCTTTTGAAGATTCTTGTTTACCTCAGATTGCTTGCTGTCTAGTTCTTGTTTCTTTTGTTCAAAGTTCTGTGCGTTTGCTTCATGTGTAAATGGAATAAATAAACCGCTCGCTCCGATCACCGAAGCTAAACCGAAAGTAATAAACTTTTTCACAAATAGTTCCTCCTTTGACAATTTCCCAAGCGACATTAGAAAGCAGCAAATTCTCTGCGACCAATCTGTGCTCTCTATGTCTTTCTTCCTGATTGTTCAGTCAGATGTTGACCAGATTGTTTCATCACTGGGTGTTTCATTATGTATAGTAAAATATTTAAATATCTATCTTTGTTTTAATCCACGATTTTCATTATACATGAGACATCGACAAAATGAGCTAATATTTTTATTACATTTATGTTTCAAAAACATGTCGTGATTGTCATACTTCGCCAATTCCTTGCAAATCCCACCTTTTTATCCAAGAAAAAAGCATGACCTTTTCGGCCATGCTGGGATGTTCTGAATCTATTTACCTATTTAATCAATTAACGTACAGATTTCTCGTTCGTATTTTGACAGTGTTTGAACACTGATTTGAAAAGCAGACGCAATGTCTTTTTTGCTGACAGCTGATTCTTCTTGTTCATTCATCCATAGATAATAAGATGCTGCTGCCCAGGCAGGCGCATTTTTCTTATCAATACCAGAAGCACGTGCCTGCTGAATAATATGGAATAACCAAAAATAAGGCATATGGCTGTCAGGCTGAACGGCTTCCTCTAAACTGGATGCCGCCTGTTTTGCAAAAACTGCATCTTCTGAAAAAGACTTTTCTTTCATTTCATCTTCATACAAAAGCAGTTCTATGAATTGCTGTTCAAAGGCCGTTTTCGCTGCACGTGCATCAAGGACAGACTGCAGAACGTCACGTTCTCCTTTTTGTTTGCTGACATAGTACGCAGTCAGACGTTCCTCAATCGAGACCATTGGCTCAGTCTCCTCAGGTTTATCCTGCCACGGCTTGATCTCATCTGCGTCGATATCTTCTTCGACCATCTTATCCCAAACCGTTTGGGCGAGCGTTTTGTGGCCTGTATGATAGGCTGCGCTTGCAAGCCAGTATAAAAATGTACTATCTCCCTGAAAACCTGTTTTGTACAAAGAATAAAGCCATTTAAAGGCCCATTCAAATTCTCCTACAAGGGCAAATGTTGCACCAAGCTTATAACGCTGTTCACTTAGTATTGGATACACGTGCGTTAATTGCTTCGCTAACTTGTTGACCTTCTCTTCTTCTTTTTCATAATGGTAGAAGACTAGCTGATTGCAAAGGGCATGCAGATTACCGGGATTTTCATGAAGGACCCGGTTCAACATTTCTTTCGCCTGATGGATTCGGCCAGAATAAAAATAGGCCAAAGCGAGATTGTTATACGCTGACCAAAATTCTGGATACTCAACAATCATCTGTTCCAGCATCTCAATGGCTTCATCGAGTCTGCCGCTTTCAAGCAAATGGTTTGCTTGATCCTGCTTCACAATCAGGTCATCCTGATCATAAGGAAAATCTTCGTCCTCTTCGTCGCTCATATCGAGCAGGTCCAGGAGATCGTCATTTTCATCCGCAAATTCCCCGTTCTCTTCCAGTGCGGCATAAGCAGTAGCTGATTTATATGCCTCTTGAAATAGTCCGAGATTGGCATAATTATTGGCTTTAAAGTAGTGACACTCAGACATGTTTTCATCGATGTGTTCGAGGATGAAATCAAGCAGTTCGTTTGATTGCTGGTAATGACCCATTTCAGTATAAATAATGGCAAGCTGTGACAGCATTTCTACATTTTCAGGCTCAAGTACGATGGCCCGCTGTATTAGCTTACTTGCCCTAGACAAATTTCTTTCTCTATATGCTTTAAGACCTTTATGAAAAAAGTAATGCCCATCTTGAAAAAGCTGGACGACTTGTGTGTGATTATTTTGAGAAGTGTATTTACTCACCGATACCCTCCATTTCGAACAGTGTACCGTGTGTAGTATAACATACTTCACCAGTCGTCACATAGAACAAAAGGAAAGGAAGGATTTGTTTTTCATTTAAAAATAAAAAGCCTGGGATATCCCCCGGCTTTTCATTCACCTTGATGACGCTTTTTTAATACCTTTAATACATCATCAAGCGGTAATTGCTGTTCACGTAATAGCACAAGAAGATGATAGAGGAGGTCCGCTGTTTCCCATTTCAATTCTTCTTGATCCCGGTTTTTCGCTGCAATGATCACCTCAGACGCTTCTTCCCCTACCTTTTTCAGGATTTTATCGACCCCTTTTTCAAATAGATAGGTAGTATAAGCACCTTCAGGCATTTCCGCCTGACGCTTTGCAATGACCTGTTCAAGTTCATTTAATATCGCAAAACGATCCTGCTCTTCGCTTTGACGCTTTACGCCTTCTTCCGAAAAACAGCTATAGCTGCCAGTATGACAGGCTGGGCCGCTTGGCGCGACAAGGACAAGCAAAGCGTCCTTGTCGCAGTCATATCGGATAGAACTCACTTGCTGGGTATGTCCGGAGGTGGCGCCTTTGTGCCAAAGCTCGTTTCTCGACCGGCTATAAAACCATGTTTCACCTGTCTCCAGCGTTTTTTCATAGGATTCTTGATTCATATATGCCAGCGTCAGTACTTCCTTACTTTGAGCATCCTGTACAATCGCAGGAATCAGGCCTGCTTCATTAAAAGTTAATTCATTTGCCTGTTTCATCTGACCTTCACCCCGTGTTCTCTCAAATATGTCTTTACCTCGTGAATGGAGGTTTCTTTGTAATGGAAAATGGAGGCTGCTAATGCTGCATCAGCTTCTCCTTTTGTAAATGCCTCCAGCATATGCTGGGCATTGCCAGCGCCGCCAGAAGCGATAACTGGCACAGTGACTGCCTCTGATACAAGCTTTGTCAATCGATGATCAAAGCCTGTCTTTTCACCATCGGCATCCATACTTGTCAGTAAAATCTCTCCTGCACCTCTTTGCACAGCTTCCTTCGCCCAGTCGCTAACCTCTAAATCTGTTTGACGGCGTCCCCCGTGTGTATAGACCATATATGCTTTTTTCTCTTCATCGTATTTTGCATCAATTGCGACAACGATACACTGGGAGCCAAAAAAGTCAGCACCTTCTGAAATCAGTTCTGGCCTTAACACAGCTGCTGTATTGACAGATACTTTGTCTGCACCCGCTCTTAATATACGCTTCATGTCATCAAGGTGGTTAATCCCGCCTCCTACCGTAAATGGTATGGCAAGAGTGGACGCGACTTGTTTAACCACATCCACCATCGTTTTCCGGCCTTCATGCGACGCAGAAATATCTAGAAAGACAAGTTCATCCGCCCCTGCCTCATCATAGATCTGCGCTAATTCTACCGGATCACCAGCATCCTTTAAGCCTAGGAATTGCACTCCTTTGACAACACGCCCTTCCTTCACATCAAGACATGGGATGATTCGTTTTGTCATCATATGCGGTCAAGCCCTTCAAATGCTTCCGCTAAAGTAAACTGCTTCGTGTAAAGTGCTTTTCCAATGATCGCACCAGACACACCAGTTTCTTTTTGCGCTGACAGCTTTTGAAGATCAGCTACCGCGCTGACACCGCCTGAAGCAATCACTTGTTTGCCGGTTGCTTCTGCTAAGCGAACCGTGCTTTCCACATTGGGACCAGACAGCATGCCATCCATTTGAATATCGGTGAAAATAAAGACCTCTGCGCCTTCCTTTGCCAATTCCCTGCCGAGCTCCTCTGCCTTCACTTTAGACGTTTCAAGCCACCCTTCAGTCGATACAAAGCCATTTCGCGCATCAATCCCAATTGCGATTTTCTCTCCATATTGCGCCAGCATTTTTTTCACAAAGGCTGGGTTAGATACAGCTGAGCTGCCAAGTATCACTCTATCGACGCCGCTCTTTAAATAAAAAGCAACGTCTTCTTCTGTCCGAATACCGCCGCCGATTTGTACCTTCACATCTAAAGAAGATGCAATCGCCAGCACATGCTCATGATTGACACGTTTCCCTGCTTTTGCACCATCTAGATCCACAAGATGAATCCACGTTGCTCCATCCTTCGCAAATTTCGCGGCCATGTCGAGCGGTGAATCTCCATAAATGGTTTCTTGATCATAATCACCTTGTACAAGACGTACACATTTGCCATTTCTCATATCAATCGCTGGATATAATGTAAACTCACTCATTTGCTCACCCTCTGTTCGTTTGCTAATTGAATAAATTGTTTGAGCAGCGCCATTCCCGTTGTACTGCTTTTTTCAGGGTGAAACTGTGCACCAAGCACATTTCCCTTGCCAACGATTGCTGGTACTTGAACACCATAGTCCGCGCTTGCTAATTGCTCATCTGGGTTCATATCACTCACATAATAAGAGTGAACAAAGTATGCAAATCCTTCTGGTACACCGTCAAACAATGGGGAGGGCTGATGAAATGTGAGCTCATTCCACCCCATATGAGGTACCTTCAGCCTTTTCCCGTCCTGATCACGATCTTTTAAAAGAACGACACGCCCTTTTAACAGCCCCAATCCTTTTGTGCGGCCTGCCTCTTCGCTTTCTTCAAATAACAGCTGCATGCCAAGGCAAATGCCGAATAACAGCTTTCCTTCCTGCACAACTTGATGAATAAACGCCTCAAGTCCAGTCTCTTTTAACAGCTGCATTGCATCACGAAACGAACCAACTCCGGGCAAAATATAAGCATCTGCTTTTTTCAGCTCCTCCACATCAGAGGAAACGATATAACGGGCACCTGCTCGTTCCAGTGCTTTTGATACGCTGAACAAATTTCCCATTCCGTAATCAATGACTCCGATCATTAGAGCATCCCCTTTGTCGAAGGAATTCCTTTCACACGTGGATCAATGGTTGTTGCTTCATCTAAGGCACGTGCCATCGCTTTAAAAATGGCTTCAATCATATGGTGTGTATTCGTTCCGTAGTGAACAATGACATGAAGGTTGATCCGGGCTTCAAGTGCAAATTTCCACAGAAACTCATGTACTAGCTCTGTATCAAAGGTACCTACCTTTTGACTTGGAAAGGCCGCTCTCATTTCCAAATGAGGACGATTGCTTAAATCGACCACGACCTGGGCAAGAGTTTCGTCCATCGGAACAAAGCTTGAACCATACCGCTTAATTCCCTTTTTATCGCCTAACGCTTCCTTAAACATTTGCCCGAGCACAATGCCGATATCTTCTGTTGTGTGGTGATCATCAACATCCGTATCTCCTTTCGCATCGACGGTCAAATTAAAGTGTCCATGCTTCGTAAATAAATCAAGCATGTGCGTCATAAAAGGGACGTCTGTTTGAATATCCGCTTTTCCTTCTCCATCAATTTCTAGCGCTAATGAAATGTTCGTTTCATTTGTTTTTCTCGCTGTTTTCGCCTGTCTCATTACGATTCCTCCCGCTTTCTCGCTTCAATCGACCTTGCATGTGCTTCAAGCCCTTCTAATCTGGCAAAAGCGGCAATGCTTTCCCGGTGTGTTTCAAAGGCCTCTTGACTATATGAAATAATGCTCGTTTTCTTTTGAAAATCAGTCACACCAAGCGGGCTGGAGAATCGAGCTGTTCCGTTTGTTGGCAGCACATGATTCGGCCCTGCAAAATAATCGCCCACCGGCTCTGGACTATAGCGTCCTAAGAAAATCGCACCCGCATGCTTGATTTGACCAAGAAGTGATTCTGGATATGCTGTCAGCACCTCTAAGTGCTCTGGTGCTAATTGATTGACGACGTCTACTGCACGATCAATTGATTCTGTCACGTAAATATGGCCATGATCTTGAATGGATTGTGCTGCGATTGATTTTCTCGGCAAAGTATCAAGCTGCTTTCTGACTTCAGCCTGCACGCTTTCAGCAAGTGTCTTAGACGGTGTTACCAAAATACTAGATGCAAGGGCATCATGCTCTGCCTGCGAAAGTAAATCCGCCGCTACCTCATGTGCGACTGCTGTTTCGTCTGCTAGAACTGCAATTTCACTTGGACCTGCAATCATATCAATATCTACCTGACCAAATACTTCCCTCTTTGCCAGCGCTACATAAATGTTCCCTGGACCTGTGATTTTATCAACAGGCTTGATGCTTTCCGTTCCATAGGCAAGTGCCGCAATCGCCTGTGCACCGCCCATTTTATACATCTCAGAAATACCAAGCTCCTTCGCCGCAGCCAAGACAGCGTCAGAGAGACGTCCATCTTTCCCAGGAGGTGTCACAAGAACGATTCGTTCAACGCCAGCGACTAGCGCAGGGATCACATTCATTAAGACGGATGATGGATAGGCAGCTGTTCCACCCGGGACATACACACCTACCGCATCAAGCGGTGTCACCTTTTGACCAAGCATTGAGCCGTCCTTTTGGTGATAAAACCAAGAAGAGGTCAGCTGGCGCTCGTGGTATGTGCGAATATGCTTGATAGCCGTTTGGATAATCTGAACCATCTCTTTATCCAAACGTTCGTAAGCTTCTTCCATTTCACCTTCTGTGACAAGCGGATGTTCAATCAACACGCCATCGAATTGCTTTGTAAAAGACCGTACAGCTTCATCACCATTTGTTCTCACTTCTTGTATAATGCGCTGAACAGCCTGACGCTGCTCTTCTGTTCCTGTATCTAAAGTCCGTTTGAGTGAGAGAGTATCTGTCTCACCTTCTTGTATGCAGGTGATGTTCATGATGATTCCTCCTCTTCTCCTTCAATAATTCTTGCAAGACGCTGTGCCATTTCATCGATCACCGTATCCTTCATCCTGTAGCTCACAGGATTGACAATAAAACGTGACGTGATATCACAAATATGCTCCGTTTCCACAAGTCCATTTTCCTTTAGTGTTTGACCTGTAGAGACAATGTCAACAATGCGATCGGCAAGCCCAATGAGCGGTGCTAATTCAATGGAACCATTCAGCTTAATGATCTCCACCTGCTCCCCTTGCTCTCTAAAATAGGACGATGCGACATTTGGGTACTTTGTTGCCACACGCGGTGCGACACCACCCCAGCTCGCTCCTGGCAAACCAGCAACAGCTAAATGACATTTACTAATGTTTAAATCGAGCACTTCGTACACATCACGAGCTTCTTCGAGCATGACATCCTTCCCTGCAATGCCAACATCCGCCACACCGTGCTCTACATAGGTGGTCACATCCATTGGCTTAGCTAAAATAAAGCGGAGGTTTTCTTCTGGTACATCTATGATTAATTTTCTTGAATCCTCGAATTCCTCTGGCAGCTGGTACCCCGCCTGTCTTAACAGCCCGGCTGCTTCTTCAAATATCCGGCCCTTTGGCATCGCCATCGTCAACACTTTACCCATTTCGCTCTTCCTTTCTAGCGCCGATAAAATAAGTCACCTGTTCAAATGCCTTGGTCATCGCGTCAATATTTTCAATCCCCGCTAAGTCTTGCAGGACGATCTTTTTCCCTTTTGACCGCTCCTTTTCTGCAAAAGCAAAAGCTTCAAGTCTTTGTTCTTTGCTAAAAATCACAGCTTCCTGCGGCTCATTGATCTCTTTCGCATCCAGCGCTTCAAGAAGACGGTCTAGTCGAAGCCCGAACCCTGTAGCTGGTGCGGGTGCATTAAAATGAGCAAGTAATTGATCATATCTACCGCCACTTCCGATGACCGATCCAACATGATCAGCAAATACTTCAAACAAAATACCCGTATAATAGCTCATATGACTCACCATGCTTAAATCTAAACGGATATATTCTGTACAGCCGTAATCTTCAAGTGTCTCCCATAGCGACTTTAGCTGTGCGAGCACCTCTTTTCCTTCTTGTGAAACGACGATTTCCTCTGCCCGCTCTATCACTTCTTGGCCGCCTCTTAACTCTAAAAGCTGTAACAGCCTCATTTTATCGATGGAGGAAAGCGGTAATTGTTTCACATGCTGTCGGTATCCTACATAATTCTTTTCATATAAGAAGCGGCGAAGGACGTTTGCACGCTCTGTATTTCCGAGTACATCGACAAATAACGTCTCTGCTAAAGCGACATGCCCGATCGCGATTTTGAAGAACCTTAGCCCGGCATTTTTTAAGGCAAATACGGCAAGTGCGATGACTTCAGCATCTGCACTAATCGAACCATCACCAATCAATTCAATTCCGACCTGCTCAAATTCTGATGGTCTTCCGCCTTCTCTTTCCTGCGCACGAAACACACTCGCTGCATACCCGACACGAAGCGGATACGCCTGTTCATGAAGCTTAGAAGCCGCCACCCTTGCAATCGGACCTGTCATATCAGGTCTCAGTACAAGGGTTTGCCCGTTTTGATCAAGAAGTTTAAAAAGTTGTGTATCAGTAATCGCCGATTGCACACCGACTGTATCGTAAAATTCAAGCGTTGGTGTCTCCATTAAACGGAAACCCCAACCATTCATAACATCTGTTAAAGAATGTCTCACTTTTTTCTTCGTCTCATACAATCCAGGTAATGAATCCCGCATACCATATGGTTTCTCAAACATAAACATGTTCTTCCGCACCTCCAACACATTAAAACAAAAAATTCCGAATCCTTTAGTTCGCTAATATGATAATATGCTAACAAAATAAAGTGATTAAATCAATCATTTTTATTTCTCTCTATTTTCATCAACATATTCTGGAATTATTACATTCAAGTGACACCTGTGCCTTTTCTGCATGTTCGGTGAAGGAACGTGCTATAATACTTAAAAATATTGAATAACACAGGAGATTAACAGTGAAGTTCATCCAGACATTAATCTTAACTTTGTTGTGCGCATGTCTTGTTTATTTCGGCTTTATATACGTTTCACAAATCGACCAAGTCAAGAAAACAGCTTCGCCGCAAGAAGCAGCAAAAAAAGAAAACGATACGGCACTCGCGGCTGAAGAAACTCGTTCAACAAAAAAAGCAGAAACCACACATCATTCACTAAAAGGAAGCAAAAAAGCCATGGACGTCATTCTCTACAATCAAATGGATGCACCAAGGCTTTATAATGGATGCGAAGTCACGAGCTTAGCGATGCTGCTTCATTACAGCGGCTATGAGCACGTAACGAAAAACGCATTGGCAAATGAAATCAAACGTGTTCCGCTCAATTATGAAAATGGCTTAAAAGGTGACCCTCATGACGGATTTGTAGGCGATATGGAGAATGGACCGGGTCTTGGGGTTTACCACGAACCGATTTATCAGCTTGCGAAAAAATACGCGGGCGATCAAGTTGTCGACTTAACCGGAAAGCCTGTTAAAAAGGCCATCTATCAGTCACTTGAAAAGGGCTATCCTGTCTGGGTGATTACGACATCCACCTTCGACAAAACCGATAACATCGAAACTTGGAATACACCAAATGGCAAAATAGATGTAAGCTTTAATGTGCATAGCGTAGTCATCACAGGCTATGACAAGGAGCATGTCTACTTGAATAACCCATATGGAGAAAAGAATCAAAAGGTCGACCGTGATCAATTTGAAGATTCTTGGGAACAGATGGGCAGTCAGGCGATTATCATTAAAGCGTAAAAAACAACCTCTATCCGCATAGAGGTTGTTTTTAAATGATTTATTTTTCTAGAAATTCCTTTAGGCGGTCTTCAAGCTTTTCAGCCGTCATTGCACCTCCGCCCAAGCTGAAGTATTCATCCCCTCTTTTTAATAAAAGTGTAGGATAGCCATTCACATGAAGTTGATGAACCTTCGCAAAGTCAGCATATGCATCATTGAACACTTCTTTTGTTTTCATACGTTCAATGACTGCGTCAGGATCAAGATCATGCGCCAAAGCGATCTCCCGATACGTTTCCTCATCACTCAGACTTTTTCCGTCTTGATAAAAAGCCTTTTGCATCGATGAAGCCAAGTACAATGAACGCTCAGGTGCGATGGATCTTAATGCAGAAAAACCAATGGCCGCAGCCTCAGAGTCTAAAAGAAACGTTCCGTTTGCTAGCAGCTTCTGATAACGTTCACCAAACTCGACACCAGTCAGCTGACTAATACGCTGATTTGCTTCTGGGATGTGTGGATAATCTTTTATCGGTAGACTCCTTTCCCCTACAAATAAACCACCCGACACAAGTGTTAGTGATATCTCCGGATGATTTTCATGCAAAGTGCGGATACTGTTTGAAAATCCATAACACCAGCCACAATACGCATCCCATACATAAATGAAAGACAATTCTTGCTCGTTCATACGTTAGATTCCCCATTTATCATTTTTAGGCGGCCATGAAACTGCTTATTCAGCTTCAGATACAACGGTAAAACGTTCTCCAACATGGGCTGCCTGCTCCACTTCATCAACCAGTGCAATGGCGTAGTCAGCATAGCTTACATAGCTGTCACCTTTAGAATTGACAATTAGATTGTCTTTCCCTTTCACGTATGAACCTGTACGTTTGCCAGCTGGATTAAAGAATGCGGCAGGGCTGAGGAATGTCCATTTTAATCCCTCTGACTGTTGAAGATCTTTTAGATTTTCTCTTTGCTGAGAAGCAGTAGGCACATACTCCTTCGGAAATTCTGGTGTGTCCACAAGTCTTGTTGTTTTCGCCTCATCTACAAATAGACTTCCTGCTCCGCCCACAACGATTAAACGAGTCTCAGGTGTTTCTTTTAAAATATCAATCAGCTTTTTCCCAGCTTCTACGTGAAGATGCTCCTGTCCAGGGGGTGCGCCAAATGCATTCACAATCACATCAAATCCTTTGATGTCATCTGCTTGCAAGTGAAACACATCCTTCTCAAGAACAGCTAGTGATGAATCAGTCATTTTTTGTGCATCTCGGACGATTGCCGTTACTTCATGTCCTCTTGATTGAGCCTCTTTCACAATTTCTTGTCCTGCTTTTCCTGTTGCGCCAATAATTCCAATTTTCATGTTAACTCCTCCTACAATATGGTTTTATGTTGATAAAGAAAGGTGTAACTATTTCGGTTACAACAGAGGTAAAAAAAATTGAATTGATCATCCAATTTTTTTGATTAGCACATGCGTTAGTTCACTTAATTTGATCTCAGCAAGTACTTGCTCCATCGCACTTTGAGCGCGGCATAAAATTAATTCAAGCACCGCTTGAATATTTGCACCGATCGGACAGTCAGGATTTGGGCTTTCATGAATTTGAAACAATTCACCCTCATCTACGACTTCAACCGCTTTATACACATCGAGCAATGTGATGTCGTCTTCACTGCGGTTCAGCTGCGAACCACCTTTGCCAAGACTCGTTGAGATTAGGCCTGCTTTTTTCAATTTACTCATAATGCGGCGGATGACCACTGGGTTTGTATTCACACTTCCTGCGATATCCTCCGATGTCTGTAAAGATCCTTTTTCAAGTGATAGCAAGGCCAGAATATGGACAGCGACAGTAAATCTGCTGCTGATTTTCATGTTTTCTCACCTCTGTTGTAATCATTATAGTTACACCATGTCACATTGTCAACAAAAAAGTCTGCCGAGCTACTCAGCAGACTTAGATTGACGTGCTTCCATTTCTTCCTTCGTATAAATCATACGCATTGGATTTCCTCCAACAAATGAGCCTGCTGGCACATCCTTATGAACAAGTGTACCAGCCGATACGATTGCTCCATCCCCAATGGTCACACCAGGTAAAATAGTGGAATTAGCTCCAATTAAGACTTCATCACCAATATAGACTTCCCCAAGTCTGTACTCTTTAATCAAATACTCATGGGATAAGATGGTTGTGTTATAACCGATTACACTATTTCGACCGACGGTGATTTTCTCAGGAAACATCAGATCAACCATCACCATTAAGGCAAACGCAGTATCCTCGCCGACCTTCATACGAAGAAAAGTTCGGTATATCCAATTTTTCATTCCCATAAACGGCGTGTACCTTGCCATTTGAATAAAAATGAAATTTTTCACCACTTTGAAAAAGGGAACTGTCCGATAGACTTGCCGCAGCGAATTGACCCCTTTTACTGGATATCGATCTGTTTTTCTCAACTTAATCAGCTCCAACAATCGCCAGGAGATCACTCATTTTCTTCAGCATGAAGTCAGGGCGATGCTTTAAAAGGGCCTCTTCTCCTTTAATAGACCAAGCCACACCTGCCGTTTTTGTCCCTGCCGCTTGACCAGACAAAATGTCATGATAATTATCACCAACCATCACCGCTTCATGCGGATCACTGCCAAGCTTTGATAATGCAAGCTGAACAGGCTCCGGATGCGGCTTCTCATTTTGTACATCATCGAGCGTCACAATGACCTCAAAGAACGGCTCTAAACCGGTCAGCTTCAATCCCATTAAAACCGTATCCCGTATCTTCGTTGTGACAATACCGAGCTTAAATCCTCGATCCTGCAGGACTTTCAATGTGTCTAAAACGGTCTCATATTCAGTCACAAGCAGATCATGCTGCTTATGATTAAACGTGCGGTACATCTGAATCATGTCATCCGTCAACTCAGGATCCATCGCAGAGAATGTATCAAACAAGGACGGACCAATGAAATGAAGAATATCCTCACGGCTGTACTGACCAGGGTAATAATGGTCCAGCGTATGCTGAAATGAAGCAATAATTAATTCATTTGTATTGATTAATGTGCCATCTAAATCAAATAGCACTGTGTTGATCGTCGATTCGTTCATATGGCTTCCTTTCTAACAGCTGCATGTTCCCGCTTCCGCCAAATATAGCTAATGGCAGCTGTCAATAAAATTGCAGAAATCAGGCGGATCACAAGAAGCGGCCATACTGGAATACCAAGTGGAATAAAAACCAGCGTATCTTCGACCACCGCATGGCAGGCAACGAGGAAAATAAAAGCTAGGGTTAAGTCCTTTTTACTCACACCGTCCTCTTCCACTGCCTTCATCATCACGCCGGCTCCATACGCCAGACCAATCGTTAATCCAGCCACCATTGTCATAGACGTATTTTCTTTCATCCCAAGCATTCTAGTAAAAGGTGACAGCCACTTAGACAGTGTATGAAGCCAGCCTAAATCTCTCATGAATTGAATGATGATCATGAGCGGGATAACGATACAGGCAAGCTGCAGCACACCGAGTACTGCTTTTTGTATAGCAAGAAGAACGATCATGTACCAGCTGGAAGGCACATCAGCCGCCTGAGCTGCACTCAAAAGTCCATATTGCGCCGGCTCCTCGCCTCCCTGCCAAACGAGATGAATGACAATAGCAGAAATAACAGCAAGACTGATTCTAACCAGCAAAATCACAGATACTCTCAGTCCAACCTTTGCCGCCACTGTCGATTCGATGATCAGGTTATGGCAAAAGGACAGCATCACTGCCAAAATAAACACTTCCTTCACAGGAAGCTCTAATGTCAAAATGGCTGCAATTCCCGCATACAAATTCAGCATGTTTCCTAATACAAGCGGAATCGCTGCTTCCCCCGAAAGACCAAACAGCCCCATAAATGGCTGAATGAATCGGATAATCCAATCCATGACAGGCGTATGCTGCAAGATACTGACGAGAATAGTTACTGGAAAGATAACTTTGCCAAGAGTCCAAGTTGTCGATAGCCCTGCTTTCAAGCCGTTTTTCCATGTCTCTCTCATCTCTTCTCATCCCCCCTGCTTAATTCGATGAATTGTTCTCTTTATACGGAATTGATGCGTATCCTTTCATTCTTCTAAAGAAAATCAGTAGAACAGCCACTGCGAATATCGCAATCGAAATCATCTGTGCGATTCGAAGATGTTCTGTCAGCATTAAGCTGTCTGTTCTCATCCCTTCAATGAAGAAACGGCCGATTGAATACCAAATTAAATAAGACAAGAAAATTTCGCCTCTCCGCAGCGAAGTTCTCCGTAATAAAATCAATATGACAACACCGGCAAGATTCCATAATGATTCGTATAAGAACGTCGGGTGATAATAGGTACCATCAATATACATTTGATTAATGATAAACTCAGGCAGATGCAAATTTTCTAAAAAGGCTCTTGAAACCGCCTCACCATGCGCTTCTTGGTTAATAAAGTTCCCCCAGCGCCCAATTGCCTGCCCTAGTAAAATACTAGGTGCTGCGACATCAGCTATTTTCCAAAACGATACCTTTCTCACTTTTGTAAAAACGATGGCTGTCAGCACAGCACCAATCAGCCCGCCGTGAATCGCAATTCCACCATTCCAGATTTTAATGATTTCGTTTGGATGCTGCTGATAGTAATCCCATTCGAAGGATACATAATAAATTCGGGCACAAATAATCGCGATTGGAATGGCGAATAAGATTAAGTCAATAAACAGATCTTTATTGATTCCTCTTTTTTCACATTCTCTCAGTGCGAGCCAGAGTCCAAGCAAGGCTCCGACCCCAATAATCACACCATACCAATGAACCGAAATAGGTCCGAGCTGAAAAGCGATCGGATCAATTGGCTGAATTGCTTCGTTCATATAGTCAACTCCTATTCATCTTGGCCATTGTCTTCAATGACATCGGCAAGTTTACTTGTAAATTGTTCTGCTGCATTATGCCCCATACGTTTCAGCCTGAAGTTCATCGCAGCCACTTCAATGATAACCGCTAAGTTTCGACCTGGCCGCACAGGGATCGTCAGCTTCGGCACATCTGTATCAATAATTCTCATTTTCTCTTCTTCAAGTCCTAAACGATCATACTGTTTGCCTTGTTCCCAAAGCTCCAGATTCATCACAATCGTAATTCTCTTATAACTTCTGACAGCGCCTGCTCCAAATAAGGTCATCACATTAATAATGCCTAACCCGCGGATTTCTAAAAGATGTTCAATCAGCTCTGGTGCACTTCCGACTAACGTATCCTGATCCTCTTGACGGATTTCTACGCAATCGTCTGCAACAAGGCGATGTCCCCTCTTCACTAATTCTAAGGCTGTTTCACTTTTTCCTACTCCGCTTTTCCCAATTAATAATACACCTACACCATATACATCGACGAGCACACCATGAATGGCAGTCGTTGGTGCCAGCTTACTTTCTAAAAAGTTGGTCAATCGACTTGAAAGTCTTGTCGTTTTTAGGCTAGATCGTAAAACGGGCACGCCATTTTCATTTGATGCTTCGATTAATTCCTTCGGCACATCACGATCTCGAGACAAAATAATGGCAGGGGTAATATCTGTACAAAGAGACATCATTCTCTGCTTTCGTTCGCGTTCTGGGAGCTGTTCAAAAAAAGAAAGCTCTGTTTTCCCTAAAAGTTGAACTCTTTCTTTTGGGTAATATGTAAAATAACCAGCCATTTCAATACCTGGTCTGGAAAGATCACTGATTGTAATGGGACGATTAATCCCTTCTTCCCCACTTACCAGTTCAAGATGAAATTGTTCCATTATGTCCTTCGTACGAACTTTCGGCACGCTTCTTCCTCCTTTTATCACAGGCGATTCAGAAATACAGCTCTATTTTATCACTTTCAATGATGAACCCAAAACAGTATTTTATCCTGTTCCTGTTTCACCGCCCTCACTGGTATAGACAACTATACTTAAAAAGAGTAAACTTAAATGAAAGATAACGAATAAGGGGGCTCAAACATGAGCGGTTCTTTATTGCTCTCCAATATTCATATTGTGACTAAGACAAAGATCATTGAAAACGGTTTTGTCGGTTTACGCGATGGCAAGATTGACTATATTTCAACATCACCACCGACAGGAAATTATGAAAAAGTATATATTTCCCGGGAAAACTTTTATTTACTCCCTGGAATGATTGATATTCACATCCATGGTGGATATGGTGCAGACATGATGGATGCGACAGCAGAAGCGATGAATACACTCGCTGACAACCTTCCATCAGAAGGAACGACAAGTTTTTTAGCGACAACCATTACACAAAACCATCATGAGATTGAGCAGGCACTTAAAAATGTCGCTCAGTGGAAACAAAGTAATGAAGAACAAGCAGGAAGTCAGGCACAATGTCTAGGAATCCACCTAGAAGGTCCATTTATTTCTAAAGATAAGGCAGGGGCACAGCCTGTTCAATGGATTAAACAGCCCGATATTCCGCTTTTTAAAAAATGGCTGGATGCAGCTGAACAGCTAATTCGAATAGTCACGTTTGCGCCTGAGGAAGACACACATTTTGCTTTTCTGTCCCTGTTACAGGAAAAGAACATGATCCCTTCTATTGGACATACGAATGCCCATCACGACATGATAAATTTAGCAGCTAAGCATGGTGCACGCCATGTAACGCACCTTTATAATGCACTGAGTTCGTTTCAGCATCGTGAACCGAACGCTGTAGGTGCTGCTCTTACGAATGAGAACCTTTATACCGAGCTGATCACAGATGGGATTCACTCCCATCCTCTTTCCATCAAGCTTGCGTATTTGGCAAAAGGAAGTGATCGTTTAATCATGATCACAGACTCGATGCGTGCAAAAGGGCTCGGTAATGGAACGTACGAATTTGGCGGTCAGACGGTCACAGTCAGCGGCGAAAAAGCATTGCTGGAAGATGGTACACTTGCAGGATCGATTTTGCGAATGAAAGATGGCGTCAAACGGATGAAACAGCTCACAAATTGTGAGTGGACAGAGATTGCGAAGATGACCTCAACCAATGCAGCCGCTCAGCTGGGACTTGATCAACAGCTCGGTTCCATCGAAATTGGAAAACTAGCAGATTTGGTGATTTGGGATGAATCTGGTGAACTGATGATGACGATCTGCCGTGGACAAATCGTCTTTGAAAAAAAGGAGGCCAACCACTAATGAACATCATCGAATTTGAAAGCAAGGAGCAATTAGGAAAAGAAGCAGCCGCCATTATTGCACATGCAATAGCTGCTAAACCCGATGCCGTACTCGGCCTAGCAACGGGCGGTACACCTATTGATACTTACAAAGAGTTAATTAAACTTCATCAAGCACATCAATTGTCTTTCAAGCAAACAAAAACAATCAATTTAGATGAATATGCAGGGCTTGATCCAGAACACGAAAATAGTTATATGACCTATATGAAACGTCATTTATTTGACTATATTGATCTCCCTCAGAGTCAGTATTTTCTTCCAAATGGCAATGCAGCTCACTTAGAAAAGGAATGCTTAAGATATGACCAGCTTATTGAGGATGTAGGTGGCATCGATCTTCAGCTCCTTGGAATTGGTCAAAATGGACATATCGGTTTTAACGAACCTGGTACCCCTTTCAACTCAAAGACTCATGTCGTGCAATTAGATGAGAACACGAGACAGGCTAACGCAAGATACTTTTCTTCTATTGATGAGGTACCTACTCATGCGATCACAATGGGAATTGCGAGCATTCTTTCAAGTAAAAAGATTCTCCTTCTTGCTTCGGGAAAATCAAAAGCGAAAGTGATACAATATTTAGAACAGGCAGAGATTCATCCAGACTTCCCAGCATCTGCACTGAAACTCCATGAAGATGTAACAGTTTTGATTGATCGAGAAGCTGGATCACTACGCTAAAAACGAGAGGATTTTCACATGTTTATTGATAAGCAGTCACCTATTCCGATGTACCATCAGATTATGGAGAACTTGAAAAAGCAGATTGAGGATGGAACATTAGCACCTGATACACTCATTCCTTCTGAAAGAGAATATGCCGAACGCTTTGGTATTAGTCGAATGACTGTCAGACAAGCCTTATCGAATCTTGTGAACGAAGGATATTTGTATCGACAAAAAGGTAAAGGCACCTTTGTTAGCCGAAAAAAATTTGAACAGCCGCTTCAAGGCTTAACAAGCTTTTCAGAGGATATGCGGCAGCGAGGGCTCAAAGCATCAAGCCAGCTGATTGACTTCAAAAAAACCGCATGTCCAGAGCACTTGCTGACAGCCTTACAACTGTCAACTAGTGATGATGTCTTTGAACTAAAACGGATACGCCTTGCAAATGATGAACCGATGGCGATTGAAACGAGCTATATCCCTGAAAGATTTGCAGGAGATTTAACAAAGGAACATTTAACTGGCTCTTTATATGAATATATAGAAACTCACACTGGTCATGTCATTGCTCATGCCAAACAGGAGCTTGAAGCCAATGTTGCCTCAAAGGAAGAAGCACACTTGCTGTCTATTTCAACAGGCGATCCTGTACTGTCCATAACAAGAACGACTTTTTTTCAACAAGACGTTCCATTTGAGTATGTAGTTTCCGTTTATAGAGGGGATCGTTACAAGCTCATTCATACAATGGAAAGATAAACAGTGCCCCTGACACGGAGCACTGTTTTTTTATTTCCTAAGAAATTTTGTTTCGTCATCATCTTTTGTATGAATTTTCCATATTGGTGAAATGGCTTTTCCTTGGAAACGATCTTTTGCTACAGTGTACCAATAATAATCTTCATTTGGCTTTAAGCCCTTCCACTCAAAGCTCGCTTTTTTGCCGCTTTTTACGCCGCGCGCTTCTCCTAAAAGAACATTCGTGTACACATTGAGTTCAAAATAATTGGTTTTGACAGATTTCATTTTCGGTGTCAAATCCACATCGATTGAAAATTCATCTTGATCTCCATACGTTTTAGGATCGTAAAAATGCTCTTTATTCAAGTAAGGTGAATATGTTGTAAAATGAAGTTGATTTTTTTCTTGATCCGCTGTTATGACCCTCATAAACCCTTGCCCACCTTCAGGTCCTGACTGATAATCGGCAAGTATTTGATATACTTTCCTGTCTGCTTTTCCATCATGGTCATCATCAAGCTCATCTACTTTCCTGCTGGCTCCATGGTAGTGGCCGCTAAATACTGCCACAATATTAGGATGGCGTTTCACCACTTGGTGGAAGATGAGCTCGCCAATCGGGCTTCGGTTGCCGCTCACTAACAAATACTCATGGAAATTTAAAATGACAATACGATCTGGATGCTCAGAAATCACGCGGTTTAACCAATCAATTTCATCCTGCTTAATCCCCCAGCCCATGTACACCATCATATAATCATTGCCGCCGGCAGAGATGAGATCATAATGACCTTTATTGTTTCGATAGGATTCACCATAGTAAGGCTTATCAGCAAAGCGTTTTTCCCCGAAATATTTCCCGTATTCCGCATATAAACCGTCCTTGTGTCTAACATCATGATTTCCTGCTAAAACACCATAGGGAATGTGATTCTCATCTAATACACGCATAAATGTATCAGCACGGTGCCATTGCTTATCCTTTGAATCATCCACAATATCGCCTGTATGGAACACATATTGAATGTTTAATTTCTCCCTCTGATCTCTGATCCATTCGACCATTTGTTTAAAGATATGAGGATAGCTCTTTGCATAATATTGAGTGTCAGACATCCACACCATCTTATACGGCTTTTGCGATTTGCTGATTTCATCCTGTACTAGCAAATCAAACGTTTGATTCCTCATGTACTGTCTCACTGACAGCAGCCCTTTTAGGTAAAATTCCTTTTGATCCTTCGCAAAGTGATGAGTGATTTTATCCCACTTTTCCTGCTGGTGATTCCATGCGTACATTGTCACCTTTCTCCCCGACAATGAACTCCCTTTCCATACAGCTTCGACGACATCCTTTTCGCGCACATCATGATGAACCTTAATTTGAAAACGATGATAAGGAAAACGTTGTAAATCCTTCGTTTCAACTGCCTTCCCATCAACAAATGCAATGCGGTTCCTTTCTTGATCAGAAAAAATCATTTCTCCTTTTTGAAGAAAACTCTTTGGCGGCTCTGTCTCTGCTGCATACTTAAAAATCTTCATTGAAGGATGCAGCGATGTATATTGATAGGCACGATAAAAAGAGTAATCTAACTTATCATTGGTTGGATCCTTGGTTAGCACAGTTTGCTTTGATGATTTCATTTTCGTCTTATCTGCCACCCGTTCTGGTGTTTCTGGATGCTCATGTACGGTCTTGAACTCTTTTTTCAACGTCGACATGTTCCCAGCAGCGTCTTTTGCTTTGATCATAAACGTGTGCTTCCCAGGCTTTAATTCACTAGAGGACGTCTGATATGGCAAAGAAACTGGTTTGCCATCTACATACGCCTTCAACTCCTCTATGTCACTCCAGCGATCCGTTACTTTTGCTTTTAATGTAAAGGCGCCTTTATATTGATCCTTTGCTTGTACGTTGGTCTTAATTCTCGGCCCAGTGTTATCAACTTTCACACGTACTGAAGCATGCTCGTCTGAGGTTTTGGCCTCAATTAGGTGTGGCCCTTCTTTCAGCCTTTTTGTATCCCACTTTATATAGGTTGAGACATAAGCCTCTTTTGGAATCTCAAATTGAAACGTTCTAACCTTTTTTGCGTTCCCGCTGTCTCCCATTCTCCATTCCTTTTGCGGCTTCGCATTGATTGGCTGAATTTGTGTTCCATTCGATAAGATCATCCTGACGTTTTTCAATTCAAAATCATCATGATTCTCTCCAGGGAGCCTGTCTATCGGAGAAGACTTTGTGCCAGCGTGGAATGAGATCGTTTGGAGACCTGCCTTTTTTATCTCTTCTTCTGGTATTGGCATTGTATAGGTACGGTACACTTTTGTCGAATCATCAAAAACAGAAAGTAAACGCTTACCTATAGACACCCCATTTTTAAAATATAAATTTGTTCCTTTGACATCAAATGCGATATATGGATCTGCTTCAAGGGCAGCGGATACTTGCTGATTCCGTTTTCCATCAATCCGTAATTCGATGCTTTTTTTCTGATCAGACGTTGCCTTTAATGAAAATAACCCTGAAACCGTATCTCCCTCTTCTACATTGAATCGGAGACCGTGGGCTTTGCTAACCTGCTCAACATCAACCGTTTTTTTCAACGTTTTGGCTTCATTTTCGCCATCTGACGCTTCAAGCTGATATTCCAATTGTTCCTTCCCAATCAACTCAGGTGAATAAATAATATGATGAAATAACCGGTCATTTTGGTCTTTTTGCAGCAGTATTTCCTTGAACGCTTCTTTTCGATTCGTTCGATAACGCAGCTTGACGGTTTTCACGGCCTGATCATCCTGGACATCTGCTTTAATCTCTACGCTTTCAGTTGGTTTCACCGGTTTCCTTATCGTCATATCTTCAATCACAGGTTTATGGATATCTTGAGAAATTTCCTTTTTCTCAGATGGAATTTGTGCTTTTAGCACTTTACCTGGAGTGGGCTCTTCCTCAATTTTCGAAATCAGCTTCGTCTGCGTCGTACCATCCATTGGATACTTAAACAGCAAGGATTTATGCTCGCTAAACCATGATGGCTTCAAACGAAATGCGGCAGAAGAAATCTCTTCACCTATATTTGTTGTGATCGAAACAAGACGAGATTTAGAGTTGGACAGCCCTTTGCTCTCGATAATGGTTAGATGCTCGCCCTCTTTTAATTGGCTTTTGTACATGGCATTAAAGTCCGCTACAGTTAAATGCTCCTGCCCTTTTTTTCTCAGCCAAAAAACATAAGGTTTTCCAGGTGAAATGGTGATTGGATTTTTATGAAAGGAATATACATCATCCAATTCGATACCCTGTGTGGGATTGCGGTAGCGGAGCTGATAATGTTTAAGTGAGATAGGCGCATGTGTCGTGTTATACACTTCGATAAACTCAAAAGCATCTTTGCCTTTTCGGTTTTTTGAATTAACGACAATTTCTGTGATGAATAAGTCCGGAATATGCGAAAGATCCTCTTCAAATCCATTTAAATGAACCGATTTCTCTGCTGTTTTGATCACTGATTTTTGCGTAAGGAACTCAGTATAGTAATGAACGGTTGGATTCCATAATTGATCTGGCGGAATTTTCGCTGTAAATTCTGGCTTCATTCCGGGCAGCCGTTCCATTGGAATCAAGCGATACCCCAGTTCATCACTTTGTTTATAATACAAGTTCGCAGACAAAATCTGTTCTTGGTCACTAATGGACGCACGAAACTGAAGGTCATGGCTTTTTCCTTGAACCGGGCGGACATCCACATGAAATTGATCAAAGATAAAAGGCGAAAAAGGCTTGTCCGGTACATTCACTTCTGTTTGAAGAAAAGGCCTTGCTGAAGCAGGCTGACTGAAACAAAAAAGAATGATAAAAAAACATAAAAGCATGATTTGTCTGCTCACGTTCACCATCTTGCACCGCCTCCCTTCGGATATTGTGTCTCCTGAAGGTGGTTTTTATGTCAGATGGAACGGAGAAACGATACAAATTTGCACAAAAAAACCGTTAGCTTTTTTTCGCTAACGGCTCTACGATTCCTTTTTGTATCAACAGATGGAAAATGGACAAAATAACAGCCATCCAAATGGCCGTTCCGAATCCATCAATGTTAAAGCTATCTCCCATAAAGCTCGATGTCATCATGAGTGTAATGGCATTGATGACAAATAAGAACAATCCTAGAGAAAGGACGGTCACTGGAAGCGTTAAAATGATCAAAAACGGCTTCACTAAAATATTGAGCAAGGACAAAATGATACTTGCCACAATGGCTGCGCCAAACCCTTCAATATACACGCTCCCGAGCCCAGGCAGAATGCCTGAATCAAAATATCCAGCAATGACGATTAAAAGTAATGCATTTACTAAAATACTGACGATCCATCTAAGCATTTATTTAGTGCCTTCTTCCGGAACAACAAAATACCAAATGAAGTAGATCAGAAAGATCGGCATAAATGCTGTCAAAAATCCGATGATGACTGTTAAAATGCGAAGCAGCGATGCATCAACACTTAAATATTCCGCAAGTCCACCAACAACACCCGCTATTTTTTTATCTGTTGCTGAACGATAAAGCTTCTTCATGTAGAATCACTCCTTGTCTGATTGGTGCTTTACTTGTATTGAGCCTGTTTTTGTTTCTGCAAAAATGGATATACTGTGTGCCGCTTGTTGATTGGCTTTGATCATTTTCTCTTTTTGTAATGTTTCATTTTTTTCTTTAATCATCTCTACATCAAGTAAATCGTGAGAGATAGACCCGAGATTGCTTTTCAGCTCAGCGGTCACTGCACATGCGCGCGGGATCTGAACGTCCACACTGCCTGTTGTCGTTTTCGCATAGATGGAACGGCACTTTTCATCTGACAGCTGAACCGCAATATTTCCGTTAAAGCTTTGGGCATCAATTGATTCACTTTTCCCGCGCAGGTCTATGAGCCCATTGATGGTTTCTACTTCAATCATACCACACTCGTGATCTGCCAGTTTGATTTGTCCGTTTGCTGTTTCAATTCCGACTTTTTCTGCCTGTAACGAGGCAAAAGAGACAACACCATTTGTGGTTTTCGCGGCAAGTTCTTTTGTCTTTAGCTTTTCCCCGCGAATCGGCCCATTAAACAGCTTGACCTTGATCTTATCGTATTGGATACGCGGTACGTATAAAGTAACATTGACTTTCATCGTCTTCTTTTCGGTTCGAATAAAAAATTTATCCCCTTCAAGCCCGCAGTCCAATTGATTGAGAAATTGCTGCCTTGCCTGCTCTCCATCCTCTGCACGGTAGATTTTCGCATGACACTCTGCTCGAATATCTCGATCGTCCCAAGGCATCACGTTGAGGCTGCCGTTCGCTAATTGAATATCTAAATGAGAGAGCGATGCGTCTTTGAACTGAAAAATATGCTCAACATCAACGGACTGTCCAAAGTTCAAATCAAGATCCACGTCTTTTACCTTTTTCACCGCAGTATCTAACCAGCCAAACAGCTTTGCCCCAAGATTTTCGGTGCCGTTTCCTTTACTCTCTGCTCCAGCTTTTTCTTCATGAAAGGTGTGATCATCCGTAGACTTTTCTAATGAGACGGACTGACCTTCTTCTAATTTTTCTAACAGCGTAATTGCTTCTTTTGCTGATAATACCCCGTCTTCTACTAATTTTAAAATTCGTTCTTTTTCATTCATACAAAGCCCTCCTAAGATTTGATGGATTGAAGTACTTTAATACCTTGAATGATATTCCAAATGACAGAGATCAAAAAGCCAATGGCTACTAAAAAAGACAAGATGAACACCGTCATGACTGGAATGAGCGAGTCGCCTGCCTGTGTCGCCAATAAAAACGGGATAGACCCAAAAACCAATAGAATGCATGCTGCGACCGGCAAAAGATGTGACCATAATGCCCGCATCGCATGCCGTTTCGTTTCCTTTTGGTCTACTACAAAAACCGCCACGATCGGTACGATAAACGGCATAAAAAATACACTAAAGTAACAAATAGAAGCAATAATCGACTGATCTCTATTCATATATATTCGCTCCTTCATAACGAAAATTCCTTTCTAACTCATACGTTTATTGCGTATAAAAAGTTTCAAAATCATTCGATTTACATATGACCTTAGACACAAATTATTTCTTTTTGCACCTAAGAGTAGATTCTTCACAGATTACCCTTTAAAATATGTTGAAAAGATGGTGATTATCATTATAGGGGGTAATTATTTTGACAGATCATCATAATTCAAACCACACGGCTCAAACGCTTTTAGACCTTATACAGAAACAGAAAAGCATGAACAGCGATATGATCAAGGAGCTTGAGACCATTCATCCGTCTCATCCAAAGTATGGTGATATCCGTTATTTAAAGGTACTGCTCGACAGCAGCAGCACGCATATTTTAAAGGATTTAACGCACCTCAGTAATTTAATGCCGAAGGAAGATGTGCAATAAAAGAAAAACCCCTCGATAAAAAGAGGGGTTTTCTTTATGAAGAAGTCACACTTTCTGTTTCTTTGACCAGCTGTTTCATACGCTTACGGTCACGCTCTAAAATAGGCTTCAAGTATTGGCCTGTGTAAGATGCTTCTTCTTTTGCAATGTCCTCAGGAGTGCCAGAGGCAATGATCGTTCCGCCGCCTGCACCGCCTTCTGGTCCGAGATCAACGAGGTAATCAGCAGCCTTGATAATGTCAAGGTTGTGCTCAATGACCAGCACCGTATCACCGTTCTCAACCAAACGCTGAAGCACTTTTAATAAACGGGCAATATCATCCACATGCAGACCTGTTGTCGGCTCGTCCAAAATGTAAAGAGACCTTCCGTTTGAACGGCGGTGAAGCTCAGATGCCAATTTCACGCGCTGCGCCTCTCCTCCGGACAATGTCGTTGCAGGCTGTCCAAGTGTAATGTATCCAAGCCCCACATCATAAATCGTTTGAAGCTTCCGCTTAATTTTCGGGATATTCTCGAAAAATTGGAGTGCGTCCTCCACCGTCATTTCCAGCACATCAGCAATGTTCTTCCCTTTATATGTGACCTCAAGAGTTTCACGGTTATAACGTTTCCCGTGACACACTTCACAAGGTACATACACATCTGGCAAAAAGTGCATTTCAATTTTAATGATGCCATCCCCGCGGCACGCCTCACAGCGCCCGCCTTTGACGTTAAAACTGAATCTGCCTTTTTTATAACCTCTTACCTTTGCTTCGTTGGTTTGTGCAAACACATCCCGCACATCATCAAAGACACCTGTATACGTGGCAGGGTTCGATCTCGGTGTACGGCCAATTGGAGATTGATCAATATCAATGACCTTATCCAAATGATCCATTCCTTTGATTTCTTTGTGCTGCCCTGGCTTCGCCTTCGCTCTGTGCAATTTTTGTGAAAGTGATTTTAATAGAATTTCATTCACAAGCGTACTTTTCCCTGAGCCGGATACTCCAGTCACAGCTGTAAAGACGCCAAGAGGAAACTTCGCATTCACGTTTTTCAGGTTGTTTTCTTTTGCACCTTTTATCTCAATATAGCGGCCGTCAGGCTTTCTTCTCTCGATTGGCAGCGGAATAAATTTCTCACCTGATAAATATTGTCCTGTTAATGATTTCGGATCCTTCATGACTTCTTCTGGCGTTCCAGCTGAAATCACTTCTCCTCCATGAACTCCTGCTCCAGGTCCAATATCTATTAAATAATCAGCGGCAAGCATGGTATCTTCATCATGCTCGACGACAATCAGTGTGTTCCCGATGTCGCGCATGTTTTTCAACGTCCCAATCAACCGGTCATTATCGCGCTGATGCAGACCAATGGATGGTTCATCTAATATATAAAGAACACCTGTCAGCCTTGACCCGATTTGAGTGGCCAGACGAATCCGCTGCGCTTCTCCACCTGATAGTGTGCCAGCTGACCGGCTCAAATTCAGATAATCTAATCCCACATTATTTAAGAAAGACAAGCGCTCTTTGATTTCACGCAAAATGAGCTGGGCAATCTGCAAATCTTTCTCAGACAACTCGATTTTTTCATAGAAATCAAGGGCATCAGAGACAGACAAATCGGTGATTTCTCCGATATGCTTGCCATTGATGAGAACCGCCAGCGTTTCTTTTTTCAGACGATATCCTTTACATGTCGGACATGGCTGATTCGCCATATATTTTTCCATTTGCTCACGAATATAATCAGAGCTGGTTTCTTTATAGCGTCGTTCAATATTACGAAGAACACCTTCAAACTCAATTTCATTTTCACGTACCTGTCCAAAATCATTTTCGTATTTAAAATAAATCCGTTCAGATCCGCTTCCATATAAAATTTTATCGAATAAATGCGATGGGATATCTTTCACAGGAATGTCCATGTCGATGCCATAATGTGTACATACGGCCTCAAGAAGCTGAGGATAGTATTGCGAGCTTTGCGGCTCCCATGGTGCAATGGCATGCTGACGTAAAGTCAGATCCTTATTAGGAATGACAAGCTCAGGGTCGACTTCTAGTTTGGAACCGAGCCCATCACAGCTCGGGCAGGCACCAAAAGGACTATTAAATGAAAACATTCTCGGCTCAAGTTCACCAATAGAGAACCCGCAATGCGGACAAGCATGATGTTCGCTGAATAACAGCTCTTCTTGTCCAATCACATCAATCATCACTCGGCCTTCACCTAGCCGCAGCGCGGTTTCAAGTGAGTCAGACAGACGAGCAGCCACGCCTTCCTTCACCACGATACGATCAATAACCACTTCAATGGAATGCTTCTTGTTCTTTTCAAGCTCGATATCTTCTGAAAGGTCTTCCATCTCTCCATCGACTCTCACTCGCACATAGCCCTGCTTCCGAATTTGATCAAGTACTTTCACATGTGTTCCTTTGCGGCCGGAAACAACTGGGGCAAGCACTTGTAATTTCGTTCTTTCAGGATAATCTAAAATACGATCTGTCATCTGCTCAATCGTTTGTGACGTAATTTCAATCCCATGTATAGGACAAATCGGTTTTCCGACTCGAGCATACAAGAGACGCAAATAATCATAAATTTCAGTAACAGTACCAACTGTTGATCTAGGGTTTCGGCTCGTCGTTTTCTGATCAATACTAATCGCCGGAGAAAGACCTTCAATGGCATCTACATCCGGTTTATCCATTTGCCCAAGAAATTGGCGTGCGTACGCTGAAAGAGATTCAACGTACCTGCGCTGACCTTCTGCATAAATGGTATCAAAGGCAAGCGACGATTTTCCTGAACCAGATAACCCCGTAATGACCACTAGCTGGTCACGCGGGATATTCACATCAATATTTTTAAGGTTGTGGGCTCTAGCACCTTTCACCTCTATTCGTTCCATAGCCATCAGGCAATCATCCTTCCGCTTTTAGCTCTAGCAATAGATCTCTTAATTCTGCTGCTTTTTCAAAATCAAGCGCTTTTGCTGCATCTTTCATTTCCATCTCGACTTTTTCGATCACTTTTTCTCTTTCTTTTTTGCTCATTTTCGAAAGCTTTGGTGCTGCTTTTGTTTCGTATTCTTCCGAATCCTCATGTATCTTTGTTGCCTTAATAACATCTCGAATTTTCTTATGGATGGTTTGTGGGGTAATCCCAAATTTCTCGTTATATGCTTCTTGCTGTTCTCGTCTTCGCTTCGTTTCTTGAATCGCAATGTCCATCGATTTCGTCATATTGTCTGCATACATAATGACCCGGCCTTCTGCATTTCTCGCTGCACGGCCAATCGTCTGGATGAGGGATCTTTCAGAGCGCAAAAAGCCTTCTTTATCCGCATCTAAAATGGCCACGAGCGACACCTCTGGAATATCCAGTCCTTCACGAAGAAGATTGATTCCAACAAGCACATCATATTTACCGAGACGCAAATCACGGATAATCTCAATCCGCTCAAGGGTCTTAATTTCTGAATGCAGGTAATTCACCTTGATTCCGATTTCTTTTAAGTAATCTGTGAGATCCTCAGACATTTTCTTCGTTAGTGTGGTCACAAGCACACGCTCATTTTTCTCAATTCGTGCATGAATTTCTCCAATTAAGTCATCAATTTGTCCTTCAATTGGGCGCACCTCAATAATTGGATCAAGTAATCCTGTTGGACGAATAATTTGTTCCACAACCTCAGGCGTTTTCTCAAGCTCGTATGGACCAGGCGTTGCTGATACATGCACGATATGATTGATATGCTTTTCAAACTCATCAAAGGTGAGCGGTCTGTTATCAAGTGCTGATGGCAGGCGGAATCCGTGATCAACCAACACTTGTTTTCTCGCTTGGTCTCCGTTGTACATGGCGCGGATTTGCGGAATCGTCACATGCGACTCATCGACAACAATCATAAAATCATCTGGGAAATAATCAAGCAGTGTGTAAGGTGTTGAACCAGGAGGACGCAAGGTCAGATGTCTTGAATAATTCTCGATCCCTGAACAAAAGCCCATCTCTCTCATCATCTCAAGGTCATATCTTGTCCGCTGCTCAAGGCGCTGCGCCTCAAGTAATTTTCCATTTTCGCGAAGCTTTTCAAGCTGTTCTTCTAGCTCTTCTTCAATATTGATAATGGCTTTTTCCATTTTTTCTTCTCTTGTGACGAAGTGAGATGCTGGGAAAATGGCCACGTGGTCACGATCACCAAGTATTTCTCCGGTCAGCGCATCCACTTCACGAATACGTTCAATTTCATCACCGAAAAACTCCACTCTGATACAATGCTCATCTCGTGAAGCAGGAAAAATCTCAACGACGTCTCCTCTGACTCGGAAGGTTCCGCGCTGAAAATCTATATCATTACGAGAATACTGAATATCCACCAGCTTACGAAGGAGCTGATTGCGTTCAATCTCCATTTCAGTGCGCAAAGACAGTACAAGCTCTCTGTATTCCTCTGGCGAACCTAAGCCATAAATACAGGACACACTGGCAATGATGATGACATCCCTTCTCTCAAATAACGAGGACGTAGCCGAGTGTCTCAGCTTATCAATCTCATCATTGATGCTGGCATCTTTCTCAATAAATGTATCGGTCTGAGGTACATATGCCTCTGGCTGATAATAATCATAGTAACTCACAAAATATTCAACAGCATTATTCGGGAAAAATTCCTTGAATTCGCTGTATAACTGACCGGCAAGTGTCTTATTATGCGCAATGACAAGAGTCGGTTTGTTCACTTCTTTGATCAGGTTGGAGACAGTAAAGGTCTTTCCCGTACCTGTAGCACCTAACAGCGTTTGATGCTGTTTCCCCTGATGGATCCCCTCAACAAGCTTTTCAATCGCCTTTGGCTGATCTCCTTGGGGCTGATAGTTAGAAACTAATTCAAAGCGGTCACTCACATCAAAGCCTCCGTTTCGTTACGAAATCTATCTAATGAATATATTATCATAAAAGAACACAAAAATACGAACTAAAGTTCGGCTCTCACTTGATTTTTATTTCCAATACAGTCATACCCTCTCTCCCTTGGCAAATAACCCTCTTAAGAAAACCTTCCTTTCAGTATGGAACATTTTGGAGTGAGATATTCGATGAGCAGAAAAAGAAAGCTGTGCTTACTAGAAATCGTAAGCACAGCTCTTGTTTAAAACATGTCAGCTTTCAGCATTGAGATAACATCATTGATGTTTTTCAGCTTTTTCTCTCTTTTCGATTTCTTTTTTAGCCATAAACAAAGCCCCAGCTACTAAAGAAATAATATCTAATCCCACAATAAAGTAGGTTTCTGTATAGCCTTTCATATACGAAGCAAATAAAAGCGCTGCTGTTAACGCAATGCCTACGTAATGATTATAAGTAACCTTTGAAAATAAAATAACGAGCAGGAAAGGAAAAACTAGTGCAAATATGGCTTTTGTAATCACAAAAACCCTCCCTCTTCATGGTCTACTTCCTTGATTATAGTAAAGATTGGCATATTGAACAATTCACAGTTTTCAATTTTGCCTTTTTTCTTCATGTTCGGAGACTTTTGTTTTAGAAATAGAAGAAAATTAGTGAGATTGTCCCCTTTGTAAAGATAGGTCTTTCCGTCTTTGACAATAACATCCAATCAATTCTATGATTAAAATGATAGTGCGCACTATCATTTTGAAAAATAGAGAGACATACAAATCATTGGCTATTTGGATAAGGGGGCATTCCCATGTATTCAGTTTTATTTCATGCGGCTGAAGAATCCGCATCACTCACAGGGGCAAAAGGCCTGAATTTAATCAAATTAAACAATCACGGCCTGCCAGTCCCAGATGGATTTATTATTAAAACCAACAGCTTTGAAAGCTTTCTTTCATATCACAATCTGCAGTCAGCAGAACAAAACCTTTCTCAAAAAATCAAAGAAGCATCGTTTCCTTCACAAATGGAAGCAGAGCTGATTTCGTCCTTTCAATCCTTGCGGAAGACTTATCCCTCAGTTGCAGTACGATCCTCTTCTGTTGCTGAAGATCTCGAAGGCGCCTCGTTTGCAGGACAGTACGAGACCTATTTAAATATCAAAACTAATGAAGAATTTTTACAGGCGGTCAAAGAATGCTGGTCTTCTTATTTTGCAGCGAGAGTCACAGAATATAAGGAAGAGATGAATGAAAACGAGGAAGAGATGCCGCTTATGGCCGTTGTCGTTCAAGGATTGATCCATTCTGACGTCTCCGGTGTCATCTTTAGTGAGAACCCCATATCGGGGAAACCAAATGAAATGATGCTGACCGCAAGCTACGGATTGGGAGAAGCAATTGTCTCCGGTCTTGTGACACCAGACACGTTTATTGTAGATAAAGAGAACTTTTCGATTGAAAAAACACTTGGGGCGAAAGAGCTACAAATTGTTCCTTTCCAAGAGGGTGTCATCGAGGAACCAGTAGCGGAGGAAATGGCTGGCCAGTTTTGCTTAAACGATGATCAATTGATAGAAATCGCACAAATCACAAAACAAGTAGAAGAACTTTTCGGACATGGAGTCGATATCGAATTTGGAATTGCAGATGGGTCGTTTTATTTACTTCAAGCGAGGCCGATTACTACAGCTCTCCCAAAAGCAGTAAATGAAACAGCGGGTGCTTCTTTTCAAATGAAGCCAGATGAGCTTCAGGAATTCTGGATTTCAATGGATGATCATATGCCTGGTCCAACGAGCCCTCTTTTCTCAAGCCTGATCATACCAGCCTTAAAAAGCGGGATGAAGAAAAATGGAGAAAAGTATCAAGTACCTGATATGAACATCAAAGATATTAAGCTTTACAGAGGCCACTTATACTCAGCACCGTCACTGCCAGAAGCGCAAGAGGGAGCTGCACCCGTTTTTGATGAACGTATATTTGAGCTATTTCCGCATTTAAGTGAACGGATGTATGAGATTCTAGAGAAAAATTTCTTTCCATTTTACGAAAAACTCGATCGCCAAATGAATGAACCTATGACCATTGAAAAAGCCATCATCGGCTTTGAAGAATTAAAGGATTTTTACATTCAAGCATATGATGATCATTTTGATATCGTCACACCGCAAGTCATACTATCATCTATCATTGAAGACATGCTTGTAACATATACCGGTGATCAAACACAAGTCGTCTTGCTGCACGAAATGATGATAGGCGTGATGAACAAATCTCTTGAAACAGACAAGCTGCTATCTGATATAGCAAAGGATGTCCTTCAAAATCCAGAACTTCATCAGGCATTTATTCATCATGAAAAGAACCCGGACCTGTTATACGCACTCAATCACTTCGAAAAAGGGAAACATTTCATTTCGAAATTGGAGGATTTTCTCCAAGTTTACGGCTGGCGATCTGTTAAAAGTCATGACCTTACGGATGAGACTTGGGTAGAAAACCCGGAGTTTATATTAGATATCATCAGAAATAACATCCAGTCCCAATGTGATTTTGATGAAGAATTTGCAAAAGCAGTGATTAAAAGACAAGAGACGTATAAACATTTTATGAGTCAAGTGAAGGATGAGTCGTTTAAAAC
The DNA here is from genome assembly GCF_056172715.1 of Bacillus sp. ABR. NCBI lineage: Bacteria > Bacillati > Bacillota > Bacilli > Caryophanales > Bacillaceae > Bacillus > Bacillus sp. ABR. The sequence goes on along the minus strand of NZ_JAOYSL010000001.1, from coordinate 600,773 downwards.
AAAATTTGAGACGCTGTATCAATTTGCCCTTCAAGCAGCGAATATCCGAGATGACCACCACTTCTACATTGATGCAATGTTAGATGCAAAAGCCCGGGTATATCTATTAAAAATTGGTGAGCTTCTCGCAAAAAAAGGAGCCATTCCTCATCAAGAAGATCTTTGGTATCTCTACGATGAAGAGGTACAAAAAGCGCTCACAACGTCTATCTCATTCGATTCGGTTATCCAGCAAAGAAAAATGGAAATGAAAGAAAATGAAGCCATTCAACCACCTGCTTACACCGGCACTCCAACTGAAGCTGAATTGCAGCAAGTGGAAAGAATGCTTGGTTCATTAAGAGAAAATGAACACAACACACACGATGTGATCCATGGAATTGGTGCATCCAGCGGTATTGTTTCTGGAAGAGTAAAAGTCATTACATGTGCTGATGAATTTTCACAATTTCAAAAGGATGATATTTTAGTTTGTAAAACGACCACACCTTTATGGACGAGCTTATTTAGAGATGCGAAAGCAGTCATCACCGATGCTGGAGGCATTTTATCTCATTCAGCTATTATTGCAAGAGAGTATATGATGCCAGCTGTCTTAGGTACTAGAATAGCAACTGAAACACTTCAATCCGGTGACCTTGTGACAGTAGATGGCAGCAATGGGCGCATTCAGATATTAAAGCAGCATTCGCGTTCATAAACTTATCATTTTGGATGATATTGGCGCTCATAGATTTTATCGGTATACTTACTTTGTTGCAAACACATTCATAACCTGAGGTGAGTATGCTTGTTAAAATCTACAAATCAACGAATCATTCGCGCAACAATGGATTTATTAACTGAAAAGGGCTATCAAAAAACAACAACCAAAGAAATAGCAACAAAAGCGAATGTGAGTGAAGCAACTATTTTTCGCAACTTTAAAAACAAACGCGGCGTCATTGCTGCCATTATGAAAATGAAATCAACACCGACAAAAACCCTAGAAGCAGAATTTAAAGGCGATTTATACACCGATTTAAAGTTTCTCGGCACCTATTTCCTTGAAGATTTGACTTCCAAAAAAGAATTTATTTATATCAGCATGCGAGAACCGGCTATGTTTAAGGATTTAACCAGTCATGAAAAGATATATCCTCAAGAACTAAGAGAAATGCTGATACAATATTTCAAAAAGATGGGTGCCGAGCATCTTGTATTAAAAGGAAAAGAAGACATTTATGCAGACATCTTCATTAGTACGTATTTTGGATTTTTCATTCAGCAGCTAGAGCAAGATCTACAACTCGTGCTCACACAAAAAGAAGATTTTATTGAGACATGCACACACATTTTCATGAGAGGAATTTCTCCCGCTTAAAGGGTGAAATTCTTCTTTTTTACAAAAGGTGGTATACACATTGAGGTTAAAAAAAGAGAGTTTGGTCATCTATTCTTTGTTGCTTGGAGCTATACTAGTTCCAGTCAACTCAACGATGATCGCTGTCGCTCTATCATCCATATCAACTTATTATAATCAATCCCTTTCAAACATCACTTGGGTTGTCACAATTTATCTTATTGTCATGGCAGTCACTCAGCCTATCGCTGGTAAGTTAGGAGATATATATGGACACCGGCGAATGTATTTAATTGGGGTCATGCTCTTTTTAATTGGCTCGATTGGATGTGCTTTAGCACCTAATCTAGCTTTTCTTATCACTTTTCGTTCCATTCAAGCAGCTGGTGGTGCTATTTTAACACCGAATAGCATTGCATTGATTCGTGCAACAGTATCCCCCGAAAAACTGTCTAAAACAATGGGATACTTTGGGTTTGGAGCCGGTATTGGTGCCGCACTTGGACCTTTTATTGGTTCGATTCTTATTCAGAGTTTTGATTGGCACTCTATATTCTTTGTAAATATCCCATTCTTGTTCCTTACACTTGTGACCGGCGTATTACTCATTCCAAAAATAAACCATACACGCTTACAAGCAAATGTGGACATCATTGGTTCATTGTACTTAACCATCGGGATTGCCACACTCATTCTATGCACAAAAAGCCATTTGCTAAATGAATACTTGATCTATGGAATTCTAGCGTTGATCGTCATTCCATTATTCTTTATACATGTACGGAAAGTAAAGAATCCGATCATCGATTTATCGCTTTTTAAAAACAGTTCATTTACAAATGCAAACCTGTCGATCATGCTAAGTAATTTTGTTATGTATGCCATCCTTCTAATTATGCCGCTGTTTATGGAGCAACAACTTTCACTGTCTCATACACAAAGCGGTATCATTCTATCGGTATTTTCTCTTTGCATGTCTATTAGTGGCTTGCTAGGGGCAAGACTCCATCCGAAAAAAGGCGCGAAAAAAATGATTGGCTTTTCATTTATCTGTCTCACTTTATCAGGGATCATGTTAATCACACTCAGTCAGTATCCTACCTTACCACTGCTTATCGTGACACTTATCGCGGGTGGAATTTCATCAGGGATTGGAATGACTAGTATGCAGATGGCTTCTTTAACGTCTGTTGATCAAAGCTTATCCGGTTCAGCATCTGGTATTTTCTCTACCTTTCGATATTTTGGCAGTATCATTTCGTCTACATTGATTGGGATCATGAGTGGTTTTCAATCTTTATTTATTGTATTAATGGGCGCAGGCATTCTTGGTTTCTTTTTATCTCAACGTGTAAAAACAAAATCAACCTCCCCATCATCTGAACATTCCGCCTAATGGCTCCCTTGCTCTATGTCTATTTAGAGCGGGGGAGTTTTTCATCATTTGTATCACTGTAAGCTATAGCAAGTGCATCTATCAAATCCTGAAAATCATCTTTTAAAGAAGGAAAAATGGCATTTGGACAGACAAAAAAGGAACTTCAGGTGCAAATTGTCTCCCCTCACTCACCTAAAAACTCTTTTTCATTCTTTTCAGCATAGATAACTTCAATTTTTTTTCACAATTTTTGTGGTATGATTTTGAAAATAGAGAACGCAAAGGAGCGGAAGAATGGAACGTATGAAATATGTTTTAATCTGTTTATCAGCTCTACTTTTATTCTTGACAGGCTGTGGAAAAGAACAGCAATTTACACCGCCAGGCAGCTCTCAATCGATCGCTGTCATCTCTCAATTAAAAAAAGCCTCCTTTTCAATAGTTGATATACAAAAAAATAAAATGCTCTCTTCTGTGGATTTAAAACACCCACTTACTGATCTTATTCAAATCAATAAAGACGTCATCATCGCTACAAGTAAAGAGGGAGAATCCCTTATCGAAATCAATCTAAAAAATGGGACAGCAACAGATTATATGAATGTGGATAAAGGGCTGACTTCCCTTACATATGATGCAGCTTCTCATACATTAATTGCTGCAAATTCGCAGAAAAATGTCGTTTATTTTATTGATACGAAGAGTAAAAAAATAAAATCAACTGTGAAAACCGGAAAATTACCTTCTTCTATGACACTTTCTTCATCAGGTGTTTTATTTGTTTTAAATGCAGAAAGTCATACTGTCTCAGTCATAGATATTAAAAAGGAAAAAAATATACGTACGTTTTCTGTACTTGAACGGCCTTCTGGGATTCATTTTGATGGACAGTCCATTTGGATCGGCGGCCATGGTAAACAAGGTACCTTAAATAAGAGTATTCTTGCTTATGACCCTAAAACTGGCAAAAAACAGCGAGAAATAAAGCTAGGCGTTATGCCTGTTGCATTTTTTCCAGAGAAAAATTCTTCTACTTTATATGTACTATGTCATGGAGATCATACGCTATACAAAGTAGATACCAAAACAAATAAGCAGCTTGCTTCTGTTGAAACTGGTCAAAATCCGAATTATATCACCGCTGATACGACATCAATTTATGTGAGTAACTTGGATGACAACTCAGTATCCATCATCGATAAACACTCACTTATTATGAAAAATCAACTAAATGTCCCATCAGGACCTTATGCTATCGTGTTGGAGGAAAAGAAATGAAGGAACAAATGCGTATTTTAATCGTAGATGATGAGCTTGATATGCTTGAGTTAATCGGGTCTTTTTTAAAGAGACATGGCTTTCACATTACTACTGCGAATAATGGAAAAGATGCCTTGTATCAGCTTGAAAAGGAATCTATTGACCTTGTTGTATTAGATATCATGATGCCTGACATGGATGGATTTGAAGTCTGTCAGCGTATTCGACAAACATCTCAAATTCCAATTTTATTTTTAACAGCAAGGAGTTATGAGGAGGACCGAATTAGAGGACTTGAAATTGGAGCAGATGACTACATCATGAAACCTTTCAGTCTACGTGAGCTAGCAGCAAGAATTGAAACAACCCTGAGACGAATTAGAGGTCTTTCACTAAAGCGCAGCCGAATACAGATTGGTGACATGGAGATTGATCAAGATGGCAGACAAGTTTACCTCCATCAACAGCCCGTTAATTTAACAAGAAGAGAATTTGATTTACTCATGTTTCTTTTGCTCAACCAAGGACAAGTGTTTTCAAGAGAACACCTTTATCAAAAATTGTGGGAATCACATTCAACGAGCGGCTCTTTAAGAACAGTCGATACACATATCAAAACGCTGCGACTGAAATTAAAGGAAGCAGAACGATATATTAAAACCGTTTGGGGTGTCGGCTATAAGTTTGAGGAGGAAGGATGAAGCCATTATCGATTAAAAAGAAAGTACTCTTCTTAATCCTTGCAGTGATCGGAATCGTTGCAGCCTCAGCGCTTGCCCTTACTTTTTACTTATACCAGCATTTATATATTGATAAACAGATCGATTCCTTAAGTTTGCAAGGTAAGAAGCTGGCAGAAATCTATCACACACACGGGAAAGACAAGTATTTTACCGACAGAATGAAATGGGCAAATGACTCAAGTCAGGCGAACGTTATTTTTACAGATGATCCAATGGAACTTTCAAGTGGACTTCCTTTTGATACGGACACAAATGACAATCTCATTACGTTCAAGGAACGCCAAAAGCTCCTTCAAGGTGAAACCGTCGTGTTAATTAGAGAACACCCGAAGTTTCACCAAGATATTCTTGGCATCGCCATTCCTGTTTTCTCAAGCAATGATGATCTATCGGGAACTATTTTCCTCTCCATGCCCTTATCAGATGTATATGAACCCTTTGTTCAAATTAGATTGACGCTTGGTATATCCATCTTATTGATTATGCTCCTGATATTCTTGATCGGATATAAGAGCTCCAATAAAATTGTGCAGACCATTAATAAAATGAAAGAAATTGCAATAGAAATGGAATCTGGTGATTTTTCAAAACGAATGGCCGTAACCAAAAAAGGAGATGAGTTAAACCAGCTTAGCCGCTCCTTTAATAAACTGTCTTCAACTCTCGAAAAAGTTGAACAGCACCGCAGAGAATTTCTTGCGAATGTCTCTCACGAACTTAGAACGCCTTTAAGTTATATGAAAGGCTATGCAGAAGGAATTGAAGAAGGGATCATTGATCAAAAGAAAGGGATGCAAATCATCCAAGATGAGGCCTCACGTTTAAGCCGTCTTGTGCACGATCTTTTAGATCTTGCACAGTTAGAAGGAGACTCTTATCCACTAACGATGGAGCCAATTGTCTTTGCACAGCTGATCCACGATGTTCTTGATCAAATGGCATTCGTCGCTGATAAGAAAAGCATTACTTTCAAACGAACGCTTGAAGAGGATTGTATTGTTTATGGTGATAGCGACCGTCTCCAACAAGTGATACGTAATTTACTGGACAATGCCATTCATTACACGCCATCTGGGAAATCAATATCAATTGAATTACAAGTTCACCAAAGTGTTGCTGAATTAAGAGTGACTGACGAAGGCAATGGTATTCCAAAAGAAGATCTTCCACATGTTTCTGAGCGATTTTATCGTGTCAATAAAGCACGAACAAGAAAAGATGGCGGCTCTGGCCTTGGACTAGCCATTGTCTATCAAATCATCAAAAAACATCATGGGACATTCGACATTCAATCTGAGCCTGGGTTTGGTACAACAGCTATCATTCAACTTCCCAATGCTCCATTCAATGAGAGCTCACCTACTCTATAGCTACTCACATATTTTACTCTCATTGGAATCACTATTTTATCTGATAAATTCAGTATCCATAGAACTTTCTACAACTTGAACAGCTCTTTTCATTAAGAGCTGTTTTTATTTCTAAAAAATAAAAAAATGGCCTTTTTTTATTAACATTTTATTCATATTTGCTTGTTACACTTTTTTCAAGTGAAGAAAAAGGAGTGACATGCTTTTGATCAGACGTTTTCAGAAATTTGATATTTATTTATTTTTCATATTGATCTTATCTGCCATCTTAAACATTTATAACATTTGGGAAGATGATACGGTGAATGCGTATTATACTGCGGCTGTCACAAGTATGATGCAAAGCTGGCATAATTTCTTCTTTGCTTCATTTGATCCAGCAGGATATGTCACGGTGGATAAACCCCCGCTCACCTTCTGGCTGCAAACGATGAGTGCCAAAATTTTTGGTCTCCATGGATGGAGCGTCATCTTGCCTCAAGCTTTAGCAGGCATTGGATCTGTTTATCTGATCTATCGTCTTGTCAAACCAACTTTTGGTCAAGCAGCGGCAAGATTAGCGGCACTTATCATGGCGTGTACACCTATTGCGGTTGCTGTATCTCGAACAAATAATATTGACAGCTTACTTGTCTTTATACTTTTACTAGCAACAGGAATGATGTTCAAGGCTGTAAAACAGCAAAAGGTTCTTTGGGCGATTGTTTCGTTTGCGATGATTGGCGTCGGCTTTAATACAAAAATGCTACAAGCCTATATGATCGTACCAGCACTCATTCTTTTTTACATCATTGCCTACCGAACGACATGGAAGAAAAAGTTGTTATCACTGATGATTTCAATGATTGTTCTTTTAGGTGTATCTGCTTCTTGGTCTATCGCTGTTGATCTCACTTATAAAGACAATCGCCCTTATATGGGATCAAGTCAATCGAACTCAGCACTAGAATTAGCCTTTGGTTACAACGGTCTTCAGCGGTTGACTGGTCAACAGTCTGGCGGGGGAGGTGGCACAAATCAGGGTGAGGGACAGCCACCTTCACAGCAGGGTGATCAGCAAAATGACAATGATTCATCCACCATGCCTCAGCCGCCATCTAATGGAAATCAAAACAACTCAGACAATTCAAACCAATCATCCAGTCAGGAACAGCCTTCAATGCAAGGACCACCAAGCAGTGCAAACGGCACAACACCACCTGATATGCCATTTGGCGGTAATGGTGATGTACCGCCAAATGGCGTGGGCGGAAAAATGGGAAATGGCTCCGGCATGTTTGGTACAGGAACCAAGGGACCGCTACGTCTGTTCCAATCTGAACTATCCGATCAAATCAGCTGGCTGCTTCCATTTGCAATCTTCGGTGCGATTGGTATCTTCTTCTCGACTGCCTTTGAAAGAAGACGTCTCAATACAAAACAAAAAGAAACTCTATTTTGGTTAGCTTGGCTTATACCTGTTGCTGCATTTTTCAGTGTAGCAGGATTTTTCCATCATTATTATTTGATCATGCTGGCACCACCAATTGCTGTATTAGCAGGAGCCGGATGGGTTTCGATGACACAATTGCTTCAAACAGGAACTGGGTTTAAAAAATGGCTGCTTCCATTTGCGATATTCGTTACAACAGCATTTGAAATCTTTATCCTATCCACTTTTACAAGCACGATCGGTCTTGGACTAAGCATTGCAGTCGGTATCATTGGTGTTGGAACAATCCTTTCTCTGCTTTTGATAAAAGGGAAAGAAAAACGAAAACAATTCGTGTCTCTCATCGCCATCCTCGGCATGCTGGTTGCACCACTATACTGGGCAAGCACACCTCTTCTTTATGGAGGAAATAGTATGCTTCCAGAGGCTGGTCCTCAGCTTGCCACTTCAAGTGGCAGCATGAGTTCACAAGTCAATGAAAAGTTGATCAGCTATCTTGAGAAAAACAATACGGGAGAAGAGTTCCTATTCGGAACAACAGATGCAACCACTGCTTCACCTTACATTATTAAAACAGGAAAAGCTGTTATGGCATTAGGTGGATTTAGTGGATCTGATAACATTCTCACACTTAGTGAATTCAAACAGCTCGTCAAAGACGGCAAAATCAAATACTTCTATCTTTCTGGTATGAGAGGCGGCAGCTCTGACATTCTAACCTGGATTCAAAAAAATGGCAAAGAAGTATCTGCTTCTAAATGGCAGTACAGCTCTACATCCAAAACGAACCAGCAAACAGACAGACAACAATCAGAACAAAATGATCAGTCAAATGGACGAATGGGCGGAATGGAGAGCGGCACTCTTTATGAACTATCCGTTGATTAATTCATCTATTAAAAGGGAGGAACGATCACTGATGGAAAAGAACATACAATATTCTATTGTAGTCCCAGTCTATAATGAAGAACTTGTGATCCATGAATCCTATCAGCGACTGAAAACAGTCATGGATTCGACGGGAGAAGCATACGAGCTTCTCTTCGTTAATGACGGTAGTATGGATCGAACAGCTGAACTAATTAAAGGGTATTCCCAAAACGATCCGAAGGTAAGACTCATTGATTTCTCACGTAACTTCGGACACCAAATTGCAATTACAGCTGGGATGGATTATGCAAAGGGTGAAGCTGTCATCGTGATAGATGCAGACCTACAAGATCCGCCTGAATTGATATTAGAGATGATCGCAAAATGGAAAGAAGGCTATGAAGTCGTATACGCCGTGCGCACCAAACGAAAAGGTGAAACTTTTTTCAAAAAGCAAACCGCTTCTCTTTTCTATCGCGTTTTACGTCAGATCACCGAAGTAGATATCCCAATCGACACCGGTGACTTCAGGTTAATGGATCGTAGAGTGTGCCATGAAATGAGAAAAATACGAGAAAAAAATCCATTTGTTCGCGGTCTAGTCAGCTGGGTAGGTTTCAAACAAATTGCAGTAGAGTACGTTCGAGATGAACGTCTAGCAGGAGAAACAAAATATCCGCTCAAAAAGATGCTTAAGCTCTCGATGGATGGAATCACTTCCTTTTCCTATAAACCTTTGAAGCTAGCAAGTATAGCAGGAATTGCCCTTTCCGCTATCGGATTCATTTCAATGTTTCTTGTACTTTACTTAAAGCTTTTTACAAACAGCACCATTACAGGATGGAGTTCATTAATTGTCATACAGCTGTTCTTTAGCGGCATTATCCTCTTTATGCTCGGAATGATTGGGGAATACATCGGCCGAATCTACGACGAGGCAAAAGATCGACCACTTTACATCGTAAGAGAGAGTTACGGGCTTCAGTCAAAGCCACATCCTGTTCAACCCCCTGTTCATTTCAAGCAATACAAACAGCATTAAAAAAGCGTGTGAGACCTGTTTCAAGGTCCCGCACGCTTTTTGTATTAAGCAGCAGTTTCAAACCGCTTTCTGTTAATGAAGAAAGAAAGAGTAATCATCAGATAAATGCCCATTGTGACCATTGTTTGGACAATTGGAGTTGTTGACACAACGCCGATGAAAATGGCAATGATCGCAATCACAGAAAACCATGTTGTAAAAGGATACAGCTTCACGCGATATCCTCCTGGTTCTGCTACACTTCGAGATTTTAAATGCCCGACAGCAATAATAAACCAGATGAATAAGACCGTATAGCTTAAAGATCCCATTAAATAATTAAAGGTTTGACTTCCTACAAAAAGAGAAATCAATACAGCGGCATACAATGTAGATGTACACACTAGGATTGCTCTAACAGGCACCTGCTGTTTTGATAGCTTTGAAAAGCCCTTCCATACTCGTCCATCCATCGCTTGCGTATAAAGTACCCTTGAGGATGCGTACAGCCCAGAGTTCATAGAAGACAAGATCGCTAGTAAAATGATACCGTTCATGATGTCACTTGCATATGGCACGCCAATCGTTGCAAACACGGTGACGAATGGACTCACTTGCTCATTGTTTACTTGATTCCAAGGAATCAAGCTGACGATGATGAAGAACGGCAGTACATAGAAACCGATGATTCGTACAAATGTACTTTGAATAGCCTTTGGGATGACTTTTTCAGGGTTTTTTGTTTCTGCTAATGTGACCCCAATCATTTCCGTCCCGCCATATGAATACACCACAACAAGCATAGCCGCAATTAAGCCGCCCGTTCCATTCGGGAAGAATCCTCCGTGGCCGGTTAAGTTGGATAATCCCGGTGCTGCATGCTGACCAAATGAGACAAAAAGCATGGTTAACCCAATGATAATAAATAAAATAATGACAGCAATTTTAATAGAAGCTAACCAGTACTCCGTCTCAGCAAACATTTTAACGGAACAAACATTGATCAATGTCACAACAAGTGAAATGATTAACACAAGTATCCAAATCGGCACCTGTGGGAACCAGTACTGAATAAAGATCGCAGATACGATCGCTTCTGCTGCAATGTTCAGCACCCACATTTTCCAGTATATCCAATCTAAGAAATAGGCCGGATATTTGCCTAACACAGGTTCAATTAAATCACGAAATGTTCTTGCACCAGGTCGTGCAACCGTCATTTCAGCAAGTCCTTGCATAATAAATAATAAAATAAGACCACCAATCATATATGCCAAAATGACAGCAGGACCTGCGATATCAATAGCAGAGCTGCTTCCTTTAAAAAGACCAGCACCAATTGCACCGCCAAGTGCGAGCATCATAATATGCCTTGACGTCATTGTTCGTTTTAACTGCACATGTTCCTTTTCCATTTTCTTTAGCTCCTTTAAATTTGAATCTTCAGACAAATATAAGATAAAAGCATATAAAAAGGCCAGTCATCTCCTGAAGAGACGACTGACCTTGCAACCGCGTTACCACTCTAATTGATTCAACCCTAGCTGAATCCAACTTAAAACCCGTTAACGGAGGTCACACGTAAAGACTTACTATTCATTCAGTCTTACCGCTCTTTGAGCGAGTTCAATGATTCGTTTTACTGCGTTGCACCAACCCGCAGCTCTCTTAAAAAACGGATGTTCATCTACTATTCTCAAGTCAAAGCGTTTATAGTCCATTTGTATATTCATCAAAGATTTTATTTTTTAAATATACTGACTAACCACGCAATTGTCAACATCCTTTTTCAGACATTCTCTTTTAACGAATCCAAACAGCTACTTCTTCCATCGGACGGCGCGTTTTGCCGCGCTTCGGCTCGGTCACACGATAACCAAAGGCTGCCATGACAGAAATATCATACTGACCATCCTCAAGCAGCCCTTCTTCATCTAGAATGCGATGAATCTCATCGTAGCTGAATCCCTCGACTGGGCATGAATCAATGCCAATTTGTGCAGCGGCTGTCATCATGTTTCCAAGGGCAATATACGTTTGTTTTGAAGCCCAATCAAAGAGCGTACGTTCATTTTCTAACAAATGAAGATCATTCTCTTGGAATTCTTGGTAGCGTCCCTTCACCATCTCGAACGTTTCGTCTGTCATTCCTTTGATTTGCTTGTTGATGTATTCTGCATATGCTGAATCATAACGGGCGTCTGTTCTTGCCAAGATGATCACAAAATGGCTCGCAGTCGGAAGCTGCTTTTGCGCTCCCCATGTATACTCTTTTAATTTTTCTCTAAATGCTTCATTTTGAACAACGAGGAACTTCCAAGGCTCAAACCCTACAGAGCTTGGGGAAAGTCTTCCTGTTTCTAAAATAAACGCAAAATCATCCTCTGATATTTTTTTCGCTGGATCAAACTCTTTTGTCGCATGGCGGAACTCATACGCCTCAATGATTTCTTTTTTTAATTGTTCTTTGTCTCGCATTGTATTCATCCTTTCTATTAATAACCAATTAGGGTGTGTGTTTCATCAATCCATTTTCTTTCCATTCACATATAGAAATTGTTATGATAAGAAAACAAACAGCCCGAATGTGTGATGTGATATCTCTATGGTATAAGAAAAGCTTCGGGTGATTCAAGTACGCACATTTTTGTTCGTTAGGTACCATCTTGTTCGTATATCACCAAATTTGCCTTAGAAAGGAGTCTTAAGATGAGTGCACCATCCAATCCAGTCAGTATTGTTAATTATGGCTGTCCCGTTTCAGTGACGACAAGTGTCATCGGAGGGAAATGGAAAGGAGTGATCCTTTATCATTTGACTTGCGGACCAAAACGCTACAATGAATTGCGCCGGCTTCTGCCAAGAATTTCTCAGCGTGTCCTCACACTGCAATTGCGTGAGCTTGAACAAGACGGCGTCGTTCATAGAGAAGTCTATGAGGAGGTCCCCCCTCGTGTCGAATATTCACTCACTTCTCTCGGAAATACCTTAAAGCCTATCATCTTCGCCATGCGTGAATGGGGCGAATCCTATGGGAAAGAAGCGCGCCCAAAAGAAAAAAGCTGCCATCTCTAGCAGCTTTTTTTTAAGATGAAATTGCCGTTTGTTCTTGCTGTGGATCATCCTTTACAAACAGGATGCCAAGCTGATGATGCTCCCCTTCATAAGAAGCCCGTTTCTCAAATCTTGTCTGACCATTTAAGCCAATGATCTCGAGCTTTGTTAGAGCACGATTGGTTTGAAGGGCTTCATAAAATTCCGAAACGGTTTTTACCTCAATTCCATTCACTTTTGTAATGACCTCTCCGATCTCAAGCTTTAAATCAGCCGCTGGTGTATTTGGAATAATTCCTAGCACCATCAGCCCTTGATTACGCTTAGAGAAGTAGAACGGGGCAGCATTGTCATTGACCCTCTGCTTCCATGAGAGAAAGGCTCTTCCTATCACCGCAATCAATACAGCTCCCCAAGCAATCGGTTCAAACCAAATACTTGCAGCACCTAATAAGGCGACAGCGAGTCCGAGCATGAGAATACGCCGCGCTGTAATTTGAATACTAACAATTGGCAGTGAGCCTTGAATTCTCTGACCGAATCCGATGATATAAGGAATCAAAATAAATGAAAAGCTTTGATCATGCACTTGAAGCACCGGCCACCATGGCAGAGAAGAAGTGAATTCACCTGCCGGCATCAGCAAAACAAGCGGTAAAAGCCACAGACGGTTTGCCCGCTGCTGACCAATTAAAAGTCCTCTCGCACTCATCACCATAGCAGGCGATGTACGTAAATGCGCCGTTCGATAGGCTAGGATCCCCTCGGTCATTAATAAAAGTCCTAGCAGAATGACAACGGCTGATGCATTCATCATTGAGAGCTGCGGCAGCCAAGAATGACTCACTTGGAAATGCATCAGTCCAAGTGCCACAATAAAACTGAAACCGAGTGTGTATGCAGACGAAAGCGCACTCGCCTTAAAGAATAAAGAGAAAACGATGGTCATCGCTGCAATCAGCACGATGAATCCAGGGGGGAGGGCAATCCCTAAGCCTACTGAAATGACGGATAGGCATATCCCTAGAATCCATCCCTTTGAATATGTAAATTTAAGTTCATCGTATACATCTTCTATTCTTGTTTGAAACGCTTTTCTCTCCCGCTTTACGCGGATGTAGCCATGCAATAGGCTGATTAATATCATGAAATAAAAAAGAGGATGGATTAAAAACAGACCGACCGCTTTTAATCCGGCTCCCATCCACTCCGAGCTCATTATCGTTCACCGCCCAAGTCAAGCATTTTCTCTTATTCTATCAAATAAATCGATGCTTGACATCAGGTTTATTTCTCCTGATTCATCCAAAGTGTGACATTCGACAGTGAAAAATCTTTTAAGTAGTGATTGACATCTACATCTAGTATGCCGCCGAGCAGCTGCATCGACCTCTTGATGTCGGTTAAGTTTATACCAAGTCTCTTATGATTATCCATTAAATAATTGAAGTATATCTCAGCACAGTCTTCATCGATTTCGTCGACTGATTCTACCGTTGTGTAATTGACCAAGTACCTGCTTAACAGCATGAGCAGACTTAATGCCTTTGTAGCGGAAAACGTCACATCTTTCGAACGACTCTTAAGTTCCTCTACCAACTCGTAATATTTTTTCTCTCTCACAATACTTGCCCTTTTCAATTGTGTACCCCCATTTACTAGTTCTTTTAAGAAAAGCGCAAACCTCGGTACAGCTTAATGCTCAAGCTGAATATCCGCAAAAAATAAAATATTTAAAATGAGTGCTACTTTTTATTGTAAGAATTATTTATGTAACATACAACTTTCAAAAGTTTCATTTTCATGACATGTTTAAATCAACAGAAAGTCTCTTATATACATATGTTATCGGGTAAAATCGAAGGAATGTTATGTTTTTTGTAAAATAAATGAATATATTTCTCGATATAATTTATTTTTAATCATAAATTATTACATGTTCATGACACTTATGAACCAAAAAAAAGAGGCTATTATTCGCCTCTTTATTTTTTAAGATATAGTGCTTTTAGTGCAGTCTGTAATTGAAGGTCATTTTTTTCGTATGATTTCACTTCATCCACCATTTTGTTCATCATTTCCGCTGTTTTCAAATCAATGACACCTGATTTATCGAGATTGTATGTGCTTTGGAAGGCAAGTACGGCCTTTTTCGTTTCTTCATCAAAGTATCCATCTACTCTGCCAGGGTCAAATGACAATCCCTTTAACAGCGTCTGGGCTTGTCTCACTTCCTCATTGTTCATATCAAGCTGAAGCGGTTCTTTTAGCTGAAGCGGACCTGCGGTAAAGTAATCTGGCTGATGAATTGCAATTGTCGGTACGACGCCTTTTTTGTGAATCCAATTGCCTTTTGGGGTGAGCCATTTATACAGCGTTAATTTAATATTACTTCCATCTCCCATCGGAACCGCCTGCTGCACAGTTCCTTTTCCAAAGGAGACATCACCGACGACTTCATACTTTCCGGCTTCTTTCATGGCTCCAGCAAGTATTTCCGAAGCGGAAGCACTGCCTTTATCAATTAAGACGTTGACTGGGTAAGGCTTTTGTTCTTTCAGTTTTGAAAAATATCGCTTCCGGTCGCCATTCCGTTCTGCGATTTGAATATAGGGCTGATCCTTCGTAATAAAATGCTTCAAAATATCTTCCACACTTTGCAGATAGCCGCCAGGGTTTCCTCTCACATCCAGTACAAGGCCTTCTATGCCCTTTTTCTCGAGCTGTTTCAGGCTTGACGTGAAATCCTTCGCCGTATCTTCAGAGAAGCTGGAGATCGCAATATAGCCTGTTTTATGCCCATTGACCTCTTTTACAGAGGAAGTCACTGTTTCCAGCGGGATTTCCTCTCGTTTGATATGGAACGTTAGCTCTTTTTCAATCCCATTTCGTTTGATTGTTAAGGCGACAGACGTTCCTTTTTTCCCTCTTATTTTCAGCACAGCATCGTTTAAGCTTTTTTCTTTCATCGGTTCACCGTCAATGCTGATGACTTCATCTTTCGGCTTTAGACCCGCTTTTGCCGCAGGGGATTTTTTAAAGGCTGAGACGATAATGATTTTTCCTTCATCCATCCCCACTTCTGCCCCAATTCCCTCAAAGGAAGAATCAAGCGAATCAGAAAATTGCTTTGCGGTTTGCTTGTCCATGTATACTGAATATGGATCGTTTAACGTCGAAAGCATTCCTTGGATCGCGCCTTCAAGTAGCTTTTGCCGATCCACTTCCTCTACATATTCATTCGAAATAAGGTCATAGGCTTTCTCGATCTTTTCCATCCCATTCTCTTTCGCCTTATCACTTGATTGAGCTTGTCCAGCCATTGCAGCAGCTGCTTGCGGTGACTCCGCATGAGTTCCTTCTTTATGCGTCATCACACCTGCACTTATTAAGAGAACGACACTTGCCATAATAGATGCGATTTGTTTTTTCATATTTGGCCTCCTTCTTCAACTCTTCCTGATGACCTGAGTTATTATATGCCAGAAGAAGGGATTTCATGTAAAGACATTCTCCCGTGAAGGCTTGACGAATCATTTTATTAGGTGTAATTTTTATTTTGTTATGATTGAGAAGGAGTCTTCGCTATGTATATTATCTTGACGATGCTTTTATTAGGAATTTTATTAGGTTTTGTAGGAGCAGGCGGGGCGGGATTTGTCATCGCATTGCTTACATTAATTTTTGATATCCCTATCCATACAGCACTCGGGACGTCATTAGCCGCTATGGCATTTACGACACTATCAGGTGCATATAGCCACTACAGGGAAGGGAACATTCAGTTGAAATCTGGTTTGATTGTCGGGGCTCTGGCTTGTATTGCTTCTTTTGCCGGGGCTAAGGTCGCTCCTTTTATTCCAGAAGAGAGTCTGCACTATTTAACAGCAGGGATGCTTTTTTTATCCGCTGTTTTTATGATGATCAAACTATTTGTTCTTAATGAAGAGGCTGAGCAGCAGCCGCTTTCTTCACGCCAGCTGATGACAAGAGGCATTATTTTAGGCCTTGTGTCTGGAATGCTGTCAGGCATGTTTGGTATCGGGTCTGCACCGTTTATTCAAGTAGGACTTTTGATTTTACTGAAGCTGTCGATTCGGCAAGCTGTTGGCACGACGATGCTTGTCATTATTCCGATTTCCATCGGCGGTGGAATTGGATATATTTCAGAGGGCTATGTTGATTTTATCTTGCTGATCCAAATATTAATTGGAACCGTCTTAGGCGCATTTATAGGCGCGAAATTCACACGCCTTGCACCGAAGCTCTTATTGAAATCAGCTGTTCTGTTAACACCTATTATTGCCGGGTTACTGCTGTTATTTTAATTCTATCTATACAAAAAAAGCCGATAACGTCATGTTATCGGCTTTTTGATTAGCGGATATATTGCGCTGGATTGACTGCATTTGATTTCGCGCCATTCCATAATCCTTTATGAATTTCAAAATGAAGATGCTGACCATACGATTGGCCGGTATTTCCCATATAGCCAAGGAATTGTCCTTGTTCAACTCTCTGTCCTGTTGACACACTTCTTGTAGACAGGTGGGCGTATACAGTTTGATATGTCTGTCCATTGATATTGTGCGTAATGAACACAACATTTCCGTAGCTCGATGAGTAGCTTGAGTTTGTGACGGTTCCAGATGCTGCTGCATAGACAGGAACTGTGCCTTTTGCTGCAATATCTAATCCGAAGTGGTTTCCGCCAGAACGTCCGCCAAAGCCAGATGAGAAACGCCCTGCAGCTGGTTTAATAAAGCCTGAGCTGCTTGCTGGTGTATCAGATACTTGATCTGAGCCGCCGCTACGAGGTGCAGGTGCATTTTTTTCAGCTGCTTGTTTTGCTTTCGCCGCTTCTTCCTTTTGACGGTGTGCTTCCTCAGACTTCACAGCCGCTTTTTGGTTCGCTAGAATTTCTTGTTCATTCTCAAGCTTGCCTAGTTCATCATGTGCATGATTTTTTTTATCTGTCACATCACCTAAAATGTGTTCTTTTTCTTTGTGCTTCTTAGATAAATCTTTTTTCAGTGCTTCTAACTCTTTCAGAGATGTTTCAAGTCCACTTAGCTGATTATTTAGCTCTGCTTCTTTTTGCTCCACCAGCTTTAAATCATTTTCATGTTCTGTAATCATGTCTTTGTCTGCTTCGACAATCGTTGTGACAGCCCCAACACGACCGACAAAATCACTAAAGCTGTGAGCACCTAGCAGCACATCTAAATAGTTGATCGTACCGCCGCTTTTTTGCATAGAACGAATTCGGTCTTTGAAAATGGCTTTTCTTTTTTCAATTCGCTCATTGATGACTTGAATGTCTTTTTTCAGCTGTTTGATCTCTTGCTTCGTTTTTTTAACTTCTTTCTCTTTTTCAGCGACTTTTTCAGTTGCAGTACTTACCTTTTGGTCAATTTGTTCAATTTCTTTCTTGAGCTTTGATTCTTTCTTTTCAAGCTTTGCCAGCTCTGACTTCTTCTTCTTCAAGTTTGATTCAGTCTTCGATGTTTTCTCTTCGATTTGTTGACGTTTTTGATCTAGGTCTTCGTATGCGAATGCACGATTCTCGTTCCCTGGAATGTATAGCCACGTTGTTCCAATAAACGCTGCCATTCCAGCCATCATCAGCTTTCTTTTCAAAACGATATTCCCCTCCCATGACAACTGTCGACATGAAGAGCCGACCGGATGAATCGGATCAACCGGTCACATCTTCTATAGAATCCTCGAATGCTGCCATCAAAATATATTTATACTTTTAAGAATTTACGGATAGACGTTAAGCTTCCCCATACCCCAATGATTGCACCGATCACTAGCAGGATCAGTGATACTTGATAGACAAATGGGTTGTATGGAAGCATTGAAATAAATGAGCCCTGTACTCTCGGTGCGACCCAGCCCACTGCATATTGATACGTGCCAAGCAATAGAGCAATAGGTATAATGGAGCCAAATACACCAAGCAATAATCCTTCAATGAAGAATGGCCAGCGGATAAACCAGTTCGTTGCACCTACCAGCTTCATAATCTCAATTTCTTTACGTCTAGCAAAGATCGTAATTTTGATCGTATTGGAGATTAAGAACATAGCTGTAAATAACAGCCCAATAATGAGCACAATGCCGACATTACGCGCTACTCCGACTACATTAAAGAGTCGGCTGACCTCTTCTTTCCCATAGGTTACTTTATATGTACCCTTTAGGTTTTCTAATTTCTTCGCTACTTTTGGTGTATCGTGAGGATCTGTTGTTTTCACAATGAACGCATCGTTTAATGGATTTTCTTGATCAACAAGTCCCATGGATTGTCCATTTTCTCCGAAGCTTTTAATCAAAGCTTTCAGTTCGTCATCCTTAGATGAGTACTTCACATTACTGATTTCAGGAATCTTTTCAATTTCTGCTTTTAATTCATCCTGCTGCTTTTGATTCGCCGTTAATTCGATTAATACTTTTACTTCTACTTCTTTTTCAGCGTTCGATGCCATGTTATTCAAGTTGAGCATAATCACAAGGAAAACCCCAACTAAAATCAATGTGACAGTAACCGCACTAATTGATGCAAAAGTCATCCACGTGTTTCTTCCTAGTGAACGGAAGCTCTCACGTAAATGCCGCGAGAGAGTTTTAATCATAAATTCCGTACTCCCCTCTTGCTTCGTCACGCACAATCATTCCATCTTCGATTGCGATGACGCGTTTCTTCATGGTGTTTACAATTTCTTTGTTGTGTGTCGCCATAACCACTGTTGTTCCGCGGTTATTAATCTCTTCGAGCGTCTTCATGATTTCCCAGGAAGTGTCTGGATCAAGGTTTCCTGTCGGCTCATCTGCAATGACGACCTCAGGGCTATTGACGATCGACCGAGCGATAGATACCCGCTGCTGTTCACCGCCGGACAGCTGGTCAGGAAATTGGCGCGCTCTGTGCTTTAGCTGGACTAGATCGAGAACGTCAAGCACTTTTTTCTTAATGATATGAGGCTGTTCACCAATCACTTCAAGAGCAAATGCAACGTTCTCAAACACTGTAAGAGTTGGAAGCAGCTTGAAATCTTGGAATACTACGCCAATTTCTCTTCTTACGTAAGGAATTTCTTTTTCCTTCATTGAACCTAAATCTTTGTTATTAATTAAGATTTGCCCTTTGGTTGGCTTCTCTTCACGATACATCATTTTGATGAAAGTGGATTTACCAGCACCACTGGGACCAACAACATACACAAACTCTCCTGGATGGATAGAGACATTGATTCCATTGATCGCCTTTACGCCATTAGGATAGATCTTGTAGACTTCCTTCATTTGAATCATGTAATCACCTAATCTTTTCTTATTCGCTGACTAACAGCTTATCATGATGTTTTGACACTTCTCGTCAAAAAACGTTATGTATGGTTACGCACATACCCTTCGATACTTACTAGCAATTTATGTCCTTTTCATCCAAAAAGATGAAAAAATTGAATCGTCTCATTTTCAACAACTCCAATTATACGTCATGAATCGACGCAATGGTATTACATTTATATTTCAAAACTTATAAATAAAAGGTAAATAGAACAACCAAAACCGAAAAACGTGCCTTTATACCCTTATTTTTTAAATAAAATTTAATATAATGCGCTTTCATACTATTCAAAAGTCTTTTTCTACATATAAAAAACAAAAAAACCTTGTCGATTAGACAAAGGTTTTATTTTTTCTCTGCAAGCCATTTTGCTACTTCTTTTGCTTGCTTCTCATCTACCATTCCGCTTGGCATAGAGCCTTTACCGTTTTGCGCAATATCTGCGATTTGGCTTTCATTATATTTCTTCCCTACTTCTTTCAGGCTTGGTCCGCCTCCGCCAGATAGGTCTTTCCCATGACAGCCAATACAGTTTTGCTGATAGATTTCCTCACCACTGCTCACAGATGAAGCACTTTTGCTGCCTTCTTTTTCGCTGCTGCTTGAATTTCCTCCACAAGCCGCGAGAACAAGAAGCATTGCTGCAAATAGCATCGTTAATCCGCTTTTTTTCATCTATTTCCCTCCCTTACAATCATTTGGTCAACGCTATTATATCCTTGTTTATGCCCTTTTAAAACCCTCACCAAGCACCTCTTTTGCATCCATTACAATGACAAATGCTGATGCATCGATTGCTTTCACCACTTGTTTCAACTTTGTGAATTGTGACTGCCCAACGACACACATCAAAATTGGGCGGTCATGATCGGTATATCCTCCGACTGCTGAGATCTTCGTCACACCGCGGTCAATTTGATCAAAAACCGCCTGTCTGACCTCATCTTCATGCCCGGTAATGATCATCGCCATTTTCGAATGACTGAAGCCAGCCTGTACCACATCAATCGTTTTACTCGAAATAAACACACCAATAACCGCGTACAGCCCCTCTTCGATTCCAAAGACTGTCATTGCAGCCAGAACAATCAAACCATCCATCATCGCTAAGCATGTGCCTAGCGTGAGTCCGGTGTACTTATTGATGATTTTGGCAGCGAGTGCCGTTCCACCTGTTGATCCATTCCCAAGGAACACGAGCCCTATACCGATTCCAATGACCACACCGCCAAAAATAGCTGCCAGCAGCGCTTCATGTGTGACAGGTGCAATATGTCTTGTGACAAACACCATGAAAGGTAAAAAAATCGAGCCGACGAGTGTTTTCACTCCAAATGTACCGCCTAATAAATAAAAGCCAGCAATAAACAACGGAATATTGAGCCCCCATTGCACATACGCTGCTTCAAAGCCGAATGACTGCATAATGGTACTAATTCCGCTCACACCGCCTGCTGCAATCTGATTCGGCAATAATAACGTATTAAATCCAATCGCCACAATGGCAGATCCGATTAAAATGAACAAATAATTTTTCACTTCGATCCAAAATTGTGAATGTCCCTGCTTCATGTCTTTCTTCCTCCGTTACTTCTGAATGCACACCTATTTTAAGCCCTCTTAAAACGATTGTAAATAACAGCCAAATGCAGTGCTAATGGATTAATACTTTATCACACAGACGGATCAGCGTACTTGCCGGTTGGCATAGGAGTAAATGATGGTATATTTAATATGTACATGAGAAAGAAGGGGCATGCGATGAAGAAAATACTGAAGATAACAGGTATGACATTACTTGCACTGATCATCTTAGCTTTTGGTGCTTTCTATATATGGAGCCGCTTTACATACGGACCATCAGAAGCATTAAAAAAACAGGTGAACATGGAGCAAGTGGAACATAAAAACGATGTTTATACTTTTAAAGCATCAAAAAGTGATACTGGCATCATTCTCTATCCTGGGGCAAAGGTGGAACCACTTGCGTATGCCTATATTGGGGATACGCTGATGAAAAAAGGCTACTCTGTCTTTATCCCTGACATGCCATTTTCTTTTGCGATCTTCAATACAAACAAAGCGCAGGACATCATCAAAGATCATCAAACGATCAAACACTGGTATATTGGCGGACATTCACTTGGCGGAGCAGCTGCCGCTATGTTTGCAGAAAAAAATCAGAGCAAGCTAGATGGACTCTTTTTCCTAGCATCTTATCCAGCATCAGATGACCTGAAACAATCGTCACTAAAAGTCCTCTCTATTTCAGGTGAAAAGGATGGGCTGGCAACACAAGAGAAAATCAAGAAATCGAAAGCAAATCTGCCGTCTCAAACCGTTTATCATGAAATAAAAGGCGGGAATCATGCGCAATTTGGCATGTATGGCAAACAAAAAGGGGATCAGCCGGCGGACATTCCAGCCCTGTCGCAGCAAAATGATCTCATTCAGACAATGCTGGATTGGCTGAAGCCAGCAAAAAAGCTCCCATAACGGGAGCTTTTCATTTTTATTTTTTCGTCACTTCTAAAAATTCTTCAGCATCTGCTACAGCCAAACGAATGGCTTCTTCCCAAAATGCTTTTTGGGTAAGGTCAACGCCTAGATGCTTTTTAGCTAAATCTTCCACTGTCATTGAAGCAGTATCTTTTAATAATGCAATGTATTTCTCTTCAAACGATGTACCAGCCTGCAATGCTTTTGCATAAATTCCTAACGAGAACATGTATCCAAAGGTGTATGGGAAATTATAAAATGGAACATTCGTGATATGGAAATGCAGCTTAGACGCCCAGAAATGAGGATGGTATTCATCTAATGAGTCACCAAACGCTTCCTTCTGCGCTTCGACCATCAATTCATTCAATCGGTCAGCCGGCACTTCTCCTTGTTTACGCTCTTCATAAAATCGCTGTTCAAACAAGAAACGAGATTGAATGTTCATGAAGAATGCTACACTGCGCTGCAGCTTATCCTCTAACAAGCTGAGACGCTCCTCTTCATTTGCCGCTTCTTTTAATGAAGCATCAGCTACAATCATTTCCGCGAAGGTGGACGCTGTTTCAGCTACATTCATTGCGTATTTGCGATTCAGAATGCGAACATCCTGCATCACGTCCTGATGGAACGAATGACCAAGCTCATGCGCTAGTGTCGCCACATTGGATGGACTACCTGAGAAGGTCATAAAAATGCGTGATTCTCCGCTGTCAGGGAAATTTGTACAAAAGCCGCCTACCCGTTTGTTTGGACGGTCCTCAGCTTCTACCCAGCGTTCGTTAAAGGCTTTTTCTGTAAAAGCAGCGAGCTCTTCTCCAAATCCAGCGAAATGTTTCACAATAAAAGCAGCTGCTTCTTGATAAGGATAGATTTTGGTCTCACTGCCGATAGGAGCCCCAACATCGAACCAGCTCAGCTTATCCACTCCAAGCATCTCAGCTTTTCGGTGTAAATAATCAATGAATGGCTGCTTATGTTCATCAATCACAGACCACATTGTATCAAGGGTTTCTTGTTTCATACGGCAAATTTCAAGCGGCTCTTTTAAAATGTGATCCCAGCCTCTTGCTTCATACACTTGCAAACGAAAACCAGCAAGGTGATTGAGCGTACTAGCAAATAAATGTTCATCCTGTGTCCATGCATGCTCTAGGTTGTGGTAAACGGCCTTTCTGACTTCACGATCGGAATCATCCATTGCATTTTCCGCTTGGCCTACAGAGATCATCTGCGTTTCACCATGCTGTTCAAACGGAATGGTAATTTTATTCACTAAGCTGGAATAAAGCTCATCCCACGCATGGTACCCATCTACAGCCAGCTTTTGGATCAGTGTTTCTTGTTCAACAGGTAATTGATCCTTCACACGGTCTCTTCGCTCATTTAATATGTAGTGGACATCTGAAAAGGCTGCTGAATTCATCAGTTCTTCCCACTTGTTTGCAGGAATAGCAGCAAGCGCTTGATCAAACAGTGCAAGGATGGTTCCTAAATCCGCTTCTAGCTTGGCAATCGTACCTCGAAGGCTGCCTGCTTTCATATCCTTCGTATTTTGAGCTTGGAGGCAGGATACAAATGAACCTGCTTGAGACAATTTTTTATATGTAGTTTCATACGTGTCAAGGACAGACGTTAATTTGCTTTCAATGTGTGTATCTTCTTTTGAAAAGGCATCCACCTTTTGTCGTAATTCATCTAATAGCTGCTGAATGGTTTGCAGGTATGTCTTAAATTCTGGTGAAGAACTGCCTCCTTTAAAAAAGGCATCTAAATCCCACGTTTCTTGCAATGGTGTTAATCCCAAAATATTTCCCCCTTTATTTGCTAATTTCATCATACAAAGGATATAGAATCAGTATGTCGTAAGTATTCCTTTATATTCATTATATTTTCTCACAATTAAAAAAACCCGGCAAGAAGCCGAGTTTTTATGATAATTTCGAACGTAGGTATGCATCGATAAATGAATCTAAATCTCCATCCATCACCGCTTGAACATTTCCCATCTCCGTATTGGTTCGATGGTCTTTCACAAGAGAATAAGGGTGGAATACATAAGAGCGAATCTGGCTGCCCCAGCCAATTTCTTTCTGCTCTCCTCTGATTTCATCCAATTCTGCCTGCTGTTCTTCGATCCGTTTTTGATAAAGTTTCGATTTCAACATTTTCATCGCACGTTCTCTGTTTTTGATTTGTGATCTTTCTGTTTGGCACGTCACGACGACATTGGTTGGAATGTGTGTAATACGAACAGCAGAGTCCGTCGTATTAACGTGCTGTCCGCCTGCACCGCTTGCACGATACGTATCTACCTTGATATCCTCTGTGCGAATATCAATATCAATTTCTTCATTGAATTCCGGCATAACATCACATGAAACGAAGGATGTATGTCTACGGCCAGATGAATCAAAAGGAGAAATACGGACCAAACGATGGACACCTTTTTCTGCTTTTAAATAACCGTACGCATTATGCCCTTTGATCAGCAATGTCACCGACTTAATTCCTGCCTCATCACCTGGAAGGTAATCAAGCGTTTCGACCTTAAAGCCTCTGCGCTCTGCCCAGCGAGTGTACATTCTCAGAAGCATAGAACCCCAGTCCTGTGATTCGGTACCGCCTGCACCTGGGTGAAGCTCCAGAATGGCATTGTTTTTATCATAAGGTTCGCTTAAGAGAAGCTGCAGCTCAAATTCGTTAAATTGCTTCGTTAAGTTCTTCAGCTCTTTTTCAAGCTCTGCATGAAGCTCTTCGTCATAATCTTCCTTTAATAAGTCATGCGTCATTTGCAGCTCTTCATGCGATTCACTGAGCTCATGATAGGAATTCACAGAATCCTTCAGTGCATTGGCTTCATTGATAACGCCTTGAGCCTTTTGCTGATCATTCCAAAAATCAGCCTCTGACATCGTCGCTTCAAGCTCTGCGATTTTAGCTTCTTTTGTTTCTAAGTCAAAGAGACCCCCTAAAATCAGCTAGCCTGCTAGCCATATTTTCAAGCTCTTGTCTAATTTCTACTAATTCCATATCCTTCACCTCATAGATGTATGGGGGCTGACATGAATAGAAAGAGGTTTTCACCTCTTTCCATTACTTATTCTGTCTTCCCATGACAATTTTTATATTTCTTGCCGCTTCCGCAGTGACATGGAGAGTTTCGTCCAATGTCTACGACTTTACGTACCGGCTTTTTCTTCACTGTCTTCTCCTCATCGCCCTCTTGTGGCTGATGAGCCGTTGTTTGACCTTGAACCACTTCTTCGCGTTCTAGGTTGTTTTGGATTTCTGATTTCAAGACATACTTGGCCACATCATCTTCAATTGAAGCAACCATATGCTCAAACATCGCAAATCCTTCCATTTGGTATTCACGTAGCGGATTCGTTTGTGCATACGCACGTAAATGAATACCTTGACGCAGCTGATCCATTGCATCGATATGGTCCATCCACTTCGAATCCACCGCACGAAGAACGATGACTTTTTCAAATTCACGCATTTGTTCTTCGCCAAATGTTTCTTCTTTTGCATCGTATTTTTCTTTAATACGATCCATGATGAAAGTTGTGATTTCATCTGCTTCTTTACCGAAGATATCTTTGACCGTGATGGCACCTTCGTCTAAATAGTTCGTGTTGATTAATTCAACAAGACCATCTAGTTTCCATTCTTCAGGCAGCTCTTCTTTTGGCGTATAAGATCCCACAGCACGCTCAATTGAAGATTGGATCATATTGATGACAATTGATTTTAAGTTGTCGGAATCGATGACTTCAAAACGCTGTTTGTAGATCACTTCACGCTGTTGACGAAGCACATCGTCATATTGCAGAAGCTGCTTACGGGAATCAAAGTTGTTCCCCTCTACACGTTTTTGCGATGATTCAACGGCTTTAGACACCATTTTACTTTGGATTGGTGTAGAGTCATCCATGCCAAAGCGGTCAAGCATTGCCATCGTTCGCTCTGCACCAAATCGGCGCATCAATTCATCTTCCATGGATAGATAGAATTGGGTAATCCCTGGGTCTCCTTGACGTCCAGAACGTCCGCGAAGCTGGTTATCAATCCGACGTGATTCATGACGCTCTGTCCCGATAACAGCCAGACCTCCAAGTTCTTTTACACCTTCGCCAAGCTTGATGTCTGTACCACGTCCTGCCATGTTTGTCGCAATGGTCACAGCACCTTTTTGACCAGCCTCTTCAATAATTTGTGCTTCACGCTCATGGTTTTTCGCGTTTAACACTTGATGAGGAATGCCTTTATTTTTAAGCAGCTTAGAAATAAGCTCAGATGTCTCAACTGCTACTGTTCCGACAAGAACTGGCTGTCCTGTCATATAGCGCTGCGCAACATCCTCAGCCACTGCTTTAAATTTACCATCCATTGTGCGGTAAATTAAATCAGGTCGGTCATCACGAACTACTGGTTGATTGGTCGGGATTGACACAACCTGCATGTTGTAAATGTTACGGAATTCTTCTTCTTCCGTTTTTGCTGTACCAGTCATACCAGATAACTTTTCATACATACGGAAGTAGTTCTGGAACGTAATTGTTGCTAGTGTCATGCTTTCGTTCTGCACTTCAAGACCTTCTTTTGCTTCGATGGCTTGATGCAGACCTTCACTATAACGGCGTCCTTTCATTAAACGTCCTGTGAAGGAGTCAACGATGACTACTTGGCCTTCTTCTACCACGTAATCCACGTCTTTTTGCATCGCAACATGTGCTTTCAGCGCCTGAGCGATGTGATGGTTGAGCGCGACATGTTTGACATCAAACAGGTTCTCGATGCCGAATGCTTTTTCCGCTTTCGTCATTCCGCTTTCAGTCAGCTGCACACTTTTTGTTTTAATATCATACGTGAAATCATCTTCAATTTTTAAAGTGCGGACAAATGCATTGGCTTGTACGTAAAGCTTTGTTGATTTCGCAGCTTGTCCAGAAATAATAAGAGGTGTTCTCGCTTCATCAATTAAAATGGAGTCAACCTCATCGATCACAGCATAATGAAGTGGTCTCTGAACCATCTGCTCTTTGTAGAGCACCATGTTATCTCGTAAATAGTCAAAGCCGAGTTCATTGTTTGTTGAATACGTGATATCAGCGGCGTACGCTTCTCTTTTTTCATCTTTGTCTAAGCTGTTTAAGTTTAAACCGACCGTTAAACCAAGGAATTCAAAAATTTTGCCCATTTCCTGCGCATCACGGCTTGCCAAATATTCGTTGACTGTCACGATGTGGACGCCTTTTCCAGAAAGAGCATTTAAGTAAACAGGCATCGTGGATGTCAATGTTTTCCCTTCACCTGTTTTCATTTCAGCGATGTTGCCTTCGTGAAGCGCGATCCCCCCCATAAGCTGCACCTTAAATGGGAACATTCCTGTTACGCGGCGGGAAGCCTCGCGAACCGTAGCAAATGCTTCAACCAACAGGTCATCCACGGATTGTCCTTTTTCAAGTTTTTCTTTAAATTCAATCGTTTTATTTCGTAAAGCCTCGTCAGATAATTTTTCAAAATCTTGAGCGAGAGCTTCGATTTCATTTGCCTTTTTTTCATATCGGCTGATCGTACGTTTCGTAGGATCAAACACTTTGTTTAAGATTCCAAGCATATAATAACGCTCCTCTATTTCATGCAATTTTTCGGCATGTCCAAAAGTTTGACAGGTCCATATTTACCTGCATTTATCATACCATACCTTCTTTCATTTCCAAAGAATTTGCCATAATTTCGCACAAAAAACCCGCCCCTTATGAAAGGAACGGGTTTACTTTATTTAGGTTGTTTTTGAATCAGCATAAACTGATATTTAAGCGTTTGGCTCAATGAGTCCATATTTACCGTCATTTCGGCGATAAACCACATTGGTCAAATTTGTCTCAGCATTTGTGAAAACGAAGAAACTATGACCTAACATGTTCATTTGGAGAATGGCCTCTTCGCTATCCATCGGCTTTAAGTTGAAACGTTTTTGTCTGACGATTTCTGTTTCATCAATCTCTTCGTCATCTTGAACTGCTACTTCAGCCGTACCATTTCCTCCAGCAAATAAGTGCTTTTTGGCACCTTGCTCGCGGAATTTACGGTTTACTTTTGTTTTGTGCTTTCTAATTTGACGTTCTAATTTACTGGCTGCTAGGTCTACTGCATTGTACATATCCTCATTATGCACCTCAGCTCGAAGTGCTAGATCAGTCATTGGAATGGTAACCTCAACTTTAGATTCTTGATCGTTGTAAAACTTCAAGTTCACGTTGACTGAAGCATCAACATCTGTCTCAAAATAACGCTCCAGCTTTCCAATTTTTTTCTCGACATGATCTCTTAGTGCAGGTGTTACGTCGATGTTTTCTCCTCTGACATTGTAATTCATGTAAAGAACGCCTCCTTTAAAATTAAGGATATGTAAACCTATTTCTACTTTTCCCTCCTTTTCTCCTGCTCAAACGTAAAAAAAATGTGAATATTTATTGAAATTTGTCGAATTTTGCGGTGCTTCAACTGTTTCTTGATAGGTGATGAATATATATTCGTCTGATTCTTGAAAAAGACCAGCGCACATTAAATGGTAAAAGATGAAATCGATGTTTTCAGCGATTGAGACAAGGATTTTAAATCCTCCGCAGCGGCTTTCATCTCTTCATTGGCCGCTAATGATTCTTCAACAGCAGCAGACATGTATTCTGTTTCTTCTGAGTTTCGTTTCGCACCTTCTTCAATGACACCAACCGTTTGAGAAATTTCCTCTGTACTAGCAGAAATTTGTTCTGCAGTGGCTGACAGCTCTTCGGCTTTCATTGAAATATCACGAATAGATTCCAGGATTTCATGGAAGCTCTGTTCAGATAATTGTGATACTTTTACACCCTCTGCTACATCCCGCTCAACCTTCGTCATCGATTGCGATGACCTTTCTGTATCTTTGTTCACGTTCTCGAGTAATTGACTAATTTGATCTGTCAGCTGACTAGATTCTTCTGCCAGCTTCCTCACTTCATCTGCTACAACTGCAAAACCTCTTCCATGTTCTCCCGCTCTTGCTGCTTCTATGGCTGCGTTTAAAGCAAGTAAATTCGTCTGGTCAGCAATGGCATGGATATGACCTAACAGACCTTGAATGCCTGTAAACTGCGCTTGTACATTGGCCATTGTGGAATGGTGTTCATTCACAGACTCTTTAATAGAACTCATTTGTTTCACAAATTGTTGAATAAGAGCGGCACCCTCTTCAGCCTTTTCAGTCACTGAAATTGAGTGACCCGAAACATCGGACGTGTGTACAGCTGCGTTTTGCATGCCAGTCGATACTTCTTGAATGGCAGAGGCGACTTTTCCGACCGCATCTGATTGTTCACGTGAAGCTTCACTGACCTGTTCGATCGAGCTAGATGTCTGCTCACTAGCCGATATCGTTTGACTGATGGTTTCCTCAAATTGAGCAGCAGAATCAGCAAGCTGTCTTGATCCGCTTTGCACCTGCAAAATAAGCTGACGCAAATGAGCCGTCATTTGATTAAAGGCTGTGCCGAGCTGACCAATCTCATTTTTAGAGGTCACTTCAATCTCTTCAAGGGTCAGGTCACCATCTGCCATCCTTCTTGCGGCATTTGTGACAGAAACAATTGGTTTTGTCATGCGATGAACGAATCTGACACCAATCACCAGAAAGCCAACAATAATCGCTGCACTGACCAAAATGAGTGTAAGCAATAATTGATTACTATCTTGATTGAGCTGATTGATTTTTTGATCACGTTGTTTTAGCTGGTTTTGAGCGAATTCTTTTGTAAAGGTATGTATTTCTTGTTCGATAGGTTGTAATTCTTGAGTGAGGCGGGTGTTGAATTCTTTTTGATTTTGCATATTTAATGAATTAAATAATCGATTCGTTGAGGTGTAGTAGAGATAATTTTTTTCTGAGATTTGATCTAATAGATTTTTTGCTTGTTTGACCGTACTTAATTTTGAAGCTTCTGTTGTTTTCTTATTAATATCTTCATATGTTTGCTCAATTTTCTGCAAATTTTCAGCATCTTGGACGACGACATATGTTTTGATCTGTGCTTCCTGCTTTTGCAGAAGCGCCTCTAATTCCAGCGAGGTCTGATAAAGCTTCACTTCCTTGCTTAATAACGCTTTATAGGATTGATCTGTTTTGTAATAGAGAAAGCTTGAGAATCCTAACATACTGACAAACAATACACATATGACAATAAGCCCAAATAAAAATTGATTTTTTAGTCTCATAATTTCCTCCGAATGGTCTGAATTGGACAAAAATTAATGAATGACATACGGCCTCATACAGGCATGTATTTCATCCATCCACTTTCTATATTCAGGTATAAAATATGATTTCAGGAATGATTGGAAGTGATTTGAAGGGAATGTATAGAAAGCTAGTATATCAAAACTTAAAAATATTTGATCAAACGAACGAATCGTTTTGGCAAAGTGTTCATTTTCAATAATTGAAAGCAGAAGGGGGTGTGTTGTGTCTAAATGAAAGAAGGCATGGATCAGATCATTAAAGATCCGATCCCCTTCTGTTTTGTCAAAATCCTTCTCAATTTCATCTAAATATTTTAGACTCTCTTCTATCGTGTATAGAAGTTCATAATATGTGGTTAATAAAATATAGTCATTTGAACGATACGCCACAGGTCTCACCTATTTATTTCCGTTTATCGTAATATACGCCGTCACTTGTTATGGGCTGGTATGGATTTTGATAATTCAGCTGTTTTGTTTTCTTTTTTTGAATGGCTTGAATATCTGCTTTTATCCCATTTTGGATAACCGTTAATTGCTTCGCCATCTGTTGATCTGTTTGTATGATTTCTCGGATTTTCTCTTTTTCTTGATCCGTCAATTCATGCTTTATATCTCTCATTAATTCGTCTCTCTCAATTAAAAAGGCATCAAAGTCTTCAACCAGTGTCTCACTTTGTGGATTTTCCGCTATTTCTGCTGCCATTTTTAATGTTTGATCACGCAGCTGGTCCACAATACTCATAGAGAGCCCCCGATAGAGTGGTGACGGCCTTTTCGATCGGTTTGAATGACTTCCTTCCACGCATCACGGAAATCAGTTACGTACTCTTCTACTTCATTCAATATCTCTTCGTCATTTTGAAGATTAGCTTCTATCAGTCTGCGATAAATGTAATCATACATACTTGCCATACTCTTTGATACGTCATAGGAACGATTTAAGGTGACATTTAATTCTTGAATGATGTTTTGAGCCTTTTTCAGGTTCAAGTTTCTCGTTTCTGCATCCTCTTTTTGAATGGCATGCTTCGCTATTCTGATGAACTTTAAGCAGCCTTCATAAAGCATAAGCGTCAACTCGGCAGGTGTTGCGGTCTCAATAGAATTTTTCTGATAGGCGGCATAAGGGTTCTGTATTGCCATATGTTATAAACCTCCAATTATTGTCCAAGCAGTTGAGAAAGGTAGCCAGATTGGTTGTTTAGCTTTTGAATTGCACTATCCATGGCGTTAAACTTTTTGTAGTAACGGGCTTCAACCATTTTTAAACGATCTTGGAATGTACTCATTCGTTTTGTCAAAGAATCAAGGTCCTTACCAAGTCCGTATTCCTTTAATTCCATTGTTGTGCTTCCCGCCTTTGTTTGAATGCTCTTCGTGAAGGCAGTTAAGGAATTTTTGACACGATAAATGATTCCTTGTTCTTGATATTGCTGCTGTGCTTTGTCTTTATCTTTTGAATCCACATTTAAACTACCCGAGATAAACATTTGTCTGACTTTCTCCGGGTCTTCTTCAATGGCTTTTCTTAATTTCTCTACTCCATTTATATCTTTACTAAATTCCAGCTTTCCGCCATCTTTATACTTGGATGATGTCTCAATACCGATTTGTGTGAGTTGGATTTTATTCGCATCACTTGTCGTAATATTAGCATACAAATCACTTCTTATTTTAGAGGCACCAGATCGTAAAATGGAATCACTTCTCAGCAAGCCAGACTTCGCAGTCGTTTCCCATAGCTCTATTTCTTTTTCAGACATCCCTTTTTTCTCTTCAGCCGTTAATGGTTGATAGTCTCTGTTTTTCTTTTCATTGACTTTACCATTAATCTGCTCAACGAGCTCATTGTATTTATCAACAAATTGTTTAATTTTGTCATAGATTGCATCCACATCTGTTGAAACGTTTAAGCTGACAGGCTGATCCGTTGTTCCTTTAAGTTCGTACGTAATATCAGCCTGTGTGAATGTATTGTTGTTATTTTCCATTTTCAGACCATTAATCTCGTATTGCGCTTTCTGTCCTTGAGTGGTCGCAACTAATTTGTTATCTCCATCTACTTGGAAGCCTAATTGCGTTAAAAATGAAGCTGAATTGCCATCAGCTGCTTTAATACTGACACCCTCACCAGTTGTCCGAGAAGTAAGAGCAATTGTATCCACGTAGTTAGTGCCATCAGAGATTTGGCCTTTGTAAGCCGTCACACCTAATTGCGCGCTGTTCAGCTTTTTCACGATGTCATCGATTGTATCGGAATCAGAGGTATTGATCGTCACCATTTTCGGTTTTGTTGAATCTGGTGTCGTCACTTCAAACGTAAACGTGCCATTTGCTGGTGTAAATCCAGATGTACCAGAGGATTTGAAGACAGAAGCTGTCGCTAGTTGAGTGACATGAATAGAGCCAGAGGTCGCATTTGTTGACCCAGTTGCTGTGACAGCAGATTCATTAGAGCTTGTTACCTTTTTTGCGCCATATGTACTTGGACGCGTTAAGTTTAAACTGTTGATCAAATCATCTAATTCTTTGATTTTCGAGTTAACCTCGCGATAGCTGTCTCTTTGCCATTCAAGTGTTTGTTTCTGGCGTGTCATTTTATCAAGTGGTGCCTGCTCCGTTTTCATCAGCTTTGATACGATTTCATCAATATCGAACACATTTGAAAATCCAGTAATACGATTGACCATTGTTTATGTTCTCCCTTCATTTACATTCTTTTATCTACAAATAAACCGACAATTTCTGTCATTGCCGCATAGAAATCAAGCCATTCCTTGGAAGGAATTTCTCTAATAACTTCTTCTGTTTGGTTATCTACGACTTTGACATAATATTCATTGAGTTTTTCATGTAATTCAAATTGAAGATGAAATTGAGTAGGTTCAATCAGCTTGTTTGCGCCTTGAAGCGTTTTTTCAATTTCTTCTTTTGAAACAGCCCTGCCATTTGCTTGTGAGTCAGAGTTTACATTGTCATTCTGGTTATTAGAAACACGGGTTTGAAATGCATCGATAATTGGCTCTAGTGATGTCAACTTACCAACAGACATAGTTATTCAGCTCCTGTGCTTTAATCTATCTTTTATATCGGCTTTGAATTTGCAAATTAAATATAGATGGACCGATTTGTTAAAGTTTCCTATAGATCATGAACATCTGTATCGGAACGCTTTCACACGGAGAAGGACAGCT
This sequence comes from Bacillus sp. ABR, assembly GCF_056172715.1. Classification (NCBI taxonomy): domain Bacteria; kingdom Bacillati; phylum Bacillota; class Bacilli; order Caryophanales; family Bacillaceae; genus Bacillus; species Bacillus sp. ABR. Next base: position 566,964 of record NZ_JAOYSL010000001.1, on the reverse strand, counting down.
GAATGCAATAAAAAAATCCTCACTTTTTTTGTGAGGATAATTGAGAGAGGATATCTAAGGATAAGCTCGCAGCACGATTGTTCTCTTCTTGAATAGACAGGTACACTTCTTTCCTGTGAATATCAATGTGCTTAGGAGCCTCAATCCCGACTTTCACTTGATCGCCCTCGATTGAAATAATCTTGACTTCAATATCATCGCCTATTTGAATTGACTGGTTTAATTTACGAGACAGCACTAACATGAGGATGCCACCTCTAACAAATGTTTTGTATGATAGGCTGAATCATGCAAAATCACCTGCTTGGCTTTCATGTTTTTCCGGTTCACAATAATAGGCGCTCTTAAATTAGCTGTTGTTTTTTCAATAGATGATTCCATTGTTAAAATAACCATTACTTCCACATCATTGGCATCTTCTACTTCCAGAATGTCTACAACCGTTTCGTCTAAATCAAATTCGTATTGATTGAAGAATAAAAACGGACTGCTGACGATAAAGCCTAATGCTGCGTTTTTCAATGATTGAAGAACTAAAAACGGAGATTCTTCTGATAAAGGCAAAATGACAAACTGTTTTTGATCCAGAAATCCTGGTATCCCGTTAGAGAAGTTGATGATTTGCTCCTCTTTGATTGTCACTTCACCATGGTATTTTGTTTGAATGATCATAATTCACGACCTTTTCGTTTTTCTTAACTATACCTTATCACCATTTTGGCCCGTTTCGTCAACTTCTATTTTTAATTCTGGGTATTGTAACATATCAATATTGACCTTACCTGGCTGGTAGTTAACGATTGGTTTATGAGGTGTTGCCTCTATGATAGCTTTTTGCGGCTCCACATCAATTTGAAGCTCAGAAGGCTGATAGTGAATTTTCACACTAAAGAATGAAGGTATCACACCAATGGTGAATTGTTTTGCTGGAGGACTGCCGTTGATCTTGGCAAATTCAGCAATCGCATTTCCACCATTCTCGATCTTGATAAGTTCACTTCCTTCTTCCGCTCTTCGGCCCATTCCTTCTCCAACAGCCCGCTTCCCCTCAGCTGCCCATTCCTCAGAACGTCTAAAAATCGACTTGATGTCCATATCGGCAAATGCCTCGGTTTGATCAATGGTTAATTTCGACGGTGTCCTTTTGATATCCATGACAGCGCGCGGCTGCTGAATCTCAAGGTCCGCTCGTGGCTGCTCTACTTCTTGCCTAGAAGGAGTTGTCGACATTTGAAGCTTTGCATAGGTTTGCTGCATTAACAATCTAGGGATTTGCATATATTCACCTCCATGATGCAAAAAAGCACCCTACGGATGCTTTTTATTATCTTAAGAAATCAACAAGGGATGGCTGAATGACTTTAGCTGTTGTCGCTAAAGCAGCTCTATTCACCGTCTCTTGTTGAAGAAGATCAAGAATTGCCTTTTCACTTTCAACATCTTCATTATCTGATTTAGCATTTTTCAATACTTGGTATTGTGAAGTCAAACGACTTCCTACTAAGTCAACACGATTCGAACGCGCTCCTAGGTCAGATCGCTCAGCACTCATCACTTCTTTAAACTGATCGATACTTCCTAATGCATCATCAGAATTCGCGAATGTTCCATTTTTCAATGAATTTTCTAAATCAGTCAGCATTTCAATGACATTTTGACCGTTGGCCTGTCCACCAAACGCTGAGATTGGATTTGAGTTTACATTTAAAGTAATCCCATCAGAAATATTCGCTTGAACAGCATTCGCATCTGTATAATTTTCGAAGTTAAATGTATACGTTCCGTCTGCATTCTCAACAACTGGTTTAACATTTGTATTTGTCCCATTAAATACGAACTTACCTAGCATTTGAGTGTTCATTGCATCGATGATTTGATTCTTCATCTGACCAATTTCCACTCCGATAGCTGCTAAATCTTCTGGCTGCTTTGTTCCGTTTGCCGCATCAAGCACTTTATCTCGTATATTTGACATAATATCAATAATTTCAGTGACACTTGTTTCAGATGTATCAATCCAGTTTTGTGCTTCATTTAAGTTATTTTTATACTGTTCATTTCGAAACAAGGCAGTACTATATTGAAGGCTTTTTACTGCTGCAACAGGATCATCAGACGTATTCGTGAAACGTCTTCCTGTTTGTGCCTGCTCATTAATTTTAGAAAGTTTTTCGTAACTTTTACTAATATTTCGAAGTGAGTTTTGAGAAATCATACCTTGTGTGACTCGCATCCGTTATCCCTACCTTCCTACGACACCCATGCCGTTTATTACCTTATCCAGTACTTCATCTTGTAATGTCATAATTCTCGCAGCCGCATTATATGCATGCTGGAATTGGATCATATTCGTCATTTCTTCATCGATGGAGACAGCGCTAGTCGACATTCTACGTTCATTGGCTGAATTGACAAGAGCAGCTGAACTGCTTTCAAGCGTCATGTTCTTTTTCCCTTGTACCCCCATCTCAGCAATAACATTTTGGTAATAATCCTGAATGGTCGTTGTATTTCCGCCGATTGGTAATTTTAAGTCTTGTATATTAGCTAATTTCGTAGCATTCGAACCGTCACCTTGAGTTTGATTGAGAGATGCTGCAATATTATCTGTTGATGCTAAAATGACATCGCTCACTTTAATACGAGCTGCCAAACCTTTATTCAACTCATTGTTATTCTCGATATCAAAAAAGTCTTGTCCACTTGCACCAGTTAACGTGTACCCCTGCTTATGTACATCGTTAAATGTATCCATGAATACTTTTGCTACTTCATCCAGTTCTGCAAGCATATCTGGATACATGCCTTTTTCAGCACCGTTTGACATGTAGCCATAAGCCTCAACAAGTGCTTTTACTTTACCGTTTACTTGTAATTGATCCGCTGCAATAGTTGTTGTTCCGAATTGAAGTGAGTTAACAAGTCCCGTAGTATTATCGTAAGAGATTTGCAGTTCAGACTTTTCATTTGTAATACCATTCAAAATGTTTCCAGCAGATTGTCCATTTGCACCGATAATGTCGATATTGACAGTTCCTTCAGCAATTTTAAGTGCATTACCGCCAGGTGGATTGTAGCTGACCTTAATATCAACAAGTGAGGATAATTGATCTACCAAAGTATCACGTGTATCATAAAGATCATTTGGAAGATATCCATTTGGCTCAACTGCTGCAATCTGTTTGTTCACTTCATCTATTTGAGATAATAGAGTGTTCACATCTTTGGCTGTTGAATCGAGTTCCGTTTTCAAATTCTTTTGTACCGTTGTTAAAGAAGAATTGAGCAGACGGAATTGGTCAACTAGAGCCTGTGCACTTGTTTTAACAACTGTACGTGCAGAAGCTGTATCAGCATTTTTTGTTTCTGATAAGACCTGTAATGATTTCCATAGGTTATCAAAAGCTCTGTTCAAGCCTTCATCCGTCAAATCATTCATAACCCCTTCCATCTGTGAAAGGGCATCTGACTTCGTTGAGTAGTAAGACAAGTTGTTGTTATGATCTCTATATTGTAGATCTAAAAAGCTATCTCGAATTCTTTCAACCGTTCCAACTTGTACACCTGTCCCCATTTGACCATACGTCTTTCCATCATAAACAGAAAGGACTGGATAAGGATTTTCTGCTTTAAAGGTCACTCTTTGTCTTGAGTAGCCTTCCGTATTTGCATTGGAGACGTTGTTTGATGTGACATAAAGCCCTGCACGCTGGGCTGTGATTCCTCTTTTTGCCGTTTCTAGTCCCATGAATGTAGAACCCATTGGTATCCTCCTTGTTTACGCCTTTGAATCAAACAAAGCCCTTTGCTGTTTAGGCTTTGAACTCTCAAGACCATTTTGTCCGTAATTCATATTTTCTTTATTGGGGTTAACGAGATCGAATGTCAGTGAAATAAATTGAAGTGACTGCTGAATAAGCTGCTTGTTCAGTTCATTTACATCTTTTAGTTCCACCATGATGTCATTTAGTTTCTCATATAATGAAATGAGCTCTTCTTGATCTGTACCTTCAGCCTTTTCGATACATGCAGTGATGGTTGGTGATTGATCACTTTGTAAAAATTGAACGGTCGCTTCAATTCGTTTTTCTTCTAATTGAGAAATGGCCTGAATATACTTTTGCTCTAAATTCAGAACCTCTGAAAGAGCATCAATCTCATTGCTTTTCAGCATTTCTGTTTTATCCTTAGACAACTTTAATAGCTGTTCATGCAATCCATAGAGACGATGCAGTTCTTCAATAATTATTTTAACTGACATTCACGCTGCTCCCTTTTGTTATTGTTGTTTATAAAAATTCAGCATTTTATCTGCAATGCCTTTTGTATCTACTTGATATGTTCCGGCTTCAATGCTTTTTTTAATTTGGTCAATTTTATCTTGACGTTCTCTCATAATATTCGGCACCTTTTGCATTTCGATTGCCTTTTTAGAAATTTCGACTTTATCAGTTGATTTCGCTTGATTCGATTGCAACGTTTGTTTCTCATATGTTTTCTTGTAAGGATTTACTGGTTGTGTTCCATATCGATTAATTTTCACGGGATTCCTCTCGCTTTCCGTTACAGTCTGTCTTGATTCTATCCATTTTATCGACCAAACTGCAACTTAGTTTAGGGAATCAGTCGTTTTTAGGATTAATGGCATAATAGGTGTCTTTTTTCCTAGATTCAATCTCCCTTTTACGCTCTTCTTCTTGGTTCATTTGGCTGATTTGCGAATGAATATCCTGTTCACATTGGCTACATAGCTTGTTTTTCCTGATCGCTTTGCCACATCTTTCACAAGGATAATTAATATTCGGAAATTGACTAATTTGCAGTCTTTTCAAACGAATAAATTTCAAGATTAATTCTTCATCAACCTCAGTTGCATCTACTATTTCAGCGATGGTTGATTGTCTATTACTTTGTTTTCTTAAGAATTTATATACGATATCAAAAGAACGTTCTTCTTCTTCATAGCATTTGTTACAAACCGTTTGGATGGTGGTTTTTAAAAATAGCTGATTACATTGTGGACAGTTTGCCAATTGATTCATAACCAAAACCCCTTACGTTATTTTCTTTTCTTATTATCGGTTAATTATCATGATTTTTAACTACGTATCAACGTAAAAGAAGAAACACTTTTGGCACCTGCGTCTTTTAAAATTCTTGCTGCATCATAAATGGTTGCTCCCGTTGTATAGATATCATCAACTAATATAATATCCCTTTGAACAATCACATCTGTATGCTTTATTTGAAACAATCCTTTTTGATCTAGGCGTTCATTTTTCTTTTTTTTGGACTGCTTACTTTGATGTATTTTCACGAGTGGCTGCAATATTGGCTTACCTATCAAGGAAGCGATGATGACGGACTGATTAAATCCTCTTTCTGTTAGTCTTTCATGACTTAAAGGGATCGGAATCAGCAGTGGTTCTTTTATGCTGAAGGAATGTTTAAATGCTGCTTGTACATCTCGTTTAAACAGCTCAACTAAAGCCGTATCACCCCGAAATTTAAAGCGGGCAAGGACATCTTTCATCAACTCATTGTAAGTATAAACTGACCTATTTTTCACAAGAACTTTAGTAGAATCAGGGCGTTCATTCCATCTATCGCAGTCCTGGCACATTTGGTCATTTGACTGCGCCCTTCCACACGTTGGACAAATAGGACGCTCAATCTTTACTAAGTCATTCTTACATGCTACACAAAGACGATCATCATTTAATAGTAGGAATGATTTCCAGGTAAAAGCCGGCACAAAATGTCCCTCACAAATTTGGCAATTCAATTGTTTTTCTTGTTCAGCAGCAGACGATTTTCACACCTTGGAAATGCGGAGACCTTGGAAGCTGCTTCTGTCAGAATAACTAGCATAGCAGTATTCTTCTGTTTATCCACCATCTCAGATTTACTGTAAGATATTTTATCGATGTCTGTTATATATTGTGGTTTCACTTGATTCAGTGAAATTGCTAATACATCTTCCATACACTTTTCACAATGACAAATCATGTTTAATTGGTTGAGATATTGATAGAGAATTTCCTTGAGTAGTATTTCTTTTGCATTGAGTAGCATATTTTGTCTCTCCTGCCATTTGTGTATTGTGAATATAATGTACCATGATTTAGTTGAACCCACACTGTTTTTCAGAAAACTCATTTGCAGCCGTATCATTCATTTTAACGATATGCTTCTTTGCTTGTTTCATACTTCTCGTTAAACCAAAATGAAAAAGGAAAACGTCTCCTGTACAATAATCCGGGTGTCTGCCTACTCTTCCAGAAATCTGAACAAGTGCACTCTCTGTAAAAATAGTAGATTCCGAACCTAATACCCCCACTTGAACATTTGGAATGGTTACGCCTCTTTCTAGAATAGTGGTTGTAACTAGTACATCGTATACGTAATCTCTAAAGTGCTGAACCTTTTGTTTCCTATCTGGATCATCGGCAGACACTCCCTCCACGTTTAAGGAGTGTTCTCGAAGAATTTTCGTTACCTTCTTCATGGTAGCAATTGAAGGAACAAAAAGTAATACTCTTCTTTTATTTGCAATATGTCTCTGCATCCAATTCATCACTTTACGGGGCAGCTGATTCTTTTTTAATTTCTTTTTCCAATGTCCAATCCAATGAAAGGTCGGTACGGGTAATGGTTGTTTATGAAAACGCAGAGGAATTTTTATCGCTTCCAGTTTTCCACTAGAAACCTCTCTCGTCATTTTTTTAGAGGGTGTCGCACTTAAATAAATCCTAACCCCTCCGTTCTTTCTCATCGCCTTTAGAACAGCAAATTGGAGACGTTCATCCATTGAATAAGGAAAGGCATCGACTTCATCTACAATGACCACATCAAATGCATTTTTGTACCTCATCAGCTGATGGGTTGTGGCGATCACTAGCGGTGCAATCTGAAACCTTTGAGAACTGCCTCCATAAAGTACGGCTATTGTCATCCCTTGAAATGCTTTTCTAAGTCGTGGTTCGAGTTCAAGCACAACATCTGTTCTAGGGGTCGCAATACAGACACTCATTCCTTGATTTAACGCATATTCGATTCCGTGAAAAAGCACCTCCGTTTTCCCTGCCCCGCAAACCGCCCAAACAAGCAGATCAAATTTGCTTTTGATAGCTTCAATCATTTTTTCTGACGCTCTTTTTTGTCCTTTAGACAGCTCTCCCTGCCATGTTAATTCAGCTCGATATGTTTCTACTTTTTGTGGACCTGTCCATTCATAAAGAAACCCACATTCAGTTGCTTTTCCCATCATGATGCATGACCTACAGTACACACAATCCTTTTGACACACTTCACATGGAGAGTGAGCAAAGTACCGCTTGTGTGATACACCGCACCGGCAGCATGTAAAACCATTTGCTTTCCTCTCAATCGCAGGTGTTCGATTGACTAAGCCCTTCTCCTCCAGCCAATCCAATTTGTACTGTGGGCACCTTGTTTCGGCGGTGAGCAAATGGCGTGAATGCAGCTGCCGCATTAGTTCCATTGCTTTGTCCATATTCAACTTAACCAAACACCTTTCAATTGATGTTTGCCTATTATGCGCAAAGACATGACCTTTCGTCCAACGGGTAAAATAGAAAAACAAAACCCCTTTTCCATAAGAAAAGAGGTTTTTTAGGAATTATCTAATCACCCAGCCAAGAGCTAAAGAGCCTTCACCTAGATGGGTGCCGATCACGGCACCAAAGTAGCTTTTATAAAATTCAACATGAGGATATTTTTCTGATAAGTGCGCAATTAATTCTTCTGCTTCTTCTTCTCTATTACCATGTATCAGTGTTGCTCTCATCGGAACACCACGTGATGCATCTTCATCAAATAATTCAAAAATACGTGAAATGGCTTTTTTACGTGTGCGAATCTTCTCAAAAGGGACAATTAGCTTGTTGTCAAAATGCAGAATAGGCTTTACCTTTAAGAGGCTTCCAATAAAAGCCTGTGCACCATTTAATCTGCCGCCTCTTTGCAAATGAGTTAAATCGTCTACCATAAAATACGCCCGCTGACTTTCTTTCAGGTAATTTAGATGTGCTAACACTTCTTCTAAAGAAGCACCTTCTTGGATTTTTTCAGCAGCTTCTAACACATAAAAACCTTGTGCCATACAGCTTGTTTCTGTATCAAACGGGTAAATATCAATCCCTTCAACTAGATCATTCGCTGAGGCAGCACTATTATACGTTCCACTAATTCCACTTGAAAGGTGAATACTAATCACGGCGTCGTATGTTTCACTTAGTTTTTCATATAAGGCTATTAATTCACCAAAAGCAGGCTGAGAGGTTGTTGGAAGATCTTTGTGTTTTTTGATTTCTTCATAATATGTCTTCCAGTCCATTTCTATTTCTTCACGGTATGATTCACTGCCAAAGATGACGTTGAGGGGGATCATATGAATATTATATTTATCACGTAGCTCTTGTGGTAGATAAGCAGTACTGTCTGTTACAACGGCTATTTTCATTCTTAAATACCTTCCTTATTCGTTAAGTTACTCTTTTTTATTTTAAAAGAATGATCATTTTTTCATTAGATTTATAATAGTAATCAAAAAAGCCTGCCTAATCAATAGGCAAGCCCGCTATATCCGAAAAAGACTCCTTACCCTGTCTATCATTTCCCTCCAGCTAAAATGTGAGAGAACAAAAAACAGGCGAAAAAGGAGTACTTGTCCGGAACATTATCTCATTTCTACCCAGCCGTTTTTAATTGCTACAACAACAGCTTGTGTACGGTCGTTTACATTCATTTTTTGCAAAATGTTACTCACGTGGTTTTTGACTGTTTTCTCACTAATAAAGAGCGATTCACCAATTCCTCTGTTGCTCTTTCCGTCAGCTAACATTTGAAGAACTTCGCATTCACGTCTAGTTAAGATATGAAGTGGTCTGCGAATTTCAGGATATACCTCGTGCTGTGGATGTGCTGAAACGCCGCTAGTTGCTAGGCGTCGGAATTCATTTACTAAATTATGAGTGACTTTCGGATGTAAATAAGAGCCTCCGTCAGCTACAACTTTCACTGCTTCGATGAGTGTGTCTGCATCCATTTCTTTTAACAGGTAGCCTCTCGCTCCTGTTTTCAATGCATGTGTTACATAGTTTTCATCATCATGAATAGATAGAATAATGACTTTTGATTCGGGATAAAGCTCAACAAGCTGCTTTGTAGCTTCAACACCATTTACATTCGGCATATTAATGTCCATAATGACAACATCCGGATGATAGTGTTCTACGATACGTGCAGCTTCGTCACCGTCGTCTCCTTCTGCAACTACTTCAAAAGTAGGTTCAAAATCTAAAATCCGTTTGACACCTTCACGGAATAATTGGTGGTCATCAATAATTACAATATTTACTTTAGTCACAAGCTACGCCTCCCCATGTTTATTGTTCTACACCTGAACTTTATGGTCAATATGTCTTTTGACTCTATTTTACAATTTTATTTTGCAATGTTAGTGGCACGCGAATCATGATGAATGTCCCTAGACCTATTTTTGAGTCTATGGTCATTTTACCTTCCAGTAAGTCTACGCGTTCTTTCATGCCAAGTAAACCGAAGGATTTGTTTTTGTTTGTTTTCACATCTTTCATATCAAAGCCTTTTCCATCGTCTTTAATAATTAAGGTCACAAAGTCTTTCGTTACTTCTACTTTGACAGAGATTTCTTCGGCTTCTGAATGCTTTAATGAATTTGTGACAGCTTCTTGGGCTAGTCTAAACAGTGCTACTTCAAATTGAGAAGCAATTCTTTCGCTTTCTGTATCACCTAGGCATTGGAACGTAATTTTGGTTTTCCCATCATATTCTTCAATTGTGTTTAAGTATTTTCTTAGTGTTGGAATCAGACCCAAATCATCTAAAGCCATCGGTCTTAAATCATAAATGATTCTTCTTACTTCGTACAGTGCATTTCGCACATTTTGTCTGAGACTTCTAATTTCTTTAAAGCCTTCTTCTGTACCGCGGTCTCTAAAAATCCGTTCAATTAATTCGGAACGCATCATCACGTTTGCCAGCATTTGAGCAGGGCCGTCATGAATTTCCCGAGACACTCTTTTGCGTTCTTCTTCTTGGGCTTCAATAATTCTGAGCCCAAAATCTTGTTTTGCCTGAGCATCTTCAAGTAAAACGCCGACCTGGCGTAAATCCTGGTTGAGATAGTTGAGAACAACTGTAATCTGACTCACAAGGGTTTCAGAGCGTTCTATGACGTCTTGCAAGCTTAGTAATCGTCTTTCCAGATCGTCTCTTCTTTCTCTCAGCTGCTTCTCGCGCTGCTGAATCATGGTGAGTTCCACCTGCAAGTTATGTGCTTTTTCGTAGGCCTCCCGTATTTCTTCTTCGCTGAATTTGTTGAAGTTTCTGCTGACCTCAGATAAGCGATTTCTAGCATGTCTTGTATGGACTTCCAGCTTATCCCCAAAATCAATTACTTCGTTTACTTGTTGCTTGATTTGCTTCAGCTCTTCTACTAGGCTTTCATATTGTTGACGGGACTGTTCGCCTATTCTAAATACTTCGTCCTTGCTGCCATCAACTGTACTTAGCATTTTCATGATGATTGAATCCAATAATTTCGGATCCATTTTGGGTGTTGTCATGGCTTTTCCCTCCCGTAACAGTGATGTCATCTTTTTTTATTATAAATGTCATTGATCTGCATTTTATGTCGAATTATAATGAAAGAATGCGTATAAATCTTGAAGTTTTTATGACGACCCTTTTTCCGCTCCTATCATCATAACAAAATACGCTGTAAAATTCTAAAACCAATGCAAATTTTCACTAGTCTTACAATTTGCTTGTCAGGAGGGTATGTCTTTTGCTGAATCGCTATCTTACAGTAAAAAGTCGTGGCGAGCATGAGATCGTCATTGAAAAATCACGTTTTATTTGTCATATACAGCGTGCTGTCTCAGAAGAAGAAGCACAAGCATTTATACAATCCATTAAAAAACAACATTGGAATGCTACACATAACTGTTCAGCCTATCTCATTGGTGAACATGACCTCATTCAAAAAGCGAATGATGATGGTGAACCAAGTGGTACAGCAGGTGTCCCAATGCTTGAAGTGCTAAAAAAACGGAAGCTGAAAGATACAGTCGTTGTGGTCACTCGTTATTTCGGCGGTATCAAGCTAGGTGCCGGTGGATTGATTCGTGCCTACGGAAAATCTGTATCAGAAGCTATCAACCATGTTGGAATGGTAGAGCGCTGTTTAATGCGTACAATGCACACAACAATAGATTATACATGGCTTGGAAAGGTAGAGAATGAGCTTAGAGCCTCATCTTTTCAGCTAAAAGAAATCCATTATGCAGAAGATGTTATTTTTGAGACATATGTCGAAGAAACACAAACAGAGCAGTTCATTGAGTGGATGACTGAGCTGACAAATGGAAAGAGTGTTACAAAAGAAGGCGAATTGATTTATTTAGAAAAGGACATTGGTCCGATAAAGGAGACAGATGAATGGCACAACGAGTAAAAGTGCGTGTACGAAAGAAAAAGAGTAAGAAGAAGAGAATTATCAAACGTATTCTGGTCTTATTTTTGCTACTTATCATCTGCATGGGCGGATTCGCAGTATATAAAATCGTCAATACTCTTCAAGCTGCTGACAAAACATATGATGAACTAAACCGTGGAGAGAAATCGAATCTTCGTGATGCTGTCATTGATATTAAGAAAAAACCTTTCTCTGTATTATTTGTCGGAATTGAGGATTATGCCACAAAGGGTGATCATGGCCGTTCAGATTCACTCATTGTCGCAACGATTAACCCTCAAGACAAAACGATGAAAATGGTTAGTATTCCTCGTGACACACGCGTACAGCTTGCAAGTGATACAACAGGAAGTAAAGAAAAGATTAATGCAGCATTTGCTAAAGGTGGTAAAGACGAAACGATCGAAACTGTCGAACAATTCTTGCATATTCCGATTGATAAGTATGCAACCGTTGATTTCGACGGATTCAAGGATGTCATTGATGAAGTCGGCGGAATTGATATCGATGTTCCATTTGACTTCAATGAAAAAAGTGATGTTAAAAAATCGAAAAAGATTTACTTCAAAAAAGGCAATATGCATTTAAACGGGGAAGAAGCACTTGCTTACGCACGGATGAGAAAACAAGATCCACGCGGTGATTTCGGACGTAACGATCGTCAGAAACAAATTTTACGTGCAATGATTGATCAAATGGCGAAGCCAAATAACATTGCGAACGTCGATAACATCGCTAAAGAGGTCAGTGATCACATTACGACCAATTTCCGTATCACAGAAGGTCTTGCGCTTCAGCAAATCTACAGCGGATTTAAAGGAGACGACACAGAAACACTTTCTATTAAGGGATCAGACCTTTATTTAGGGCCAAATCGCACGTATTACTTTGAGCCAGATCCGACCAATTTAGCTAACGTCCAAAATGAATTACGGACGCATTTAAAGCTTCCTACTGAATCTTCAACTGAAACAGATTCACAAACCAATCCATCCTCTGGTGAAACAGGGTCAAGTGATACAACTAACTCATCGACCAGCACACCTGGACAATAATAAAAACAGCCCAGTTCCTAGGAACGGGCTGTTTTTTACTGCCTTTTGACCATTCGTTTATAAAATTTCGTAAATGGTTTAAATTCTTCATTCACTAAGCCTGTGACTTCTGCAATCACTTGCATGAACATGACCAGTAAAAAGATAATAATCAGTGATAACCAAATGGTGGCGCTTGTCAGCAAAATTGCACTTAGACTAAAGACTAATCCAATCATATAAATCACGATGACAGCCATGCGATGGGACAAGCCAAAGGCCATCAGTCTATGGTGAATATGAGATTTGTCGGGTGCTGAGATCGGCTGTTTGTTTAATATTCGCCTAATAATGGCAAAGGTGGTATCGAAAATAGGGACACCTAAGATGATCACTGGAACAACAACACTAAACAAAGTGACACTTTTGTATAGCCCTAATAGTGACAGTACCGAAATCATATAGCCTAAAAAAAGCGAACCGGTGTCACCCATAAAAATTTTCGCCGGATGAAAGTTGTAAAAAAGAAAGCCGATGGTACTACCAATGACAACAAGGGATAAAGAAAGAATCAAAATTTTATCAGCTGAAAATGCCATCACGGCAATGGTTGATAAACCGATGACAGAAATACCGGCAGCCAGTCCATCAAGGCCGTCAATTAAATTAATGGCATTTGTGATTCCGACAATCCATAACACGGTTAGGGGATATGCCATCCAGCCTAACTCAATTCGATCTGTTAAGAAAGGAACAGAGAAAAAGTCCATTTTTAAGCCTGTGCTTACAATCAGACAAGCAACAAGAACTTGTACGAGAAATTTGAATTTTGCACTTAAATTATATTTATCATCAAATATACCTAGAATGACGATAAGTACGGCACCAACTGAAATTGCTGTAATTTTATTATGTAGAAACAGCCCGCCTGCTAATGCTCCAGCCGCTACCCCAATAAAAATTGCCAAACCGCCCATTCGAGGCATTACTTTATCATGAACTTTTCGTTTATTCGGCTGGTCCACTGCACCAATCTTAATTGCAAACTTTTTGACGATTGGTGTCACAATTAAAACTGTAGCCAGAGAGACAAAAAACGCTAATAAGGCGCGTTCGTAATCCATAGGTCAGTCTCCTTCTAAATTGAAATCTGTATTTTGTATATTGGCCGCTCTTTCCATTATACAATTGAATAGAGGATGATCACAAGCTTCCCCTGTGAAGAAGAAACAAATAAAAACGCACAATCCCTGATGAATTATGCGTTTTCTTTAATATTCGTTAGTTCCACCATGTTTGTGAACAGCGCGTGCCAATCTTTTTTCTTCGCACGGCTTTGTCTTAGATGTCTATAATCCATATCGTCTTTTTTGCTGATCACTTTTTGGCAGGCTTCTACGAAGAGTGCAGGATCTTCGCCCTCTAAATATTCATACACATCATTCTCTTTTAGCCTTTCCGTTGACGGAAGATTTAAACCGACAACCGGTATTCCTGCGGCTAAAAATTCATATAGCTTGAGCGGGAACACGGCTTGATTGTAAGGAGATTGTTTGTATGGCATCATGCCTACATCAATCAGCTTCATATACGCAGGCACTTCTTCTGGTGCAACAGCACCTGTCCAAATCACATTTGGCAGTTTAAGTGCATGCTGAAAAGATGGATCACCATTTGTTCCATCCGGACCGACAAATAAAAATGTCCAATCAGGCTGCATGCGGGCAGCTTCTGCTATCATGTCAAAATCCAGCTTCGGCTTGATGCCTCCAATAAAACCAAGAACAGTTCCTTCTCTTCCTCCCAGCACATCCTCCTTACATGGAAGATTGCTTTTGGCAAACACATCGTACTCAACGCCATTTTCCACTGTAAAGACATCTTTCGGTTCACCCATGAGACGTTTTTTAATTTGATCGTGCAAGTATTGAGAAGAGCATGTAATGCTGTGTGCGTATTTGATGATTCGATTTTCTGCTTTCACAATGACACGCTGCCTCATATAAGAAAGCAAATTATTTTTGCCGCTTATCGGCTCTCCCCACAGGTCACTGCAGTCATAGACAATATGTTTCCATTCAAATAAAGAAGATAAGAGCGGAAAGCCCGGAAACGTATACCATAAGCAAACAGCGATTCCCTTCTTTTCCTCCTGCCGTAAATGCTCAAGAAGTGGGGACAATTTATGAATATAGAACATGTCTTGATATCGGCCAAAGCGAAAAAATTTGTTCTTAAGCACATCAGGAATGGTCAATTGCTTCATTCGATCGGTTATGGGCTGAAAGGGAGCTTTATGACGGGATGCAGATGGGCATACCCAGATGACCTCTTTCGTTTCTGGATCAGATGCTAGAAATTCCGCCAGTCGATGCCGTCTGTACCTCAAGCCGTCCTGTCCCCATTCTCCCGTCGCTACGATAACATGTATGATCGAGTCTGCTTTCACCTTTATCACCTTTTTTCCCTTCTGTTTTATAAGCGCTTCTTCACAGCATTTGTCGCATAGTGTATAAAACACCAAGATGCTTTGACAAAATGAAGCTGCTCAATTTCTCTGTAGACGAACCACGTTTTTTTCGCTGCTTTCCACTTGTTACTAGAGATCGAGTTCCCAACGATGCGGTATTCACTGAGCGGTTCACTCATACCATAGGCTGTAAATCCTCTTTTTAATATGGACAGCCACGTTGCTAAATCCTGTCTTGTGCGGATGTTCGGCATTTCTATATGTCCGATCTTCTGTACATCAAGCATCACCGTTAAACAGCCGATAATGGTATTTTTCAAAGCTTCATCATAAGTTAATCTTGCTGGTGCAGTGACGGTTTTTTCTAATGGTTCTCCATTTTCTGCGATAATATCATATGCCGTGAATGTAAAGGCATAATCGTTTGTCAGCATGAAGTCTACCTGCTTTTCGAGCTTCATCTCTTTCCACTTATCATCGCTGTCTAAAAAAGCAATAAAGCGGCCTTTTGCCTTTTTGATGGCTGTATTTCTAGCGATGGCGGCTCCCCCATTTTTCTCTAAATAAATGACGTTGATTCTGTCGTCTGCTTCACTTAAGTCCCCAAGCAGCTTCCTTGTTCCATCTGTTGAACAATCATCTGCGATGATCAGTTCCCAATTGGAATAAGTTTGGGCAAGGACGGAATGAACTGTATCCGTTAAATAACGTTCCGCATTATAGGCCGGTGTAATGATTGATACTAACGGTTGATTGTTCACCTAAGACTCATCTCCAGTTCATCATTAAGATTCTTTGAACACTTCGGGCAAGACCACAAACATGAGCGAGATACTAAAGCCAATGACAAGTCCAAGCAGTGCACGTTTTTTCGCTGACATGCCTTTATTGCCTTCATCAAGAACTTGAGCAGGATCCACAATCTTCGCCTGCTTCATTCCAAGCTTTGTAGACTCCAATTCATATAGGAATCGTTCTTTATCTACTTTGGAATCGTTGCTGACAGATTCGTCTTTTAAAGCAGATAATCTACTTTCAATCACCTGCTGCCTTTTTGTAAATAATGCTTTGTCTTGCTTCAGAAATGTATCTGACACCTGCTTCACGACAGCTAAAGCATGATCCTTCTCAGCATCTGTGAAGGACAGCTGTAATTGTGTATCTGATTGATTGGTGAGGATGAGGCGGCTTTTCACATCCTGCCTTTCTTCTTCTTTGATGTCACTGAGTGCTTCATTCAAAAATGCATCGCTTTTTAATAGAGATGTCACTTCAGCTATATTGTTATACACTCCGTCATCATATTTACCAAGCGTGAGAGTAACAGCAGCTGTGTAACTAGACTGCTGCGTTGTTCCTTTGGCAAAAAAGAATCCAAAAGCGCCTAATACGACAGGCAGCAGCACAAGCCATACGATATACTTTTTGATTCGCTTCCCTATTCTAGATATGAAACCAGACATGTTCATTCTCCCAACATTGACGTATTTGCTTTTTCACTAGTGTAGCCATACCAGCGCAGCATCACACACGGTTTACCAAGTCTTAAAACGCTGTTTGTTTTTCAACATATTCACCGCTGCGATCACGAGTCCTAAAAAGACCCAGTGGAAATATAAATTCGAGACAGAACTAGGACTGATACTTGAAACGAGAAAGCTCAGCATGGCAGCGAACAAACCTTCAATGATCATTTTTGCTGATCTTGTGTCAGCCCATTGATATTGTTTATACAGCGTGAACATGAGATAAGCGTAGACGGAGATATAGCCCAGCATGACCGCAAATCCAAAGTTCGTCATCACTTCCAGCAGCCAATTGTGCACTTCAACCACTTGATCTGTATCAAAGATTGAAAAGTGGGCTAAGTAGTAAGACACATTCCCCGCTCCGACACCAAATCCGTATGAATCCGTAAAGAAATGCCATGCATTTTTGATCAAATTCGCTCTCGCAATGTTGGATGGGAGTGGTTCACTAAAAGAATGCGCGACCTGAGAAGCGAGAAACAAGTCATAAAAGACTGAATAAATCTTGGCTGAAAAAACAACGATACAGATGACACCAAGTCCGCCTGCTGCGATGAGTGACCACTTTCTGAGAAAGCGCGGCATGAGCAGCCACACATAGATGGCGACTCCTGCAAATATGCCAAGCAGGCTCGCGCGGGATTCTGTTAACAAAATGAGATACAGTGCTGCAATGGCGCCAAATAATCCAAATGCTTTGATATAACCATTTTTCATTTGTCGCATACACGCTAAATATAAGAAAAAGCTAATCGATAAAAACGTCGCAAAATCATTTTGATTAAAAAAGACAGCTGTAGGATAGTGCTGTTTATACGCCGGCCCAAGATATAATGAAGTATTCGGTAAATGGTTCAAAGTAAAGTGATTATAAAACCCTATCCCCATGACAAATACAGTCATGACGAGCCAAATGCTATAAAAGGTGACCACTTGATCCATTCGCTGGATGTACATGACCACAAGAAAGACAAACCCCATCCCCATCGCAAGCAGGGACATATATTTGAGACCGTCTGTCACCGAATGAGCCCACAGCAGTGAGATGAGCCCATAAAGAAACCATGCAGCGAAAAAACCAAGAATCCCTTTTACACGAATCTGCTGCCACTGCGATATGTACGTCCCCTTATCTCTCATCCGCCATATGAATATAGCAAAAGCAGCAATGAGCATAATACGGTAGAGAAAAAGACTAAAGAACCCAGCACTAATTGAAAAGAAAGCGTTGTTGAGAAAGGTCAATGCAATTAAAAGATAAATGGCTGACATGAACACTTGCTCACCGTTCATGTATAGCTTCATTAACACGAGAAAAGCCGTCAGGATCAAAAGCAGGACCGGAATGGCGACGATCTTTTTTAACCCGATGGGCTGCGCAAACGCCATTTGTACAAGTCCTAGCCCTGCTGCAAATAATATACATCCGATCATGATTTGCCATGCTGTTTGTTTCACGCTCATACCCATTTTCCTCCTAAGCAACCCATCCGATTTGAGGGATTAAGCCTTGACTTCCTGTTTATAGTAGGAAATGGTACGAGCCAAACCTTCCTGTAAACTCACAACAGGCTCCCAAGCTAAGACTTGTTTCGTTTCCTCATTTGCTAATGTACTATGCACGATATCTCCTGCACGCTGCGGCTTGTAAATCGGTTCAAGCTGTGATCTCGTTACCCGTTTCATCGTTTGAAACAGTTCATTCACAGTGATGGAATGACCACACGAAATATTTAAACAAACGTTTGATTGGGCTGTTAATGCCGCAACATTCGCTGCTGCTAGATCACCCACATAGATAAAGTCCCTTGTTTGTTCCCCATCTCCAAAGATAAAAGGGGCCTCATCCTTTGCAAACTTATCAGAGAAAATAGAGACAACACCACCTTCGCCAAGTGCGTCTTGGCGCGGACCATATACATTGCTGTACCTGAGAATACAATAGTCCACATCATAAAGTGATTTTGCCATTTCTAAATACCGCTCTACTGTCAGTTTTGCTAAGCCATAAGGTGAACCAGGCTTCAGCCGGTGAGCGGTGTCTACTGGCAGATACACCGGGTCTCCATAGACAGCTGCTGATGAGGCAAAGATGACTTTTTCCACCCCTGCTTCAGCCGCAGCTTTCATGACGTGCAGAGATCCTTTGATATTGACCTCTTCGTCAAAAACGAAATCCTGAACGGAAATGGCTACACTTACTTGTGCTGCAAGATGAATGATATAATCCGGTGCGATTTGTTTGATCAAATCAATCGTCGCTGGCTTTGTGACATCTGCCTCTATGCATTGCACGGAAAGATGGGCAATATTTTCTCGAGATCCAGTTGAAAAGTTATCAAGAATGATGGGCTCATAGCCTTTTTCTAGTAAAGCCTCTACCGTATGTGATCCAATAAATCCGCTTCCCCCAGTAACCAATACTTTCTTCATCCAAGCTCCCCCTGTTATTGTGCCTTCGATACCAATTCTGCTTCCCATACACTTGGGCGGCCGATAGACTGGTAAATAAATCCTCTCTCTTTCATTTCTGCTGGATCAAACAAATTCCTTCCATCAATTACAATTGGCGAACGAAGCAGCTGCTTGATCTGGTCTTTATCCATCTTCTGTACGTCATCCCATTCTGTTAGGATGAGACAGGCATCGGTATCTTTTACTGTTTCATACAGGTCATTGCTGAAAACCGCCTGCGGACCAAGCTCCCGCTCAGCTTCCATATAAGCAATCGGATCATAGGCTTTTACAAAAGCACCTAGCTCTCTCAGCATTGGGATAATATCTAATGCAGGTGCGGAACGCATATCATTCGTATTCGGTTTGAATGCAAGGCCTAAGACAGAAATGGTTTTTCCTTTAATATCACCGAACACACTCATCAGTTTGCTGACAAGGTGGGCTCTTTGGTTGTTGTTCGTTTCAATGACAGATTCGATCAGCTTGAACCGGTACCCGGATGTTTCGGCAATTTTGAGAAGAGCCATCGTGTCTTTAGGGAAACAAGAACCCCCAAATCCAATGCCTGCTTTTAAAAATTTATGCCCGATGCGGCTGTCTAATCCAACTCCTTCACTGACTTTTTCAACGTCAGCGCCTACCCTTTCGCAAATATTTGCAATGTCATTAATGAAAGAGATTTTTGTGGCAAGCATGGCATTTGCAGCATACTTAATCATTTCAGCACTTTCTAAGTTGGTCTCCACAACTTCTGTTTGAAACGGATCATGCAGCCTTTTGATGATGGTGGAAGCATGAGTGCTTGTTGAACCAATGACCGCCCGCTCCATATTCATCGTGTCTTGAATTGCAGAGCCTTCTCGGAGAAACTCTGGATTGGATACGACGTCAAAGGGATATTTGCTGCGCGATGCCTTTTCCACAATGGCTTGAACGAGACGGCCTGTTCCAACGGGCACTGTGCTTTTATTGACGATGATTTTATAGCCATTCAGGTGTTCACCGATCGTTTGAGCGACGGCTTTCACATACGTTAAATCTGCTTCCCCTTGTGGTGTCATCGGTGTCCCTACAGCAATATAGATAATCTCTGATTCCCTAATAGCGGCAGGAATATTCGTTGTAAAAAACAGTCTTCCTTCTTCTGTATTCTTTTCAATCAATTCCTTTAAACCTGGTTCATAAATGGGAACGACACCACTTTTTAAGCTGTTGATTTTTGATTCATCGATGTCACAGCAGATGACACGATTTCCGATATCAGCAAAACAAGTACCCGATACTAACCCGACATACCCTGTTCCAATCACAGCAATTTTCTTCAACATTTTTCATCCTCTCAGTAAAAGCATATTGTCCGTTCCAAGCTGTTTATCTATCTATCATTCTTTGCACATTTCATCTTGTTTAAACGATGGATGTTGATTGATTGAACACCTTCTCATATTGCTGAATGAGATGCTTCGCATTATGTTCTGATGAATATTCTGTATGAACCATTTCATGGAGATCGCTTTTCACTTGCTCATTCCATCTGTTTTCATAAAGGCAGGCGTGAATCGCCTCTTTCAACTGACTCGTCGAACGTGGTTCAACGAGCAGGTGTTGATAGGTTGAAAATAAGGATGGGAGACCGCCAACCCGTGTTGCAATGACAGGTACTTTTAAAGCGAGCGCTTCTAGTACGACGGTTGGCATTCCTTCACTGTAGGACGGGAGTGCAAACAGATCAGCTGCCATTAAGTAGTCTCTCACCTGCTCATTCGGCACCTGCCCTGGGAGTATAATAGATGCTCCCGCCCGTTCCGTGAGCTCCTTTGCAAGGGGGCCTTTTCCGACAAAGACTGCTTTCACACCCTCCATGCTGCTGACAGCATCAGCTAATTCAAGCAAGCCCTTCTCTTTCACTAAACGCCCGACGAAAACAACGAGCTTATCTTGAAGCGGTAAACCTAAGTGCTTTCTGATGCCTTTTTGATCTTCATCCGTTCTGGAAAATGATTGGAGCGGAATACCAAGCGGAAGACATTTTGCTTCTACCTTCGTCATATCATTTGTCTTTTTAGCGAGCTCCTCACTCACTGTCAGAACAACAGATGCCTGCTTCACCGCCGTTTCAAAGGCTGCCTGTGCCCCTTTGCTATAGCTCGGATATACGTTCACATCACTGCCGTGTAAGGTCAGAAGATAAGGGATTTGCGTTTCTTTCTGAATGACAGCCGCCGCTCCGCCAGACGGCATGGCAAAATGCGCATGGATGAAATCTGGTGACAGCTGATGATGCTGCATTGCCCGGAGAACAGAAGCCGCTATTCGTTTACTCGGCTGTGCCCATTTCAGCTGTCCAGGGAGCGCTCGATAAGACGGTCTGTAAACCTTCACTCCGTTCCGCACTTCCTGTTCAGGCAGCTCTTTTTTCTGCCGATAGGATGACTTGAGCATCCGTAAAACCGGCGGATTCACTGGATTAGGACAAATGACAGTCACTTCTATTCCTTGTTTGAGCAGCTCCTGGACTTGCGTTTCATGAAATACGCCCTCACTTGGATGTTTTTCACTAGGATATACACTTGTGAGCCATAGTACCTTCATGACGAACGACCTCTTCTCAATAATTTGCCTGCAGCCTGCGGATACATTTTGATGAGCAGCAAGCCATACAATGCAGCACTGACACAAACAGTCAGAAGTAATTGAAATGAAATATCTGCTGATGTCAGCTTCATCCCTTGATGTAAAGCTACCGCACAGACAGCCATGAGCAGCGTCATGACAGCGGGCTTTCCAAGTGATTTTAAATACACCTTCATATCAAGCTGAATGACATATGCCATGAGCCATCTGCCGACAATAAAGTTGAGCAGGCTGACACCTGAGTAAATCCAAGCTACTGTAAGCAGACTGCCTGTCATGACACCTGCATATAATGCGCAGCCATACACGATGAGCATCCCCGTATCCCAATAAAAGGCTAAGTCCGCTCTCCCTTTTGCAAGAAGTATGGAACCGTTTGGATTCATCAGCACACGCAGCAGGCCGACAATGCACAATATATTTAAAACCGGAACCGCTACTAGCCATTTCTCTCCAAACACGACTTCTATAAAACTGTCTGATACGGCAACAAGGCCGATTAATAATGGAAAACTAACCAATGCGAGCATATTCGTCATACTTAGGAAGCCCTCACGCAGCATGGAGTGATCACGTTGACTTTTTGCGAAAACTGGGAAAGCCACTCTCGTCACAATCGGATTTAGCTTCAGTACGGGTATCGTCACAATTTGATACGCCAAGCTGTAAATACCTAACGCCTCCGCTCCAAGAAATCGGCCGATTAAAATCATGTCGATGTTTGATCCTGCTCGGTTGACCAGTCTTGATGCGAGCTGGAATGCACCGAATGAGAAAAATTCTTTCACCTCTCCTAATGCAAAAACAGGTGCTGGACGCCACTTCTTCCAATAAGCCGCTGCATACATGAGACCTTTTCCTGATTGCAGCAACACTTGAGAAATGACATAGGCGATAATCGGATTCATGAAGAAGGCGAAAACGAGTAAAACGAGCAGCGATATGATGGTCGCAATGGTTTCAATAGTGCTTAATGTTTTAAAGGCTAAGTCTTTTTGCATCATATACTGGTACTGCTGGCCAATCGGTGCGATTAGAAACATGATCGATAATAGCTTGAGCAGACCCTCTAGCTCTGGCCGGTTATAAAAAGCGGCTATCATTGGGCTTAGCAGGATGAGCAGACAAAACAAGATAATCCCTGTGAGCAAGTTGATCCAATATAATGTAGATAATTGACGTTCTGTCGTTTGTTCCTTTTGAATGATCGCTGCCCCAATTCCTAGATCAAGTAAAATTTGCATAAATATTGTGACAGTTGTGATCATGCCAACGAGTCCAAACTCCTTGAGTGACATCACATTCCCTAAAAAGGCGAACTGTGCAATTTGGATAATGGTGATGATCAATGCGGACAAGCTTGTCCATTTTGCCCCGCCTAGCATGCGTTTTTTCATACTTGCCATTTCTCTTCCCTACTTTACTTATCTGGCTCCGTCACCAGTCATGATGACTTTTAACGTTTTTACCATAATCTTCGTGTCGAGAGAAAATGTCAAGTTTTGAATATACTGTAAGTCATGTGTTAATTTTTCACTTGGACTCATTTCATATCCGCCATTTACTTGAGCAAGACCTGTCAGCCCCGGCTTTACTGCCAATCTTTTTGTGAAGCCTGGAATCGTCCGATTAAATTCTGCGGTAAACATCGGTCTTTCCGGACGAGGACCTACGATACTCATTTCTCCTTTTAACACGTTGATAAATTGCGGAAGTTCATCAATTCTTGTTTTACGAATGAATGCCCCCACTTTGGTGATACGCGGGTCATTTTTTTGAGCCCATTTCGCCCCTCCACTTTCTGCGTCAGTTCTCATCGATCTGAGCTTCCATAATTTAAAGTAAACACCGTCTTTCCCCACCCTTTCCTGCATATAAAAGGCTGGCCCTGGTGTTTCCAGCTTAATCAAAAGAGCAAACAGCAAAATGATTGGCGTACTCAACATCAATCCGATGAACGAGAACATTAAATCTATGAAACGTTTTGCAAATAAATAACGAACCATATGTTCTGTTAAGGCAAAAGAGTGATTTCGTCTCACTTCATATTCTCTGTAAAGGTTCATCGCTTTCTCTGCACTCACTGACCTGCACCTCACCATTCAAAGTAGTTGTTGTGTAAAGAGATGTTCTATGAAAGTCAGTTTAGCAGAGCAACATTAAGCAAATGTAAATGCGCTGTTAAGTCTTGTAAAACTGTGTTAAGAATGTGCACTTATATCAAGTTATGCCCTTTTCAACGTAAAAAAGACCCGCAATTCTGCGGGTCTCCGGGTCTTTTCTTTATTTTGCTTTTACAGATTCGATCGTTTTCAATCGAAGTGTTCCATTTGCATCTTTTGTATAGGTTACTTTTACTTTTGATTCTTCTTTTAAGCTGTTCACTTGTTTAGAAAAGGTATTTCCGAATTGAATCGCTACTTCTTTTCCATCAATGTTGACAGCAATTGTATGTCCATCAGCCAAACCGACATATGTGCCTTCTTTGGTGACTTCATTTTTCTTACTAGTTGTTGATTCTTTCTTTGTTTTAGAGTCAGATTTTGAGTCAGTTTTTGATTGGTCTTTAGCAGGTTCTTCTTTTGTAATTTCTTTGCTTGAGCTGTCTTTTGCTTCTTCATCAGATTGACCTGCTGGTTCTTCTGTTTGAGCAGCTGTTTCTTTGCTTTGATCATCTGATTTTTCATTTTTTGATGATTGATCATCTTCTGATTTTTCGTCTGCAGCCTTATCTTTGTTTTGATCGGTTGCTTCAGTTGTTTCTTTTTGACTGTCATCCTTTTTGTTATCGCTTGATTGATTTGTTGTGCCGCACGCTGTGAGCAATACTCCTAGAAGCAATACTAGAAACGGCATTGTGATTAATTTTTTCAAGATCGTCACCTCTTCATGATTTGTCGGTTTGCTGAAGATTTATGCGTAAACCATTCACCTTCTATGTTTCAATTATAACAAACATAGCCAAAAATGAAATGTATTTTTAACTTGACAATGTTTCTTCGTGGACTTTTAAAAAAAGGCTGCCGAGTTCTTACTCGAGCAGCCTAAGAGGAGTATCTGAGGCACCCCTCAGGTTTGTGTTTTCTTATCTAAAATAACCTGACACACCGCTTGAAATGCCTGACGCTAAACGATCTTTATACGTAGCAGATTTCAAGATGTTTGAATCAACTGGACTAGAAACAAAACCAGTTTCTAAAAGAACACTCGGCATCTTAGAATATTTAATGACGTAGAAGCCAGCTGTTTTCACACCACGGTCTCTTGTCCCTAGTGCACTAACCATTTTTGGCTGGATGTTTTGCGCCAGCTTCAGGCTGTTTGCAGCCGCATATGTTTTGTCATAGTATGTTTCTGTTCCATTTGCACTGCTGTTATCATTTGAGTTCGCATGGACACTAATGAAGATATCCGCTTTCGCATTGGCACCTTTGCTCACTCGTGTTTGAAGACTATCAAATGTGTCTGATGTTCTTGACATGGTCACAAGTGCACCAGCGTTGTTTAATTTCGTATTTAAACGCTTTGCTACGTCTAAATTCAAATTCTTTTCATATAATCCGTAACCTACAGCTCCTGAATCATGCGCGCCATGACCTGGATCAATGAATACTTTTTTCCCAACAGCCGGGTTTTTCAGCTGGTTTACAACAGTTGGAGTGACAGTATTTGTACTGCCTACAACAGTAAATTTAGTGATTTTCTTGCTGCTCACTGTTGCTCTTGTTACTTTTGGCAGCGTCTTTTCATTCGTTAGAAGCAATGCTTTGTTTTGCTTCGCCGCAATGCCAGCAGCAGAAGATGAAGTGGCATAGCCAAATCCTCTTCCTACATAGGTATTATTGACGCTCATATTATATTTTTTCACAATATTTGCCGCGACATCATAACGAGTCGATCCTTTGATTCGTGTTGGAGACTTCAATTGGTTATAAGCTGCTTTTGTGACGTAGTTCTCTCCGCCGACTACAATGGTTTGTTTCACATTGCTTGCTTTTGCAACAGAAGCGATTTCAGAACGAATTCCCTTTTTATCTGTGTATAGAATCGGGAATCCTTTTTGAGCGGCTACAGGTGCAATTGCAATCCCATGTGCATAGAAAGAACCCTCAACGACAACGACGCCTGCTGGCTTTTTCATTTTTTTCGCGATATTAGCAGATAGCTCATATCGGTTTTTTCCTGAAATACGCTGTGTGGAGATGCCCATTTTCTTCACTTGGTTGACCACGTTGTTTGACACACTTGATGTGCTGCCTAAAACGATCACCGTTTTTGTTTTTAATGAAGTTAAGGCTTTCTTTGTATCACCCGAAAGGCTTTTACTGTTTGTGTAAAGAACTGGTCCATTTTTTTGATGTGCAAGTGGAATTCCTGCTGTTGCATCTGCATACGCAGTTTTCCCTACTAAAACGACTGTACTTGCAGTTCCCCATCCTTTTTTCGCTACGTTTGCCGCTACAGCATATCTGCTACCGCCATCAATTCGTGAGACTGAATTGTCTGCCAAAGCTGTTGGAACGATAACGAAAATAGCGATGAGGCTGAGGATGGCTGTTTTCATCAATGAGCGCATCTTCTATGTCCTCCTTTTACCCTTTAATAGTTTGTTAGTTTTGTACCTGGATAGTAGAACGAGAGTATGGAAGAATATGAGTTTCCAGATTCAGCTCTCGCTTTGGCTCCGTATTGGCTCATACCAATGCCGTGGCCATATCCTTTTCCTGAAATCGTGAAGTCATTTGTGTTGTTTTTGACTGACGCAAACGTGCTTTTCACTTTTGTTGCGCCCATGACTGATCGAAACTCGGTCATCTTCATACTTGCCGTTGTGCTTTTGTTCACCGAATATGTGCCTGTTTTGTTTTTCAGATGGTATGTCAGTTTGATCGATACCGTCTTCGCACGCTGGCCTTTTGTTTTCCCTGAGAACGTCAGGCTTGAGATGGATGCGATTTTCATATCAGATGCAGCAGTTTCTTTGTTTTTAAGCAGCCATGATTTCAGGCCAGCAAGGTCAGCTGCATTTGTCTCTTTTGCCTTAGACCATTGAGATGCTGCTGTGCTAGCAGTCAATGTCGTGCTCAGTTGTTTTTTAGAGAGTTTCAGTGTCCATGGATTGACTGGATCTTTTGGATCCTTTTTGGCCACTAAGTATGGCAGTGCATTTCCCCATACTTCTTCACTTGCCTCTGTATAACCGCCATTGCTAGAGTAATAGGTTGCTGAAATGAGTTGATTGTTGTATTTCAGAACCTTTCCTTTTGTGGCATCGACAGCTTTTGTCGAATTTGTGTACCAGTTATATCCTCCATAGACTTGGAAGGCTGTTGTATCAGGGACGACTTTTCCAATACTTTTCACAGAATACGTTCTAGCGGCAACTGCCTGTGCTTTTAACGCTTCAACATTCCAGCTTGCAGGCATTTCATTTGGCACTACGCCTTTTAGATAGTCTTCAAATGGAATATTTTCGAGAGTCGGCCTGATATACCCTGATTCAATTGCAAAGTTTACGCTGCCTAAATACGGCTTTCCTGCAATTTGAAGGACATTTTTTGTTGAATATTTCTCAGGAACAACTCTTACTGTGTTATACGTTTTTATGCCTTTTAATGAAATTTTTCCGTTAGAAATATTCAATTGGTAGTTTTGATTTTTTTTCAGATAAACTTGTTTGGCTAAGGAATTTTTCAAGCTATCTTTAATCGCACTTGTGCTGCCCGCAAGATGATAAGCATATGTACCTTTTTCCTTCAACAGTGCTTTTAAAGACGCTGTAACAGATTCGGGTTTCACATACACAACGGTACTGTTAGATTTTGCAGCCAATTGCGACAGCGGCATAGCATAAATATAGCTCGAAGCTTTCGCCAAATAAACTTTATCTGCATTAATATTTAATTTCTTTATAATATTCACAGATAATTCATAGCGATTGGCACCGCTGATTCTTGTCACCTGTGAGGTTTTTTTGATTTGATTTTCAACTTTTTGTCCAGTACTTTTCGTACTGCCGATGATGATCACTTTACTTGGCATTCTATAAGACGGAATGGAATCTTTTTTTGTTAACAGGATAGGGTATCCCTTTCTCGATGCATAGGATGCAATGGCAATCCCATTCATAAATGAGTTCCCGCCGACAACGACAGCTTGCTTATAGTTACCCATTTCTTTAGCGATTTTTTGGGAGATTTCAAACTTGTCTTTTCCACTAATACGTCTGACTTTGCCATACTTTTTAATAGACTTCTCAGCAGCTGTTGAAATGCTTTTCGTATTTCCGACAATCAGAATGTTATCCGGCTTCATTTTCTTCAGCTGGTTTTCAGTTGTTTTCGTCAGTTTTTCAATATTCGTATACAAAATAGGCGCGCCCAGTTTGTATGCTAACGGTGATACAGAAATCGCATGATCAAATGCATCACGACTGACAATGACAACAGTTGAAGGATTTTTCCAGCCAGCAGATGCAATGCTATTGGCTACTTCATAGCGATTTTTGCCGTCATATCTTTTCGTCACAGCAACATTTGATCCTGATAGCTTGTATTCCCCAGTTGTTGAGATATCCATGCTTGTTTTATTTCCGATATAATTAGACAATTTCACTGAAATTGCCGAGCTTGCCATGGCAGACTGAAAGGGTGCGACTAGTAGAGTCAGTATCATGAGAACAATTAGTGTAACGCCTGTTTTCTTCAATTTTGTTCATCCCGCCCATCTTTTTTACTTCTGTTTTTCAATCTTCTGGATTTCCTTTTGACCACTGTCATTAATAAAGTAAGAGATTTCTACTGTGTCTCCTGGTTTAAATTCATTTAACACATCTTTAAAATTATCCGTAAATTCATAGCTTAAGGTCGTATTCACTTTTTTCACTTCGACTGTATGTGCATCAGCCATTCCAATAAATTCAGCTTTCTCTTCCAGCACCTGAGGAGTTGAACTGCTTGTCTTGTTTTCTCCTGTGGACTGCTCAGCCGTTCCACATGCTGCGAGCACGATACCTAGTAGCAGTATTAAGAACGGTAAAACGACGATTTTCTTCATTTTTTTCACCTCATGTCTTTGTATCGTCTTATAACTTATTATTTTAAGGTAAATTTAAGGTTTTTTGAAACCTTTTTTTTGTTACAACGTCTATATCTAGGTTCAGAGTAAAAAAATAACTTGTTTATCAAGATTCGTAAACCTATAATCATGGAAGAATCATAGAAAAGGTGAGGGACATTATGAGAGCTGAAAGAAAAAGAAAGAAGAAAAAGGTTCTTTGGATTGTTTTATCGATTATTGGCTTATTCGTATTAGCAACTGGCGGATACGCATATCATCTTTGGAACACAGCAGCATCGACCGTCGCAGGCATTCAGGAGAATTTAAAGAAGTCAGATAAGCGTGACAAAGATGTCGATTTAAATAAGAAAGACCCGATTTCTATTTTAGTCATGGGTGTCGATGAACGAAAAAATGACCGAGGCCGTGCAGACACATTAATATACATGACAGTAAATCCGAAAACGAAAACGACCGAAATGGTGAGCATCCCGCGTGATACGTATACGAAAATTGTCGGAAAAGGCACAATGGATAAAATTAACCATTCCTACGCATTCGGCGGTACACAAATGGCAGCAGATACTGTAGAGGAACTGCTTGATGTACCTGTTGATTACTTCGTTAAAGTCAATATGGAAAGCTTTAAGGATATTGTCGATACACTTGGCGGCATTACGGTGAACAGCACGTTTGCATTTAGCTATGATGGCCATTCATTTGGTACAGGAGAGATTAACCTGAATGGGGATCAAGCCCTTGCCTATACGAGAATGAGAAAGCAGGATCCAAAGGGTGACTTCGGACGTCAGCAAAGACAGCGCCAAGTCATTGAGGGCATCATTGCAAAAGGTGCCAACATTTCATCTATAACGAAATTCGGCGATATGTTCAAAGTCGTGGAAAATAATATGAAGACAAACATGTCATTTGACGATATGTGGACGATGATGAATGATTATCGCGATGCAAGACAGCATGTAAAACAGCACGAGCTGAAAGGATCAGGCGCACGTATCAATAACATTTATTACTACCAGCTTGATGACAGCAGTCTTGCGAATGTGAAGAAGGAATTGAAGGAAAGTCTAGAGCAGTAAAAAAGAAGACTACAGAAATGTAGTCTTCTTTTTTTATGATTGAAATGGAACTGGTTTTTCTTCGCTTAATCCAAAACGATGGAGAAGCTCTTCGACAATTCGTTTTGACGCTTGTCCATCACCATATGGATTAGACGCCTTCGACATGTTGTCGTACTCTTTCTGATCGACTAGCAGCTGTTTTGCCATATTGTAGATGGTCTCTTCATCTGTACCCGCGAGCTTAAGCGTACCAGCTTTCACACCTTCAGGGCGTTCTGTTGTATCGCGCAGCACTAGTACTGGCTTCCCTAGAGAAGGCGCCTCCTCTTGTACACCGCCAGAATCCGTTAATATAAAGTGTGAGGCAGCAGCGAAGTTATGGAAATCAACAACTTCAAGCGGCTCAATTAAGTGCACACGATCAAGATCACTGAATTCTGTCTGAGCCGCATCACGAACAGCAGGGTTTAAATGTACAGGATATACAACCTGAACATCTTCAAACTCTTCTACAATACGTCTAATCGCTCTAAACATGTTTTTCATCGGCTGGCCGAGATTTTCTCTGCGATGAGCCGTTAACAAAATCATTTTATCTGTTCCCATTTTCTCTAAAATAGGGTGTTGATACTGCTCTGTAACCGTTGTTTGCAATGCATCAATCGCTGTATTCCCCGTCACACAAATCGTCTCTTCTTTTTTATTTTCAATTAAAAGATTCTGTTTCGCCTCATTTGTTGGAGCAAAATGAATATCGGCAATCGTGCCTGTCATTTGTCGGTTCAATTCCTCAGGGAACGGCGAGTATTTATTGTGTGTTCTTAAACCCGCTTCAACGTGACCGACAGAAATTTGGTGGTAGAATGCGGCCAAGCTTCCTGCAAAGGTTGTAGTGGTGTCTCCATGAACAAGGACAATATCAGGCTTTTCCTCTTGGAATAATTGATCTAGTTTCAAAAGTGCATTTGATGTGATTTCAGATAATGTCTGGCGTTCTTTCATAATATTTAAATCATGATCTGGTTGAATGTTAAAGGCTTTCAACACTTGATCAAGCATTTGCCGATGCTGTGCAGTCACAGTGACTGAGGATTTGATTTGCGGATGTTTTTTTAGCTCAAGGACAAGGGGTGCCATTTTAATCGCTTCAGGCCTCGTCCCGAATACAGTCATTACATGTAATGTTTTCAATAGTCGATGCCTCTTTCCTTCTCATTTATAAGTGTATTATACAAAAGAATAGAAACGAATCCTAATCATTCTATTTCATTTTTACATCGCCTTTACTCTTTTCAACATAAAAATTTACACAAACTCTTTACAATAGATATTGAATCAGATCATGCATTTATCGTAAATCATTTGTCATTTCTATCATTTGTAAGTTACACTTTATGAAAGATGAAAAATGAAGCCAAATCATTTTTTCTATATGTAAGGAAGGTGCAAAGTTCATTGAAAAAAGTACGTAAAGCCATTATACCAGCTGCAGGTCTCGGAACACGTTTCCTCCCTGCAACAAAAGCAATGCCTAAAGAAATGCTCCCAATCGTTGATAAACCAACCATTCAATATATTATTGAAGAAGCTGTTGAATCAGGAATCGAAGACATTATTATCGTCACTGGAAAAGGGAAAAGAGCCATTGAGGATCATTTTGATTTTGCACCAGAGTTAGAGCGCAATCTTGAGGAAAAGGGAAAGAGTGAGCTTTTAGAGAAAGTGAGAAAATCCTCTAACATTGCTGACATCCATTACATACGTCAAAAAGAGCCAAAAGGACTCGGTCACGCCGTTTG
Source organism: Bacillus sp. ABR (assembly GCF_056172715.1). NCBI lineage: Bacteria > Bacillati > Bacillota > Bacilli > Caryophanales > Bacillaceae > Bacillus > Bacillus sp. ABR. Next base: position 535,358 of record NZ_JAOYSL010000001.1, on the reverse strand, counting down.
GTGCGCACGTAACTTTATCGGTGATGAGCCTTTTGCTGTTTTATTAGGTGATGACATTGTTCAAGCCGAAACACCTGGGCTTCGCCAGCTGATGGATGAATACGAAAAAACCCTTTCATCTGTCATCGGGGTTCAGCAAGTAGCAGACAGCGATACGCATCGCTACGGGATCATCGACCCTCTAACACAAGAAGGGCGCCGCTATCAAGTCAAAAACTTTGTTGAAAAGCCGCCGCAAGGAACAGCACCATCGAACCTAGCCATCTTAGGGCGCTATATTTTCACACCAGAGATCTTTATGTACCTCGATCAGCAAGAAATTGGTGCAGGCGGAGAAATTCAGCTGACAGATGCCATTCAAAAGCTGAATGACATCCAGCGCGTATTTGCCTATGATTTCGAAGGGAAACGATACGATGTCGGCGAAAAGCAAGGCTTCATTGAAACAACGCTTGAGTTTGCTCTTCAGGATGAAGAATTAAAAAAGAAACTCATTCCATTTATGAAACAGCTTCTCGAAAAAGAAGAAGTGAACTAAAAAAGCTGCCGGTATCGGCAGCTTTCAAATTATTGACAAAGGGCTAAAATGATCTTTATTTTAGCCCTTTGTCTTCTTTTCAGCGTGATAGAAAACCTTTGCAGTCTAGGAAGGACGAGCACAGGAGCAGAGTGAATTTGACATTCGTGAGCACCGGAGCGCAGACCTGACACCGAATGCGAGGGTTTGCCTACACGCTGAAAGTTGCCGGCATCGGCAGCTTTTTTAATTCATGACTGAAATAGTCAGTGTATGCTGTTCATTATCAATGACAAACAGATTGTTTTCGCCCTTCACTGCGAATTTCGTTTGTTTCTCATTCATCCAGACATTCTGTTCTGTCAGCCCAAGTGTGGAAGGAGAGATGGACATCACCTCTCGAAACACAATGGTGTTTGCCTGACCATTTTGAATGACATAGTCAGTTTTCTCTGTGGTCAATCGTTCAATCGTATCTCCTTGATCACTTTTGATCGAGCTCAGCGTCTGCATTCTTTGTTTTAGCACAGATTCTTCTTTTCCAAGGAAAGAAAGTAGATACTCATATGAACCTGCTGATGCAGGCGATACATATGAATTAAACTGTCCTGGTCCAATGGATAATGACTTTAAATCCTCTGCATTTTGAAGCGCATCAGGTTTAACAAAATACTTTTCTGATGCTGTTTTAATTTGAACGGTTTTTTTATTTTCAGCCACAGCCTGTACTGCTTGTCCAAATGGCAAAGTGACATCAGCCTTTTTTTTCATGGCTTGGTCTTTGTAAACCTTAAGTGGGTCAGCCGTGACAATCATCTGTTGATCCACCTTTTTCATATCGGGCGCCCCCTTCGTCTGCGGGTTCTTTGACTGAGGCGCTTCTGCCTTATCTGATGAAATTGCACCAAATGTCGCAAGTGTACGAAGCGGGCGATCTGAAAACATTGATAAGGCAAGCAAAATCGTTAAGGCCGCTAAAACTGTCACTTGAAATGCGGGTCCGAACAATGAGCGCCGTTTTCCGTTCTCTTGATAACGAGACACCTTTTCTGTCTTTTGTACGCCTTTTCTGCCTTCCTTATGTTCCATTTGATATTTTTGTTTCTCTTTCTTGGAAAGCTTGTTAAACCAATCAACAAACTCCTTATACTCTTTCACGACCTTTTTCGTATCATCAAACATACGAAGTTCACCATAATGCATCCAAGCCACCCGATCACAAATTTTTTGGATTTGGCTAATAGAATGACTGACAAAAAAGATCGTCTTTCCTTGTTCTTTGAATTCTGTAATGCGGTCCACACATTTTTGATAGAAGGTTTGGTCTCCAACAGACAGTGCTTCATCAATAATAAGGATATCTGGATCGATATGTGCTGAAATGGCAAAACCAAGACGGGATTTCATTCCGCTTGAATAGCTCTTTACAGGCTGGTCAATAAAGTCACCAATATCCGCAAACTCTACGATTTTTTCATAAAGCTCGTCTATCTCTTTATTCGTCAGTCCCATCATTAAGCACTTTAAACGAATGTTGTCTTTTCCGCTTAATTGGTTGTTCAGCCCTGCAGCAATGGCAATTAACGAAGGCTGGCCATCCATATCAATTTCACCACTTGTCGGTGGAATGATTTTCGCTAGAAGGTTCGACATTGTCGATTTCCCAGATCCGTTAATCCCCACAAAACCAATCGTCTCGCCTTCATATACATCAAAGGACACATCACGGACAGCAAAAAAACCTTTTTCATTTTTATTAGGAAAAAACAGCCCTTTAATCTTATCTGACTGCTTTTTATATAGGACGTATTGCTTGGATACGTTTCGAAACGAAACCTTTAGTTTCATCGTATAATCTCCTTACTTTTTAAAGAAAATCGACAAATTTATCCCTAAATTTCATATGAAGCAATGAACCGGCTGTTAAAAGAAGAAGCGTGATCAGCCAAAAATAAAGTGTGTATTTGACATCATGGAAGAACCATTCTCCCTTTAACAAACTATTTCTAAATCCATCAATGATGTAGAAAAGAGGATTCAATCTTAATATGTCCCCAATCCACGCTTTGTCTCCAGTGAGCTTTTCTGAGATATTCCAAAAAATCGGCAGCAAAAAGAAAAGCAATCGTGTCACGGATTGTAAAAGAAATTGATAGTCTCTCACGAGTACGCTAATCGTGGAATTAAACAAACTAAACGAAAACATAAACGCGATCATACAAATAAAATAGTATATATATTGCAGCCAATGCGCGTCAGGGTAGATGCCATAGGAAATCAGCACGATTAAATAGACGCCCATCATGACAAAGTAGCTGAACAAGTTGGACATTATCACCACAGACGGCAGCGCACTAATCGGAAAATTCATTTTCGATACCATATTAATGCGTTTAAACACACTGTTTGATCCATCAAGAATGGTCGGACTAATGAAGAACCAAGGGATTAAACCGGCAAGCATCCAGATGATAAATGGAACCTCCACGCCGCCAATGACAATTGGCTGTCCTCCTCGAATACCCATACCAAAAACAAACCAGTAAGCCAGCATTTGAATCAATGGATTTAAAAACTGCCATAAAACACCTAAATAATTCATCTGATATTTTGATTTTGTTTCATAAACAGCAAGTCGCATAATCAGCGGAAATGAGCTGATTTGCTCCTTTAGTATCGTCAACATTGCGTTCATTGTTATCTTCCTTAACAAAAGTTTTGAGTACCAAAATTAAAAGCACCGCTCATAATTGTAACAGATGTTGTTTATTTTTTCACTTTAAAGACAAAACAAAGATGCTATCCTTCATAAGTATAGGAATTATTTGCTTGATCATAGGTTATAAGCAAATTTGGGATGATATTTACATTTCAGAATAATGTATGTTAAACTATCTTGACTATATAATCAGACTATATTAATTGAATATCCATATTATAGTTATTCAGTATTATTTTTACTCATTATAAATAGATTTTTAACTAGATTTTAAGGAGAGAGACTATGGTTTCTTTAGAAAGTATTTTAACTAGTAACTCTATCTTATCTTTGTTCATACATTCATATGATAAAAAAGACCTAAAAACAATAAATTTCATTCGTGATAATCAAACATTTGATTTTCCTCTACAGCAGAATAAAGATGGTTTTTACGTAGCAGAAATACGTGCTAAAGACATTCTCCCTCTAAAAGGTTCCTCTTTCAGTATCTTCGTAGCAGATCAAGTTGGAATACTCACTCCGCTACAATATGCCGTTCATCACAAATGGCAAAGAAAGATTCTGCATAGAGAATTGGCTGTACTAATTAAAAGAACAAGCAATGAAAACTTACAAACAAAAATAACATTCGAAATTTTAAATGCTAAAAAAAGAACAAACTTATACAAAACCAATTTGATTGATTTCATGCTTGAAAATTATACTCTCACAATAAATGGTGTTTCAAACATTTTAGACATTGATGCTCCATTAGATCAAAGGAAATTCTTTATTTCATTTCATAGAGTACCTTCAAAGGATAAAATATTATTTCCTGTTGATTCAATTTCAGAAGATGGAATTTGGTCTGCACACGTAGATTTAAGTTCACTTGGCCTTCATAATTTATATGAGGGTATCTGGCAAATTCATTTTTATGAAGAAGTAGAGGGTAAGTTACTAGGATCGTTTATAAAAGACAGAAAAAAATTGGTTTCTACAAATTCATTTAAGACTGCTGATCATCTCTTTCAATGTCAATTTAAAAAGAGGAATAGTGGATTGATATTAGATGTCAAACAAGAGAGTCTACTTGTTTCTTTTAAAGAGAGCTATATTCAAAATCAAACGATGACTGCAAAAATATCTATAGCAAGTGAACAATTAGCATTAATAGATCATCATGTTTCTGAAATTCACATGATGAATAACAAAGACACAGAGAGTACTGTGTTAACTAGAATGAAACGTATAAATGATGAAGATTTTATTTTAAAGATACCTTTTAAACGCATCATTGAAGCCTTACAAGAAGGTAGTCAGAAACAATCTGACTGGCTCTTTTTATTAACAAATAAAAAAAGCCAGAAGACTATTTTCGCCAAAGTCACAAATCACTCTTTGACTTTTGATGAAAATAACGTTCTTAATATATTTGAGAAAGTGCCTTTTGAAGTAGGACTACATCGAACCGCCAGTCAAAACTTGAGTTTTACAGTTAGAAAAGCTAGAACCGTAAGAAATCTCTATCAAGTCAAAAAAATACGCGGTCACTACTTAAAAGTTGAAGGCGCTGCTATCTTAAGAGGCTTAGAAATGCCTCATTCAGATTCTGTTAAGCGCTCATTAGTCCTAAAAGAACGCGCATCTTTAAAAGAAATAACCATTCCCGTACAAAATAAAAGAGACTTAACTTTTGCTTATCATTATAAACGGGACAAGAAAGACTATACGTACTGTGGGTTCAAAGTGTTATTTGATACATCAACACTTCCTGAAGAAAAAGGCGTTTGGGATTTCTTTATAAGATTCGATACAGAAAAATTTTCATTTAATAGACGTCTAGGATTTGTTAAGTATACTTATAAGAAAGACAAGTATCTTTCTATTATCAAATATAAAGGCAACGATAATAATAAGATTTTTAACTTTTCATCAACGACACCAAAGGGAAATTTGAAACTAGAAGTACTTCCCTTTAAATCTTCTATTTCTGAGGATCAAATTAGTGAAAGCAGAGAAGAAGTTTGGATTATAGGAGAAAGACCAGATACTGCTCAAGATACAGGATATCACTTTTTCAAATATTGCAGAGAAAAGCATCCTGATAAGGAAGTTTATTATGCTATTGAAGAAGGAAGTAAAGATATTCGAAATATCGAACATCTTGGAAACGTACTGATCATTGGCTCACCTGAACATATTGAAAAAACACTACAAGCTACACACTTTATCGGTTCTCATGATCTAGAATATTTCCTTCCATTTAAAATACCACAATATCAACATACGAAGAAAGCAAAAAGAATCTTTCTTCAACACGGTGTAATGGGAAGAAAATCAGCTGAATATCATCGATTTTTCTATCAATATCCTTTTCATATAGTTTGTGTCAGCTCGGTTTATGAAAAGAAAATGATGATGGATCATTTTGGTTACAAAGAATCAGAGGTTAAGGTGACTGGCTTATCAAGATTTGATCATTTAGCTAATTCTAAAACAACCGATCATAATGGTGATAGAGAGATTTTAATCATGCCAACATGGAGAGAATGGCTAAATACAGAAGAAACTTTCTTAAAATCGGATTATTACGAGAAATATATTTCGATTCTAAAGGATGAAAAATTGCTTCAAGAATTAAAAAAACATAGAGTGAAACTCTTATTTTATCCACATTATCGAATGCAGCCATATATCTCTTATTTCAACAAATATAAGAGTGATGTAGTGTCTATTTTGGAATTGGGTGAAGTAAACGTTCAAGAATTATTAATGAGAGCCTCTCTCCTTATTACCGATTATTCTAGTGTTTCATTTGATGTAAGTTTTATGAAAAAACCAGTTATATATTATCATTTTGATTTTGAAGAATTTTTCAATAAGGGTATTTTAAGAAGTAAGGAAGAAACTTTCCTAGGTGAAATTGTAGAAGATCAAACAAGCTTAGTGAATGAGATGATTCATACGATTCATAATGGTTTCCGGGAGAAATTATTTGTCGAAGAAAGAAGAGATTTAATTCTAACGTATACTGATAACAAAAACTGCGAAAGAATTTTCAATGAAATATCTTCTTTAAAAGATGATGATTTTTCACTCATTGCTTCCTTAGCAAGAATTTCTAAAGAAACTCTTCAAAATATAAAAATAGCGACCATTCAAACACTAGTCCGAAACTATATTTTCACAATCAGTGTTAAAAAAGTAAAAGTGTTAAAAAGTAAATCTCGAAAAACGCTCAAAGCTCTTAAGTCAATGAAAAGACATCTAAAAAGAAACATACACAAAAGAAACTTTTCTAATTAAATATTTATTTTTTGAAGATGCCAGTTCGAGACAATCGACTGGCTTTTTTGTTTACTAATCGAGATAAAAAAACACCTTTAAGTGAAATCAACTTAAAGGTGTTTGTCTCTTGATCAAAATCTTGTTCATACAATAATGCAAGATTTTTAAGCATTATGTTTTTTATCAAACACTACTTCAACGACCCGCTTCGAAGATTCTCCAGTCTCTAAGTAGCAGAATTTCTCATAAAACGGCGCAAATGAATCTGGTAGTGTAAAGGTCGGCTGTTCTGTTTCTCTGACCCAGTCAATCACACGTGCTGTCTCTTTTACAAGCGGTCCAGGTGCTTCTTGTTCAAAGTCGAAATAGAAGCCTCTTAGCTTATCTCGATATGTTTCAATGTCAGGCACATAGAACAGCATCGGACGTTTGAGGTTTGCATAGTCAAAGAAAACAGATGAGTAATCTGTGATGAGCAGATCTGAAATCATATAAAGGTCTCTAATGTCTTCGTAATGAGAGAAGTCATAGGCAAAGCCTTCATACGGCCCTAAATCAAAGTTTTCAGCAACTAGATAGTGCATACGCAGAATGATAATATATTCATCTCCGATAGCAGCTCTCAGCTCATGCAGATCAAGGTCTAAATCAAATTTGTACTGCCCTTTTTTATAAAATTGATCGTCTCTCCATGTCGGTGCATATAAGATCAATTTTTTATCGAGCGGCAGGTTCATTTTTTGTTTCAGTGCTCTCATCGTTTCTTCATTGTTTTGATTGTGAAGGAAGTCATTTCTCGGATATCCTGACTCAATCATGGTCTTTTGAAATTGGAACGCACGTGTAAAGATTTCAGTCGAGTAGGCATTAGGAGAGATGAGATAATCCCAATTCGATGCTTCTTTCGTGAAATTCTTTTTGTATTTCTTCGTGTTTGTTCCAGGCATATGCACCTCGTCCATGTCCATTGCCAGTCGTTTTAACGGCGTACCATGCCAAGTCTGCAAGTATGTTGTGTGATCTGGCTTTGGAACCCACAGCGGAAGACGGCTGTTTACGACCCAATACTCGGCTCTTGCCATCGCAAAAATCCATTTCAATGACAGACGATTGATATAATAGATGCCTTTTTCCTTAAACGGTGCTTCATGACCCTTTTTAACGCTCCAGATCAGCGTATATTCAGGGTGATTTTCTTTCATATATTCGTAAATACCACGCGGATTACAGCTGAATTGTTTTCCGTTAAAGCTTTCAAAAACAACGGTTTTCTTTTTCACAGACAGCTTACTCGCCAGTTTAAAGGTCGTTTTAAACGTTCTTGTCACAAGGCGGTTACGGACTTTTTTGATTTTACCGATCTTCTTTTTGAATTTCTTCCACTTGCTTTTGACGTAATACTTGGCACGTGTTTTCATGGTGTAGTCATTAATACGGATGCCAAGCGTTTGTCTTTTTTTCTTTCGGTACACTTCATATCGAATCGGTACATCGTTTCGCTTATGAATTTGAACAAGTCCTTTGAGTTTGTTCGAGCGGTCTCCAAGCACTAAAGAAGTGGTTGTTAATGTTTCCTCTACTCCGTTCACGTCGCAGATAAATTCAAGATAGAAGCGATATACAAGGCGCTTGTTCAAGGAATAGGTTAATTCAGATAAAGGAACTTCAGCTAAAAATTGATAAAGCTGTGGTACCTGTTGATCATCACGGTATTCGATCACTTCATCTTTTATATGGGTGATATTGACCGGAAAACGATGTTCAATTGGTTCTTCACCATTTTTCTTCAATAGAAGTTTTGCTTCTTTGATCTCATATGGATGTTCTGCACTTAGAACACCTGCATACCCGGATAAAGATAACATATATCCTTTGTTGAGCTCGATTTGATTGAATTTCACAACCTTTAGCTCACGCTTGATTTTCAAAGAAGCATTCCCTTTGTCTGTGCGGTATGGAATGATATACAGCATGGCGTCTTTATTTTCTAAAAAAGTCAGCTCAGGCTTTTCTACTTCCATTTTCAAACGGCGTTTATAGTTTGACGTTTTCTCTTCAGATTCATTATCTGTATTGATATCTGCTTCTTTTACTTCTTCTTCCTCTTCTTCGGAATCAGAATCATAAGCTGAGTCCTCAAGCTCGTCCTCATCCTCTTCTTGGTTTGTGCTTAAATAGTCCGTGACATACAAGTTATATGTCTGGCCTTGCTCTAACGCAAGCGGCAGCGATGATTCACTCAATACCAATTTGAATAGATTCTCTTCTTGATGAACAAGCGGAAGGAAAAGCTCTTGTTTTGATACTCTTTCCCTCATAAACAAATAAAATTCCCTATCTGTTAATGGCATGTCATCATCGATGCGAATCAGCATTTCTAGTTTCTCATGGTGATTTTTTAACCCTTCAACAACACTCTTCTTCTTATGAATTCCCTCTTCAATCATTAATCGTTAATCTCCTCTGTTCAGAAATCTTACCGTTATATGGCTATTTCACTTTCCAAGAATAGTTTCCTTGTTTCGTTTGATATGACCATCCATCGATGGACGATGGTTTATTCGTAAGCAGCTCGCCTTCTATTTCTAGACGCTGCAAAACCTCTTGAAGTTCTTCTGTTTTAAAACGAATGTAAAAATCCACAAATTTCGTTTGGTTGATTTCAATGTTTTTCTTTGTTTGAAAATGGCCAATTGGGAAGCTGACTAGATGGTTTTCATCGATTGTTTGAGAGATGATTTCAGCTCCATTCACTCGATCATATCCTGCAAAATCAATTTGCACATGATCCGCATGACTCATTTCATCTTTTACATCGAGTTGAAGGTGAAGAACATGATGCTCAGAGCTTAGATCACGCAGGACCCATTTCATGCTGTCAACGATCCCTCTCAGTTCATCTTTATGCTTACGATTTTCGAGCATATGATGAATGGCCGTATTCCAAACAGTCTCTTCGTCAGAAGGAACAAGATAAAAATAAGCTTGTTCTCCCAAGACTTTCTCGACATCTTCTTTATGCTCAGTATCCCCAAAAAAGACAGCATCCACTTGCTGTTTTCTTATTTGTTTAAATAATTCTCCATATTGAGAATTAACTTGATGCAGATCTTCTTCATAATGTGCGTGATGCACAAATGCAGCGTAATAGGTGGTTTCAGGCTGATCGATTTTAAACAGGTGGCGGTCTTGATCACGGTCCTCTGTGATCATCAGTTTCAAACGGTCATTTTGTGATTGAATGCTGGATAGCCATAATTGTTTAATATCCGTCTTCTTTGTAAATGTTTGAATTCCTGTTTTTTTATACCAATTGATATGCCGAACTGGATTCTTTTTTGCATCACCAGAATAAATGATCTCCATATAAATGCTTCCGTCGTCACTGATTAATTCTTCTAAGTATAGAGCACCTGTATGTGGAACAAAGCTTTGTACTCTGCACAAAACGCCCTGCCAATTGTATTCTTCCCTCTTCACTAGTTGCTGCTTTTCATTATATTGATCAATATAACAAATGGGGGAAGCAGGCAATTCATATCTCGTCACTTGAATCGTGGATTCATCTTCGGGAAAAATAGCTTCATTGATCTGATGTGGTGATTCACCGGCAATAAATTCTAAATAACGTCTTTTACTTCCGCTTAGCGGTAAGATATAGTGTTCAAATACATTCAAGATGTCCACTTGGTTAGGAATTGTCTCCTCCAAGCTGTGAATACGTTCTTTCACATTTGCATCGTAATTTAAAGTTAAAATTGCAGTACGCTTATGCTGATCAGCCAAGGGCTTAATTCTTGTCTTTAAAGATTTCGTTAAGCTCTCATCCTGTTTTGGCACATCACCCATAATAAAGTAGTAATCCATATCAGGCATGTCCACTGATGCCAGTGTTTCATGTTGTTCAGATTGATCCAATGTATCTTCAACTTTTTTCTTCATCCAATTTTGAAACAAAGGAAGCTCTCCTTAAAAATAATGATGACTTGCTCATTGTATTTTACATGAAAAAGTACTTCTCACCAAAAGATAAGAAGTACTTTTTTTCGATCTATTAAAGTCCCGCAATTTCTTCCTTAATTTGTGTTGTCGAGATGCCTTCTGTTCTCTTCAAGTATACGACTTCGCAATGTTCTTTTAAGAAATCGAATTTACCTTCCCAGTCATCTCCCATGACAAACACATCGATATCGTGCTCTTGCACGTCACGGACTTTTTGATCCCAGCTGTTTTCTGGAATGACTTCGTCTACATAACGAATGGTTTCAAGAATCAGCTTTCTATGCTCGTAGCTGTGATAAGCTTTTTTTGATTTTTGTAAATTAAACTCGTCTGTAGAGATGGCCACCACTAAGTAATCTCCGAGCTGCTTTGCACGCTCTAGCAGCTTAATGTGCCCCCAGTGTAATAAATCAAATGTACCGTAAGTAATAACTTTCTTCATTGCAAACATAAACTCCTTTCTTCAATCCTTATTCGACTGCATTCGTGCAGTAATTTATCCGTAATTCTGTGATATTCGATTCGCTCTTCGGAACCTCATTATATCACAGCGCCCACCAAACGTTAAGCGGATGTAAAGACAAACTATTTCCAATTTATTGGGCGTAGGAGGAAAAGTCCGAGGAATCAATGTTTCACAGAGGATCGTCCATTTGAATTGATGAAAATGTCATGAAATTTAAAGGTTTGTAAAGTTATTGTTAATATTTCATGGAGCATCTGTGATAAAATGATGAGTAGGCGAAGAATGAATTTACAATGAACGTTCATAGATAACAAGTTAAAAAGGAGGTCTAAACAATGCAAACAGAAGTGGTCTCAAACCTTTCTTATGTAAACGGCGACTTAGATGAATTTATCAGCTATATGAACCAGCATCATATTTCTCAGAAAAGAGGCGCCATGATTGCGACTGTCAATCCAGAGATAGGCTATGCCGTCATGAAGGATCATGCGTACCATCAAGTCGTCTCATCTGCGGATTATGTACTGCCGGATGGTGTTGGCGTCGTGTTGATGTCTCGCATGACCCAAAGTCCACTTAAGTCAAGAATTGCCGGCTTTGATGTCTTCATGTCTATGCTTGATCTAGCAAACAAGCAGTCTAAAAGAATCTTTTTATATGGTGCGAAAAAAGAAGTGCTTGAGGCTGTGAAACAGCGAATTGATACGGAATATCCAAATGTGGTCCTTGCCGGAAGCTGTGACGGCTATCAAGCAGATAAACGTTTCGTAGCGAAGCAAATCGCGCGCTCGAAACCTGATATGGTGTTCGTTGCATTAGGTTATCCAAACCAAGAGAACTTTATTTACGAATACCGCCATTTATTCCCGCAGGCTGTTTGCATCGGTTTAGGCGGAAGCTTTGATGTATTTAGCGGAACGGTGAAGCGTGCACCACGCTGGATGATTAAGACAAATACAGAATGGCTGTATAGATTGATTGTGAATCCATGGAGATGGAAACGAATGCTGAATATTCCTAAGTATGCTTTTGCCGTATTGAAGGAAAGCAAAGGAAAAAAACGTTACTATCCTGAGCAGGTAAAGGATCAGACGAAGCAGCTGTGAGAGACTGACAAATGATGAATATACGCTCAATGATGATTTCATGTTACGCAGCTTTTATTTCTTTCATTGGATGGCTGATGAGCGGCGTGAAACCGCGTGAAAACCAGGTGACGCTGCTTGTTTCGTTCCAAGAGAATGCGGCTGCTCTCATTCATACTTATCAACAACAGGCGAACATGACAATGAAGCTTACTGTCCTCTATACGAAGCATGCTTCTGCGATAGAAAAGGACGGGCCTCATCTGTCATTTCGCTATTTTCATGAAAAAAATCCTCTCCATCTCATTCAATGTATGTATACGATGTTTAAAAGCAAGGTTGTCGTGACGGATAATTACTTTCTCATGACGAGTGTGCTTAGAAAACGGCCTTCTACCACCTGTATTCAAGTATGGCATGCCAATGGCGCTTTGAAAAAGTTCGGGCTTGAAGATGCTTCAAATTCTGAACGAAGTCCCCGTGACATCGAGCGCTTCAAACGTGTCTATGCGTCTTTCGACTATATCGTGACAGGCTCAGATCACATGCGTGAGATTTTCAAGACCTCGTTTGGGGCCAATGATGAACGCTTTTTACCAACTGGTGTACCACTGACGGATCTGTACTATGAACAGCATCAGCCTTCCTTAAAGCTGAATGATATCCCAAAAGGGAAAAAGATCCTGCTCTATACACCGACCTATCGAGACTTTGCAATGGACAGTCTTGTCCTGCCTTTTTCAAAAGAGCAATTGCAAACTGAGCTGAATGGCGATTATATTCTGCTCGTCAAGCTTCATCCTGCAGTCAAACATTTAGCGAAAGCAGAAACAGACGGTGAATGGATATTTGATGTGTCCGATCAGCCGCTCTATCCATTGCTTTGTGCTTGTGATGTCCTAGTGACAGATTATTCGTCGATTGTGTTTGAATATGCACTGCTCGAAAAGCCTGTCTTGTTCTTCACTTATGACTTAGACACTTATCGGGAGAAACGCGGCTTAGTTGATCGGTATGAAGACATCATTCCTGGAAAGGCTTGCGTCACTCAAGACATGCTCTTGCAGGAGCTTTTACACCTAAACGGATCAACCAATAAAGAACGAATCAAAACCTTTGCTGAGGAATGGAACCAATATTCAAAGGGACAATCAAGTCAGCAGCTCCTTTCATTCATTGAACAGCAGCTGCTCTTACAAAAAAAACGTCCGGCTTCTCAATAGGAAGCACGGACGTTTTTTTATTTGTTATACACTGGGATATCGTAATACAGCGTATAGTCATCAAGCAGGTTATACAAACTATACATACGAGTGACTTGCTTAGAAGCCCAGCCAATATCTGTTGCATATTGATGAGTTGCTGTAGCAGACCAGCGCATTTTATAAATCGTATCTTGTTTGTATGTCGCATTATTGATGTAGCTGTTGCCAATGAATTTTGCCCCGCCAATAATCGCAGCCTCTGGTGTGAACCATTGCTGTTCATACGCATACTTTGCACCGAGATAATTCGGATTGCTGTCATATGCACCAATGCCATACATGTTATATACTTTCTTTCCATTAAACATTGTACCATTCGCTAAAATGGAACTTCCGTTACCCGTTTCAAGCAACGCATGAGAAATAAGATAAATTTCGTTGATATGATACGTTTTTGCTGCTGTAATAAAGGCTTGTCCTTTTCCAGCAAGAATCCCTTTGCCTGCTAAAATCTTTGTATTGACCTCTGCCGGATTGAGATTCGCAGCTTCAGAGAGTTTCAGAAATTGAAAATAAGATTGCGTGCCTTCTGCAATATTGGCTGGATCTACATATTTTTGCACCTCTGCTGCACTTGCATTTCTCCAGCCGAGGTTGATCCTGATCCAGTTTCCTTCTTTTCCAAGCTGTTTCACTTTTGCTCCTTTATTCAGCTGTGCGACAATGTTGCTTGCAGAGCTCGAATCAGGTGTTGAACGGACATTTAAGCCATCTGTATTCACTGTCGATGTTGCTTGGTCTACATATGCTGCATAGACATAGGCCGCACCATCTGTCTGTGGTGACACCTTCATTTGTTTGTTTACCATCTCATTGACAGTGAGGTTGTAGTTCGTTTGCATGACCATTGGGCCATTTTTAATTTTTACGGCTGTGGCAGTCCAGCCATATTGGCTTTTCACAAATGCAATGGCTTCATTTACAGTTGGTAATCCTGTAAATTGCTGCGTAATGTTAATTTTGTAAGTTGGTTTCGTTGTTGTTGTATACGCAGCATTTTCATTCCGTTTTTTGAAAAATGCCATGCCTTGGTCACGCAGTGCAGCTGTTGAGATAGCACCTGTTTTGATCTGATATTGAGCATAATCGACTGCACCTGTTTTTTGGGCAACAGCCTTCATTTTTTGTTTCGTCAAATAGCTGAGTGCTTGATTCAGTTTTGTCTGATTCACTGTCGGCTCTGTCGTGATACGGTATTGCTTGACCGCTTCAGTCAGCGTTTTTGTACTGCTGGCAATACCATTTTTCTTGATGATCTCTTGAGCCTGCTTCACTTTAGTTTGTTCATATACAGGTGTTGTCTTAAGACTATATGTTTTGCTGACAGCCTGTCCCTTACTTGTCTTGATGCTGCTTGTCACCTTCTGCGTTTTTAAGTATGCGGCACCTTTATTCACTTTCGCTTGGTCCACTGCTTGATTGACGACGAGTCGATATGTGCTGTCTGATACCTTGCCTGTTTTTTTCGTTGTCGCAGATACTTTTTTCTTTTGGAAGAAAGCCGCTGCTTTTTTCGCTTGTTCATCTCCTAAAAGGTTCCCCGTCACGACTTGATATGGCTGTGTAGAAGAAATCTTTTTAGATGTGTAGCGCCATTTCTTTTTCTTGAAAAAAGCTATCGTTTTTGCGTAAGCTGTATCGTTCAATTGATTGAGCTTTACGATATAATTTTTTGTTTTTCCCACTCGCTGCACAGTACCTGCAGCACCGGTTTGCTTCTTAATTTGAGCCGCAGCTGAAGCTGCTTGTTTGTTGTCTTTGAAATAGCCTGATTCCAAGCTGTAGACATTTTTTAAGGCTCCTGTCTTTTGAATCTTCCCGCTGATTTTTGCTTCTTTTTGCAGCTGAGTAAGGAGTGTCTGTGCTTTCGACTGGTTCGCTTGTGCAGCGGATGTGACGATGTAATACGGCTTACCCGGTGTTACCGTTTGAAGCACTGGTTTTAAACCGGATGCCTTCTGAAAACCTTGCAGAATGGTATTTGCCTTACTTTGTCCAACAATACCGCTTGAAATCAGCTGATATACAGTGCCAGCTTTGTTTTCGGTTTGGTATGTACTGGTGACGCCTGCCTGCTTTTGCAACTCGGTTTGAATATTTTTCACTTTCGTTTCAGAATCAATGGTTCCTGATATGACCTGATAAGAAGGCCTGCTTTGATTGATAACTTCATAGGAGCTATTGAGCCCAGATGTTTTTGTTAGCTCAAGTGAGAGCTTTTTCGCCTGATTTTCATCGTTAACTGGGTCAGATACGACCTTTTGTAAAGGAAGGCGGTCACCTACTGGAGACACCGTACCGCTCATGCCCACCTCTTTTTTTAATGCAGCTGCACTTGCACTCGCTGCTGCTTGTGACTCATACCCTGAGGCAGTGAGCTGATAGCTCGACGTATTTCCTGAGGTTTGGTAAGTGGCTGTCCACTTTTTGTCCTTCTTCAGTGTTTCCACTGCTTTTTTCACTTCTGCTTCTGTTGTAAATACCTTTGTGGTGTTCATCGTATAAATGGATTGGTCGACATAGGAGGCTGCTTGCGCTTCTTTACCCGTGTGTAATGTCATACCAAAGGCAGCTGCGAGTAACATAATCTTGATGGTTTTTTTCACGTTCCCTGTCCCTCTCTTAACTTTGCATAATAGTCTACTAATCTCTTTATCGACAAAAACAAGTACTCTTTCAAGTCATTTATGCAATAGAAAAATAGAGGACCCTCCTGAAGTCCTCTTTGCCTTATATATGCGACACAATCAGTTCACAAGATCCTTCAATTGAGAAGCTTCCTGTTTCAGCCGGCAGAATAAAATGAGCGCCCTTTGGCAGTGGATATGTGTTTCCGTCATGCTCTAAAGACCCTTCTCCATCAATCACACTGCATAGCAAAAACGGATAATCCTGCGAAATCTCTACTTTTTGATCAATTTCCCATTTATACACAGAGAAGTATTCTGCTTCAACAAATGTACGAATGGTCACTCCTCGGCGTGTTTCAACTGATTCATCTGCATAACCGTCTACATGAGGAACCGTCGTGACATCAATTGCTTGTGCAAAATGAAGTTCACGTTCGTTGCCATCCTGGTCTTTTCGTTCATAATCATATACGCGATAGGTTGTATCTGAGCTTTGCTGCGTTTCAAGGACAAGCGTTCCTTCGCAAAGCGCATGAATAGTACCGCTTGGCACATAATAAAAATCACCAGGCTTAATTTTCACCCGCCGCAAAAGACCTTCCCAATCTCCGCTATTCATCATGGTGACAAGCTCAGTTCTTGTTCTTGCATTGTGCCCATAGATCATTTCCGCTCCTTCTTTGCAGTCAATGATATACCAGCACTCTGTTTTTCCAAGCTCGCCATTTTCATGTCTTTCCGCATAATCATCATCTGGATGTACTTGAACGGACAAGTCTTGGTTTGCATCTAAAATTTTGGTTAACAGCGGGAAGCGATCGCCTTCTATCCCCCCGAACAATTCTCTATGATTGTCCCAAAGTTCGATCAGCGTTTTCCCTTTATATGGACCGTCTTGCACGACACTTGGTCCGTTTGGATGAGCAGAAATTGCCCAGCATTCTCCCGTTTGATCAGAAGGAATATCGTAGCCAAATTGATCCCTTAAGGCTGTACCTCCCCATATTCTTTCCTTCAATTCAGGCAGTAAAAAAATTGGTGACTGCTTCATTCAGGATGACTCCTCCCTTTGCTACCCTTTGATAATCCTTACCTAGCTTGATGAAAACTAGTAAGTCTCAACTTTTATTATGACGCTATCTAAAGAGAAGTCAATCCTTTCAGTACACCGAATGAAAACGATAACACAAAAATTGTTTTACCCTTTGACAGAGCCTGCAAGAAGCCCTTTGACAAAGTATTTTCCAAGAAGAATATAGACGAGTAGTGTCGGCAGCGCAGCCAATATCGCTCCTGCCATTTGGACGTTCCACTGCACAATTTGACTGCCTGATAGATTTTGCAAGGCAACCATCACCGGCTGATGCTCCGCAGTGGTCATCGTGACTGCAAATAAAAATTCATTCCACACATTTGTGAACTGCCAAATGGCGACCACAACAAACCCCGTGATCGAAAGCGGAAGAATCATATGTCTGAAAATCCCGATAAACCCTGCGCCATCCATTTTCGCCGATTCAATCATTTCATCTGGGATGCTCACATAGAAATTTCGGAACATGAGCGTTGTGATCGGAAGTCCGTATACGACATGGACAAGCACAAGCCCTGGAATTGAATTATACAATCCGACTTCACGCAAAAATTGAATAAGTGGAATTAGAATACTTTGATATGGGATAAACATCCCAAACAGCATCAGCGTAAAGACGACTTCTGATCCTTTAAAACGCCATTTTGATAATACATAGCCATTCATTGCACCTAATACAGCTGACAGTAAAGTAGCAGGAATGACTAGATAAAGAGAATTCATTAAATTAGGCGCCAGCTTTTCAAACGCGATTTGATAGCTTGAAAAATCGATTGTGGATGGCAGCGACCACATTCGTTCAAGGGTGACTTCACCTAATGGCTTCAAGCTTGTGACGAGCATGACATAAACTGGCATCAAAAAAAATAGACTGCACAAAATCAATAAAGCATAAAGAACTGGACGGACAAACCATCTGGCTGTCATGATGAAGCCCCCTTCCGGCTCGACAGGAGGTATGGCACGATAAAGACCGCAACAGAGACCAGCATGACAATCGCAATGGCGGCACCGCCTGCATAATGGTTTCCTCTAAAGGTCATTTCAAACATATACACGCCCGGGACATCGGTGACAAAGTTCGCACCCGGTCCTGTCATCGAGTAAATCAAATCGAAAATCTTTAATGAAATATGAGCCATGATGATAACAACACTTGCAGTAATCGGTTTTAAAAGAGGAAAAATGATTTTCCAGTAAATCTGCCACTCCGATGCACCATCCATTCTAGCAGCCTCTCTTACTTCCTCTGGAATTCCTCGCAGACCCGCCAAATACATTGCCAGAGAGAAGCCTGTCATTTGCCAAACAGCTGCAATCACGACGGCAATCATGGCCGCAGGTACACCAAACTCAATTTTCCCCCAGACAAATCCGGCCAAAATGTTCGTATCCGTGTACCATTTAGGCTGGATACCGAGCGTTTTCAAAAATAAATTCACCCCTGTTGACGGGTTTAAAATCCATTGCCATACAACCCCTGTGACAACGAAGGAAAGGGCCATCGGAAAGAAGAATAAATTCCGAAAAAGAGATTCCCCCTTGATCTTCTGATCTAGTAAAATCGCAAGTGCAAGACCAGAGACAATGACAGCCCCAATAAAAAATAGAGTAAAAAAGACCGTGTTTCGAAGATCTGACTGAAAGCGGAAATCTTGAAACAGCATGGCATAATTGCGAAGACCTGCGAAAGAGAAATCAGGAACAAGCGTGGTCCAGTTTGATAATGACACATATCCTGTCCAGCCAATAAAGCCGTAAACAAAGATGAATAATAAAACCGCTGACGGGGCTAAAAAGAGCAGCGCCAGCAGCTGATCTCCATTCCATTTTTTCCGCATACGTTTGACCTTGGGCATAGATGTTTTTGTCATCGGCGATGTGTCCATGCGCATGAAGCTACACTCCTTTTAAAAAAGAGGCGGTGCCTAGCCGCCGCCTCTTTCGTCTTTATTTCATTGCATCTTTTAAAGATGATACAAACTGGCTGCTGTCTTTTTGTGTCACGAAGATATTGACGACTTGATTCGCTTTCGTCACAAACCCTTCTTCAGCAGCTGAGCCATGAGCAAGAGACGGCGCCAGCTTAGACTCTTTAAATGCTTTCATCGCCGATTTTCCGTATTCATCATATTTTGATACGTCTGCATCCACACGTGCTGGAATCGATCCTTTTAGCGGATTAAACGCATCCTGTCCTTCCACAGATCCTAAAACAGATAAGAATTTCTTCACGTTTTCTGGCTGTTTCACACCCTTTGGCAGTCCAAATGTATCGGTGATCACCATAAAGCTTCCTTCCGTTCCAGGAGTCGCCGTGTATCCAAAGTCTTGATTCACCTTCAAATCAAGATCATTCACAAAGTACCCCTTCGCCCAGTCACCCATGACATTCATTGCTGCTTCCCCTTTTGCCACGAGCTGTGAGGCATCCTGCCAGTTACGTGAGCTGTGATCATCATTGACGTATTCGAGCATACGTCCAAAGATGTCTGCCGCTTCCTTCACTTTCGGGTCATCCATTTTCATGTCGCCAGCCCAAAGTTTTTGATAACCATCTGCCCCTAATACACCAAGCAAAACACTTTCAAACAAATGAGTCGCCGCCCAAGGCTCCTTATCTCCAAGCGCAAGTGGCGTGATCCCTTTTTTCTTTAATGCATCTGCTGTTTTGAAAAATTCATCAAATGTCGCTGGCGGCTCTAAGCCTGCATCATCAAATACCTTCTTGTTATACCAAAGCACATTGCCCCTGTGAATGTTCACTGGCACGGAATAGATTTTTCCATCTTTGCTGACAAGATCAATCAGTGATTTTGGAAATTTGTCTTTCCAGCCTTCTTTTTCATATAAATCATCCAGCGGCTCCATTTTGCCTGCCGCGACCCAGCTCTCATTCAGCTCCGCCCCGCCATGCACTTGAAACGTAGCAGGCGGATCATTCCCCTGCATACGGCTAGTCAGAACAGCCTTTGCATTCGTACCAGCACCACCTGCGACGGCTGCATTTTCAATTGGAATGTCTTTATTCTTCTCTTCAAACAATTGGATGAGTGCCTTTAGCCCGTCTTCCTCACCCGCTCCTGTCCACCAAGAGAAAATTTCGAGCTTTTCCGTTCCGCCTTCTTTTTTTGCCTCTGAGTTCGTCGATGAACTGCAGGCAGTGACGATAAGCATACAGAGTGCAAGCAGTGTAAAGCCTAATTTGACCTTCATAATTGATCCCCCATCCCTATTTTGTAAGCGTTATCAAAATAAGTATAATGGAAGATCCTTGCTTTTTTTCAGGCAAACTTCTGCACTTTTTTATGAAATTCTTCATTTTTTTACGACCTGTTTTCGATATTCCTTCGGTGAACAGCCAACCATCTTCTTAAACACACGGCTGACGTAATTAGGATCTGTATATCCTGCTTGATAGGTAATTTCTTTTAAGCTAAGCGAGCTGTCTTTGAGGAGCTTTTTGATTTTATCCAGCCGGCAGTTTGTCACATACTCTTTAAATGTCAGACCCGTCTCGTCTTTAAATCGTTTTGTGAAATAGGTTGGACTTAAATCAACATAAGCGGCCGTTTGCTCAAGTGTGATCTGTTCACAATAATGCGTTTTGATGTAACGTTTTGCCCGCTCAATGTCATTGATGGTCTGGGTTCTCGCTTCGTACACGTCAAATAGGTGTTCACAGCACTGACGGCATTCAGCTGCGGTGCTGATTGTCAATATTGATAGTTCTGTACGGAGACGTGATTTGAAGAGAATCAGCAGTTCCTTTACTTGTGAAATCGTCGCCCCCTCTAATTGGAAAGCATCAAATAAAGCCAGCGCATCCTCTCTTCTCCCTTCCTCGAGCGCCTGCATCATGCTATCCGCAAGGTCTGGCAGATGAATCAATGAACCGAGCTTTATGTCTGTTTGGTAAAAGCCATAACGAACAACGCCGCCACTCTTTTTTCGCTGATAATAGGAAAGCTTAGCCTCTGCTGCACTTTTCTGAAGATGAAGCGGGTTTGAGACTGGGTGCCCTATGCCAACGACAGTTGAAGGCTGACCGTTTGTCATGGCAGCTCGAATGGCTTGCAGCACCTCTGCCTTAAGCTGACCTGGTCCTTGCTGACTATAAATGAAGCATGTAAACAGTTCACCCCCCATCTGAACCTTCACCGTATGAAATTGTGCAGATTTCTGTAAATCGTTCAACAGCTGATCCCCGCCCGTCCGCTGCACCGCGATGATAAGACCTGCTTCATATTCGGAAAATAGTTGTTGAAACTCCATGGAGGTATAGGATTGACCGTTCATGATATGGGCTTCAAGCCACTTTGACTGCTGATCGGCCGCTGCCGCCTGCCGCTGAGACGCCTCCTGCTTTATTTCCGCTGCTACAAATCGAATGGCTGCGATGGTTTCGTCTTTATCAGCTGGTTTGACCAGGTATTGTTTCACCCCTTCTTGCATCGCTTGCTTGGCGTAATCGAATGTATCATAGGCTGTCAGCATAATGAATTTTGTATGAGGACTGCTTGCTTTGATCTGTTTGATCGCCGTCAGTCCATCCATGCCAGGCATCTGGATATCCATGAGCACAAGATGAATGGGCTCAGATCGCACGAATTCAACCGCCTTCTTTCCATTTTCCGCTTCTCCTGCTATATGGCACTCTGGAACCCATTCGGTTAAGAACTTCCGCATCGCTAGTCGTTCTATTTTTTCATCATCGACAATCAGCACGTTCAGCATGCCGGTCCCTCCTTCATCGGAATAGCCAATTGTATGGTGGTGCCTTCGTTTGGCTTTGAATCAATTTGAAGGGCATTTTGCACCCCGTAAAACAAACGCAGTCTTGACATCACATTTCGAAGACCAATTCCTGTTGAGTGACCTTTACTCAGGATGTTCGGATCTTCCTCTTCTTTTTCTGACAGCAATCTTCTTTTCTCCAATTCATTGATGCCCATCCCATTGTCCCGAATCCGAATCATCACATAGCCGCCTTCTTGATAGATTGAGAGCTCAACAAGTCCCTCTTCCTCCTTTGGTTCGACACCATGAATGAAGGCATTTTCGACAAGCGGCTGTAAGGTGAGACTTGGGATATGTACAGATAAACACGATTCATCGATGGACGTTTTGCACGTAATACGATCGGCAAATCTCGTTTCTTGTATATGAAAATACTCTTTCACCACTTTCACTTCTTGTTCCAATGTAACGGATGTACTCAGAGCAGACAGCGAATACCGCATCAGCGTGGAAACGGATTGAATCAACCTCGATGTCGCTTCGGCTGATTCTAAGTAAGCCATACGTGAAACGATGTTTAATGTGTTAAATAAAAAATGCGGGTTCATTTGGTTTTGCAGCGTTTTTAGCTTCATGTCTTTGATTTTTTGATCCAATGCTGCCTTTTGTTTGATCTCTTCAATCATCATTTTCATCTCTTGCCGCATTCGCTGAAAGGCTTCATTTAAAACAGAAATTTCATCCTTTGAGGTGACAAGCAAATTCGCTCCATCAAAATTTCCTTCTGATACTTCTTTTACGCTTCGGGACAGATGAACAATGGGTCTTGATATCCCGCCAGCAATCATATAAGCCATCCATAATGCGACCCCGATTGATAACGTAAACAGGCACAAGGTAAAGAGCGCATAGGTATGATGCCTTTTTTGAAGAGATTGATAGAGTACTTGATATTCAGATAATTCATCATCAAGCAGGGTCATCGTCTGCTCTTGTATATAGGAGGAGACGGTTCTCACTTCCTTCACACTTGCAGCATATTCTTCGATTTTCCCTTCTTTTACATGTGTCATGGTCGCATCACTTTCATTGATGAGCGTCCGTATCATATATTGATATTTTTCAATAGAAGGAATCGCAGCATGAAGCCCGGCATCCTTTCGCAGCGCTTGATCGTAGGATTTCATTTTCTGTTTTGACGTAAGATATTCTTTGGCAAACTTCCGATCCTTTTCAATGGCATAGGCATTGACTTTTTCATACATCGTTTTCGCTTCTGTCGATATATCATTGAGCAGCAGAAAAGAACGGAAGCTCCTGCTATATTCTGATGTGATTTTTGAACTGCTCCAGTAGACAAAAAAAGCGGCTACGTTGCCAAGAAGCACGAGGATTAAAAATGCCAATAACAGCTTACTTCGAATCTTTCTCATGGCTGCATCCCCTGCTTTCTGTCTGTTTGCTGAAGAGGCAGATCCCCGCGCCGGATCACACTCGTTCCCGTGTACTGAAGCGGTTCTTCTTTTTCACCTTTTTGCAAACGAACAAGCGATTCAACCGCTTGATAGCCCATTTCATAAGGATGCTGCACGACCACGGCATCAATCGTTCCATCATCAAGCGCCTGAATCGTATCAGGCAATGTGTCAAATGCAAGCACATAAAAATCAGTGGATGATTGATACTGTGCGATTGCTTGAATGATGCCTGCACCATCTAATGCACTTGTGCCATAAAATGCGGTGAGCTTCGCATGATCGTTTAATAGTTTATAAGCGGCACCTGAGGCACCTGACTTCGTAATGGCTGATTCTTCTATTCCAGCAATATGAATGCGTTTTTCAGCGGAGACGGCATCTCGAAAGCCTTTGACGCGCAGCTTTTGATGAATGGCATCCAGCCTGCCTGTGACAATTCCTACATACTGTTCACCTTTTGTATCTGCGATGAGTGCCTGCCCTGCGATAAAGCCTGAATAGTAATTGTCCGTTCCTACATACACTTGACGTTTGCTCCCTTCTGCATCCGTATCGATGGTGACGACATCAATTCCTTTTTCCCTCGCCTTCTGAAAAAGCGGTTTGTATTTTTTCGCATCAAGTCCCTGCGTCATAATGCCATCAACATGCCCAGCGATCGCCATATCGATGGTTTTCAGATGATCGTCGACATCCGCTTGCTTAGGGCCCAAATATTCTAGATACACGTGATGAACGTCTGCCGCATCAGCAGCTCCTTTTTGTACAAGCTGCCAATATTCGTTATCAAGTTCCTCCGGTACAAGGACAAAATGGTATTGATACGTTGACGCTGTTTTATCGGAAGCGCTTTCAATTTTAAATAAATCTTGACCTAATAACGTTAAAAAGATGACAGATACCACACAAAATGTGAGAAATGCGCTCATTCCGATCCACTTAGATAATTTCACCGTATCCTCCTCCTTTTCACTATTTCCGCATAAAAAAAGAGCTGCTTATAAGCATACTCTCTCGACCTCTATAATTCCTTTGTCATAAATAAACTGTTTGGATCTTCTTGATATGTACCAAAAGGCGGACAATACTGAAAGCCAGCGCTTTCATATAGTTTTCTTGCTGGTTCAAAGAAAGCCATTGCCCCTGTCTCTAAGCTGACACGTGTATACCCGCGCCGTTTTGCCTCTTGGAGAAGATGATTCAGCATATACCTCGCTACACCTTTCCGCATATGGAGGGCTGCAGTTCTCATCGATTTGATTTCCCCATGTTCACTTGACAGCTCCTTTAACGCTCCGCAGCCAAGAAGCTCCTCTCCATCTCGCACACTCCACACGGTGACATCTTGTTTTTTTAAATCAGTTAATGGAAGGGCGTGAATGCTTTCTGGCGGCGAATGCACCTTCATTTCTTCTATATGTGCAGTAATCAGCTGATCAATTCGTCCATCCGTAAGTTCATCTTGTAGAATATACATTTCCATCACTCCTTCCCGATCATTGTACGTGAAGAGTTGAATGGTTATCTGCTGTTATGTCAGATAACCGAACAAACAACTGGCATCTACACCCAATTGTTTGTTCGGTTACAAGTATTTATGAGGAAAGAACGGCTTGTAATTCCTCTGCTGTACTGTTTTCAAGCTGACTTCCGACACCGACAGCCACCGCGCCTGCTTGAAGCCACTTCGGAACATCAGCTGGATGAATGCCACCCGTAGGAATAAATTCAATCTCTGGAAATGGACCTTGCAGGTTTTTCATATAGGATAAACCGAAGGAGCCGCTTGGGAAAAGCTTGAGCAAGCCGTAGCCATCTGCTTTCGCCTGCATGATTTCACTCGGGGTGAGAACCCCTGGTACATAGAGTGTGTCGTAAAATGAGAGATGTTCTCCAATCATAGGAAGATATCCTGGACTGACGATAAACTGTGAGCCTGCCTCAACAGCTGATTGTGCCTGCTCCAGTGTCGTAATCGTTCCCGCTCCTACAATGAGGTCTTGCTCCTGCTGAAAGGATGCGATGATGCGTTCAGCATTTGGCGTGGTATACGTCACTTCAATAGCACGGACCCCTTTTTTCTTTAAACGCTCAATCTTTTCAATGCCTTCTCTTTCACTACCCGCTCTCACCACCGCGATCAACTTACAAGACGCGAGCTGCTTTTTAACGCTCAAACTTGCTGACTTTCCCATATCTCTCATCCCCTTTCATATAATCCCGCCTTTGATATCGTTTGGCTTCTTTCATAAAAGCTTGAAGCTCCTCCCGGGTAGGCAGTCCATCCTTATCGCCAGGAGACATCACTGCAAGTGCCCCAACCGCATTACCTCTTGTCACGGATTTTTCATTTGATAAGCCGTCAAGTAAGCCGCTGATGACCCCCACTGCAAATCCATCACCAGCTCCGACTGTATCTACGACATCCTGCACATAAAATCCATTCACCATTCCTTGTCCGGCTGCACTTTTATAAAAGGCACCTTCTGCCCCTAGCTTAATGACCACTAGCTTGACGCCTTTTTGCAAATAAACATCTGCAATTTCTTCTGGCTCGTGACAACCCGTGAGCCTTTGCCCTTCTGCAAGCCCTGGAAAAAACCAATCCACTTGCGAGGCGATTTGATTCACCGTCTGAATCATGTCCTCCTCCTCTTCCCATAGCTGAAGCCGAAGATTTGGATCAAATGAAATGGTTTTGCCTGCTGCTTTCATTTCTTGAAGGGCACGAAGAGAAAACGCTCTCATTTCACTGGATAGGGCAGGCGGAATACCAGTCATATGAAGGTGGCCTGCCTGTTTGAAATAGGTGGCGGGAAAGTCGCTTGGACTCATTGTGCTCGCAGCAGAGCCTTTCCGATAATACGTGACGTCAGGGTCTCCATCGATCACTTTTGATTTAAGTAAGATGCCCGTTTGAGACCCATCATTTGAACGGAGCACTGCACTTGTATCGACCCCTTCTTTTTGAAGCTCTTCTAAAATAAATGTGCCAAGTGAATCTGCTCCGACTTTGCTCATCCAGCCCACATGAAAGCCCAGCCTCGCCAAACCGACAGCCACGTTACTTTCTGCACCAGCAAGCGCCTTTTGGAATGTATGCACTTGATGAAGCTCCCCAACTTCCTTTGCATAAAACATCGCCATTGATTCCCCAAATGTGACCGCATCCAATGCTTTCACTCATTTCTCCCCTTTCTCGGTACCGGTTTCAAATCAGTTGAAAAAGAGAGAGCATGCACGTCTGTATACTCTTCTCTGCCTATCATTTATAAAGATTTCCTTACAATGATTTCACCATCAAGCTGAATCGTTTGGGGCGCACTTTCATCCCCTTCAAGCCGTGTCTTGATTTTTTGCATGGCTGCTTTCCCCATTTCATGAGATGGCTGGGCAACCGTTGTGATTCCAGGTCCAATCAGCTTATACCATTCTGTATCATCAAACCCTGCAATGCCGATCTCATCAGGAATCTTCATCCCAAGCTCTACAAGTTCACTAATCAGCTTCAGCATGAGTAATCCATTGCCAGCTAAAATCGCTTTTTTCTGTTCGTTTGATTGTAGAAAACGGACAATCTCTTCGCGCATTTGTTCCTTTTGCTTTAAATCAATTTCTGCAATGATTGGCTTCTTATGTTTACTCAAAGCTGTCTGTTCATATGCTTCCTTTCGTTCTTCACGAGGACTGATTCCATCGACAGGCTCAGTAAAGAATGCGATGTGATCATAGCCTTTCTCATACATTTGTTGAAGCAGCCGGATTGTGATATCACGGTTGTTCGTGGTCACTGTGTCGACTTTTAGTTCAGGCAGCTTCCGGTCCACAAGAACAATCGGCACACCGTTTTTCTTAAACTCCTCCAGAATGTCATTGTTCTGTCCTGTCGTATTGATGATGAGCCCTTCAATATAATGTGCATTCAGCTTAAGGAGCATTTCCCGTTCTTTTTCTGGACGATTATCTGTGTTGCACACCATGATACTGTATCCATATTCATCACAAATCTCTTCAACTCCGCGAAGTGTTGCCACAGAGAATGGATTCGTAATGTCGGCTACAATAAACCCAATGACCTTGCTTTTTCTGACTTTTAGTCCTTGAGCAAGCTGACTCGGGCGATAATGGAGTTCCTCAATGGCTTTCTTGATTTTTTTTACCTTTTCTGAAGAAATTTCATTTGTTCTGCCATTGATATATCTGGATACAGTTGATTTTGAGACCCCTGCATAAGCTGCTACTTCGTTAATGGTCACTTTCGTTTGCTTTTTCTCTTTCATTCAAAAAACTCCCACAATTGATCTTCTCATTTGGTTCGAAACCGATTTCAAATAAACTTAAAAAGAGCATATCATAATTGATGGCATTTCAGAAGATTTTTTTGCATGATGATGGCAAAAATTCGTCTAATCAGATAAAAAGAAAGCGATTTCAAATAAACGGTTGACGGCGCTCTCTTTTTCCTCTAGAATTTTCCTTGAAACCGATACCAAATAAATATCAATATTTGTTTCAGATGGAAAGGGAGGCTTATCCAAATGGAAAATCGTTATGCTGTACATCCTGAACAGGTCAAACGTTTTACAACAGAGGAACTTCGTCGTCATTTTCATATTCCTACGCTATTTGTCAGTGGTGAATTAAAGCTCTATTACTCTCATGAGGATCGCGTGGTGATTGGCGGAGCCATGCCGGCAGCAGAGCCGCTCACACTAGATGCTGGGGACTTTTTACGAACGGAGTATTTTCTTGAAAGACGTGAAATCGGGATTGTGAATGTCGGCGGACAAGGAACAGTCACTGTTGATGATGAGGCCTTTGTGCTGGAGCATAAAGATTTCTTATATATTGGTCTTGGTCACGAAGATGTACAGTTTGCTAGTTCATCAGGAGAGCAGGCCAAGTTCTATCTAGTTTCAGCCACGGCTCATAGAGCGTACCCTACGCAAAAAGCAGCCATCGCTGAATTAACACCAAACCACTTAGGGGAAGCAGCTGCTTCCAATGTGCGAAACCTGTATCAAGTCATCCATGCAGACGGCATCCAAAGCTGTCAGCTCATGATGGGAATCACTCAGCTGGAAACCAATAACACGTGGAACACGATGCCTGCTCATATTCACGATCGCCGGATGGAAGTGTATTTATATCTTGATATCGAAGAGGATGCACGAGTCTTTCATTTTATGGGGGAGCCATCTGAAACAAGACATCTTGTTGTGGCAAATGAGGAAGCAGTCATTTCACCTGCCTGGTCCATTCATTCAGGTTCAGGTACAGCGAATTATTCATTTATTTGGGCAATGGCGGGCGAAAACTATACGTTCAAAGATATGGACTTTGTCCCAATGGATCAGCTGAGGTAACGAGGGTGATGACATCATCATATGCAGCGTCCCTCTTTTCCCTTGAAGGAAAAACAGCACTTGTAACAGGTCCTGGAACCGGTATTGGGCAAGGTATTGCCGTGGCGCTTGCCCAATCAGGTGCAGATATCATCGGCACATATCATCACACACCGCTTGAAGAAACAAAGGCACTTGTCGAACAGGCAGGCCGATCATTTCATGCGGTTCAAGTTGACTTTTCTAGCCCTCAGTCTGCAAAGCAGGATGTCGACGCCATATTAAAGAAGCACACGATTGATATTCTAATCAATAATGCTGGAACCATTAAAAGAGAGCAGGCGGCTCACTATTCAGAGGAAGATTGGCATACGGTCATGGATGTGAATATCAACAGTCTTTTTTTCCTCACGCAAAAGGTTGGACAGCAGATGCTGAAAAACGGGCAAGGGAAAATCGTCAATATCGCCTCCCTTCTATCGTTTCAAGGCGGCGTCTTTGTCCCCGCTTATACAGCAAGCAAGCATGCTGTCGCAGGGCTGACGAAAGCTTTTGCCAACGAATGGGCGAGCCAGCATATTCAAGTGAATGCGATTGCGCCTGGGTATATTGCGACCAATAACACACAAGCCATTCGTGACGATGAAAATCGAAATGAAGAGATTCTCAAACGAATCCCTGCCGGGCGCTGGGGAAAACCTGAGGATCTAGCCGGTGCTGCTGTTTTCCTTAGCTCACCAGCTTCTGATTATATGAACGGCCACATTTTAGCTGTTGATGGCGGCTGGCTTGCGAGATAATAAGACGAGAGAATTCCTATTCGGGGATTCTCTTTTTTCTATTTGCATAATTCTCCACCTTCCGAGTCACTCTATAAAAAACATGTGATGAGGGTGAGGTATTATGAAAAGTCGCATTGAACAAGATATAGCGTCCGTCATTAAGCGTGTCAAAAGCTTTGCCGGAAGAAGTGATGATATCGTGTTCCACTCTTTTTCATTTGGTCCTTCCACTATGTCTGCATGTCTCGTGTACGTTGAAGGACTCACAGAATTTGAGATGCTTTCTAAGCAAATCATTTCACCAATGCAAAAGGAACTGGACATCACTGAGGTTGGTTCTACTACACTTTCCTCCCTTTCAAAAACGTTCTTTGGCATTCAAAGTGATGTGCTGGATGATATGAACCTTGCCATCGAGCAGTTATATAGCGGCAAGGCTATTTTATTTGTAGATGGAGCGGATCAAGCACTTGCACTCCATACAAATCTTTTTCAATTTAGGGAAGTAGAAGAGCCGCAATCTGAAGTTCTTGTAAGAGGACCGCGGATCGGATTTATTGAGAATCTTGAAAAAAACACGGCTTTACTCCGTGAACGGGCAAACGACCCAAATCTTGTGATTCAAAAGGTGAGTATCGGTACTCGCAATAAAAAATCCGCTGCCCTTGTGTATGTTCGTGATATCGCTGATCCTAAACTAGTAGAAGATGTTCTATCACGCATGGCCGAAATCAAAATGGATGACATCCCTGAAACTGGCTATATTGAACAGTTGATTGAGGACAGTCACATCTCCATTTTCCCACAGATTCAAAACACAGAACGTCCTGACCGGGTGATTGCATCTGTGCTAGAAGGCAAAGTCTCAATTTTGCTCGATGGGACTCCTTTTGCCCTTATTTTACCTATGACACTTACAGCTTTGATGCAATCACCAGAGGATTATTATCAGAGGTGGACAAGCGCGACTCTTTTGCGTTTACTGCGTTATATTGCCGTACTGCTCACGATTTTTTTACCCGGGCTTTACATTGCACTTGTCTCTTATCATCCCGGTTTATTACCGACAAGAATGGCACTCACCATCGCAGGCAGCCGGCAGAATGTCCCCTTCCCTCCTGTTGTCGAAGCCATTCTCATGTCTTTTACGATAGAGCTGCTGCGGGAAGCTGGACTACGGCTTCCAAGAGCCATCGGACAGACAATTGGGCTCATTGGCGGGGTTATTATTGGTCAGGCAGCTGTCCAAGCCAATATCGTCAGTGCCTTAATGGTGATTATTGTGTCGCTGACCGCACTAGCTGACTTCACGGCACCGTCATATGACTTCAGTTTCCCACTGCGTATTTTGCGGTTTATGGCCATTTTTAGTTCAGCCTTGTTTGGATTATACGGTTTAATCATGTGTTATTTATTTGTGCTTTGTCACTTGATGCAGTTAAAGACCTTTGGTTTCGACTATTTCACACCAGTATTGTCTTCACCGTTTTCAGATTTAAAGGATACGTACGTTCGTTTACCAATCGGGCTATTTAAATCCAGACCAAAAACAGCAAAAATAAAAAATCTCAAAAGACAAGGAGATTAAACGATGTACAGACCTGAAAGGCTATCATTGTTACAAGTAACCATCCTCTGCAGCTCTACAATGATAGGCGCTGGAATTTTAACCATTCCACGCAGTTCTGCCAATTCAGGATACCCTGATGGCTGGATCATTGTATTAATACAGGGCGTCATCTTTGCTTTCGTTGCTTTTTTGTTGGGCTGGATTGCCGAAAAGAATGCACCAGACACCATTTTCGAGTCAAATACAAAAGGAGCGGGCGCATTCTTTGGCACAATCTTTAATTTAATGCTGATCGCCTATTTACTAGGCATTGTCGGCTTTGAGGCACGTGTCCTTGGGGAAGTGGTTCAGTTTTTCCTGCTGCAATCGACTCCCATGACCGTGATTGTGATGATTTTTTTACTCGTGGCGATCTATCATTTGAAAAGCGGTATCTTTCCAGTCGTCAAAATGGTGACCTATATTTATCCGATCACCATGGTCATTTACATAGCGCTCATGCTGTTTAGTTTAAAAATATTTGATTTTGATTATTTGCGCCCTGTGATGGCGCATGGTTTTAAAGATTTTAGTAACCTGTTCTCTCAAACATTTATTCAATTTACAGGCTTTGAAGTCATTTTGTTTGTTGTCCCGCTCATTTATAAAGACAAATGGTCTAAGGCAAAATGGGCGGCTGCGATCGGGGTTGGGATTACTTCTCTTGTATATTCCCTCACACTCTTTATAGTGATTGGCTCCATGACCGTTGGTGAAACGAAATCTCTCACTTGGCCGACGGTTTCTCTTATACAAGCGCTTGAACTTGAAGGGGTGTTTATCGAACGATTTGATATTTTCTTACTGACGATCTGGACGTGCCAGCAGTTCATTTGTATGCTGGGCTTTTTCCAGTTTGCGATTAAAGGCTGCTTCACCGTTTTTAAAACAACCAATATAACGAGACTGTTATGGCTGCTATTTTTGATTACATCAGCACTCTCACTTTTCCCTAGAAATATCAATGAAGTCTTTTACTACTCTACTTTACTCGGCTACGCATTGTTTGCGGTTTTAGCCATTCCTTTTATTACTGCTATCCTGCTGATGATACGCAAAAAATGGGGAGGTCGTTCTACATGAGAGGCAGGCGTATACTGTTATTCTTTTTTTCCTGCTGTCTTTTCCTTCTATCAGCAGGCTGCTGGGACTTAAAGGATATTGAAAAACTATCGTTTGTACGCGGTGTTGGCATTGATGAACAAGATGAGAATGGAGTTAAGCTGACCTACCAAAACCTTGTACCGAAAACGGGCGGAACACAAGAAGCCGATTCTCCCGGCTATGTAAATGTCGTCTCGAAGGGAAAAAATGTGCTTGAGGCTGTCAGTAATGTCGCCTTGAAGGACCCGCCGATCTATAGTGATCACCTGAAAATCTTCTTGTTTGGCAGAAATCAAGCAGAGCATCACGATATTCAAGGAACACTTAATCATTTTATTCGAGATGATGAGGTTCGGCGCAGCAGCTATCTCCTCGTGTCACGAGGAGATGCGTCAAAAGTCATCAATCAAAAGTTAAAGTCTCAACAGAAGGTACCGGTTGAGCATATCTTTGAAACATCCAAAAACCGAAGTTTTAACGGAAAGATCGCACCGGCAACACGTATTGGCCGGGCGTCTGATTACTTTCAGATGGGCGTTAGCTTCCTTGTGCAAAGTGTAGATGTGATCGACAGTGAAATTATTTATGATGGGGCAGGAATCATAAATGGGAAAACGCGAAAACTGATTGATTTTATTCCAGCAAAAGATGTCCAATCTTTAAACTGGGTGATGGGCCGTATCACTGGCGGCGTTGTACCTGCCACCTACAAAGGTTATCCGATCACGTATGAAATAAAAAAAGCAAAAACGAAGGTCGAGCCCTATCTGAAAGACGGAAAGGTTTCCTTTAAAATTAACGTTCAAACAAACGGAAAATTATCAGAGGATCAATATCCTCCAGAAAACTCATACGATGAGCAGTACATCAAACGATTTGAGCGGCTCTTTGCTCATAAAATTAAAGAACGCATTCAAAAAGCAGTAAATCATGTGCAAAAAGAAGTGGGCGTTGACCCCATATTTTTAAACCAGCAGTTCCGTATGAAATATCCCGACTATTGGGATCAGCACGGTACCGAGTGGGATAGGCTATTCCAAGAAGCAGACATCGATTACGATGTCAAAGTCAGCATCTTGAATTTTGGTGCAGAAGGCGCAACAAAAAGCTTTAAATGGTAATGCCAAAAGGCGGTTATCCCAATGGGGAGCCGCCTTTTTTACGTACGACAATGAGAAGCTGATACAAAGTCACTTGATCAGACAACGATTTTGTTTGAAAGCCAAGTGATGCTCCTATTCTTGCCACCTCATCAAAAAACAATTGAACGTTTTGATCAATCTGTACATTGACCCGCTGCTCGATCACGCGTTCAAACAATTGGTCTGGGAAAAGCGCACGCATGGTGTTTGGTGTGAAGAACCGCATATGGGTTCGATCTAAAATTCCTACATCTTGATACGTAAAGTCCCCTGTCATCAAAGGAAGAAGCACCTCTGCATGCATCATGTTAGGCAGGCAGCAAATGATGACACCGCCTGGCTTTAAAGATGCGTGTGCTTGCTCAATGATGTGCCAAGGGTCTGACACATGCTCTAAAACATCTGAAAAAATGACCGCATCAAAAAAGGCCTCTTTCTCTGACCATGGGTATTCATCCGCATTTGCCTCAATCACTTCTTCGTAATACGCCTTTGCGACCGCTGCTTTTAATGCATCCTCCTCTACCCCGTACATGGTTACAGACTGCCGGTTCATCAATTCAAGCCCGGTTGCCCCTGCGCCGCACCCAACATCCAGCACACATGCAGCGTCCTCAGGGAGTAATTCCGCAAAATACGGATGAGGGGTGATCAAATTTAGATCCATGCCCCACTTATCTAAAAATCGAAGTCTGTTTTCAGTAAACAGTGTAGAGATGTTCGTTTCTTGATTGGCATTGAAGGTAGCATGACCATGATGATGCACAAAGGAATCATGCACAATTTGCAGCTGATATCCTTTCAGTAATGAACGTAAGCAAAGATCGTCATCCTCAAATGATCCATATACGAACCGCTCATCAAATAACCCCACATCCTCGATCAGCTTTCTTTTCACGAGCAAGCAAAACCCTACAAGCCGGTGCACATAAGTTCTCTGACCTTTTCTCTTAGACGTATATTCCTTAGCAAAGGCTGGGAGCTCCTTTACATCTGTATACGACGGCTGGACCATCTGAGGGCCGCTCACATAATTAGAAACGGGTCCCACCATCCCAATTCGTTCTGAAGCGAATAGCGCCTCTTTTAATGGAGGAAGCCAATTTTCCGTCACGATCGTGTCATTATTTAAAAAGAGAATGCTGTCTCCTGAAGCTTCTTTTGCCCCTTGATTACATCCCTTTGCAAAGCCTTCATTCTTTTCATTATCAATGAAAATCACATCATCCAGCTCTCTTACATATTCCTTCGTGCCGTCAGTTGACGCATTATCAACGATGATGAGTTCATATTGGTCGCTGATCGTATGCTGTTTAATGCTTTCGATACATGTTTTCGTTAAATGCAGTTCGTTGTACGTCAGCATGACAATGCTTGTTTTCCCTTTCATCTCATTTCCACCTTTCGCCCGCCTGTTCCATATGTATGTGATAGGAAGCACGTTCAGAAGATGAGGGAATGTCCTTTCTTGATTAAACGTTTGTTTAACATAGAAAAACCAGCTGCATACGGCAGCTGGTCATTGTTCACACTGTTTTCCCTTCGTCACCTGCGACGGCACGATTTCTCTTTTTTAAATCTTCTTCAATTTCTTCAAGACTTTTCCCCTTCGTTTCGGTTACTAAGTACCTCACAAATAAGAAGGCGCCTACACCGATGACCGCATAGATGAGGAAGAGATTACTGATACCAATCGCGCTTAATAAAGCTGGGAATGTAAGCGAGATGATTAAATTTCCTGTATGAAGAAGGAAAGTTGAAACGCCTGTACCGATTCCTCGGACATGTACCGGGAACAGCTCAGGAAGCATTACCCAAACGACTGGCCCCCAGCTGACAGCAAAGATGACGATAAAGAGACCTAAACAAATAACGGTTGTCCATCCTGCAGCTGTTGACCCTTCGAAAAATCGGTTGACCACTGACAGGACAATTAAACTAAGGACCATTCCTGCATTCCCAAATAGGAGCAGCGCTTTCCTCCCTACACGGTCAATGATTTTGATGGCAACAAACGTCATGATGACATTCACTGCACCAATTCCGACAGTTCCTAAAATCGCCGCAGAATTCCCAAAGCCAACACTTGTGAATGTTTTTGGTGCATAGTAGATGATCGTATTTGTACCGATAAACTGCTGCAGAAAGGCTAAGCCGACACCGGCAATCAATGCTGGGCGTACCCATGGCTCAAATAATTCCTTAAAACCGCCTTTTTCTTCACTTTCCGCCTTTTGAATATCCGAAATTTCTTCTTCCACTTCTTGCTTACTTTTTCTGAGATTAGATAATATCTCCTTCGCACGATCAGCCTGTCCGTGGACAAACAGCCAGCGGGGACTTTCCGGCATAAACAAAATCCCACATAACAAAAGAACAGAAGGAACAACCGCAATTCCAAGCATCAAGCGCCATGCCTCTGCATCCGCTAAAGCGTAGTTCACAATATAGGCTAGAAGAATACCAAATGTGATCATGAGTTGGTTTAATGAGGATAGTGCCCCCCGTGATTCCTTTGGCGCAAGTTCAGATAAATATAATGGAACAATCGTTGTCGAGCACCCGACAGCGAGCCCTAGTACAATTCGGAATAAAACCATCACTTCCGTATTCGGGGCAAGAGCTGTACCAAATCCGCCGATAATAAACAAAATCGCTGCGGCGATGATGGCTTTTTTCCGCCCAAATTGGTCTGTCAGCTTTCCAGAAAGAGAGGAACCGAGCATCGCCCCGATTAAAATCGAGCTGACGACAAGCCCCTCTGTAAACGCATTTAAACCTAAATCCTCTTTCATAAATAAGATGGCGCCGGAGATGACACCTGTATCATAGCCATATAAAGCACCGCCAAGGGCGCCGAAGAAATAAAGCCATCCATTCCGATTTTTCATGTTCATAACCCCACTTTTGTCTCTGTACTCTATGAAAAATCATTTTCCTCACTTCCTGTCATTTCAAACATTTCGATGTTTTATGACAAATATATTTCATTTGTATATCTTTGAAACTTTTTACGAGAAGGATACGTCAATTAAGCGTTAGTGAAAAAAATGTCGCACTATATCCCGTTTTAAGGTATATTTGTTTTAGTTTGTAAGCATAAAGAAGGACATCTTTACTATAAAATCATAGCGAGGGTTTAAAATATATGGATCAATCACGAAGTAAACGCAAAGGGAAAAAGCGTTTAAAACCATGGGTGAAAGTCACTCTTTTTATATTTGGTATTCTTTTACTGACGACCGCTTCTGTTACTGGCTACGCCTACTACAAAGTAACAAATGCTGCCAAAAAGGCTCAAGTATCTCTTGATCGCGGCGCACAATCTGTGAAACGGATTGAAGCATTCGATCCAGGAAAAGACAGCTTTTCTGTCTTGCTGCTTGGAATTGACAGCAGACCGGGCGAAACAGTGAAACAAGCACGAAGCGATGCAATGGTGTTGGCTACCATTAACCGCACAAATAAAACCGTTAAATTATTAAGCATTCCTAGGGACTCATACGTTAATATTCCAGGCCACGGTTTTGATAAAATTACTCACGCACACGCATTTGGCGGTGCAGATTTAACAGTGAGTACAGTTGAAGATTTACTAGATATTCCGGTCGATTTTGTCATCCAAAGTAATTTTGTAGCATTTAAAGAAATCGTCAATGAATTAAACGGTGTGTCTATTAACATCAAGGATGATTACCTTGTGAAACAGATTAAAAAAGATACAAAAGGCAAGGTTGTGCTTCAAACTGGAACTCATACACTAGATGGGGATCAAGCACTCGCATATGTGAGAACAAGAAAAGCAGATAGTGACTTAATGCGTGGACAGCGGCAAATGGAAGTGTTAAAAGCCATTTTTGATAAATCAAAATCTTTAACATCTATTCCGTCATACGATAATATCATTGATACACTCGGTGATAATGTGTCAACCACCCTTTCTATGAAGGAGTTAGTCGGTCTTTTCCCGCTTCTGACTTCATTGAAATCGGTTGATACCATCCAGCTTAAAGGATCTGATTACCAGCCAAACGGGGTTTATTATTACCAATTGGATCAAAACCAGCTGAACGAAGTGAAGACTGAATTGAAAAAGCAGCTTGAATTATCATAAATAGAAGCGTCCCTTTGGGGCGCTTTTTCTTATTTCCTTGATCATTCGCTCTTTTTTGTTTAGCCTTGATAGTGAGGAAACAACCATCCTTTTTTTATGAGAATAAAGGAAATCGTACATACTTTGAAGAGGCTATTGCATGAATGAAGGAGGATTTGACAGCGATGAAAAAAATGATTGCGATTGATCTGGACGGTACACTTTTAAATACAAAAAGTGAAATATCCGCTCAAAACCGAGAGGCATTGATTCGTGCGAAGGAAGCTGGATATATTGTGACCATCTGTACAGGGCGGGCAACTTTTGATGTAAAGGAGCTGCTTGGCGATTTGGACATCCCCATTATTGCGGCAAACGGCGGGACTGTCCATACAGAGGGATACGAGCTCTTCAGCCGAATCACATTGGACCAAGAAGCGGGCAAGCGCGCTGCTAAGGCATTAGTGGAACGAAACATTTACTTTGAAGTCTATACAGACGATGCTCTCCTCTCCCCTTACGATGGAAAAGAGAAGCTGAAAGCAGAATTTGATCTGATCGAAAGCGCAAACCCAAATGAGGATCTCGCTGATCTATGGGAGGGAGCCATGACGCAATTTAAACAATTTGGCATCAAACCAGTGGATGATATCCGTCAGATTTTTGAGTCGAATGAACCGACCTATAAATTACTCTGCTTCTCGTTTGATATGAACAAACTGACTAAAGCACGAAATCTTCTGGCAGACATGCCCGAGCTTTCATTGACCTCGTCTGGAAAACATATTATTGAGGTGCTGCCAAAAGAGTCTGGAAAAGGACATGCCCTGAAAAAACTCGCAGCCCATTATGGTGTAGACCGCTCACATATTTATGCAATTGGCGACAGCCCAAACGACCTTTCTATGTTCGAAGAAGCAGGCCACCGCATTGCAATGGGGAATGCGGTTGATGTCATTAAAGAAAAGAGCACTTACATCACAAAAGGGAATCATGAAGATGGTGTCGCTTATTTTATTGATCTTCTTTTACAAAATCAATTCCATGAAAAAAAGACGCTTGTCTGATCAGCGCCTAGAGAGAAGTAGAGAAGTCCGATCCAAGTATTGATCGGGCTTTTTCTTTATTTTTTGATTCTAACAGCCGTTTCATATTTGTCCTTCCAGTACGTACTTGTTTTCATATTGGTTAAGACAACGCCGTTTGAGACAGTCACATGAATGACTTGATTTGATCCTGCATAAATTGCCGGCATCAATGATGTCCCGCTGAAGAAGACAATATCTCCCGGCTGAAGCTCAGAACGTTTCACAGGCGTACCTGCTTTGACTTGACCTGATGCATAGCGAGGCAGCTCAATGCCAAGCACTTCTTGATACACGTACTGTGTGAACCCTGCTGTATCAAATCCTTGTTTTGGGTTCGTACCGCCTTTGACATAAGGGACTTCGCCAATATACGTAGCGGCTTTTGATACGATAGGGTCCTCTTTCGAAAGCTCCAGATCTGTTAATCGTTTCGCACCTGTCCATTTTTCGCGCCAATACGATTCAGACAAATAAGAAATTGTCACACTTTCAGAACGGCTCGCATGAATAAAGCGGTCGCCTCCAATATACATACCTACATGAGAAATTCCGGGTTTATATGTGTTGCTAAAAAAGACAAAATCTCCAGGGCGAATATCGTCTAATGCCACTTTTTCTCCAACAGCCCACTGCTGTTCAGCACTTCGAGGTAAATAAATTCCAAGTGATTTTTCAAATAAATACTGTAAAAAACCTGAGCAATCGAATCCAGTCTTTGGATCGGTTCCTCCAAATACATAAGGAATACCCAAATAGGTCATCGCATCTTTCACAAGAGGGTCGTCAGAAATGTCTTGTGTGCCGGGCAAGCGTTTGACCGCATAAAATCGATCAGTCCAATATTTGCTTTTACTGACATCCGTTTTCACCACACCTTGACTAAGCGTGATGTGAATGACCTGATCGTTCCCCGCGTACAACGCCACATGTGTTGGGATATCCTTCGTTTCTTCAAGGCTTCGGAAATACACAAGGTCACCGGGCTGCGCTTTATCCCATGATACCTTTTTTCCAATTTGATATTGGTCAATTACCTTCCGCGGCAAATCAAATGTTTCGGATGTCTTGTACACATATTGAATAAACCCAGATGCATCAAAGCCCGTTTTTGGATCGGTTCCTCCTTTATGATAAGGTGTTCCAATCAGCTTTTCCGCTTGCTCCAAAAGAGATGGTGTTTGAGCAGATACCGCTGGTTGAGACATGAACATCAGCCATACAAGCGCACACCCTCCGATCAACATTCCTTTCCATTTCATGATCCTTTCCCTCCTATCTTCTATAGTTTCGGCATGACACCATTCATTTTACACCCTTTTTCGACAAAAAAAGAACACGCGATGTGCGTGCCCTTTCTCCTATTTAGGTTATTTACCTGCTTCCGCTTTTGACTGCTTTTGCTGTTCAATTTTCTGCATTTCAACCGAAATCTTTTGTTTTTCGTGATCTGTCAGACTGTCACTAAATTTAAAAGCAGACATAAAGACAAAGACTAAAATTAACGCAACAAACGGCCAGCTTGCTTTTAGGAATTTCATTTCTTCTCTTTCCCTCCGTTTTCTTTTAAGTTTTTAACTTTATCAGCGTGATCTACTTCAAAGAAAATGTGTCCGTCTTTTTCTTTCCAATCCGCATTCGTTCCATTGGTCAGCATACGGATAATCGCTTTTGATTCAAGAGATCCTGCTTTTACTGGAGCAGGTGTTGCTTCTTTGATGTACATTGGGACAACTTCAAATGTCGCTTTTCCATCTTCATTCAGATGATACTGAACAAGTGCAGAATCACGTGTTCTTGACCAGCCTTGGTCAAAAATAAAGTTGCCTAGGCTATAGAAAATCGCCGTTCCGTTATAGACTTCCATTGGTTCAAGGACGTGCGGGTGAGCACCGATAATGATATCAGCTCCGGCCTTAGACATCGCTCTTGCCAATTCTCTTTGCCTGTCGTTTACTTCATTGTTGTACTCCTGTCCCCAGTGAGCATGAACAACGACAATATCTGCCTTTTCAGCAGCCTGCGAAATCATCGGAATAAAGATAGATGGATCGGCTGGCAGAATACCCGCCTGGCGATTCGTTGCTTTGAAATCTTTCCCATACACATCTGTAAAACCAAGCGTAGCAATTTTGACACCATTTACTTCTTTGTATGAAATGTTCTGCTTCGCATCTTGGAGGTTACGACCTGCGCCTGTATAATCCATGTCAGTTTGTTCAAAGGCATCGATTGTATTGTTCAGCCCTTTTTCACCATAGTCTGCCGCATGGTTATTCGCAAAGTTTAAGACAGAGAAATTCAAATTCTTCAATGCTTGGACAGAATCTTCATCTGTTTTTAAATGAATATTCTTTTGGGCTGCCTGTTCTTTATCTGTTGCGACTGGATGCTCAAAGTTTCCTGTCACATAATCTGACACATCAAAATATGGCTTGGCATAGCGAAAGAGATGCTCTTTACCATAGCGGTCTGTTACTTTCTCTACGTTTCTTCCAAACATAATGTCACCGACAAACGAAGCGGTCAGGATGTTTTCTGGATTCTTTTGTACAGTGGGCACTTGTGCTTTCCCGATAAACGTAAATAGAAATGTACAAGCAATGACGATCGGTAAAGCAATGAGTACGTGTTTATTCGTCTTTTTCTTTTGGTTCTTTGTGATTTTCAGCAGCTTTTCCTGAAAGCTCA
Source organism: Bacillus sp. ABR (assembly GCF_056172715.1). Lineage (NCBI taxonomy): Bacteria > Bacillati > Bacillota > Bacilli > Caryophanales > Bacillaceae > Bacillus > Bacillus sp. ABR. The sequence continues at coordinate 494,239 of NZ_JAOYSL010000001.1, read as the reverse complement.
ATTTTTTATTCATCATTGGACACACCTTATCTTAAAATAGATAGTAAACATACATGATGGCAAATGTTGCACCACTTAGAAGTAACGTGCTTCCAAGGGTAATTGTAAGACCTTGCTTTTGAATCGTATTCGCAATCAATCCAGGAACGATGATTCCAATTCCGCGGAATTCTGCTATTTCAAATGGGACGACTGGATAGAAGAAATCAAATATCAGTTTTAAGGCAATCCCTGTAATCAGCATCGCAGCAAACTTTCTGCGTCCGTATAAAATCATGAATTTTGATAAGCCAAAACGAACGATCACATACGTAAGCAAGCTGACAGATAAGACGACTAAAATGAAGACTGGCTGATTAAATACGAGCGCCAGATAACCTGGGACAACAAGTCCAGCTGGTACGATTCCTGTTTTTTCTGCAAAGATTAAACTGAGTAGAACTCCTAAAATTAACGAGATATAAAGATCTGATCCGAACATTTTCTATATTTCCTCCTAGCTGACAAGCTGCTTAATTTTGTATTCTTGAATTTTTTCGATTAACGGTTCAGCGGCACCATGGATATTGCCGACTCCATAAACCACTCGATTATGAAGCTTTTTCTCAAGCATATTCATAATTTGTTCTGTAGATTGATATTCAAGGTTGTGTAAGTGGTCAGCCGGAATTTTCCCTTCCTCATATGCCTTCACAATTGGATCTGTTGTTTCACCAATTAAAACAAGGTCACTTGCTTCAATATAAGGAAGTACATCCTCCGCAAACTGGATCGTTCTATCTACTCGATCCGCACGGCAGTTCATAATAATAATCGGTTCATCTGTTGGATATCCAATTTCTTTCACACGCTTCCAAATGTTCAATGTAGAGGATGCGTCATTTGCCGCAAATCCATTTACAAAGTGTCCAGGTGTTTTCGCGTCCATTAATGGAAGAATTCTCATCGCTCCTGGATCAGGTGGCGCATTTAACATTCCTCTGAATGCCGTATCTTCATCAATCCCTAATGCTTGGGCAACACCAAGTGCCAGTGAAGCATTATCTGGGAAAACCATGTACTCAAATTTCCGCAAAAACTCATCAGAAATCTTGGAATTATCTGCAACAATGACTTCTGTGTTGCGTTTTTTCGCAATCTCTTTAAAGAAATCCGTATATTCACTATCCGTAATAACCAAGTGTCCATTGTAAGGAATTGTCGCTGTAAAGGCTTCTGCTATTTCATCAAGTGTTGGCCCCATGACGTCCATATGATCTTCAAGAACGTTTACGATTACGCCAATGTTTGCTTGAAGCAGCTCTTCCTGAAAGATAATTTGGTAATCTGGATTTACCGCCATACATTCACTGACGATGGCATTTGCTCCTCTTTCAACTGTTTCTCTCATAACTTCCTTCTGCTCTCCGATATTCGGTCCTTGCGGTTTCCTTTTAATCGGTTTCTCCTCTGGCGTATCCCAATAAATCATTCTTGCATCCGTTCCCGTTGTTTTACCGACAGTTTTATAACCTGCCTCCATTAAGATACCGGTTGTCAATCTTGTGACGGTAGACTTTCCGCGAATACCATTAATATTGACGCGCACCGGCAGGGCATCGATATTTTTCTGATGACGCTTCTTTTCAATAAAGCCAATCCCTAACATGATGACACAGGCTATAACGATTAACCACATCGCTATCTACATCTCCTTTTTTTATGAGTGTGATATGTAAATTCAATCAACAGTATATCTGTTCAGCATAAAATCACAATCGGTATTATGTAACATAATCTTTCACTTCCTCGTATGCCAAATTCCTCTAATCAAAAGGCTTTTTTGCCTACCTATCCTTTAAATGAAAAGGCCAAAAGACGGACAAAAATCAGTCTGAATTTCTGCTGAATTCAAGAGAAAGCGTTAACATCAATGATCCGAAAATCTTTTGTCCTTTTCTCCCTAAATTTTTCGACAATTATTAAGATGTATTTTGAATCAATGTTTTAAAGACCGTTATTCTCTATAACATCAGTCATATCAGCGCTTTAAATGAATAGTGCGTGTTTTGGAATGTTTTATATTTTTGAACGAACAGGTTAGAAAGTCATTCTCCTTGGTCAGATTGCTGTGTGTTGACCTATGACAAAGGTCACCTCTAAAAAAATCAAGTCATCTGCTTATTTTTAGGTCACGAAAAATTGGGATAAGATGTAAAACTTTGATCATTTCGGTGTACCTTCTCTTTACGAGATTCGCACCTTATGACCTAAACAATGAAACATTATTCATTTGTTTTTATCAAGATTCATCATTTCTTAACATTTTTAATATGAATTTAGTTGAAAGTTGTCAGCTCATGTCATGCTTTCCCCAATGATGACGAATAAAATTCGCTTCTTCGCTTACACTATGGTTAAAAAATCTGTGAGAGGAGGCTAAAGATGCCAAACACCAATGAGCAAACACGCCTGCATTTTTTATCAGGAAGCTTTGAGGAAAAAATCCGGATCCTGAAAAAAACATTTCAGCAAAGCGGCGATTTTGAATACCGAGAATTAATGGTGAATGAAACGAAATCTGCGCTGTTTTTTATTAAAACAAGAATAGATGAAGGAAAACTAAATGATTTCATCATCGGTAACTTGTTAGGCCCTCCTGGAAAGCAGGATTACACAAAATCTCTTAGCACACTTGAAACAGGCGACTTGACGCTGATCACAGACAGTATTATTGCAGGAAGTATTGCCTTTCTGGATGAAAACTCCTCACAAATTAAGCTATTTGCTGTTGGACAGCCTCCGCTGCGCTCTATTTCTGAACCTTCTTCGGAAAGTATTATCGCAGGCGCACATGATGGATTTGTTGAAAGTCTTGATACCAATATCTACTTACTGCGTTCCCATTTAAATGATCGAAAGCTCGCCATTCAATATCATAAGATCGGTACAAAATCGGAAACAAAGCTTGCGACGGTTTATATATCTGATATTGCCAATCAAGAAAAGGTCGAAGAGGTCAACAGACGGATTTCTTCTATTAAAGTAGACACACTGTTAAGTCCTGGCTCTATCGTTGAGGCAATTGAGGATGATTCATTTTCTATTTTTCCGCAGCTGATTGATACAGAACGTCCAGATAAGGTGAGATCTGCCATTCTTGAAGGTCGAATTGTAGTGCTGATGGATGGGAGTCCTATGGCCATCATTCTTCCCGTGACCTTTTTTAGTTTCTTTCAGTCACCAGATGATTATAACAGCCGCTGGATTCCTGCTACGTTTATTCGTATTCTTCGGTATCTTGCCTTCTTCATCGCTGTTGTCTTGCCATCTTTTTATATTGCTGTTATTGCGTTTCATTATGAGGTTGTCCCAGATGAACTAGCTATTACGATGAAGAACTCTATTATTGGCATTCCCTTTCCTCCATTGATAGAGGCCATGCTGATGGAGATCACGATTGAACTTATACGTGAGGCTGGGGTGCGTCTGCCTAAACCAATCGGGCAAACGATTGGAATCGTAGGGGGTTTGGTCATTGGGGATGCGGTTGTACAAGCAGGGCTCATCTCGAATGTCCTAGTGATTGTGGTCGCTGTGACCGCTGTTGCTTCGTTTGTACTTCCGTCATTTGAAATGACAGCCACCATCAGGATGCTTCGTTTCCCGCTCATGCTTATGGCATCAATGTTTGGGTTTATCGGCATCTCATTCGGACTCACTCTCATTCTCATGAATTTATGCCGCCTTGAATCACTAGGGGTGCCATATTTATCACCTGTTGCTCCATTTAACTGGCAGGATTTAAAAGATACGGTGATTCGACTCCCAATGTGGATGTACAAGAACCGCCCTGTTTATTTAAATCCGCAAAAGAAAAAACAAGTTGAACAACTGAGAGGGTGGACAAAGAAAAATGAAAAATAAACTCTCTCCACCTCAAGCTGTCTGTTTTATCGTCCAATCTCAAATTGGTGTCGGTATTTTAGCACTCCCCCATTTGCTGATGAAAGACATGGGGCACGATGGCTGGATGGCGATTATTTTAGCGTGTTTTTTCATCCAAATCATCAATACGATTTTTCTTTATATCATCTACAAGTATCCTGAGACATCGTTCTTCCATGCGCTGATTGAAGTCTTTGGAAAATGGATTGGACGTACCTTGGTCGTGCTCTATGCGCTCTATTTTGCCTCCGTTTGTATTGTTGTACTATCTATATTCACTAGGATTCTTGGCATCTGGGTGCTCCCGCTCACACCAAACTGGGTCATAAATCTATTACTGGTCATATGCATCATCTATATCGCAAAAGAGAAAATTACAGCCGTTGTCAGGTTTAATTTTATTTTGACACCCTTAATACTCTTCCTCTCTCTTTTGATGTTCTATGCATTAAAAGGCACCAATATTGACTACCTCTTGCCTTTTTTCAAAACAGATCTTTCTCAAATTCCGCTTGGATTAAAGGATGTGGTACTGTCACTGAATGGATTTGAGATGATTCTGATGATCTCTCCGATGATGAAGGGAACCATTAAGGAACGATATAAAGTGATGACCATTTCAAATATATGCACGACGCTTTACTACCTATTTATTACATTAATTTGTTTTATGTTTTTCAGTCCGGCTGAGCTAGATTTGATTCCAAATCCTGTTGTGTATTTATTAAAAACCATTACTTTCGGAGTCATCGAAAGGACTGATTTAATTTTTCTTAGTATCTGGGGTTTCGTCATTTTAGCCACACTCAGCAATTATCTGTACTTTTGTGCAAATGGTGTGGCCAGTATTTTGAAGAAAAAAAATCACAAGAAATATGTCTACTATTTTGCCATTTTGATTTATGCTGTCAGCTGTTTTCTTTCTACTGATAACTTTAGAATTCAACGCTTTAATGACTTTACCACCGTTGCACAATATTCATTTATTTACACCCTTCCGATCATGATGGCCGTTATTATCTTGATCAAACATCGCAAAAAGAAGGTGAAATCACATGCATCATAAGTACATGTTGACACTGCTTATGTGCGTTTCCCTCATTTTCATGCCTGGCTGCTGGGATCAAAACCTATTAAAAGACATCTCTCTCGTTTTAACTTCAGCTGTTGATCAAGGAGAGGATGACAATGCAAGATATTCGATTACCTATCGAAAGGTACAGCAGTCTCAAAGTATGCAGCAAGGGAATTCTGGCAGTTATTTAACCACTGTTCTCACAACCGAGGCGCCTACTTTAAGAAAAGCAAGAAGCAACTTTAGCCGTAGTGTAGACCAAAAAATTGATATGTCGAAAATGCGTGTGCTGCTGATCGGTGATGAATTTGCCCAAAACCGGCTGCTCCCTTACTTAGATATGTTTTATCGTGATCCGAAAAGCCCTTTACTCGCAAATTTGGCGGTGGTGCAAGGCGGGAGCTGTGTGGACTTGATCAATTCTCTACTCAAGGAAAAACTGATTGTGAGCGACTATTTAAATAACCTGATCACTTCTGCATCACGCTCCTCACAAGTTTCACCTAAGAACATTCAAAACATCAGGTCCAAAATGCTGCAAACCGGTGAGGATTTTACACTGCCGTTACTCTACTACGATAAGTCAAAAAAGTTAACGAGTGTGAAGGGGGTTGCCTTATTTGATAATGAAAAAAAGAAAGGTGAACTCTATGCCCAGGATGCCATTCTGCTCACCATTATGGATGGAAAAATGGGCAGTTATGCGAACTTCACGAAAAAAGTAAGTAGTGATATGAAATTAAAAGAGAACAATTACATCACCGTTCAAGTAACCGATTCAAAAAGAGACATTAAAATCGTCAATCCTGATCACCGAAACTTAACCTTTTCTCTTGAGTTTGAATTCACCACCTCTGTTCTTGAATACCCGAAAGACAATTTAGATACAGATAAAAAAATTGAAATGTTAAATAAAAGGCTATCAGCTATTTTCACAAAAGAAGCCGAAAAAGTGATTGCAGCCCTGCAAGAAGCAAATTCTGACGTTCTCAGCCTTGGCAGAAAATACCGGGTAAGACACTATGATGAATATATGAAAATGAACTGGGTCACCGATTATCCGAAGGTGAAAATCATTCCAAAAGTGAAAGTGAACATTACACAAACAGGTATTATTAGTTAAGAAAAGGAAGAAATCATCTTTCTTTTCTTTTTTTATTTTTTTTAGATTGTCATTTTGATGCTTTCGTGATAATCTATGTGTGTAAACGGTTACACACTCATGAAGGGAGGCTCTCCATTGGCTACCATTAAAGATGTTGCAAAAGCTGCACAAGTGTCTGTTGCCACTGTTTCACGCGTGCTCAATGATACTGGATACGTCCATTCAGATACGAAAACCCGCGTGACACAAGCGATGCAGGAGTTGAACTACTTTCCCAATGAAGTGGCTAGATCCCTTTTCAAAAGAGAATCACGCTTAATCGGCTTAATCTTGCCTGATATCACAAACCCCTTCTTTCCTCAGCTGGCTAGAGGTGTTGAGGATGAGATTCATGCGCACGGTTTTCGGTTATTATTCGGGAACAGTGATGAGGATCGAGAGAAGGAAATGGCCTACTTACAAACCTTTAAACAAAATCAAGTGGTCGGTGTCATCGCAGTCACAAATGAACCTGAATCAGATATATACAACGATGATGATTTACCTGTTGTGTTTTTAGATCGAACCGTTCCACATGCACCTTCTGTTTTTGCAGATGCTGCAGCTGGCGGGAAAATGGCCGCAATGGAATTAATTAGACGCGGCAGCCGGCAGATCACACTGCTAAAAGGACCTGCCCATCTACAAACAGCTCGGCAGCGCTTCAAGGGCGCACTCGATGTTCTCACGGATACAGGTGTCGACTTTCATGTGATGTCTAATGCTTCCTTTTCCTTTCAAGAAGCCCGAAAAAGCGCCAAAGCCCTCTTCCAGCTGTACCCTGAAACAGATGGGATCATTGCCAGCAATGACATCGTCGCAACAGCGGTCATCCATGAAGCGCTTCGTATCGGAAAAGCCATTCCAGGAGACGTTCAAATCATTGGATTTGATGATATTCCGCAAAGCGAGCTGCTTTTCCCTTCCTTATCGACCATTAGGCAGCCCGCCTATGAGATGGGGAAAGAAGCGGCACAGCTGTTAATCAAAGCGATTCAGAAACAACCGATAGATCAGCCAGTTATTCAAATGCCCGTCTCTTTTATTGAACGAGAGACCACAAGAAAGGTGGATTCACAATGAGTCATATTGTTGTAGTAGGAAGCTGTTCAATGGATTTAGTCGTCACATCAGATAAACGGCCAAATGCCGGTGAAACGGTTTTAGGCGAATCGTTTAAAACGGTCCCAGGCGGAAAAGGTGCCAATCAAGCTGTCGCAAGTGCCAGACTCGGTGCAGATGTATATATGGTCGGCCGAGTTGGTGATGACGCTTACGGTCAGGAAATTCTCAGTAATTTACAAGCACAAGGTGTCCGTACCTCATATATGAAACCGGTTACCGAAATGGAGAGCGGCACAGCTCATATCATTTTAGCAGAAGGTGATAACAGCATTGTCGTGGTCAAAGGGGCAAATAATGAGGTCACTCCTGACTATGTAAATGATGCTCTTTCTACAATTGATGATATCGGGATGGTTCTTATCCAGCAGGAAATACCTGAAGAAACGGTCGAAGCGGTCTGTGCCATTTGCAGTGAAAAAGAAATCCCTGTGATTTTAAACCCTGCACCAGCCCGCAAAGTATCGCAGCAGGTTTTAAATCAGGCTGCTTACATTACACCGAATGAACACGAAGCTGTTCTTATGTTCGATGGTCTGCCAATTGAAGATGCCTTGCGTCAATACCCTAACAAATTACTAGTCACAGAAGGGAAAAATGGGGTTCGATATTTTGATGGATCGAAAGAAGTATTAGTTCCAGGTGTACCTGTAGAAGCAGTCGATACAACAGGAGCTGGCGATACCTTTAACGGAGCCTTGGCTGTCGCCTTAACAGAAGGCAAATCCCTCTATGATGCACTTGCCTTTGCCAATCTTGCAGCATCAATATCTGTCACAAAGTTTGGCGCACAAGGCGGCATGCCAACAAGAGAAGAATTGGAGAAAAAGAAATGAAAAAAAACGGCATCCTAAACAGCCATATTGCCAAGGTGCTTGCTGACCTTGGCCATACAGATACAATCGTTATCGCAGACTGCGGCCTCCCTATTCCAGAAGGTCCAGTCAAAATTGACCTGGCATTATCGATCGGCACACCGTCCTTTCAGGAGGTCACCTCCCTCCTTCTTCAAGAAATGGCTGTTGAAAACATGACTGTGGCTAGTGAAATCAAAGAGGCCAATGAACGAGATCATTTATTTCTTAAGAAAGCGTTCTCAAAACCATTACATGAAGTAGACCACGAGACGTTCAAAGACATGACCAAACAGGCAAAAGCAGTCATTCGAACGGGTGAAGCTACCCCATACGCAAACTGCATTCTTCATGCCGGTGTCATCTTTTAAAAGGAGGAGCCAGATATGAACATAGAGATGCATAACATCCATAAGGCTTTTGGGAAAAACACCGTTCTCTCCGGGGTCTCCTTTGACCTCGTCACAGGCGAAGTCCACGCACTCATGGGTGAAAATGGTGCGGGAAAATCAACTTTAATGAACCTGCTTACAGGTCTTTATTCTTTAGATCAAGGAACGATACAAATCGACGGAAAAGAAACCGCTTTCAAAAATCCGAAGGAAGCGGAACAGCACGGCATCGCCTTCATTCATCAGGAGCTCAACATATGGCCGGATATGACCGTCTTGGAGAACCTATTCATCGGAAAAGAAATCTATACGAAGCTCGGACTGCTAGACACAAAGAAAATGAAGGTCCTCGCCCAAACGCAACTGGACCGGTTGTCTGTGAATCTCTCGCTTGATCAAGAGGCAGGCAGCTGTTCTGTTGGACAAAAACAAATGATTGAGATTGCAAAGGCATTAATGACCGATGCGAAAGTCATCATCATGGATGAGCCGACAGCAGCTCTAACGGAACGTGAAATTGAAAAGCTCTTCCAGGTCATTGAATCTCTCAAAAAAGAAGGCGTTTCTATCGTCTATATTTCTCACCGTATGGAGGAAATCTTCGCAATCTGTGACCGGATTACGATCATGCGTGATGGGAAAACGGTCGATACGAAAGCCATACCTGAAACGAATTTCCATGAAGTCGTCAAAAAAATGGTCGGTCGTGAATTGACAGATCGATATCCCGAGCGTACGCCTTCTACAGGAGATATTGTCCTTGAGGTGAAAAAAGCAACGAAAAAAGGACAATTTCAAGATATCAGTTTCTCAGTTAAAGCTGGAGAAATCGTCGGTGTTGCAGGCTTAATGGGGGCTGGCCGGACCGAAATGATGCGATCACTCTTTGGCCTTGATCCTCTTGACCAAGGAGAAATCTGGGTTCACGGAAAAAAGGCTGTTATTAAAAAACCAAGTGATGCTGTCAAGCTCGGTATCGGCTTTATCACAGAGGATCGCAAGGATGAAGGGCTCATGCTTGATGCATCCATCCGAGAAAACATCGGTCTGCCAAACTTAAAAAGCTTCTCTCCAAAGGGACTGATTGATAAGAAAAATGAACAGGATTTTGTCGACCTGCTCATCAAACGACTGACGATTAAAACGGCTTCCTCTGATATTTCTGCCCGTAGCCTGTCTGGTGGAAATCAGCAAAAAGTCGTCATCGCCAAATGGATCGGCATACAGCCAAAGGTCTTGATTTTAGATGAACCGACACGAGGTGTTGACGTCGGAGCGAAACGAGAAATCTATCAGTTAATGAATGAACTGACCGATCGAGGCGTTGCCATTTTAATGGTCTCCTCTGAACTCCCAGAGATACTCGGGATGAGCGATCGAGTACTCGTCATTCATGAAGGAACCATCAGCGGAGAATTAGACAAAACAGAAGCAACACAAGAACGAATTATGACACTAGCTACAGGAGGGAAGTAACATGAAACCACTTACTTCAAATGGACGATTTGACCACATCATGCAAAAGCTTGGGCCATTCTTAGGACTCATCATCCTTGTCGCCATTGTTTCTATTTTAAACCCGGCCTTTTTAGAGCCTTTAAACATCTTAAACTTACTGAGACAAATCTCCATTAATGCCCTCATTGCCTTTGGGATGACGTTTGTTATTTTAACTGGAGGCATTGATTTATCAGTCGGAGCCATACTTGCACTGTCCAGTGCCCTGACTGCCGGCTTTATCGTTTCTGGCCTGGACCCGATTTTAGCCATTATCGTCGGCTGTATCATCGGTGCAGTTCTTGGGATGATTAACGGTCTTTTAATCACAAAAGGAAAAATGGCTCCTTTTATCGCAACACTTGCGACGATGACGATTTTCAGAGGTTTGACACTCGTTTATACAGATGGAAACCCGATTACTGGGCTTGGCTCTAACTATGCATTCCAATTATTTGGCAGAGGATATTTCTTAGGTATTCCTGTTCCAGCAATCACGATGCTTCTCACCTTTATCGTCCTTTGGGTACTGCTTCATAAAACGCCTTTCGGCAGAAGAACATATGCGATCGGTGGGAATGAAAAAGCGGCTCTCATCTCAGGCATCAAAGTACCGCGCGTGAAAATTATGATCTATTCATTAGCAGGCTTCATGTCTGCCTTAGCAGGTGCGATCTTAACATCTCGTCTGAATTCTGCACAGCCAACAGCTGGTACGTCCTATGAGCTTGACGCCATTGCTGCCGTCGTACTTGGCGGGACAAGCCTGTCCGGCGGAAGAGGACGAATTGTCGGCACACTCATCGGGGTACTCATTATCGGTGTCCTGAACAATGGTATGAACTTACTTGGTGTTTCATCATTCTATCAATCTGTTGTGAAAGGGATTGTCATCTTGATTGCAGTCCTGCTAGACAGAAAGAAATCTGCTTAAGGAGGCAGCTGCTATGAAAAAATATCTTATTCTCATCCTGACTCTCTCATTGTTCATGCTTTCTGCCTGCTCACTTGAACCACCTGAGTGGGCCAAGTCATCAAAGGATGGCAAGAAAAAAGACATCAAAATCGGGCTGTCAATCTCGACATTAAATAACCCATTCTTCGTTTCTTTGAAAAACGGTGTGACAAAAGAAGCGAAAAAGCTAGGCATTGACGTCGTGATTGCAGATGCACAAAATGATTCAGCTAAACAAACAAGTGATGTAGAAGATTTAATTCAGCAAGGTGTCGACGCATTGCTCATCAACCCAGCGGATTCATCTGCTATATCAACCGCTGTCGAATCAGCGAACGCTTCTGATATACCTGTCATCACATTAGACCGCTCAGCCGAAAGTGGAAAGGTAGAAGCACTTGTCGCCTCAGATAACGTCAAAGGCGGCGAAATGGCAGCTAACTTTATCATCGACAAGCTCGGCAAAGGAGCAAAAGTCGCTGAATTAGAAGGCGTACCAGGCGCTTCCGCTACACGTGAGCGAGGAAAAGGATTCCATCAAATAGCAGATAAAGACTTAAAAGTGACAGCGAAACAAGCTGCTGACTTCGACCGGACAAAAGGACTGAATGTCATGGAAAACCTCCTTCAAGGAAACCCTGACATCAAAGCCGTTTTTGCCCACAATGATGAAATGGCACTTGGCGCGCTAGAGGCAATTCAAAGCTCCGGAAAAGACATTCTCGTCGTTGGTTTTGACGGGAACGAAGATGCACTCAGCTCAATCAAAGCAGGAAAACTCTCTGCAACAGTTGCGCAGCAGCCAGAGCTGATCGGTCAACTGGCAGTCGGTGCTGCAAACGACGTATTAAAAGGGAAAAAAGTACAAAAGAACATCGCAGCTCCACTGAAATTAGAACAGAAGAAATAAACAGAACCCCCGAGCATCACTCGGGGGTTTTTTGATTACTGTGGTCTTTTCAGCACAAATGACGTGCCTAAATGGGCATAATCATTACCTGCTAGGCGCGCGACTGGTTTCAGTTCATTAGTAGAAACATAGCCTTTTTCTACATCATAAACACCCTCATCTAAATGTGCACATACAACCCGGCCAATGATATGATCGACCGTGATCTCCCCTTCATCATTTTGAAAGGTGAGATGCTTTTCCAGCTGACATTCAAAACGAATGCGCGCTTCCTTGATTCCCGGCACTGAAATGACATGACTCTCTACTTGATGAAGACCGGTTCGTTCCAGCTCACTCTCTTCAACCGGCAATGTAGCAGCTGTTTCATTAATATCTTCTATCATGTCTTCATCACTCACATGAACGACAAACTCTTCCCTATCGATGATATGCTGCGCAGTATCTTTCATCTGACCTTCACGTCGTCCGATAGAAACGGCAATGAGCGGCGGGTGTCCGCTGATGACATTAAAGAAACTAAATGGTGCGGCATTGACGACATTTTCTTTAGATAGACTTGTAATAAACGCTATCGGTCTTGGAACGATAGAACCAGATAATAATTTATATGCCTCTTTTCGTGACAGCTGATCCATTTGCAATGTAATCAATTCAGGTACGCCTCCTTTTAATGTAACGACATCATACCATAACCCGTTCCCTATACCTCTTATTCTAGCTCGGTGCGATGCAGGATATGGTGGACAAGATGAAATAAAGCGGGATTATGATTTTCCCGTCTATAGGAAATCGTCCATTCCGCCAGAAGCTGTTCACCCTCAATGGCTCGATAAACAACATCCAGATTAAATAGACGCCGGGCTGATTTCGGAATCACCGCAATACCGATCCCTGCTGTGACAAGGCCAATGATCATTTGATATTCCGCCGCTTCCTGCACGATATTTGGAGAAAATCCGTACTTTTCACATAGCAGGACAAAGTGCTGATAAAGGGACGGCCACGATTCCTGTGATAAAGAAATAATCGGTTCATGACGGATATCTTCAATCGTGACAGTCTCTTGTTGAGCCAATCGATGATTTTTTGGAATCGCAAAAATACATTCACTTTGCTTCATCAAACGACTGACTAGTTCTTCATGCGGCGCTGTAGGATGTAAGAAACCGATATCAATCTCACCATTTAACAATGCCTCTAGCTGCTGCGGAACAGAAAGCTGCTGCAGCTCGATACTGACAGAGGGATACAGCTCCCTGAATTCACGTACAACGGGCGGCAGAATATCATACGTCGCCGTTCCAACAAAACCTATGATGATTTTCCCCAGCTCTCCTCTTGCTGTGTGACGGGCATGATCAACCGCTTTATCAAGCTGTTGCAACACTCCCCGAATCTCATGTAAAAAGACCTTTCCAGCAGCTGTTAGCTCCACCACCCGTTTCGACCGGTGAAATAAAGGAAAACCCAATTCTTCCTCAAACTGCTTAATTTGCTGACTAAGTGGAGGCTGTGTCATATTCAACCGTGCGGCTGCTCTGCCGAAATGCAGCTCCTCCGCTACTGTGACAAAATACTGCAAATGTCTCAGTTCCATCCTTTCACTCCTCACACACTTATTCGTGAAACATATCAAAACTACGTTAAACATATATTGGAAATTTTATTTTATGAAATGTATAGTAAATCATATCATGAAAATATATTTTCATAAAAAATTTTACTTGCCGAAAGGAGTGCGGGGTAAATGAAATCTCAAGCACAACCCCTAACAAGACGAGGAGCAGAGTTGATTGTCGATACGCTGATCGCTCAAGGTGTGACCCATGTTTTTGCCATTCCAGGTGCAAAAATTGACGCTGTATTTGATGTATTAAAAGACAGAGGTCCAGAACTTGTCCTATGCAGACACGAACAAAATGCAGCCTTTATGGCAGCTGCTGTCGGACGTTTAACTGGCAAACCAGGTGTTTGTCTCGTCACATCAGGTCCTGGTGCATCTAATTTAGCAACAGGTCTATTAACAGCCAATACAGAAGGTGATCCCGTTGTCGCAATCGCTGGAAACGTCGTTCGTGCAGATCGTCTGAAACGAACACATCAATCACTCGACAATGCGGCATTATTCAAACCAGTCACCAAATATAGTGTTGAAGTACAAGACGTTCATAATATACCAGAAGCATTAACAAATGCTTTTCGCGCGGCACAAAAAGGGCAGGCTGGAGCAGCATTTATCAGCTTTCCACAAGATGTCGTGACAGAACACACCACACAAACAGCAGTGTCTGCTCACCCTTCTCCAGAATTAGGTCCTGCACCGGATGCTCTCATCAGTTCGGCTATCGCCAAAATTCAAAATGCACACTTACCTATTGCGATTGTGGGAATGAAAGCCAGTCGTCCAGCTGCTGCAAATGCCACAAGAGCATTATTAAAAACACTTGGTATCCCATTTGTTGAAACGTATCAAGGAGCCGGCGTTCTCTCAAGAGAGCTCGAGCCTCAATATGTAGGCAGAATCGGCTTATTCCGTAATCAGCCGGGTGACCTTCTCATTGAACAAGCAGATGTCCTTTTGACCATTGGCTTTGATCCAATCGAGTATGATCCGAAGCATTGGAATCTTCAGCCGCAGCAGCGCCAGATCATCCATGTTGATGACATGCAGGCAGATATTGACCATTTTTATGAGCCAGCGCTTGAACTTGTAGGCAATATTTCTGAAACCGTCAAACATCTAGCGCATGACAGTGTTCCTCTTTCTCTATGCAAAGAGAACATAGAATTAGTCACCGAATTACAGGAGCTATTAAGCGACATTGAAAAGGCACCAGAAAGAGAAAGTCATCGATCTCACCCGCTGGATGTCATTCATACATTGAGACGCCTGATTCCTGATGACACAAAGGTCACATGTGATATCGGATCTCACGCGATTTGGATGTCCCGTCACTTCCGCGTCTATGAACCGAACTCATTCTTGGTGAGTAACGGCATGCAAACATTAGGCGTCGCATTACCATGGGCAATTGCGGCTTCTATATTGAATCCAGATGAAAAGATTATTTCGGTTTCGGGTGATGGCGGTTTTCTCTTCTCCGCAATGGAGTTAGAAACAGCTGTCCGCAAAAAGACAAACCTCGTTCACCTTGTTTGGAACGACAGCACATATGACATGGTTGCGTTCCAGCAGGAAATGAAATATGACCGTACATCCTGCGTTGAATTCGGACAGATCGATTTAGTGAAATATGCGGAAAGCTTTGGAGCGACTGGATTACGGGTCAACTCACCTGAGGAGCTTTCAACCGTCCTTCAAAAGGGTATAAACATAGAAGGACCCGTGATCATTGATATTCCGATTGACTATCAAGATAACCCTGACCTCGCCAGTCAAAAATGGCCAGAAGTCTATCGAAAAAAACACACAGCGAACGTCAGATAAGACTTCGATACATTACATTAAAGGAGTGAGCGGATATGGGTATGATGCACCCAATGAATCAACAGAATGACACAAGACAGCATGACAAACAGCAGGAGGTCTATCAAGTATCAACGATGACCTCCTTGCTTGAAGCCGTATATGATGGAGATTTCTCCCTCGCACATATTCCTGAACACGGTGATTTCGGCATCGGTACATTTAATCAATTAGATGGGGAGCTGATCGGCTTTGACGGTGCATTCTACCGGCTGCGCTCGGATGGAACAGCGACACCAGTCACCGATCAAGATTATTCACCATTCTGCTCTCTAGCTTTCTTTGAAACAGATATCGTTCATCGAATTGATGCACCAATGACGTCCAAAGAACTGGAAGAAGAAATTGACCGCATCTTACCAAGTAAAAATATCTTTTATGCGGTCCGCATTGATGGATCATTCAAAAAGGTTCAAACACGTACGGTTGAAAAACAGGAAAAACCTTACGTTCCGATGGTAGAAGCAGTCAAGTCTCAGCCTATTTTCGACTTCGAGGATATTCAAGGTACGATCGCAGGCTTCCGTACACCGCAGTACGCACACGGCATTGCGGTAAGTGGATATCACCTTCATTTTATTGATGAAGATCGAAGTGTTGGCGGACACGTATTTGATTACACCGTTGATCAAGTCACCATCCGCATATCTCAAAAACGTCATATGAATTTACACCTGCCGAATACGCAGGAATTCTTTCAAGCCGACATTGATCGAGCTGACCTTGCACAGCAAATTGCCAGTGCAGAAAGCAACCCGGATCAATAAATGAAGACACCCCGATGAGCTCGGGGTGTTTTTTAATGCATAAAGATGTTTTTTCACTCGTAACGTTTTCGTTTCGATAATAAATGAGAAATCAATCATTCTATACGTAATGAAATATGATAGAATATCAACAGAAGAAAGGTGGTTATATGGTGTCAAAAGACTATAGCATTCCGAACCTAACATTAGACGAAAGAGATAAACAAATTTTATCCCTATTACACGAGGACGGGCGCATGTCTTATACAGATCTCGGCAAACAGGTCGGTCTGTCACGTGTTGCCGTGCAAGCCCGCATTCAGCAGCTCATTGAAGCAGGAGTCATTGAACGTTTCACCGCTGTGATTAACCCCGCGAAGGTCGGCATTCATGTCTCTGTCTTCTTTAATGTAGAGGTAGAGCCAAAATTTTTAGAAGCGGTTGCCCTTCAGCTTGAACAAGAAACAGCTGTCACGAGTCTTTATCATATGACAGGACCAAGCAAGCTGCATATGCATGGCATTTTTCAAGATGAACAGGAAATGGAGACATTTCTGACAAAAAAACTATACCCGCTAGAAGGCGTTGTCAGTGTGGACTGCCAAATGCTCATTAAACGATACAAAAGCCGTATGGGCATGAAATTGTAGACAGGAGTTGAACCACTTGCAATCATATATCGAACTCATTATCGCTATGGTGCGAACCGGGATTCTCGGTTTTGGCGGAGGCCCTTCAGTGATACCGCTTATTCGCCATGAAGCGGTGGTGAAATATCAATGGGTCAACGATGACGAATTCGGAGAAACACTCGCCATCGCCAATGCATTACCAGGCCCGATCGCAACCAAAATGTCAGCATACCTCGGCTATCGATTAAAAGGCGTATCTGGCGCAATTGTCGCAACAGCTGCACATATTTTACCGACATGTCTCGCTATGGTAGCCCTTGTCACACTTGTCAGCGTCTTAAGTTCCTCACAAATCATTCAAAATATGATTGGTGCTGTGACCCCTGTCATTGCCGTTCTGTTAGGCATCATGGCATATGAGTTTGGACAAAAAACGCTGAAAGGCTTCGGCATGATCTTCGGGATCACTCTATTCCTTCTTGCCTTTGTCGGACTGCAAGTGCTCTCCATTCATCCAGGAATCATTGTGATGATCTTTTTATTTTATGGCGCTTTTCATTTTAAGCTGAAAAATCGCTGGCATCGGTCAAATAAAGAGAAAGGAGTGTCTTCATGATACTGATTCTCTTTTTATTCTGGGCATTCTTTTTATCTAATCTATTAGGATATGGCGGAGGCCCTGCATCCATCCCGCTCAATTATGAAGAAATCGTCAATCATTTTCATTGGATGACGAACGAAGGATTTTCCAATATGCTGGCTTTAGCCAATGCACTGCCGGGGCCAATCGCTACGAAGATTGCAGCATATGTCGGCTATGACGTCATGGGCTGGCCAGGTTTTATCGTGGCATTGCTTGCAACTGTCCTGCCTTCCGCTTCCGGACTCATTTTATTGCTCAAGCTCATTGACCGTTTTCGCCAATCTCCCGTCGTCAAAGGCATGACCTTATCCGTACAGCCTGTCATTGCGATGATGATGCTTTTACTAACATGGGAAATCGGCGGAGATGCAGTGAAAGCCATCGGCTGGACACAATCTCTCGCCATTGCCGCGATCTCCTTTTTCTTGATGACCAAATTCAAGCTGCACCCTGCCTTTCTTATTGTGGCTGCATTTTTATATGGTGGATTCATTCTGCCGCATTCATAAAAACCGATAACATTCACTGTTATCGGTTTTCTTTTACATATAAATTGGAGAAACTGATCTGCGCCCAATCGAATGATACTCGACCCCTGCTTCTTCTGCCGCTTCAAGTGTATGACAGTTTCGTCCATCGAAAATAAGCGGCTGCTTCATCCATTTTTTGTAGGACGCGAGTGGAAACGACTGAATATCCGCCCACTCTGTTAATAGACAGACCGCATCGGCATCCTTGATCGCTTCTTCAATCGTTTGAGCAAATAAGACTTGATCCGGCAGTTCACGAGCTGCACGCCGGGCAGCAACAGGATCATACGCCACAAGCTCCGCACCTAATTGATGGAGCTCATGAGCGATCGGAATAGATGGTGCCTCCCTCATATCGTCTGTATTCGGTTTAAAGGACAGACCAAGAAGCGCAATTCGCTTCCCTTCAAGCGCTGCTCCCAGCCGCTCCTGGATATTTCGGATAAAACCTGCCCGCTGCTCATTATTTACTTTGATGACAGCCTTTAATAGCTCAAAATCATGGGACACATGCCCTGCAATTTGGACAAGTGCATTTGTATCCTTTGGAAAACAAGAACCTCCGTAGCCAATGCCCGCTCTTAGAAAGGAAGAACCGATCCGCTGATCAAGCCCCATTCCCTTCGCCACCCATTCAACATCAGCACCCGTTTTTTCACAAATGGAGGCAATCTCATTCATAAAGCTGATTTTTGTCGCAAGAAATGCATTTGATGCATACTTGATCATTTCAGCACTTTTACGGTCTGTTTTCACCAATGGAAGGTGGAAATCAGCATACATCTCCTCTAACTGGTCTAATACGGCTTTTGTTTCAGCGCCAATCACAAGCCGATCCGCCCGCAATGTATCTGAAATGGCAGAGCCTTCCCGTAAAAATTCTGGGTTAGATGCAATCGCTAATGGTTCCTTCCGTCCTAATTCTTGATGGATGAGCTGATCGATTTGATCCCCCGTTCCGACAGGCACCGTACTTTTCACCACAAGAATCGCACCTGATTTTGCTTTTATCCCCATCTCTTTCGCAGCTTGAAACACAAACTGTAAATCAGCTTGGCCATCTGCCTGCTGCGGGGTGCCGACCGCGATCATTAATACATCTGCCTTCGTGTAGGCTTCCGCTCCATTTATGTGAAAATGAATTCGTTCCTGCTCAAAATTGCGTTTCAATAGCTCTTTTAACCCGGGCTCATACATTGGGGGAGTTCCCTGTTTCAGCTGCATGACCTTTCGGCGGTCAATATCAATACACGCCACATCATGACCTGCTTCCGCTAAACACACACCTGTCACAAGCCCCACATACCCACAGCCTGCAATCGCAATATTCATGACACCATCAGCTCCCCATACTCCTTATGCTTGTAATGACATCGTATGCCGGGAGCTTTCATTCCATTCTTAAAAGCATACAAAAACCCCCTGCCATCACTAGCAGGGGGTCACTTTTATGAAACAAGACCATTTCGAATATGAGCAATCAGATTTTCAAGCATTTCTTTTGTTGTGACATCATTTGAATTTTCACCAATATCATGAGCGTACATCAAAATCTTTAAAAATTCCTCTTGATTTAAACCCTTATTATCCATGTCTGTATCCTTTCGATTCCACTAATTTCATTATTATATGCTGTAAGGTTGGTTTATGCAATACTCTATTACATCATTCGACAGCTTTTGAAATTTATGACCATTTTCATGAAAAACTTTTTTATAAATCCCCATTGAGCTATAATAAAAGAATTGGAATCTTTTACTTGGTTAGGAGCGGATCAAATGCTTCAGCACAACATCAACGAAGAAGAAATCAAACAAACAGCCGAACAGATCAAAGAACTTCTTCCTGCAACAGATGAAAACAAACAACTCATCAAAAAAGCATTGATTACTTATAGACAGGACAGCGTATATCGGCTCAAGCAAGAGTCTGATACCGAATGGTCAGCTTATGTACATGATGTCGTGGCAGCAAGAGTCCACCTTCATGTGCTGTTTCCTGTGAGAAGCAGCTGCTCATGTCCAGCAGATGGACTTTGTAAACACATTCTCGCTGTCTTCTTTTCGCTATACGCTCAAGTAGAGAGTGTGACCGGATTTACAGAAAATTGGTCAGAAAAGGATGAATTACAGCGCAGCAAAGAACTGATTCGCCAGCACTTCCAAGTGAAGCACCCAGACGAACAATCACTCCAAAGCTGGCTGACTTTTTTCCAAGAGGAATTTAACCTCTGGCTGAAACGGACACCAAAGCACCAGCAAACACCGCAGCATTTGTATTACGGCTATTTATCGATCCTAAAAAAACACGCACCTGCTTCACCTGAATTCAAGAGCTTGTATGCGATTCATACGTCAATCGATGTATGGCTGAGGCTTCATGAACTGATCGACCTCGGCCGGCTTGATGCCGAAAAAGACTTTTATTCCATGAATCCATATGTAGAACAGCTCATGAACACCATTTTCGATTCAGTGGATCATTTGAAGACATACGCCCTTTCCTTTTCCCTCGATCCGTTTCTTGAAAACACACCAACTGCCGTTCGCACACTTCTTCAAATCAATGGACCTTTCCAGCATGAACGAGTAGCGGTCTTTATGGAGATTTGGGGCACCATATTAAATAGAGGGAAATGGGTCAAAAAAGAAACAGAATTACTAAAGAACGCCCAGAAAAAAGAACAAACGGTTGAACGTACCATCGGACTGATGCACATGGATTATTTACTGAAAGAAGATGAAAGCCTCTTTCAGCAATTACAGCTGCTCAATGCCGACATGCTGCCAAATGTGCTCAATTGGCTGAAGGATCTCACAAACCGAAAGGACTGGAAGCGGCTCAAGCTCTGGTATCACGAAATCACCTATATATTAGAGGAATATTGCCAGCTCGACCTTTCATACAGAGAACTGCGGGGAGCCGTCAGTGATTTCTTCTTTTATTTAGATGCATATTTTAAGCAGACGAAGGATCATCATTTATATGAACGCTATCTCCAAATCTGTATGCCCTATGCGTTTACAGAATACAGTCAGCTATTGTATGCACAGCAGCGTTATGCGGAATGGATTGAGATTCACAGCCTTGTTGGTTTCTCCATTAGTGAACTGGAGAAGGATCTGATCAAACAGATTGCAAAAGAGGAGCCAGAAGCCCTCATTCCATCGTACCACCGTGAAATCTCACTGCTTCTCGATCAAAAGAATCGAAGTGCTTATCGAGAGTCTGTGAAAATGCTGAAGAAACTGCGCACGCTTTATCATAAAACAAAAAAAACCACGATTTGGGAAAGGTATGTAAAGCAGCTGCAAGATTCAACAAAACGGCTGCGTGCGTTCCAAGAGGAAATGAAGAAAGGAAAATTGATTGATGACACGCCATAAACAAATTGTCATTCATGCAGAACAAACAGAAGATTTCTCTTTCACCATTTCAGCGCAAGCAGAGGACGGACACCCTGTTCCGCTTAATGAAATGAAGAGGCAGCTTTTCCAATGGCACGAATCTTCTTTCTACGGAACATTCTTAGAAGATGTCAGCTTTATTGGAACACCTGCCTTCCTGTTAAGCCCTTGGATGACCGTTGAATTGCTAGGAAAAAATTCATTTAATACGTTTAGTCATGTGACATTAACGGATGAAACGGAGCCCCTGATGAAAACAGCCTCCACCATTTACGAATTTATCGAGGACGAAGATTTCGTTCCCGATTACGAGGCATGGACAAAAGGCGAGCTTCGGTTTAAAGACAAAGAAGGCCTATTAGATGGTTATACGGCTGATTGGTTCTCCTTTGCTGTACAGGATTATATTCAGTATGATGATGCCTTGCAGCACAAGTGGGAACGCATGAACGCACAATCGCCTGCACTCTCAACCTTCCAAGGACATTTTCTAGATGAGCAGGATTTCTTGGAGAGGATTGGCTGGATAGATGATGAGACGCCGTTCACTGTCGGCTTGCGCTTAAATGAGCCGGATTTTGACGGAGATGATTGGAAAATCGAATTGTTTTTGCGAGATAAGAAAAACAGTGACCTTCACTTTTTTGAAGGCATCCGTTCATTGAAAAGGTCTTGGCATCCGTATCAAGATAAAATTTCAAGAGAGCTGGAACGATTCAGTCAAATTGTCCCTTGGCTTTCTTTCACATCTGGCACCACACTCATGTCAGAAGAAGAGGCGTGGCTCTTCCTATCTGAAGCGAGTGAAACCCTTGTTAATATGGGTATTGAGATTCTGCTCCCATCGTGGTGGCAAATTGTTAAAGACAGCACGATGATGTTAAAAGCAAGGATCTCTTCTACACCGCGAGGCGAATCGCATGTCGGTATGGACGCATTAATGGACTTTAATTGGCGCTTTGCTACAAACGGCATTGAACTGACAGAAGATGAGTTCAACGAGCTTGTCCAAAGCAAACGACGCCTTGTCAACATTCGAGGACAATGGATCAAAATAGATCCTACCTTCATCCAGCAAATGAAAAAGTGGATGGAGCGTGCCGAAAACGAAGGACTTCACATGTCTGATATTTTGTCACGTGAACTGGCAGATCAAGAAGCTTCCTCTGAATCGATTCCAGAGCTATTGGACAGTTCAGCATTTGCCCATATTCAATTTGAACTTTCATCGCAATTAAGAGGGCTTGTCCACCAATTAAATGATACGCACGAGCTGCCTTCCTACGAAATGAGTGAGTCCTTTAAAGGCATACTGCGTCCGTATCAGCAGCATGGCGTGAACTGGCTTTTATTTTTAAGATCGCATGGATTTGGGGCTTGTTTAGCAGATGATATGGGCCTTGGAAAAACGATTCAAATGATCGCATATTTCACGTATTTGAAGGAGCAGGAGCAAAATGCCACTCCCTCTCTCATCATTGCGCCGACCTCTGTTTTAGGAAACTGGCAGCGAGAGCTCGAAACATTCGCACCACATTTGAAGGTTGCCCTGCATTATGGCCCATCGCGTCCACAGGGAGAGGACTTCACAAAAGCATACGAGTCAACAGATATTGTTCTGACGTCTTATGGACTCTCACATTCTGATCGTGATGAATTAACGGCAGCAAAGTGGAATACCATTTGCTTAGACGAAGCCCAAAACATCAAGAACGCCCATACGAAACAATCGAGAGCGATTAGACAGCTTAAAGGGCAACATCACATTGCCCTCAGCGGGACACCAATGGAAAACCGTTTGACAGAGCTTTGGTCCATATTCGACTTCGTCAACAAAGGATATCTCGGCAGCCTGACCGGCTTCCATAAGAAGTTCGTCCTTCCGATTGAAAAAGACCGTGAAGAAAAAAGAATTGAACAACTGCAGCAGCTGATCAAACCATTTTTATTAAGACGAACAAAACAAGATGAAGAGGTTGCCCTGAACCTTCCTGAAAAACTCGAAGAAAAAGAATTCATTCCGCTATCCGCTGAGCAAGCGTCTTTATATGAACAGCTCGTGAAGGATACATTTGAACATATGGCATCATTAACAGGGATGCAGCGAAAAGCCATTATTTTAAGTATGCTTGGCAGACTCAAACAGATTTGTGATCACCCTGCTCTCTATTTAAAAGAGAGTGGAACAGATGTGAAACTGCTGAAACGTTCGTTAAAAATGGATAAACTCGCAGAGCTGTTAAAAGCGATACATGAGCAAGGAGAAAGCTGCCTCATCTTTACGCAGTATATTGAAATGGGCAACATGATCAAGCAGCTGGCAGAAAAGATGTTTGGAGAACCGGTCCAATTTTTAAATGGCAGCCTCTCAAAACAGGAGCGGGACAAAATGGTGGACCGCTTCCAGAAGAAAGAATTCAACATTTTAATTCTTTCTTTAAAAGCAGGAGGAACAGGACTCAACCTAACCGCCGCAAACCATGTCATTCACTACGATAGATGGTGGAATCCTGCTGTGGAAAACCAAGCGACAGACCGAGCTTATCGGATTGGACAAAAACGATTTGTTCACGTCCATAAGATGATCACAACGGGCACAATCGAGGAAAAAATCGATCAAATGCTCGAAACAAAACAAACATTAAATGATCAAATTATCCAAAGCGAGAGCTGGATTACAGAGCTATCGACAAACGAACTAGAAGATTTATTTACCTTAAGTGCTGCCGCTCAATCATCTTAATCACAGCAAAAAGAGGACTTTTCTCAAGTTTCATGAAAAGTCCTCTTTTTCATTTGATATAAACGTAAGTTAAATGTTCAGTTTTTTCAATGCAGATTTCACATTCATATACGTATTTAATTCACGGAAGTCCTCTCTCATTTCTCCCATTTTCATGGCAAGATTCGGTTTAATTCCTGTCACAATGAGTTCAGTACCCGTCATTAAAATCAAATCGTTCAGCTTAAAAATCGCATCTGCCACAAATGAATCCACTTCTAATAATCCGGACAGATCGACAATAAAATAATCATCCTTGGATTGAGAGATATAGGTGGAAACCGTTGAAATGATCTTATCAAATCTTGGCGCTGTTAATGTACCAATGATCGGTAACACAGAGATCCCATCTTTCACAGGAACGATTGGGACAGAAATATTCAGCACTTCATCAATTGATTGCTCAAGAAGCTCTTGCTGTTCCTTCTCTTTCGTGACATCCTTTTGCAGACCAACGAAATAAAGACGTTTCCCTTCATTTTCGTCAATCCAAAGAGGAGCGACACTTAACTCGTTCCAAAACATTTGTCCAGATTTTTTATAATTTTTCAGCTGAACAGTGACAGCCTCTTTGTTCTCAATGGCTGTTCTAATTTGTTTGAGAGCGATTTGTTCAGTTTCATCTCCCTGAAGGAAACGACAATTCCTCCCCAATACTTCGGTTTCTTGATAGCCTGTCATATCTAAAAAGCCCTTGTTCACATATATTAAAGGATTATCAGGTAAAGACGGGTCCGTCACCGTCAGGCCAACCTGAGTATAGTCCAAGGCTTCCTTGATTAAATGCAGATTTTCGGACTTATAAGATTCCAGCGCCATTCGTTTACTCTCCTTATTTTCCTTACAAGCGGGTTATATTCTTAATTAAATTATATGATGTTCCACATCATGTGTAAATAGAAGTGGTTCTGAATTCCTCTTTTGTAGAATGCGCTTCATCCTATGTAATTTATACCGCGACATCTGATTCATCTATTTCAAAAGGTGCCGGATCATATGCGCCACTCCATGTTCATCGTTTGATAACGTGACGTGATCAGCGATTTCTTTTATATCCTGCCTCGCATTCCCCATCGCAACCCCAACACCAGCAGCTCGAAGCATCGATTCATCATTTAAACTGTCTCCTACAGCCGCTGCCCTACTTAAAGGAATACCTAGTCTTTCTGCCAGCCTTGTTAATGCCTGCCCTTTAGACGCGTGCTTTGAACCAATTTCAAAGTTATGATCAGCCGAACTGACCAATGTTAAATCTAAATCATCACCAAACATATCCCATCCGGCTTTCAATCTGTCCTGAAAGAAAGAAAAACCTAAAATGTTGTAAAATGAAAGCTTTCGATCCTCACGAAACAATTCTTTATATGTATCAATATAAGAAAAACCAGACTGGCTGTATTGAACTTCTGCAGCTTGCTTTAAGACATTTTGATCCGTTTCTGGATTTGCACTTTTTAAACGGTCCATTTCAATCGCAAGAAGCTCTCTGCCGCGATTCGGTGTGAAAATGGATTCGTTTGTAAAGACTTCATAATAATAATCACGTTCTTCCAGCCATGACAATATGTGTTTAGCCTTTTCTTCTTGTAAAGCAGCTGAATGGTACACTTGTCCAGTTGGATCATGAATCACAGCTCCATTGGCACTAATCACCCATGTATTCATACCAAGCTGGTCAAAAATAGACCTCACATCAAAATACGCTCTCCCTGTTGAAACGACAACCTCAATTCCATTCGCAGCTGCTTCCTTTAATGCCTGCTCGTTTTCCTGACTCACTTTGTGTTCACTGTTCAATAAAGTGCCATCTAAATCCGTTGCGATTAATTGAATGTTTGTCATCATTCTCTCCTTTTTGTCTTTATTTTCAACCGATATACCGTTAACAAAATCCATCATCATTATGTAATGAGTATCCACTATTTGCAAGAGCTGATCGGTTAAACAGTGAATAAAAGGGTATCCGGCCACGCATTATGACCGGATACACACAAAGGGGATTCATAAGGGGACACATGACCTATACAAAGAAGCATTGGTTCTATTACGCAGTGTTCATATGCACAAGGCAGCATCTATCAGCTTTAGCTAGAGGGGGGCTGTCAGATGATAGACGTTACCTTTTGATCGGGACTTTCCTCCTTTCCTTTCAGCTACCCCTAGTCTACGGAGAAAGGCCTGATGTGACAAAACGTGAGAATAGCAAAATAGGCCTTCAAATTCTCTATATCCTCATTAATTTCTGTTTTTTACCGCTTGCGTATAAAACATCATCTTGTTTTGTTTGATGAAATACTTATTTTTCATAAATTGATAAAAAATATCTGAATGAATCCAATTACTAGAAGGCATGTGAATATAATCAGATCCGTCCCACGCAAACCAATAAAAACAAAGCCGGCCATCATGAACCGACAGCTGAAACTCAAAGCAGTCCATTTGATCCTCAGTAACATATTGAAACGTGAGTGACTCTCCTTCTTCCATATAGACATCACAAAATGAAAGAATGTCCCCCCACGAATAAACACGTATATCACTCTTTGCCTTCTCCTCGCCAATATGAATATTTCTCAATTGATAGGACTCCATAAAACATCTCCTTTCACTCATGTGCAGCTAGTTCTAAGCAGGCAGCGGTTTCATTTATACAGATGTTGTATGCTATAATAATACTTACGAATAATGAACGCTTGTGAGGTGATAAATATGAAAACCTTTAGGCTGATTGATTTAAAAATTGAACTTGATCCACAGCAAGATAAAATGTCCAGCATTCCCCTTCGTGACGGTTTAATCATTAATAAAGAAGACGGTGAAAATCACTGGATGATCGAGGCACTCATTCCAAAGAAACATAGACAGGTGTTTGAGGTACTCTTTCAGCAGCACACAGAAGTGAAGATTCTTGTAACGATCACTAAAGAAAACAACCGCCCTGTACACCTATCTGTCCAAGTCAAAAACATCGTTGCCTTAGAAGAAAACATTTCTGTATTACTCGATGGTAAAATGATTACAAATCGTTACAGAACAGAAACTGAAGAAGTATTAAAAGACCTCGTCAAAGAGGGGCTTTCAGGAGAAAAACTACTGGATGCTTTTAAACAAAACACATAAAAAAGAGCGGGATCAGCCGCTCTTAGATTGTTGACAAAGGGCTAAAATGAACTTGATTTAAGCCCTTTGTCTTCTTTTCAGCGTGTTTGAAAACCTTTGAAGTCTAGGAAGGACGAGCACTGGAACGGAGCGAATTTAACATTCGTGAGTACCGGAGCGCAGACCTGACACCGAATGCAAGGGTTTGTCTACACGCTGAGAGCGGGATCAGCCGCTCTTTTTTATTGCACATCTTTAGACTGGCTTTGATTTTTCAATAGATCTCTAATTTCAGTTAGCAAAACTTCCGTTTGATCCGGCGTTTCCACAACCTCTTCTTCCTCGACCTTTTTCCGTTTTAACTTATTCAAATAACGAATAAAGATAAAAATGGAAAACGAGATAATTAAGAAATCAACCACTGTTTGAATAAAGTTTCCATATAAAATTTGAGCAGCTCCGATTTTAATGGATAAACCGCTAAAATCATGCCCTCCAATAATAATACCGACAAGCGGCATGATTAAATCATTCACAAGAGAAGTGACAATTTTGCCAAATGCTCCCCCAATGATGACACCTACAGCCAAGTCAATGACATTGCCCTTGACGGCAAACTCTCTAAATTCTTTCAGCATCCTTTATCACCTTCATCTTTTTTTGTCTAATATGACGTTTTTTTGTCAAAATTGCAAGTCCTTATCCGTTCTAACTGAACGTTTCTAAATAAAAAAGCGATTCATGCTTGATGAACCGCCAGGAAAATCATGATACTTTAGGACCGATAGAAAATGTCAAGTCTGCTTCACATGCAACTTCGCCATCTACTGTCGCTACTGCTTTTCCTTTTGCAACCGGCCCGCGGAGGCGCGTCACTTCAACCTCTAAACGAAGCTGGTCTCCAGGCTTGACCTGTCTTTTAAAGCGGCAGGCGTCAATCCCTGCAAACAAACCAATTTTCCCTTTGTTTTCTTCCTTGCCTAACATAATCACACCAAAAACCTGTGCGAGTGCTTCTACAATAAGCACACCCGGCATGACTGGGTATCCTGGGAAATGGCCATTAAAAAATTCTTCATTTACTGTGACATTTTTAATCCCAACCGCTCTTTTTTCTCCCTCAACCTCTAAAATACGGTCGACCAATAAGAATGGATAACGGTGTGGAATAATGTCTTGAATTTGCTGAGCATCAAGCATATCTTGATCTCTCCTTCTTTTCTATATCGCTGATCTTCATGTGATTCCTATAGAAGTATATTATGAATGCTGGCATTTTTCAATATTCGCCTCACGTATATGGTAAAAAATAGAATCTACCATTACCAATTGTCATCAAATATAATCCACACTACACTCATTGTTTTTTCACAAATATGGTAATATATATTACATCATCGATTAAATAAGAGGGTAAAAATGAATTTTATGAGCGATAAATCCATAAAAAAACTTCTCCATTCCTGGTATACAATGCTGAAGCATCGACATTTTTCGAAGGCTGAAGAAATCAAAAAAACACTACTAAAATATAAACGTAAATTATCAAAAAAACAGGAGCTCTATTTCCATTATCAGCTGATGCTTTTTCGTCATCAGCTCTGGATGAATCAAACAGAGGACTTAGAAAAACTCAAACACGAACTGCTGCCACACAAAGATGAAATGAACGAAGAACTACAATATTATTTTTACTTCTTTCTCGGATTATATGAATCTTTAAAAAGTGATCAAAATGATGCGATTCATTATCTCGAAAAGGCAGAGGAACGACTGCCATTGCTTAACGATGAACTGGAGGAAGCAGAGTTCCATTTCCGTACAAGCGGTGTTTATTATAACAACCGTTACTCGTTGTTATCGATTCGTCATGTTCAAAAAGCCATGGATATTTTTGCAAAGCACGAAGACATCCACAGCATCTATCGGTGTAAAATTGTACTCGCTCTTAACTATAGCGACCAAAAAAAATATGAGGAAGCAGAAGCTATTTTCATTGAGATTATTGATTACGTGAAAAAGATCGATGATCAAGAGCTGCTCGGTATCGTTTATTATGACGCTGGCTTTATTCATTCGAGACAAAACCGTCACAAGGAAGCGCTGGACTACTTTAAAAAGGCGCTTCGTCTCCCAGCATACCGAAAGTCAGCACACTCCTATGTATCGTGCCTATACGAAACTGTGCGTTCCTGCTTTAAAGAAAATTTAACCGATGAAGGGATGAAGTATATTCAAAAAGGGCTGAAAGAAGCCGTTGCTTCGCAGTTTGATATATTAAGAATGAAGTTTCAAATCTTATCTCTTCTCTACAGCCAAACGCCAAAGGCAGATGAGCAGATCGCCACGCTCGTCACATGTCTTGAACGAAAAGAAGCCTGGATTGATCTTGAGGATCTGCTTGCTGATGTCTCAGATTTTTATAAAAAAAAGGGCGACTTTGAGCGAGCCGCCTTTTTTATCATGAGAGGCTGATACGAGCCTGCTGATTATCGAATTGTATTAATTAATCCCAGCATCTGATCGCCCATCGTAATAGATCTTGAGTTCAACTGATAGGAACGCTGCGTTGTCATGAGGTCTGTTAATTCTTTCGACATGTCCACATTTGACGTTTCCAGCGCACCTTGCTGAAGCTGAATCGCCTCTCGGTTTGCTCCATTTAGTGCTGTTAGTGCGCCTTGATAGGTTCCGTCGACTGAGAACAAATTATCTCCTTCAGAGACAAGTGCTGACGAATTGTTGACTCGTACAACGCCTAAATTCACTTGCTGGTTCGGTTGATTA
This sequence comes from Bacillus sp. ABR, assembly GCF_056172715.1. Classification (NCBI taxonomy): domain Bacteria; kingdom Bacillati; phylum Bacillota; class Bacilli; order Caryophanales; family Bacillaceae; genus Bacillus; species Bacillus sp. ABR. Next base: position 464,247 of record NZ_JAOYSL010000001.1, on the reverse strand, counting down.
TCTCTTGAAATCGCTGTAAGCCGTCCATTTTTATCGATTGAAATATCACGGAAATTCGCATTTAAGACGATTGCATTCCCATTTTCATCAAGAATCGGATAGCCTTCGCTCGTGACAAGCTGTACTTGGTTACGGTTATTGCCCGGCTGTAAGTAAAGTGAACCATCTCTTGTATAACGGATATTACCGCCGGCGTTGACCTGCAAATACTGCGACGGCGCTCCGAATGCAACATCAAGATCACGTCCAGTTTCTTTAATTGAGCCTTGCAGCGAGTTAATGGACGCATTGACCATTGTCCCCGTACCAAGCCTTAACCCAGCAGGTGTCAGACGACTGTTTGCCACCTGCTCATTTTTTTCATCTACCTGGTTAAACTGCTGTCTGATCAGCTCTGAGAAACGGGTGTTTTTCGCTCGGTACCCTGTTGTCTCACTGTTCGCGATGTTGTTGCTGATGATGTCAAGCTGCTTTTGCACTTCATTCATCGAGACAGCTGCGTTTATCATCGTTCTAAGCATAAGTATCCTCCTTTCTTTTTATTTCTTGATTAGTACACTCTTCCAATTTCATTCACTGCTTTTTCTAAGCTTTTATCATACGCCTGAACCACTTTTTGGTTTGTTTCAAATGCTCGGTAGGCTGTTGTCATATCTGTATATGATTTCGTCACATCGACGTTCGACAGCTCCGATACGCCTTGGCTTAACGTATAGGACATTTGACCGTTATTGACTGCACTTGGGAGGGGCTGATTATCAGCTGTACGATATAAATCATTTCCTTCACGCGCTAGATTTCTTGTATCCATCGCAACTCGTACATCGATTTGACCAAGATTTTGGCCATTTTCAGTGACAGTACCATCTGCATTCACTTTGAAATTCTCACTCTGAACCGTAATCGGCTGGCCGGTCACGGAAAGAAGAGCACGTCCATTAATGGTCAACTGATTTTGTGCGTTCAATGTAATGGAGCTGCTTTTCGTATAACGAACGCCTTCTGGTGTGTTGACCGCATAAAATAGCGCTGATTTCTGATTGGTCTCAGGATTGATCGGCACATTATTTTCAACTAGTGCTACATCTGTTGTTTGATCTGTTGTTTTTAAAGTTCCCTGTGTAAATTGAGGGATTAATTCCTGCATATATGTCCCAGTATTGATTCCACCAATCGGCGATTGCAGTGGAACACTAAAGCCTTTGCCCGAGGATGTTTGGAAACGTCCTGATTCCATTCGGCTCAGCAGCATTTCTGGAAATGCACGCATTGCCCCTTCATCTGCTTTATAGCCTGGCGTATTCGCATTTGCGATATTATTTGAAAGCATTTCTGTCCGCCGCTCTTGAGCGATCATGGCAGATGTTGCGGTGTATAGTCCTTTTAACACGTGCTCACCTCATTCAAATTCTTTCACATGACCTAAACACAATCTTCTATGAAATATATCGGCTAATTAGCAGGGTTCTTTAATAAAAATCCCCCATTCTTTCTAAAAAGAATGAGGGAAATCATTAGCTGAGTTTACGCTTTGGCAGCTTGTCCATATTATCAAGCATCACGCCAGTACCAACTGCTACACAGTCCATTGGATTTTCAGCAACGAAAACCGGTACTTTCAGCTCTTCAGCAAGCAATTGATCAAGCCCGTTTAGAAGAGCTCCGCCACCTGTAATAATGACGCCGCGATCGATAATATCAGCTGATAATTCAGGCGGTGTTCTCTCAAGAACTTGTTTCGCAGCCTGAACAATCGCAGATACAGATTCACGCAATGCTTCTTCTACTTCTTTGCTTGTGACGGTAATCGTTCTTGGTAATCCTGTCACCATGTCTCGTCCACGAATTGAAATCTCTTCGTGACGTGCGTCTGGGAATACCGTTGCAACTTGGATCTTAATATCCTCAGCCGTGCGCTCACCGATCAACAGCTTGTACTCTTTTTTAATGTAGTTTAGAATTTCCAGATCAAATTTGTCTCCAGCCATTTTAATAGAAGAGGCGGTTACAATGTCACCCATTGAGATGACAGCGATATCTGTCGTTCCGCCTCCAATATCTACGACCATGTTTCCACTTGGCTGAAAAATATCCATACCAGCACCAATGGCTGCTACTTTTGGCTCTTCTTCAAGAAATACATGCTTACCACCGCTTTTTTCAGCAGCTTCTTTGATCGCCTTCTGCTCAACAGATGTAATGTTTGTCGGGCAGCAGATGAGCATACGCGGCTTAGAGAATAGCCCTTTCACATTTAATTTGTTAATAAAATGCTTGAGCATCGCTTCAGTTACTTCAAAATCAGCAATTACGCCATCTTTTAATGGACGAATCGCAACAATATTCCCAGGCGTACGTCCAACCATACGTCTAGCCTCTTCTCCAACAGCCAAAACTTTCCCGCTGTTTTTGTCAAGAGCTACCACAGATGGTTCATTTAACACAATTCCTTTTCCTTTGACATGAATCAGTACATTGGCAGTACCAAGATCAATTCCAATATCCCTAGCAAACATCTATATATATCCTCCTTGAAAATCTGTTTCCATAGCAAATACCACATTCTGCCCTAATTATATATTCTATCATAATTTGCAGAAAAAAAGATATTTCTTTACAAAAGTCTTTACAAAATTTGTGGTTAGAAACTACCGATATGAGGAAGATATATATATCATGTTTATGAACAAAGAACTAAGCTTACTGTTTCACAGGCTCGCCTTCTAAAATTTCTTCTTTTTTATACTTTAACTTGGTGGCTTCTCCTCCTCGCAAGTGGCGGATTGATTTATGATAATCCAGTATCTCCTTCACTTCATTAGCCAGATCTGGATTAATTTCTGGCAGTCTTTCTGTTAGATCCTTGTGTACAGTACTTTTAGAGACTCCAAATTCTTTCGCAATAACACGAACGGTTTTCTTTGTCTCCACGATATACTTTCCTATCTTGATTGTTCGCTCTTTGATGTAATCGTGCACACCACTCGACCTCCCTAAAATGGATGTGAGAAGTGTGAAATGAGATCCGTATGAAGATTATCCATTTTCAGCGGCGCTTGTTCGTCGTAATTTCTCATCCATTAGGTAGTAAATGCCAAACACGATCCCTCACCTCAAACACTCTCTTTGTCAGGTTTGTAACAGTGTATTAGCATTGAATAGGGAATATGCTAAAAATGAAGATGGGACAAGGGATTTATCAGAAAAGGCAAAACAAAAAATCATTTCGGGGCGCGAAAATTTTCACTTTACAAGAAAGGATTCAGCACGTAAAATAGAAAAGGTGAATTTATTTACCTAGCTAAATATTTAAAAAAGGTGAGCATATGGATACGTTAAATAGAGAGTGTTTACATCAAATACATCAAGGCGCACGACTGCTGTCTAAAAAGGCGAACGAAGCGCTTGCTGCTTATGACTTGTACATGTCCCAGTGGACTGTGCTTTTTTGTTTGGATACATTCGGCCCGAAAACCCAAAAAGATATCTGGACATATTTGAACGTCGAAGCACCGACGATCACCAGAACCGTCACCCGTTTAGAAGCAAACGGCTGGGTGAAACGTGTACAAGGAAAAGACAAACGTGAGAATCTGATCGTGATGACAGATGATGCAAAAGCCCGATTTGAAGAAATCAAACGCACGATGGAACAATTTGAAGAAGAATGTCTTTCAGATTTTACCTACGAAGAAAAACAACTCCTCCATACACTTTTACACAAATTATCAACTGAATAGGAAGTGACACACATCATGAACGAACGTATTTGGACAAAAGACTTTATTATGATTGTCCTGGTGAATTTATTTACGTTCACCTCTTTTTATGCCCTTTTGACATTACTGCCCATTTACACAATGGATGAACTAAATGGAACAGAATCACAGGGCGGCCTCCTTGTGACGGTCTTCTTATTATCTGCAATTGTGACAAGACCTTTCTCGGGCGCCATTATTGAGAAATTCGGCAAAAAACAGATGGCGATTTTCTCTTCTACGGCCTTTGCCTTACTCACTTATTTATACATCCCGATTGATCAATTCCAAACGCTTCTTATACTGCGTTTCGTACAAGGGATCTTTTTTAGTATTTTGACGACAGTAGCCAGTGCCATTGCGGCTGATATGATCCCGAAACATAAACGCGGGGAAGGACTCGGATACTTTGTGATGTCCATGAACCTCGCTGTTGTCATCGGTCCATTTATCGCACTGAATCAAGTAGGAAAAATAGGATTTCATTCCTTATTTCTTCTCTTTTCCATTATCGTAACGATCGGAGCCGCTTTTACGATGCTGATTAGACAGCCAGAGCCTGAAAACGGTGGAAGTATCGTCTTCCGATTCACGTTTTCTCACCTGTTTGAAAAAGGCGCATTAAAAACAGCGGCCGTCGGCATCATTATTTCCTTCTGTTATTCGCCGATTATTTCATTTATTTCAGTTTATGCCAATTCACTCCATTTGATGGGGGCAAGCAGTTATTTCTTTATTGTGTTTGCAGCTGCAATGCTTGGATCTCGTCCATTTACAGGCAGACTTTTTGACCGGGTTGGAGCTCACATTGTGATCTATCCTTCGATTGCCCTTTTTGCTATTGGTTTATGGATGCTGACTGCGACACATTCAGCCACAATGCTTCTTCTATCAGGCGCTGTGATTGGACTTGGCTACGGATCGCTCGTGCCATGTTTACAAACACTTGCGATTCAGCACTCACCAGCCCACCGTACAGGATATGCGACGGCCACTTTCTTCACCCTGTATGATACGGGCATTGCTGCTGGCTCATTTGTCTTTGGACTCCTTGTCAGCTTCACAGACTTTTCAAATGTGTACCTCATTGCGGGTATTGTGGTCTTACTGAGTATGGGCGTTTTTTATTGGAGCGAACGAAAACCCCAGGAAGCAAAAGCACAAAAGGTCTCCCTTTCAGAATAAAAGGATACTATTTTAAACTTCACCGGAAACATGCTAAAATATAGGATATTTCAAATAGAGCATACAGGCTTTTTTGAAAAATAGTTGGCATTAAGCGAAAGTATAGGTGATGTTTTGAATTACGAATTGTTTAAAGTCATACACGGGATGGCTCACCATTCTGAGTTTTTAGATCAGGCCATGATATTCATTACGAAAAAGGCCATTCTTGTGTATGCCCTTGTCTTATTGATTTGCTGGTTTTTAGGGAATCACAAATTTAAGAAGCATGTCTTCTTTTCCGGTGTAACAGGCATTGCAGCACTTATCGTCAACTTTGCCATTACATTGTTTCATTATGAAGAGCGGCCGTTTGTGGCGCATAAAGTCGACACACTCATCCCGCACTCAGCAGACGCTTCCTTCCCAAGTGACCATACAACAGGTGCACTGGCTCTTTCATTAGCCATTCGATCCCGTAATAAAAAGCTCGGCAACATCTTGCTCGTCTTTGGATTACTCACAGGATTCTCCCGCATCTGGGTTGGTCATCATTATCCATTTGATGTTTTAGGCAGCTTAGTCGTATCGATTGTGGTTGTCTTTATCATGAATAAATTATGGAAGTTCTTTGACTCTCCTATTGATCGTATCGTGACATTTTACGAGACAATTGTGGGGAAAATTTTCAGAAGGAAGACAAAGGATCAGGGCACAGACCTGTCCAACTCTTAAGCGGTTTTGCGATAACGTGATGACGATTCTTCTCTCACTTATCGTGCCGCTTTTTTTATTGGCTGTCTCCCTCTAACCATACTTGAAAAATAAAGACTGACACCAATGCCAATAAGAGAAATGATGATCAACGTCCAGCCTAATTGTGCAAAATGAGAACCAGCAATTTCATCCCCAAAGAGCATGCCAAGCACAGCAGATGACAGAATGGAACCAAGGTAGCGGCATGTTTGAAAAAGTCCAGAGGACGTGCCAATCATTTGCTGAGGACTTGCTTTGAGCATCGCAGCTTGAAGCGCAACATTCCCAATTCCATAACTGAGTCCAAGCAGTGCTAGAACCAATCCTTTCCCCCATAATGGCGCAGGAATAAAAAAGAAAGTCATTGCAGACGCTCCAGCCAGCATCAATACTGCACTCGCTAAAACTGGATGGCGTTCATCCCCGCGATCTACCCACTTTCCTGTCAGAGGCGACACAATAATGCTCACCCCTGACATACACAGCATAAAAAGACCCGTCATCTCCACACGCCAGCCTAACTCATCTTGAAAATAACTCGGCAAACCAAAAAAGAGACAATAGAAAAAGATATTTAAGATGATAAATTGCACATACACAAGTGACAGCCGCTGCTCTTCTCTGAACATCCTTATTTGAATAAACGGTTCATCCACCTGATACTCCCACCAAATAAAAGCGCCTGCACTCAGGAGACAAAGAATGCCTTGAACATATTGAATGCCATCACCGAGTGATAATAAAAATGAAAGCAGGAGAACAATGCAGACAGTAAAAAGAAGCATCCCTGGCAAATCGAGTGTTCGCACGGTTTCGCCTATGCGCAGCTTTCTCTTCTTCTGCTCCTTCGGAAACAACAATAGACCGAGAAAGAAACTGATCAAAATAAACGGCAGATTCACTAAAAAGATAGCCGGCCAGCCACCAATGGTCATCAAAAATCCGCCAAGCGTCGGCCCAAGTGCCGTCATCGCTGAAGCAAAAATGGATAATACCGCTAACGCAGAAGCCTGTCTTTCTTGAATATGATCCCGAATGAGTCCGACCCCAGAGGGATAAATGGCACTGCTTCCAATCGCCTGTAACAGCCGGATTACAATCAGTACCGCAAACGTTGGGGCAAACGGCGCGCAGATGGCTGAGACTGCGACAAGAACGAGACCGAATAAAAATAAGGTTCTCCGGCTCATGACATGATCCCCAATCCGGCCACTCACTGGCTGCGTCACTGCACTTGCTAAATAAAAAGAAGAAATAAGCCAAGATACAGTCGTAAACGACAAACCGAATTCATGCTGAATTTGATGCAAGGCTAAAGCAATCATTGATGAATTCAGCGGATTCAACATCGTTCCAAAGGCAATAGCGGTTAAAAAAACTTTTCGATTGTCTGTCCACTTGTGCATACACTACTCCTCTTTCTGGCATGTTCTTTGCCCATCCTCCCGTTATTATGAGATTCAATTCCCTTTTTTACCCTGATCAAATCGAGTTCTCTCTCGGAAAAGCTAGACATACATTTTAAAAAGGGTGGCTTTTGGAAAAGCACATATAAAATTGAGAATATGAGGAAGAGATGGTAATATTCATTTCATATTTAAAAGCCTACTTTCTCCTTACAGGGAGAACGGCTGAAAAGGAGGAGAAGCTTATTATTAAAAAAAGACGGTTTTGGGTCCCAGCCCTTTTCTCGGTTGCAGTATTACTTCTGTCTTCGTGTGGTTCAAACGAAACAAATGGGAACGGAGATAAACGTAATTCTACAGCGAAAGGGTCGCCAATTTTGGAGGATGGAAAATTTATTTTTGCAGCATCAGGTGAATTTCATCCGTTTAGTTACATGGATGGAAATCAGATGTCCGGCTTTGATATCGACGTAGGCAATGCGATTAGTGACAAACTAGGTCTCGAACCTATACAGAAAAAATATAAATTCGCAGGCATCGTCGAAGGTGTGAAAGCAGGTAAATTTGATGCGGCAGTTGCCAGTCATACCATCAATGAGGAACGAAAAAAACACGTCCTTTTTTCTAAGCCCTATTACTACTCTGGTCCGCAAATTTTCACAAGACCTGGAGCAGACATTCAACATGCTGATGACTTAAAAAACAAAGAAATTGCTGTATCAAAAGGATCGTCCTACGCTGATATTGCAAAGGAACATAGCGGGCAAGAACCAAAATATTACGATAGTGATGTCGTCGCCTTAGAAGCACTAGCCAACGGAAAACACGATGCAGTCGTGACAGATTTCGCCACAGGTGCAGAAGCGATGAAGAAAAAATTGAAAATCGAAGCGCAGGAAAGACTCGGACAAAGCGAGCAGGCAATTGCTGTATCAAAAGAAAATGAACAGCTCATAGAAGAGATCAACGATGCGATTGATGCATTAAAAAAAGACGGAACATTAAAACAAATTAGTGAAAAGTACTTTGATGAAGACATCACGGTCAAACAAGATTAAAACCACGATTGTGCGCCTTTTTATAGGCGCACTTTCTTCAAATGGAGATGATTGTTTTGCCTACCTTAGCACACTTTTTTCAGACACTCATTGATTCTAGAGGCATTTTCGTAGAAGGAATGCTGATCACCTTACAGCTCACGGTGATCAGCATCTTCATCGGTATGTTCATCGGGCTCTTCTTTGCTTTATTGAAAATATCCCGCATAGCCGTTTTCGGTTATATTGCCAATGCTTATATCTTTCTTGTACGCGGAACACCACTTATTGTTCAAATTTTCATCCTATATTTCGGTCTCACAGAATTGAATATACCCGACTTCTGGGCTGCTTCCATTGCGCTCGCCTTTCATAATGGCGCCTATATAGCCGAAATATTTAGAGGCGCCATCCAATCCATCGATCAGGGGCAAAAAGAGGCAGGACGCTCTCTTGGCATGGGTCGTTTTTTAACCATGAGGCGCATCATTCTCCCGCAAGCGATGCGGCGCGCCCTCCCCCCTCTTGGCAACCAGTTCATTATCGGCTTAAAAGATTCATCACTCGCCGCCTTTATTAGTGTGAATGAACTATTTAACATCGCCACCACGCAAGGCTCCAACAGCTTTGATAATATGACGTATTTACTTGTTGTAGCCGTCTATTACTTAGTTCTTGTCCTGCTGTTAACATTCGCTGTCCAAACCTTTGAGAAGAAATTATCAGCCAGTGACCAATAGGAGGAGTAGTATGACAGAATCAAAGGAAGTCATTCGTGTTGAAAAACTCAATAAATACTTTGGAGAGCTTCATGTTTTAAAAGATATCGATCTCACCGTTTATGAAAATGATGTAGTCGTCTTAATTGGCGCAAGCGGTTCTGGAAAAAGCACCCTGCTCCGCTGTATGAACTTTTTAGAAATAAAAAATGACGGAGATATCATCATCGATGGCAGCCCTGTTCATCCAAAGCGCGATCAATTAAACGAAATGAGACAAAAAATAGGAATGGTGTTTCAGCATTTTAATCTTTTTCCGCACAAAACTGTGCTTGAAAATATCATTGAAGCACCTATTATGGTGAAAAAAACAAAGAAAGCGCAAGCCATCACCGAAGCGAGCGCCTTGTTAGATAAAGTCGGACTTGCAGATAAAGCCAACGTATATCCTTCTAAACTATCAGGCGGTCAAAAACAGCGTGTAGCCATCGCCAGATCTCTCGCTATGAAGCCTGATGTCATGTTATTTGACGAACCTACGTCTGCCCTTGATCCAGAGCTTGTAGGCGAGGTGCTGCAAACGATGAAAAGCCTCGCAAAAGAAGGCATGACCATGGTCATTGTCACACATGAAATGGGCTTTGCGAAAGAAGTTGCTGACCGTGTCGTCTACATGCACGAGGGCCGCATCGTCGAAGAAGGCGTCCCTTCGGAATTATTTGATTCTCCTAGGGAGGAACGTACAAAACTGTTTCTCAGCTCCATTTTATAGGTCAAACGCCCTTCATTTTTAGTGCTTAACTGACGTTTTTGCTCATTTTTTACGAACTTTTCATCCATTTATATTGAACTTAACCAAAAAACCATGTTAGATAAACTTACACGTATATGTTATATATGACTTTTCTCTCTATAATGAAGAATTAAGAAAACAATAATTCTGAATGATTCGGGGGAATGCAGCATGCAAATGGGTGATACAGTATTTATGTTCTTCTGCGCACTACTCGTGTGGTTAATGACACCGGGTTTAGCTTTATTCTACGGAGGACTCGTGAGAAGTAAAAACGTTTTAAGCACAACCATGCACAGCTTAACGTCACTAGCGATCGTTTCAATCGTATGGATCGTATTCGGTTATTCCTTAGCTTTTGCACCAGGCAATGCATGGATCGGAGGATTAGACTGGGTTGGCCTGAAAGGCGTAGGCTTTGAACCCGGTTCCTATAGCGAGACCATTCCACATTCATTGTTCATGATGTTCCAAATGACCTTTGCCGTCTTAACAACAGCCATCATCTCAGGTGCCTTTGCTGAAAGGATTCGCTACTCAGCAGTCGTTGTATTTACACTCCTTTGGGTCACATTTGTATACGCTCCAGTCGCACACTGGGTATGGGGCGGCGGTTGGATTGGCGAGATGGGTGCGCTTGACTTCGCAGGCGGAAACGTGGTTCACATCTCATCCGGTGTTGCAGGTCTTGTCGTGGCGATTGTGCTCGGGAAGCGTAAAGACGCAGCAAGCTCTTCTCCGCATAACTTGATCTACACCCTTCTCGGCGGAGCTGTCATCTGGTTTGGCTGGTTTGGTTTTAACGTGGGGAGTGCTCTTACATTAGACAGCGTGGCCATGTTTGCCTTTATTAACACCAATACAGCCGCTGCTGCAGGAATCATCGGCTGGCTGTTAGTAGAGTGGATGATCAACAAAAAACCAACCATGCTCGGCGCGATCTCTGGAGCCATCGCAGGTCTTGTCGCCATTACACCTGCCGCAGGCTTTGTTACACCGTTTGCTTCTATTATAATAGGATTCATTGGCGGGATCGTCTGTTTCTGGGGCGTCTTTTCTCTCAAGGCCAAATTTGGCTATGATGACGCACTAGACGCATTCGGCCTTCACGGAATTGGCGGTACTTGGGGAGGAATTGCAACAGGACTTTTCGCCACAACTTCTGTCAATGACGGTGGAGCCAATGGCTTATTTTACGGAGATCCCAGCTTACTTTGGAAGCAAGTGGTCGCGATTGTTGCCACGTACGCTTTTGTTGCCGTTGTGACATACGTGATCATCAAGTTGGTCAATGTCTTCTTCAAAATTCGTGCAACCGAAGAAGAAGAATCCGTGGGTCTTGATTTAACCATGCACGGTGAAAAAGCTTATCAAGATTAAAGAAAAAGGGGTGTCTCTATGAGCAAAATGTATAAAGTGGAGATTGTCACACGTCCAGCTAATTTTGAAACATTAAAGGTGGAGCTTGGAAAGATTGGTGTCACCTCGATTACCTTTTCAAATGTACACGGCTGCGGCTTACAAAAGGGACATACAGAGCTATACCGCGGCGTCAAAAGAGAAAGCAACGTGTACGAACGATTAAAGATCGAAATCGTCCTAAGCAAAGTACCTGTCGAACAGGTCGTTGAAACAGCTCAAAAGGTACTTCGTACAGGCGAACCAGGGGATGGGAAAATTTTTATATATGAGATAGCAAATACAATCAACATTCGGACAGGTGAAGAAGGACCTGCCGCCCTATAGTTTATCCTCCGCCGAGTGGCGGAGGATCTTTTTAAGCAGAAAAAAACCTCTGCATATTTTTATATACACAGAGGACCTTGTAAGACATTAAGATTGTTTAGTTTCTTCTGACTGACTGCTGTCTTTAGAGGAATCAGAAGACTTTTCTTGATCAGAGGATTTCCCCTTCTCATCAGACTTTTCTTCCGATTTTTCTCCAGCTGGCTCTTTGGCTTTATCTTCAGCAGCAGGTTCCTTCGTTTTTTCCTCAGTCTTTGGCTGAGCAGGTTCTTTTGCTTGTTCCGTCACTTCTTGCGCTGCTTTTTCAATCGTAGAAACAGGCTTGTCAATGAAGCTAAGCGGATTAAGCGCTAAACCTTCCATACGAATTTCAAAATGCACATGGTTGCCGCTTTCAGCGCCATATAGGTTTTTACCAGAAGCACCAATGACATCATTCTGCTTCACTTCATCGCCTTCTTTGACACTCACTTGTGACAACGATTGATAGACAGTTGATAATCCATCTTCATGTTCAATTTCAACGACATGACCAAGAACTGGATCTTTTTTCGCTTGAACCACTGTTCCACTAAGAGCAGCTGTGACATCAAACACTTTGCCATCTTTATCTGCAAGATCAATACCTTTGCTCAAGGTATAGGTGTTATTATAGTTTACAAGTGCTGCTTCTTTTTCTTTTTGGTCAGCATCTGCTTCATAGAACTTTTTCACGACAGAAACATTATCAGAATTCTGGACCGGCATTGCGACATTTTCAATTGGCTTTCCAACTTCAACAGCATCATCGCGCTGTTCTTGCCCTGTTTGATTTCCATCAGATAGTTGGTCTTTCACATCTTTTGATACAGCTTGATACCAAAGAACGGCTGTTAACACGACCGCTGCGCTGACCAAGTAAATAGCAGGGAATACCCAGCGCTTACGGAAAAATTGCTGAACTTTTGTGATTTTGGAAGTACGTTTCTTTTCTTCCTCTCTCATTTTTCATCACCTCAGCAACATTCTGAACACTTTTCAAAAAATATATACACACGAAATCATTTTTCTTTTTATTTTGCGCAATCGCATCAATAATATGTATGATAAATGAAAAAAAGATGGGGGACTTAATTGTGAAAACTTTCAACCGCATAGCAACAGAAGATGACCTCAAAGCGATCGTTGATATCTACAATTCAACCATTGCTTCAAGAGAAGTGACAGCTGATACAGAACCAGTTTCTGTCGAGGACCGCCGGCAATGGTTTTTGAATCATTCCGAAAAAAGACCTCTCTATGTGAAAACAGATGAGGATGGAATTATCTACGGCTGGCTGAGCTTTGAAACATTTTACGGTAGACCTGCATACAACGGGACCGTTGAAATGAGTATCTATTTGAACCAAGACTATCGAGGAAAAGGCTTAGGCTCACTTTTCTTACAAGAAGCCATTGAGTTAGCACCGTCATTAGGCATTCGAACGTTACTTGCCTTTATTTTCGGGCACAACGAAGCCAGCATTCGACTATTTAAAAAGCACGGCTTTGAGACATGGGGCCACCTGCCACGCATCGCAGAAATGGACGGCAGCAGATACGATTTAGATATCCTAGGAAAAGAATTATAAAACGAGCGTCTCCCTGACAAAGAGACGCTTTTTTATGACGCATGTAACAGCTGTTCAAACTGTTTCGCATTTTGAAGAGATTTTCTTTGCAGAATGATACCTTGTTCATCAATGAGAATTGCTTGTGGAACAACCGTTACCCCATACAGCTCCATAATTTGTGAAGAACGAGTATACACAGCTTGGGACGGAAGCAATTCAAGGATCGGCGTATCATCCGCCTGCTCATCTCCATTAATAATAATGAATTGAGTATCATCGCCAGCGATTTGCTGCTGCAGATCTGCCAAAATACTTTTGCACGTCATACAAGTAGAATTCACAAATAACAGCATCACAGCACTCCCACTTTGAAAATATTCCTTCAAAATGACCTTCTTCCCTAAATGGGAATAGCTTCGAAATAACGGTGCAGGATCCCCCACATCCGCTTCCTTTAATTCAATTCCATCAAGGGTTTTAATTTTATTCATAAATTTTCCGATAAAACGGGCGAGCAAAAATATCACAGCCAGCTGAGCAATGACAATGAATAACACAATAATCAATAGAATATCTGTCATTTCACATCGTCTCCTTCTATAAATAATTCAAATTGATTGATCCATTTTCTTTTAAACATTAAGACTTCTTGACCCACCGCTATTATGAAAGAGACAGCCACGGCAATGAGAAAACAAATAATGTTATATTGCCATGGAATGGTTTCTACATAGGAATGCACATAAAACAATCCGATCACAAGAGACAGCATCGACACATTGCGAATCACAATTCCCCAGTGAAGGCGTTCATTATCAAGTAGTCCACCACAGCCGCAAGAAATATCACGATGTCCTCTCAATAAATTGAAGGTCACCGCTCCAGTATAAATACATAAAAGTGCTGTAAGACCAATCGCAGGTACAAGAGTCATGTGCCATATGAACAAATAACCAGTACAAACCAATTCAGCAGTTAAAAACAAATAAAACATGGGTGCCGTGAAAGAAGGAGGCAGCAGCCGATAAGCATCCATCTGCTGCATATGTGCCGTCTGTTTTTTCACTTTATCAAACCATGCACCCGCAAAAATGATCCCTAGTAAATAGACACCTATATAATAAAAGACACTCACCTTACGCCATCTCCTTTTGTTGAAATAATTGAGATTGTGCCTCGTAAAGCCTTTTGTACTCTCCGTTCAACACCATCAGTTCATTATGGTTCCCCTCTTCAACGAAAGCACCATCTTTCATTACGATTATACGGTCTGCTAAACGGGCCGCTCCCATTCGATGTGTGATAAACAAGACACCCTGATCCTGCGTGTGATCGAATAGCTTTCGAATGAGTGAAATTTCCGAGAGTGGATCAAGAGCAGAAGTCGGTTCATCTAAAATGATAAAATCACTCTCTCTAAAGAAGGTTCTAGCCATCGCGAGCTTTTGCCATTGTCCGCCAGACAGTTCATGTCCTTCTTCAAAAAACCGTCCAAGCTGTGCATCATACATTTCTTCCATTTGATGAATTCTTTTCTCTATGCCTGCTTGCCGTGCAGCTGAGATCATCCGCTCTTTCTCGTCCATATGATCAATACGGCCAAACCCGATGTTTTCTTTCACAGTGAACTCGTACTTCATAAAATCTTGAAAAAGAACAGCCATTCTCGCATGGTATGACTTTTTATGAATGGTAGAAATAGACTCACCGTTGACTTTTTGCATATTCGGCTGATCTGGATCATATAAACCGGTCAAACATTTGATCAAGGTGGTTTTACCTGATCCGTTATCCCCCACCAATGCAATACGTTCACCTTTATTGATATGAAAATGTATATGCTCAATGGCAGGTGTTTTCATATTCGGATAAGTAAATGAGAGATTTTCAAGTGTAATAGACTGAATAGACTCGATCTTCCGAAGCGATGCCCCCTCTTCTACCTGCTCATGAATTTCTTCTTCTCTCTTTTGAAAAGCTCTCATTTCATCAATATAAAGACTTGTTTCATATAAACTAGAACATTCTCTTGTTAAGTCCTGAAAACCACTTTGGATGTTTTGCACCGCTTGCAGCACAGCGACAAATGTCCCGGCAGCTAATTTTTTTTGAAAAATAAGAAAGACAATAAAAAGACCGCAGCATACATAGGAAAATGTCATAAGCAACCCGCCCGCCATCTCCCAGCGAACTTGCCGCTTAAGCAGTTTATATTTTTCATCTGCACTTTTTACATAATGACCTTTCCATTTCTGAAGAAGATAATCCCCGATTCCATATAAACGGATTTCCTTCAATGAATCTCGTTGCGCAACAAGATCGGACACATACATTTCTCTGCGGTCATTGGCAGTTAACATGCGGTTTAATTGATAACGCGCTCCTCCAAAGAAAAGCTCAATCCATAAGACAGGCAGGGTAAACACGATCAGAATAACTGCCAAGCCCCAATGGATACCGATCATATAGAAAAGAAGTGATACAACAGTAATCAATGCGCTCATGATTGTAAAGATACTTCTAACCATACTCAGAACATGCTGATGACTGTTCATCACACGTTGACTTTCATTGTAAAAAGAAGGGTGTTCAAATGTAATAAACGGCAGCCTGATCGCCTTTTGAAGCAATTCACCCTTCAAATGCAGACCAATCAAATTTGTCGCTTTCTGCTGGCTAAGCTGAAGAACGAATTGAAGCCCATATCCTAAAACCACGATGACCATTTGCAGTCCAAATAACCACAAAACCTTTTGAATGTCTCCTGAAGACGTCATGAATAAAATAATTTCATTAATCAAAGTTTGAATAATCCAGACACTAGCCAAAGGCATAAAACCAACGATTACTTGGATCAATAAGGTAAGAAGAAGATAAGATCGACTTCTTTTCCAAGTATAGGAGATTGCATATAGACAATGGTTCACTGTACTCATCAAACGCTCCACCTTACACCATTTAGTATAATTGACATATTTTTGATATTTGTATTATGATAGCTTTGCGTAACTTCACTCTGAGAGGACGATATACGATGAATGCAATCTTACTTTTACAGCTCACTCTTATTCTTTGCAGCCTATTATTAACGATCGGAGTCATCATCTATTTAAAACAACAAATGGAACTGATCATTTTACCGATACAGCATGTCGGACAAAAACTAGTGCATCCGCTACTTGAAAAACCATCACCTATTCCAGTGAATGATTTACTGCAGACCAACAGTAAGCAGCAGCTGCTTATTTTCACTGATACATCATGTCCGCATTGCATTCCATCACTTGAACAATTCCTAGAAACGAAAAATCAGCGTAAATTAGACGTTTCATTTAGTATTTTGCTAAAGAATGGGCAAAAAGAGGATCAAGAATTATATCGTGATAATAAAACCAACATGCGAATTATCCCAGTGGACGAACAAATGATAGACACATTCCAAATTGAAGAATTTCCGTATTACATCATGGTAGAAGAAGATGAAATCATCTCATATGCAGCACCTTTTCCGGATGGTCTTTATTCAAGGATATCTGCAAAATAAAGATAAATGAGGCATGTGAAGAATATCAAACACATGCCTCATTTTTTTATTGTGGATCTGAGTGAACATCTAGATCTTTTTCCCCTGCAGCAGCTTCTCTTGCTTCATCTGAAGCCTGTTCCTCGGCTTGTTCAAACTCACTCCGTGCCTCATTTGAAATGTCTACTTGGTCACCATGCTGATTCACAGTAACAGACGAAGAAGACGTCTCTTTTTGAGCCTCTTTCTCTAGTTCCTTTAATTTAGAAACATGAAGTTCCAAATCTTTACCTTGCTGAACTAAAGTAAGTTGTTGAAATAATGCCTTTCTCTCTTCTGGAGAATGGTCACCTTGAACAATTTGAGCCGCTTGGGTTAAAAAAGAATTTGATGATTGACCCGCTTGACGCCTATTTGACGTCTGCATAGCATTTGTTAAGAATGAAATTGAAGATATGCTCATGCGTTCACATCCTATTAAATAAGATCCTTAAATTTAGCAGCCACATCTAACGCGTTCTTGACTAGTACAAATCTCACCTGTGTCACGATCCACGTAGTAACGGAAAGTTCCAACACCTTGAAGGAAACAAGTCGGTGCTGATTTACATGAAGTGACTAATTTTTGCAAAATACATCTTGCAGCTGCAGGTTGAACATTGGTCATTTTGTTTAAGAAACGATCTAACATATGAATTCCACCTTCCAATTTTTATGGTAATACAACACAATAATAACCAATTACAAGACAACTAACAACATATTTTGATAAATTTACTAATTATTTTTTACTATCAATCTTGTTTATGACATAATTTATCGATAATTTTAATAGTAAATGTTACTTTTTTCTTATTTGGAAATAATTTATTTATCCATAAATAGTGAGGTGAAGATAGAAACATTTTCATTAATCAACATTCACTCTTCCTAAAGCACTACTTACTCAAGTATGATAAAGAGTGAATACATAAAGGAGTGAACACCAATGCAACAAACTGAGAAAATCATTCAATCTCTTCATTCAATCGTAAAGTGGGGAAAGGTTGGTAGTATCTTTCTCTATATTTCAGGCGGTCTGGCTATTCTTATTGGTTTTTGGCTTGTTCTTCCTGCAGCCCTTGGCGTCTTCCTCATTATGATGGGAATCCATGTACAAAAATCTGTAAAAGCAGCTGAACAATTGATTCAGGCTCCTGATACTTCTTACGAAGAATTATTAGAACAATACGCTAAGATGATGAAAATGCAGACACTGTTTGCCATTTCAAGTATTGCCGCAGTTATTCTTTCATTCATTGCCATTGTTTTGATGCTTATACTAGGCGGGTTAGCCTTCCTCCAAGAAATACCTTATGATGTCCAGCAGTATGAAGGTGATTACGAACAAGAACTCGGTGACTTTTATTAATCGAGTGGGGTATCAATGGTCGTTCGATACCCCTTTTGTTTTTATCATTTGGCTTGGATTATCCCCCTATGCTTGACATTCAGTCTTGTTCATTTTAAAATACAAATCGTAACTATTACGAATTAAAGGAGGATCCTATTACTTATGCGCGTGAAAATTACGTTGGCCTGTACTGAAACAGGTGACAGAAACTACATCACAACAAAAAATAAAAGAACGAATCCCGACCGATTGGAGTTAAAAAAATATTCTCCTCGATTAAAGAAATATACCCTTCATAGAGAAACAAAATAAATTTTTTAGACAATAAATCGTAATGATTACTTTTTAAGTGAGGCGGAAAACAAAATGATCGTTTTCAAAAGGACAAAAACAAATGAATAAGCGTATACCTGTTACAGTATTAAGCGGCTTTTTAGGAGCAGGAAAAACAACGATATTAAATCATGTTCTTCAAAATCGTAAAGGATTAAAAGTGGCTGTGATCGTCAATGACATGAGCGAAATTAATATTGATGCAGAACTAGTCAAACAAGGCGGTGAGCTTTCTCGATCAGATGAGAAACTAGTTGAATTATCTAACGGTTGTATTTGCTGCACTTTGAGAGAAGACTTGTTAATTGAAGTAGAACGCCTTTGTAAGACAGGTAATATCGATTATATTGTCATTGAATCAACTGGAATTAGTGAACCAATTCCCGTCGCTCAAACGTTTTCTTATATTGATGAAGAAATGGGCATAGATTTGACCCGCTTTTGCCGACTAGATACGATGGTCACAGTAGTAGATGCAAATCGCTTCTGGACTGATTTCCAGTCAGGAGAGAGTTTATTAGATCGTAAAGAAGCGGTTTCCGATGACGACGAACGAGAAATTTCAGATTTACTCATTGATCAAATTGAATTTTGTGACGTGCTCATTATCAATAAATGTGATCTAGTATCATCCTCAGAGTTAGATCGACTTGAGCATGTGCTGAACAAACTACAACCAGAAGCATCTATCATCAGAACCTCACAAGGTAAAGTACAGCCAGATGACATATTGAATACTGGTTTATTTGACTTTGAAAAATCAAGTGCTTCTGCTGGATGGATCAAAGAGATCAACGCAGGACATGCTCAGCATACGCCGGAAACAGAAGAATACCAAATTTCATCCTTTGTTTACGAAAGAAGACTCCCTTTTCATACAGGCAGGCTGAATAATTGGTTAGATCAAATGCCTGAGCAGATCGTTCGTGCGAAAGGTTTTACTTGGCTTGCCACACATCATGATTTAACCATTTTAATTTCACAAGCTGGGAAATCTGTTGCGATTGAACCAATTGCATACTGGATTGCTGCTTTGTCTGAGCAAGAAAAAACACGGATATTAAATCAGGAACCAGAGCTTCTAGATGAGTGGGACGCAGAGTTTGGTGATCGTCATACAAAACTTGTGTTTATCGGTGTGGATTTGCCTAAAGCAGAAATTATTCGCACTCTTGATCAATGCTTGCTCACACCTGAGGAATTTGATCAAGATTGGACTACATTTGAGGACCCCTTTCAATGGAAAATACAAAATTAGGCCAGGAGGGTTTTAATTGGCAAAGAAATCTAAGATTGCTAAAGAAAAAAAACGGCAGCAGCTTGTATTGAAATATGCAGAATTAAGGAAAGAGTTAAAAGAAAAAGGTGACTATGAAGCTTTACGGAAATTACCTAGAGACTCTTCCCCTACCCGCTTAAAAAACCGTTGTGAATTAACCGGCCGTCCAAGAGGTTACTTAAGGAAATTCAAAATGTCTAGGATTGCTTTTCGTGAGCTTGCCTATAAGGGTCATATCCCTGGGGTGAAAAAATCGAGCTGGTAAAGAATGATTTGATCTTATCACAGCACTCGGAAAAGTAAAGCGGCACAAAACGATGAAAAATCTATTTTCAAGTCTTATCTCATGCTTTTTGAAGTTCAAAATAGGCATTTAAAAACCAGCAGAATCTCTGCTGGTTTTTTATAATGAATGAGTTCATAAGATAAAATAACCTGTTCGCAAAAAAGGATTTTCAACAATGATTACGCCATTTTTCCTTCTTTTCAAAAATACCTGATCATGATACTTTGTTGTCATTATCCACCGATGTATGACATTTCAACCTTTTTCTGATCTTTTTTCTGCTCTCTCTCAGCTGAATATTGATCAAGTCTATTCGACCATAGTTCCTTTAACAAGTTTGCTAACTCTTCATTATCTTTTGTCGTACGAATCATCCGTTTCAGATCAAAACCCGATGATGCAAACAGACATGTAAACAATTCCCCGCGTGCAGATAGCCTTGCTCTGTTACATGTTCCGCAAAAAGCATCTGAAACGGAAGAAATAATGCCTATCTCTCCTGAACCATCTTTGTAAAAAAATCGGTTGGCTACTTCACCTGTATATTGAGGAGGTTCTGGTTTGATAGGATATGTTGAATTAATTAATTCAATTATTTCATTCTTTGTCATGACATGTTCTAGATTCCATTTATTCGTATTACCGACATCCATAAACTCGATAAACCTGAGAACGTGTCCTTCTTTTTTAAAGTAAGCCGCCATTGGTAAGACATCCTGATCATTCACACCTTTTTGAACAACCATATTAATCTTGATAGCAAGTCCAGCCTTTCTTGCCGCCTCAATGCCATCAAACACTTTTTGGATAGAAATGTGCCTTCCGTTCATTTGCTTAAAACGATCGGGATTTAATGAATCTAAACTAATGGTGACTCTATTAAGACCAGCTCTCTTTAACTGATCAGCATATAAAGGTAAAAGCGTTCCATTGGTTGTCATCGCAATGTCTTCAATCCCTGGAATTTTTGCGAGCTTTTCTATTAAGACAGGCAGATCCTTCCGCATTAAAGGTTCCCCGCCCGTGATGCGTATTTTTACCACACCTAGATTCTTTACAAAAAGGGTAGCAAGTCGTTCAATTTCTTCGAAAGTAAGCAGTTCTTCTTTTTTCAAGAAAGGATAATCTGGTCCAAAAATTTCAGCAGGCATACAGTACGTACATCTAAAGTTACAGCGATCAGTTACTGATATTCTTAAATCGCGCAATGGTCGATGTCTTTTATCTAAAATACTGTCCATACTTTGCCTCCTATTCTGTAATACGCTGAGGATGAGTGTAAATATTAAAGGATTTTCCTCTGACGAATCCAACTGTCGTAATATTTAATTCTTCTGCCATTTGAAGCGCTAGCTCAGTAGGTGCTGATTTTGAAATGACGATAGAGACTCCTAGTTTTGCTGCCTTCAATAGAACTTCTGACGATATCCGGCCGCTAAACACAAGAATTTTATCTCTAAGTGGGATTCGCTGGAGTAAACAATATCCATAAATTTTATCTAAAGCATTATGTCTTCCTATATCAGTTCTAGTGATGAATAGCTTCTCTGTGTCACACAGTCCAGCATTATGCACTCCGCCAGTATGTTGAAATAATTGACTTTCTTCTTGCAAACATTTCATGAGATGCATACAGGTTTCAGCAGAAATACTAATTCGATCAATGGCTGTTTTTGCCGTCTTCACATCTTGAAGAAAATAAAAGTGTCTTCCTTTCCCGCAGCATGAACCAATCACTCGTTTTGTAAAATCTGATGAATCAAATCCACTTGAGTGAACTAAATCAACATAGGCAAAACCCATACTTTCATCTATTGTAAACCTTTTAATCTCATTTTCAAATCGAATGACCCCTTCTGAAGCCAAAAAGCCGATAACCAATTCTTTCAAGTGCTCTGGTGAACAAACAAGTGTCACAAATTCTTCTCCATTCACCATCACAGTTAAAGGAAATTCTTCTACAATTTCATCAGATTTGCATGTAAACTGGCCTTCACGGTATTGGTGTATGACTCGTTTCTTTTTAACAGAAGGATTCATTGTATGATCTTCCTTTCAATGCAAATTTAGTTATATGATCCAATCAAATTGTGATATTATTTTAAAAAGTCATGAAAATGTAACATATTTCTATCTTATCAAACTTCTTGATTGCTTTATATGGGGGGAACAAAATGAACAAATCGAAAAATCGCTGGCTCATTGCAACAAGTGCTGTAGGAATTCATTTATCTATTGGGTCTGTTTATGCTTGGAGTGTTTTTACGAATCCTTTACATGAAGCCTTTCAGTGGTCATTAACAGAAATAAGTCTCACCTTCAGTATTGCTATTTTATTTTTAGGTTTATCTGCTGCTTTCATGGGACATTTCGTTGAAAGGTATGGTCCAAAGGCATCGGGGCTCTTCTCAGCTATTTTCTTCGGCATCGGAATGACTGGATCAGGATTCGCTGTTCACATGTCCTCACTGCCCCTCCTCTATTTATTTTATGGTGTACTTGCTGGAATAGGTTTAGGAGTAGGCTATATTGCACCTGTATCAACTCTAGTCAAATGGTTTCCGGATCGAAGAGGGCTTGCAACCGGCTTAGCCATTATGGGGTTTGGATTTGCTTCTCTTATTTGCAGCCCAATTATTCAATTTCTCATTGAAAAAGTGAATATCGCAAATACTTTTTATATTCTTGGAATCTCCTATTTTATCATCATGGTGATCTCATCTCTTTATTTATCACCACCAACACCTGATGACGTCAAGCAATTTGACGCATTCAAAACAAAGCAAGGAAAAATTCCTCAAGATTTATCACAGCTTACTGCAAATGAAGCGATCAAGACAAGACGTTTTTATTATTTGTGGCTTATGCTTTTTATTAATATCACATGCGGAATTGCTGTTATTTCAGTAGCGTCACCTCTTGCTCAAGAAAGTGTTGGGTTCACTGCAGGTGCTGCAGCTACTCTTGTGGGCATTTTAGGTGCTTTTAATGGGTTAGGACGAATTGGCTGGGCATCGTTCTCAGATTATATAGGAAGACCGAATACGTACACGATTTTTTTCAGTATCCAGCTCATTGCTTTTCCTTTACTCCCCTATTTAAAAGAACCGCTCATCTTTTCAATCGTCATGGCGATCATTTATACGTGCTATGGAGGAGGATTTGCTTCAATTCCAGCCTATATTGGGGATTTGTTTGGTACAAAGCAGCTTGGTGCCATACACGGTTATATTCTGACGGCTTGGGCCGCTGCGGGTTTAGCAGGACCCCTATTTTCATCCTTCATCCGAGATATAACAGGTAATTACACACAGAGTCTTATGGTGTTCTCTGGCTTATTTTTCATCGCTTTTATCATATCACTTCTTATTCGGAAGGATATTCAGCAACTGAGAGAAACAAGCCCACCTGCTGCTTCCTCTGTCTCAGCCCGACCTTAATTTGAATTTGACAGAATCACAATCTAAAGGTAATTTTTAGATATGAAAACGCTTTACAAAGTAATAGGAGGGTGATGATCTCATGGGGAAAACTAAACATAAGGGGCCTGTTAAACTCAATAAAAAACCCTCACCAAAGCTATGGGCCTCTTTTGCACCAATGGGGCTTGGCAAAGTGAAACCGAAACACATTCGAGATACGATGAAAGTGGCATGGGAAAACAAAGATAACCTTCCCTACGCGTACCGTATTTTAACGCAGGGCGTTTGTGACGGCTGTGCCCTTGGCGTCTCAGGACTGTATGATCAAACGCTCGCAGGACCCCATATATGCACTACAAGACTAAATGTACTTCGTCTTAACACAATGCCAGCTATTGATCCAAAATGGTTTGAAGATATTCATCAGCTAAAGCAAATGGACAGCACCTCTCTTCGCAAGCTTGGGCGAATTCCTTATCCATTGCTCCGAAAAAAAGGTGACAATGCCTTTACACGTATTTCTTGGGATAATGCACTTGATCAAATCGCAGCTAAAATTCAATCAATTGATAAACGGCAGCTTGCTTTCTATTTAACCGCCAGAGGAATTACAAATGAAGTTTATTATACCGCTGCAAAGGCAGCTCGATTTATAGGGACGAATCATATTGATAATGCTTCTCGCATTTGCCATTCACCAAGTAAAACCGCTCTTAAACGGTCCCTTGGCATCGGCGCTTCCAGCTGTAATTACAGTGATTGGATTGGAACGGATGTATTAATTTTTTGGGGATCTGTCGCAGCAAACAATCAGCCTGTTTCCACTAAATATATGTACGCTGCTAAAAAGAAAGGGACAAAAATTATCGTCATCAATCCATATAAAGAGCCTGCCATGGAAAAGTACTGGGTTCCTTCTATTCCAGAGAGTGCTTTATTCGGGACAAAAATTGCGGATGATTTTTACCAAGTCAATATAGGCGGAGATATTGCGTTTATGAACGGCGTCATCAAGCATTGGTTTGACATGGAGCAGCATGCTCCCCATTCAGCTCTTGATCACGAATTTATTCAAAACCATACAACAGGCATACAGGATTTAAAACAGCATGTCGCACAGTTGAAGTGGGAGGACCTAGAAGCATCATCAGGTTTATCAAAAGAAAGAATGATGGATTTTGCAACACTGCTTGCCAATGCTAATTCAGGTGTTTTTATTTGGAGTATGGGCCTTACTCAGCACCGCTTTGCAACTGATAATATATCACAGGTTGCCAACCTTGCCATGCTGCGAGGATTCATTGGCAGAAAACATTGTGGTGTCATGCCAATTCGAGGGCATAGCGGTGTCCAAGGTTCCGGTGAAATGGGCGCTGATCCATTCGTTTTGCCGGGTAGTGATTTTGATGAAGAGAATATTGAAAGAATCGAACAAATATGGGGATTTGACATTCCTAAATGGCATGGTGACACCATTGGGCAATCCTTTGAAAAGATGGCTCTCCCAAAAGATCATCCACAAAAACTCAAAATGCTGTTTACGAGTGGTGGAAACTTTTTAGAAACGATGCCAAATCCAGAAGCGATTGAAAAAGCATTATCTGAACTAGAACTCCGTGTCCACCAAGATATTATTCTGAATACCTCTACGCTGGTAGACGCTGAAGAGGCGGTAATTGTTCTGCCTGCTATGACAAGATATGAACAACCAGGCGGCGGCACATCAACCAGTACAGAACGCATGGTATATTTCAGTCCAGAAATTGAAGGACCTCGTATTGAAGAAGCCAGAGCAGAATGGGACATTTATGTTGATCTTGCGAAAAGGGTCCGGCCAGAAGATGCCGAGCTGATTCATTTTGAAACAGCTGAAGACATTCGTCGTGAGATAGCGATCGCCAATCGAAACTATGATGGCATCCAGCATTTACGTCATAAGGGAGACGTTTTTCAATGGGGAGGCGCATGGCTTTGTGAAGATGGCGTATGTCCAACGCCAGACGGAAAGGGACATCTGCTTCCTGCTCAGCTGCCTCAATATCGAAAAACCGAAGGACATTTCAATATTACGACAAGAAGAGGAAAGCAATTCAACTCCATGATTTACAGTGAAAAGGATGCCTTTAATGGTGGAAAACGTCATTCTATCCTAATGAATGAAGAAGATGCAAAGGAGCTTTACGTCCAAGAAGGTGATCCAGTTGTTCTCTTTAATCAATATGGATCCTATCAAGGAGTGGCTCAATTTGGAGAGTTGAGACGTGGCAATATCGCAGTTTATTGGCCGGAAGGGAACGTTTTAATTCCTAAAGGTGTGTATGAGAGCTACTCACAGATTCCCGAGTATAATACGGCTGCCATATTAGAAAAAGCCGAAACCTTCCATGCAAGAAAGGATCAGCATTACGTGGAGAAACGAATTGATGAATTAGAAACGACTTTGAATTAATCGTCAACTTAAAAACAGCTGGGGTTGTTTCCCCAGCTGCCATTCACTCTCTACCGACCAAAAGCGCTCGCTTCTTGTTGAAGAATGCGGTTCAATTCTTCGGCATTTGCAGCCGGTTGATAATGTCCTCCACCCGCTTTTGCAACAGATTTTAAACTTTTTGCTTCTTTTTCATTTACGTCGAAGCCAATGATATTGACGATTGTATCTATTCCGTCTTCATGTAATTCCTTTGCTGCTTGTGAAGGGCTTCCACCACAAGTTTCTTCACCATCACTGACAACATAAACAATATTTTTCCCTTCAGCCTGGTGATCTTCAAAATCTTGTTTCGTATCAGTTAATGCTTTTGCAAGTGGTGTCCAGCCGGTTGGCTTATACACATTTAGTGCTTGCTGAAATGTTGATGGCTCATATGATCCAAATCCGTAAACGGCTTCAGAACTTGAACAAGAAACGGCTTTCCCTGCATTTTTATTGGTTCCTTCATGACCAAACACACGAAGTAGAACTTGTGTATCTTCTGATAAAATGCCCGCAAAGCTTTGAATAGACCGTTTGGCGATATCGATTTTCTTTTCACCTTCAACTGATTGTGCCATGCTACCGCTTAAATCGAGTAATATCACCACTTGAGCAGGCGGCTCTTGTTTTGTTACAGCATGAGCTGGTGAAGAAAGAAGCAGGACAAGACTAGCCAAAATGGTTAATATGATATTTCTTTTCATCAATAAAAACCTCCATTTTTTACTTTTGTACAGAAAAAGAGAAACGAAAGCATGAATCAATCGTTTCCCTTTTGTTCAGCAAGTTATTCGTGTAGTTTTAATGATTCTGCTGATAAGATAGAACCCATTTCTTTACCAGTGCTTGCTTGGTAGTAATGGCCTTTACCAGCTTTGGCTACTTGCTTCAATTGACCTTCATAGCCATCGTTAAAGTCTAACCCGATCACATTTACAACAGTTGATCCTTTTGAGTTATGCAATTCTTTTGCTACTTTTACTGGATCTCCGCCACAAGTTTCTTCACCATCAGTGATTAAGTACACAATATGCTTTGTTCCTTCAGTAAGCTGCTCATCCGCTTGCTTTGCATTTTCAAGTGCACGTGCAATTGGTGTCCAGCCATTTGGTCCAAGTCCGTTTAAAGAATTTTCAAAGCTGTCTTTTTCATAAGGCTGTACGCCGTAAACGCCTCTAATGACTTCACATGATTGAGCTTTACCTGAATTTTTGTTGTTTCCTTCAGAACCAAACAAGCTCATACGAATTTTAGCGTCTTTTGGAAGTGACTGGGCAAATTTAAATACCTCTTGTTTGGCGAGATCAAATTTGCGCTCTCCCTCAACTTTTCTTGCCATGCTTCCACTTGCATCAAGCAAGATTGTGACTCTTACATCTTTATTATGTTTTTTGACTGTAGATGCTTCTGCAAATACTGGTGAAGAGATTGACATAGATAATGTCAATACAGCTAAGGTTACGAGTGAGAATACTTTTTTCAACATAATTTTCCTTCCTCCTTATGTATTTAATTGAAACATCTTAATCGTAAAATATTCTGTCTTGGAATGGTATAGGACTCGGTCCCTTTTTCTCTTTCATCAAAATCACTAAAATTCTGTCAGATGTCTAGATATTTTCACCTAACAGACCCTTTATCCTCTCGATTTCTCCTCCTTTTGAGGGGCTTTGTATCGGCCATCAGTTCTTATCGGGACATAAATGTTTAAGTTTTCCTTCGGTGCGTCTTAAGTCGCAATTTGTCACATTCTGTTCAAACCTCTTTGACCACACAAAAAAATGCCCCATTTCTGAGGCACCTTTGCTTTATTTTTTAGCCATATACGTGTTGAGAAAACGATCGGCTGATTCGATTTGAATTCCTTTATAATAATGTTTCACGATGGCATCTACTTTTTTTCCAGCCTGCGCCATATAATGCGCACCATATTGACTCATGCCTACACCATGACCATATCCTTTTGTTGTAATGACAATCTGCTGGCCCTGGCGTTCCCATGTGAAGTCCGCTGAATGAAGGCCTAGTGATTCTCGAATGTCTCGTCCTGACAGTGTTTTACCGTTGATCACGGCTTTCGCTACTTGGTTTCCTGGTGTCCGTTCTACTATCTGTCCGACCTGAGCCTGCTGAGTGAGCGTCACACCTAATTTTTGCTGAAATTCACTTACCGAGATGGTTTTCTTGTTTTGAAATTTTGGCGATTTTTCGTCCCATTTACTTGAGACACTTTTCAAATAAGGGATTTCGTTTTTCCAATAGGCTTCGGCATTTTCCGTTTTTCCGTTACTTGTTGAAAAGAATGAAGCATCAATTGGTTTCTCGTCATAAGTCAGCACTTTTCCTTGTGTGCTGGCAACAGCTTCCGTGACTTTTTTTAATTTCCAATTGTACGCTTTCCCCCAAATTTTCTTGAGTTCCTGTTTGTTTTTGTACACCTGGAACATTTGGGTATCATCTACAAGCGAGCCCTTAGGTGATTTGACGGTCTTATCACTGATCATTTGTCTGACGATATACGTTCTTGCTGCGAGCGCCTGTGCCTTGAGTGCTTCCATTTCAAAATCAGCTGGCATTTCAGATGCTACGACACCGATCACATACTCTTCTAAGGGGATGTTTTCTACCTGCTGATGAGCAGAGCGATAGACGGGGATAGCGACGGGTGATTGCTTCAATTTGACTGAACCCTTCACTTCTTTTTTAACTGATGGTTCCGCTGCTACGTGCTGGCTGGCCGCCGGCTTCCCTTGGAATGTCGGCAACACAAGTAATGTTGGAATCATTAAAATGATGATGCATATTCCTGCGATTGTCCATATCATTGGTTTCATATTTGGCTGCCCCCATTTGTCATTGAATCTCTTTTATCCTATGGGCAGGGACAAGCTAATATGACAGCTTCTTTCTTTTAGTGGACAAGTCTTTTATGAAGGTATGAGGCTGTTCTTCAATTGGATTTTACTGTTCGTCTGTATGAATAAAATTTAAGATGGTTGGATACACTAATGATAAGCTTCGTGAAATGAGGCATTCTATGAATCTAAAAAAAAAATCAGCATGCCCAATGGACACACTGATTTCTTTATGATTACGCGTTCAGATCTGATACAACTTGTTCTTGTGTCACATCTGCTGATTCATCGTTTACTCTTTCAATATCTGCACCGATTGCTGCAAGCTTTTGGTGGAAGTTCACATAACCACGGTCAATATGCTTCAACTCTGTGACACGTGTATGACCTTCTGCCACTAATCCAGCAAGTACAAGTGCTGCTCCTGCTCTTAAATCAGTCGCTGCCACTTCAGCACCTTGAAGTTGAACCGGCCCATTGATAATGACAGAGCGACCCTCAATTTTAATATCGCCATTCATGCGGCGGAATTCTTCAGCATGCATAAAGCGGTTTTCAAACACTGTTTCTGTGATCATGCTTGTTCCGTTCGCACGAAGCAATAGCGCCATCATCTGAGATTGCATATCCGTTGGGAACCCAGGATGCGGCATTGTTTTTAGATCGATTGGCTTGAGCTCAGATGGTCCAATGACTCTTAAACCTTCTTCTTCTTCAATGATCTGAATACCCATTTCTTCCATTTTGGCAACAAGTGATGTCATGTGCTCTGGCACTGCGCCTTTTACAAGAACATTTCCTTCTGTAATGGCTGCTGCCACCATGAAAGTACCTGCTTCAATTCTGTCAGGGATGATATTGTGTTTTGCACCGTGAAGTGTTTCCACACCTTCGATTTTGATTGTACCAGTACCAGCACCGCGAACCTTACCGCCCATGGCATTGATGTAGTTTGCTAAATCAACAATTTCAGGTTCTTTTGCTACGTTTTCTAAAATGGTTGTTCCTTCCGCTAATGCTGCTGCCATGATGATGTTTTCAGTTGCCCCTACACTTGGGAAATCCAAATAGATTTTTGCACCTTTTAAACGGCCTTTTACTTCAGCCTCGATGAAACCATTACCTACTTGAATTTTAGCTCCCATTGCTTCAAAGCCTTTTAAATGCTGATCAATTGGTCTTGAACCAATTGCACAGCCTCCAGGTAATGCAACTCTTGCATGACCTGTTCTTGCTAAAAGTGGTCCCATGACAAGCACGGATGCTCGCATTTTACGGACATACTCAAACGGAGCCTCAGTTTCTAGTGCATGAGATGCATCAACTGATACTTCGTTATTTTCAAAATGTACTTCTGCTCCTAAATGACGTAACACTTCATTGATTGTATATACATCGGAGAGCGTAGGTACATCACAAATTACGCTTTTTTCTGTACTTGCTAACAAAGATGCAGCGATAACTGGTAAAACGGCATTTTTTGCGCCTTCTACTTTAACTGTGCCGTTTAACTTTTGACCGCCGCGGACGATGATTTTTTCCAAGGTCTTCCCCTCCGCGTCCCAAATTCTCTATATTAATATTCAGTCGTTACGATTGGTGTGCCAACCGTAATCGTATGATTTTCGTTCATTTCCGAACTTCTGATGGCAATTTGAACATTCATTTTATCATTTGAAGTCATAATGAACTGTTCCCACTTCTCTGTGTAAGCGGAAAGCGACACAAAATTAGACTCAACGAGATACTCAACTGGTTTTGCTTGAAATTCATTTGCTAACGTTTCAGCTTTTTTTTGCAAAACAACATCCATCATACCATTTACATGACCATCGAGACAAGTAAAAATTACAATTTTCTCTTGTAATATGCTTTTTGCATGACGTACGAACTGATCATATGTATGCTCCCAAGTATTCAGTGGGCGAGCACCTTTTTGCTCATATAATAAATACGACTTTTGATTTGATTTTGTGTCGGTCTTCACGAGTAAAATTTTCGATTCTGTATCATTTTTTTCATCTTTGTAAATTCCTGTGACTTTGGTGACATGTTGTTCTTTTTTTTCGGTCCACTCATACTGTCGTAGTTCGTCTTTCAAACGTTTCACTTTTTTTGAAAATTGTTCGGATGAAATATCTACATTTGTTTTGGCATGAAGGGTCCATCCATCGACTTCGATTTGCTGGTTTTTCAAACCTTCTGCTATTTGAGCGAGCGGAGAAGATTCTTCCGCACGAACACCTTGAATCATCAGAACAAAAAAAAGAATAAACGCAAATAATGGCCAACCTTTCAAATACTTTTTCACCTGTCATTCCCCCTTGCTACAAGTGTTGCCGCAAGGAGGTCAATGCATACGTGGAAAAGTCAACAAAAGGCGCGCCTTTTGACCCTTCTTTTTACGTTCCCGCAGAAGGCCGTGACCAAACCTTTTATGTTAGAACATATAAGGAATTTGTCTGGAGAAATTTAAGTAATCAAGGAAGAAATTACTGACCGCAGATGCGATGGCAATGGTAATGAGCATCATCAGCAGCCTTGCTTGAACGATTTTCCCTTTTTTAATGAGTGGATCAATATTTACAGCAAGCAGTGCCCACCATGTAACCGCGATAAAAAATAGGTGGATCACAATGCCCACGATTGCTTGTTGTCCTACGTCTTCCATACAATTGAATCCTCCTTTTATTTATTTCTGTAAAGGAAAACTCCCTTTCATTATATCCTCGAAAATCGGAAAGATGAATCATTTGGAAAAAAGAGCTACATTTAGTGTGAATCCCCTCTTATCCTGATGCCAAGGAGATGATATACTGCGTGTGGAAGGAGCTGAACACATTGAAAGATTCTTTTCCTGACTTTGTTGATTTGTACGGAGAATTGGTTCCCTCATTTGATCATGAATGGGAGGCCATTGCTTTCTACTTTGATTATAGACAGACACAGCTAGAAGAATTAGCACAATTGTGTCATTTTCATAACATTTCTTTGGATTACTCTGAGGAAAGCCTGTATCAGTTAGAATCACTATACTTTGATGCATTGACCAAGCAGCTGTTCGCTGAGTGGAAAATGCCAATAGATGCATTAGAAGCGATGATGAGTGTGTATTTAGGAGAGGTTGTCATCCGTCATCATTCAGATGCTGACTGGGTAGTGCGGCCTTATATGGATTCTTCGCACCAATATACGCTTGGCTTACGCAGAAACAATAAAACATGGCATTGCAGTACGCAATTTTGCGAGCAGTTATATCTAGAAAAGCAAGCATCTCATCCTTATGTGTCGATGTATCAATCTCTCATGTCATCCTAAAAAAAATCCTTCTTATCACAGTGATAAGAAGGATTTTCTGTTTTATTTCCCTGCTACATTTAAACGGTTTAACGCCCGTTTTAATGCGAGTTCCGCCCGGCGTACATCACTTTCATTCGGGTGGTTCAAATGCTCTTCAGCACGCTGTTTCGCTGATTTAGCGCGATCAACATCAACTTTGTCTGATGTTTCAGCGGCCTGAGCAAGAATCGTTACTTGTTCAGGGCGGACTTCAACAAATCCGCCACTTACTGCAACCAATTCAGTTGATCCACTATGTTTTAAGCGAACTGCACCGATTTTTAGCGGAGCAACCATTGGAACGTGGCCAGCTAAAATACCAAGCTCACCGCTTTCTGCTCTTACACTGACCATTTCCACATCCGCTTGATACACTGGGCCGTCGGGAGTAACGATATTGACTTGAACGGTCTTCATGCTTTTACCCTCCTAAGGACCAGATTAGGCCTCTACACCCATCTCTTTGGCTTTTTCAACCACTTCTTCAATGCGTCCAACTAAGCGGAATGCATCTTCTGGAAGGTGATCGTATTTACCAGATAAGATTTCCTTGAAGCCTTTAACAGTTTCTTTCAATGGCACATATGAACCCTTTTGGCCAGTGAACTGCTCTGCTACGTGGAAGTTTTGAGATAGGAAGAATTGAACACGACGCGCTCTGTGTACCACAAGCTTATCGTCCTCAGATAATTCATCCATACCTAAAATGGCAATAATATCTTGTAGCTCTTTATAACGCTGCAATGTTTGCTGTACTTCACGCGCAATCGCATAATGCTCTTCGCCAACGATCTCAGGTGCAAGTGCACGAGATGTTGAAGCAAGAGGATCAACCGCTGGGTAAATACCCATTTCAGTCAGCTTACGCTCAAGGTTTGTCGTTGCATCAAGGTGAGCGAACGTAGTTGCTGGAGCTGGATCCGTATAGTCATCCGCAGGTACATAGATCGCTTGAATCGATGTAACAGATCCTACGTTTGTAGACGTGATACGCTCTTGCAGCTGACCCATTTCTGTTGCAAGTGTCGGCTGATAACCTACCGCTGAAGGCATACGTCCAAGAAGGGCTGAAACTTCAGAACCTGCTTGTGTAAAACGATAGATGTTATCGATGAAGAACAATACGTCTTGACCTTGTTCATCACGGAAATGCTCTGCCATTGTCAAACCAGTTAGGGCAACACGCATACGTGCACCCGGCGGCTCGTTCATTTGGCCGAAGACCATGGCTGTTTTTTCGATAACGCCAGAATCTTTCATTTCGTAGTAAAGGTCGTTTCCTTCACGTGTACGCTCTCCAACACCAGCGAATACAGAAATACCGCCGTGTTCTTGTGCGATGTTGTTGATCAATTCTTGAATCAGAACGGTTTTACCTACACCGGCTCCACCGAATAGACCGATCTTTCCACCTTTGATGTAAGGAGCAAGCAGGTCAACAACTTTGATACCTGTTTCAAGAATTTCAACTTCTGTAGAAAGTTGATCAAAAGAAGGCGCTTGTCTGTGGATTGGATCTCTTTGAGCTTCCACACCAAGTGGCTCATCTAAGTCAATGTTATCTCCCAGTACGTTGAATACACGTCCAAGTGTTACGTTACCAACTGGTACTGAAATTGGTTTTCCAAGGTCTACAGCTTCCATACCGCGCTTCACACCGTCTGTTGATGCCATCGCGATGGTTCTCACTGTATCATCACCTAAATGTAGTGCTACTTCTAAAGTTAAGTCGATATCAACTTCACTTTCGCTTTCCGCTTTATGCGAAACTTTGATCGCATTATAAATCTCAGGCAAGTGACCGTCTTCAAAACGAACGTCTACGACTGGTCCCATGATCTGACTGATGCGTCCTGTTTTCATTGCATTCCCTCCTGACAATTATTTCTATTCTAAGGCAGCTGCTCCGCCGACAATTTCTGTAATCTCTTGTGTAATCGCTGCTTGACGAGCACGGTTGTAAGAGAGTGTCAGGCTGTCGATCAATTCTTTTGCGTTGTCTGTTGCACTCTTCATTGCTGTCATTCTTGCAGCATGTTCACTTGCTTTGCTGTCAAGAAGCGCACCGAAAATCAAACTCTCTGCATATTGAGGAAGGAGAACTTCAAGAATTTCTTCTTCAGAAGGCTCAAACTCATAAGATGCGGAACGTTTATTTGGTGTCGCTGCGGCCGAAAGGTCCGTTAGCGGCAATAATTTCTTCTCTGTTACTTCTTGTGAAATCGCACTGACAAAGTGGTTGTAGAACATGTAAAGTTCGTCAAACGCTTCATCAGAGAACATTTGAACTGTGCTGCTTGCTAATTCTTTAATATCAGCAAACGCTACTTCGTCTCCAAGCCCTGTTACTTCAGAAATAACTGGAATACCACGCTTTTTGAAGAAGTCGCGTCCGATTTTACCAATGACAATCACCGCATATTCATCAGCGGATTGATGACGAGATTGAATGGTTTGGTAAGCGGCACGCAAAATCGAGCTGTTAAAAGGTCCTGCAAGCCCTCGATCAGATGTAATGACGAGATACCCTGTTTTCTTGACAGGTCTTGAAAGAAGCATTGGGTGCTTAGCACTTGTTCCAGTTGCGATTGCAGCAACCACTTCCTGGATTTTCTCCATGTAAGGAACAAAAGACTTCGCATTGTTTTCAGCACGATTCAGTTTCGCAGCTGATACCATTTGCATCGCTTTTGTGATCTGACTCGATTTTTTCGTTGACGTGATCCTTGACTTTATATCGCGTAATGAGGCCAAAGATTTCACCACCTTTTTTCAGGAATCCGTGTTCATTTACGTGAAAAGAGAGAAAAAGAGAATCTTTTTCTCTCGGAAAGATTACTAATTAGTTGCTTGGTGCAAACGTACGTTTAAAGCCTTCGATTGCTGTCTTCCACTCTTCATCAGCAGGCATATTTCCTGTTTGAGAGATTGTGTCAAACAAGCCTTTATGGTTTTCTTCAATGTACATGAATAACTCAGCTTCAAAACGTTTAACATCAGCAATGGCAACATCGTCTAAGTATCCTCTTGTTAGTGCGTAAAGAATCGCTACTTGTTTTTCAACTTTAAGCGGTTTGTTTAAGTCTTGTTTTAAGACTTCAACTGTTCTTGCACCACGGTTTAATTTCGCTTGAGTCGCTTGGTCTAGATCAGATCCAAACTGAGCGAAAGCTTCAAGCTCACGATAAGAAGCAAGATCCAGACGAAGTGTACCTGCTACCTTTTTCATCGCTTTGATTTGTGCAGAACCACCTACACGAGATACAGACAATCCTGCGTTTACCGCTGGACGTACGCCTGAGAAGAAGAGGTCAGATTGTAAGAAAATCTGTCCATCTGTGATGGAAATAACGTTTGTTGGGATATATGCAGAAATATCGCCAGCTTGCGTTTCTACGAAAGGCAATGCTGTGATAGAACCGCCACCCTTTTCGTCACTAAGCTTCGCTGCACGTTCTAATAAACGAGAGTGAAGATAGAAAACATCACCAGGGAATGCCTCACGACCTGGAGGACGACGAAGCAATAATGAAAGCTCACGGTAAGCTGCCGCTTGTTTAGAAAGGTCATCATACACAACAAGTACGTGCTTGCCGTTATACATGAATTCCTCACCCATCGTTACACCTGCATAAGGAGCAAGGTAAAGAAGTGGAGCTGGCTGTGATGCAGAAGCTGTGACAACGATTGTGTAGTCAAGCGCACCATGCTTACGAAGTGTTTCAACAACACCACGAACCGTTGATTCTTTTTGTCCGATGGCTACATAAATACAGATCATGTCTTGATCTTTTTGGTTTAGAATCGTATCGATTGCAACAGATGTTTTACCTGTTTGACGGTCACCAATGATCAATTCACGCTGTCCGCGGCCGATTGGAATCAAGGCATCAATTGCTTTAATTCCTGTTTGAAGCGGCTCATGTACAGATTTACGATCCATAACGCCAGGTGCTTCACTTTCGATTGGACGTGTTTTGCTTGTTAAGATTGGACCTAGTCCATCAACAGGCTGACCAAGCGGGTTCACAATACGTCCGATTAACTCTTCACCTACTGGAACCTCCATGATACGACCTGTACGTTTTACGTCGTCACCTTCGCGGATATCTTTGTAAGGTCCTAAAATAACGATACCTACGTTAGACTCCTCAAGGTTTTGAGCCATACCCATTACACCGTTAGAGAACTCAACCAGCTCTCCTGCCATAATGTTGTCAAGGCCATGTACACGCGCGATACCGTCCCCTACTTGAATGACTGTACCGACATCTTTTACTTCAATTTCTGATTGATAGTTTTGGATTTGCTGCTTTATCAGCGCGCTAATCTCTTCAGCTTTGATACTCACTAAGGTTTCACCCCTTCTAACGATTTTCGCCTGCAAGCTGACGTTCAATGCGGGAAAGCTTTCCGCTGACACTGCCGTCATAAATGCGGTTTCCGATACGGATTTTCACTCCGCCTATTAGATCCTTGTCAATCACATTTTCAACACGCAGTGATGTGACTCCGGCTTTTTTGGCAAATACTTCAGATAAAGATTGAATTTCAGCACCGCTCAGCGGTTTCACTGAATACACGATCGCATCGTCTATTTGTTTCGTGCGGTTTGCAAGTTTCACAAACTCAGACGTCATTTCAGAGAAAATATTTGTGCGTCTGCGGTCAATCAGTAGATACATTGTGTGCAATACATAAGTAGAAACACCTTTGAAAGCTTCTGCAATCAACTGTTTCTTTTTGTCTGCCGTAATCTTTGGATGAACAAGGAAGTCATTGAGTTCTTGGTCAGCCTTTAGAACTTTTTTGATCTCATTCAGCTCTTTTTCAGTTTCGTCTACTGCCGAAGAAGCAAGAACGATGTCAAAAAGAGCAGAAGCGTAACGCTTAGAGACAATAGTTACACTCATCGGCTTTCGCCTGCCTCTTTAAGGTACTCTTGAATCAATTTCTCTTGCGCCTGCTCATCAAGTTCTTTTTCAATCACTTTAGATGCAATCAGCACAGATAGTGATGCAACCTGCTCACGCAGTGCAGCCACAGCTTGTTCTTTTTCTTTCACGATTTCAGTTCTAGCAGACTCTTTCAAGCGCTCTGATTCTTGACGTGCTGCTTGAATGATCTCTTCTTTTTGTTTCTCACCAATCTTTTTCGCATTTTCGATGAGTGTATGTGATTCTTCGCGTGCTTCTTTCAA
Source organism: Bacillus sp. ABR (assembly GCF_056172715.1). Lineage (NCBI taxonomy): Bacteria > Bacillati > Bacillota > Bacilli > Caryophanales > Bacillaceae > Bacillus > Bacillus sp. ABR. Next base: position 427,173 of record NZ_JAOYSL010000001.1, on the reverse strand, counting down.
TAAGACACGTTGTTCTTCAAGAAGCTTTTCAGCTTGAACGTGCTTTTCTTCAGCACTTGAAATTTCATTTCCTATATAATCTTCACGCTGCTTCATAATACCTAATAAAGGTTTAAGCGCAAATTTCTTTAAAAGTGCAAGCAAAATGAGCATAGCGATAAGCTGGAATAACATATCACCGGCGTTGAAGCTTAAGCCCCCTGCTCCTAAAACCACTGGTAACTGAGACATTTAGTACGGCAACTCCCTTCTTTAAATAATATGTTAAGAAACAAAACATAAAGGAATGGCGAAGTTTCGAACTAATCTGATCTTCGCCATTAAAATTCATATTAGAACGCTTCTCACATATTAACCAAAGAATGCCAAGAATGCGATAACGACAGCGATAATTGGAAGTGCCTCAACTAAAGCGACCCCGATGAACATAAGTGTTCTTAGTTCTCTACCAGCTTCTGGCTGACGAGCGATTCCTTCAACTGTTTTAGATACGATTAGACCGTTACCAATACCTGCTCCTAGTGCTCCTAAACCGATTGCAATTGCTGCTGCTATTAAATTCATTAAAAAGCTCCTCCTTTAAAATAACGTCCTTTTTGGACTCTCAATTTTTTAGTGTTCGTCGCTGACTTTATGGGAAATGTACACCATTGTCAGCATGGTGAAGATAAATGCCTGGATTGTTCCGACAAACAAACTGAATGCCTGCCATACAATCATCGGCACGATGGCACCTAATGTACCAACGATACCAAGCGCAATGTTTTGCGAGTAGAAATTGGTCGCAAGTCCTGCAAGTAAACCAAGAAGAATCTCTCCAGCGAAAATATTTCCGTAAAGACGCAAACCAAGTGTTAGCGTGTTTGCAAATTCTTCAATAAGTTTCAATGGTACTAAAAGCGGAATTGGTCTAAAGTAGTCTTTCGTATATTCCTTGACTCCTTTTGCCTTGACACCATAGTAGTGTGTGAGACCCATGACCATAATTGCTAGTGTCATTGTGATTGCAGGATCAGCAGTTGGTGATTTCCACCACAAGTTGTGATCGACCGTAATCGAGAATGGCAGTCCAAGCATGTTTGAAACAAATATGTACATGAGTAATGTAACGCCAAGCGCTAGAAATGGGGCTCCTGTTTTCATGTCCATCGAACTACCTATGATATTTCGAACAAAATCAACGATCCATTCCATGAAGTTCTGCGCCTTAGTCGGACGAATAGACAGAACACGAGTAGTCAGCACCGCTATGAGAAGAACGATGATACTAGCAATCGTAATCATGAGAACATTGGATAAGTTGAACGTTAACCCTAAAAATTCTGTAGTTTTTGAACTGTGACCCAAAGAGTATTCACCTCTCTTCCATAGTAGAACGTTTAAGTTGAATGAAGGAATCTATCATAATGACAGGATATATTGTCATTAATCCTATAACAACACCTGCCAGATGAACTTCATTAGGGTAACGCCAAGCAATCGCTACTGCGAGAATCGCGTTGGCCCACCTGGCTGTACTTCCCATTGAACGAATGGATTTTCCTTTTTTAACCGCTCGATCAAAAGCGTGCATTCTCCGTATAAGTAGGAATAAATTAAAGAAAGCAAAAATTGTGCCGATAATGAAACCAAGAAACAGTGGTTTAAAACCAGGCATGGCATAGCCAAACACAAAAATTGCCAATAGATAGAACATGTATTTACTCTGTCTGCGGAAAATCGCGTTTGGATCGTTCATTCATCTGACTCCCGATGAAAAATATTGTAAAAAAGGTGATAAATGGTGATGAAAACTGCGTAGAAGACGCTTATGATAAGCCGTCCTATTCGAAAAAAATCAATCACCCATCGGTCTAATTGCACAATCAGACTTGAAATCTTTAGATCTATGGGATGCTGCTTCATTCGTTGATACAAACCCTGATTATTAAAGGGTTCACAATGAGGATTAGTAGAGTGCTATAGGCTATGAAAACCTTACCATAATACCCTCGTTTAGCATACAATAGCGTCTATGATGTGTCAATCGGTTGAAAGTTAAAAAACTTTTCTATAGTGATAGAGCACACAAAATGTTCACAATTTCATCAAACTTTAGGAGAGATGTGACATTCATTGAAAAAAACAGCCAATGTTCAGTATACAATGATTTTTCTATGAACGGTATCAACCGTTTGTCATATATTTCAAAAAAGCCCACATGCACGTTTTGCATGTGGGCTTTTTTTAAGACTTTCTTATTTCGTTCCATACATACGGTCACCAGCATCACCAAGACCTGGAATGATGTAACCTTTTTCGTTTAGTTTCTCATCTAATGCTGCAATGTAGATATCAACATCTGGATGATGCTTTTGCATTTCTTCTACACCTTCAGGGGCAGCAATCAGACACATGAAGCGAATGTTTTTCGCACCGCGTTTTTTCAAGCTGTTTAACGCTTCCACTGCTGAGCCGCCAGTTGCAAGCATTGGATCTACTACGATAAATTCACGCTCTTCCACATCAGATGGAAGCTTCACATAATATTCAACAGGCTTTAATGTTTTCGGATCACGGTATAAACCAACATGTCCCACTTTAGCAGCTGGAATGAGTTTCAAAATCCCGTCTACCATTCCAAGACCTGCTCTTAAAATTGGCACAACACCGAGTTTTTTACCTGAGATCACGTTTGATTTCGCTACTTGTACAGGTGTTTCTACATCTACCTCTTCAAGCGGTAAATCTCTTGTGATTTCAAATGCCATTAATGTTGCGACTTCATCCACTAGCTCTCTAAATTCTTTAGTTCCTGTATGAACGTCACGAATATATGTAAGTTTGTGCTGAATAAGCGGGTGATCAAATACATAAACCTTTGCCATAGCTTGCTACAACTCCTTTTCTGTCATCTTCCGGTGAACTTTGCACACTTCCTACAATTCTACATAAAAAGACATCATCTTTCAATATGATTCGCAAATCCTACAAAAAAAACCCACATGCCAAAAATAGGCAAATGGGTCTGTTTTTTAATAATCTAATTCGTTATATAGAGGGAAACGGGCCGTAAGATCAGATACACGCTTTTTCGCCTCTTCTAATTTCGCTTCATCTTCATGATGTTTTAGCGCAAGTGCAATAATGGAACCGACTTCTTTCATCGCTTCTTGATCGAAACCGCGGCTTGTTACTGCAGCTGTCCCTACACGTACACCACTTGTGACAAATGGTTTCTCTGGATCATAAGGAATTGCATTTTTGTTCACTGTAATACCGATTTCATCAAGAACGTTTTCTGCAATTTTTCCTGTGATGCCAAGAGAACGCAAGTCAATGAGAACAAGATGGTTATCTGTTCCGCCAGATACAAGCTGAATATCTTCAGATAAAAGAGTTTCAGCTAGTTGTTTTGCATTATCAATGACGTTTTGTGCATATGTTTTGAAATCTCCGTTCAATACTTCACCGAAAGAAACAGCTTTTGCAGAGATGACATGCATGAGTGGTCCACCTTGAATACCAGGGAAGATCGATTTGTCGATCTTTTTACCAAACTCTTCACGGCAAAGAATCATTCCGCCGCGAGGTCCGCGTAATGTTTTGTGAGTTGTCGTTGTCACAAAATCTGCGTAAGGAACTGGATTTGGATGAAGACCTGCTGCAACAAGACCAGCAATGTGAGCCATGTCGACCATAAAGTAAGCACCGACTTCATCAGCAATCTCACGGAACTTTTTGAAATCAATTTGACGTGGGTATGCACTTGCACCCGCAACGATTAGTTTCGGCTTATGTTCACGTGCTTTTTCAAGTACATCTTGATAGTCGATATGCTGAGTTTCTTTATCTACACCATATTCTACAAAGTTGTACTGTACACCACTAAAGTTTACAGGGCTTCCGTGTGTTAAATGTCCGCCATGTGATAAGTTCATGCCCAGCACTGTATCGCCATGCTCAAGAATAGTAAAGTAAACAGCCATGTTCGCTTGAGCACCTGAGTGAGGTTGTACGTTTACATACTCAGCGCCAAAAATTTCTTTTGCGCGGTCACGTGCGATATCTTCCACAACGTCTACATGTTCACAGCCGCCATAGTAGCGTTTACCAGGATAACCCTCAGCGTATTTATTTGTTAATACAGAGCCCTGTGCTTCCATGACTGCTTCGCTTACGAAGTTTTCTGATGCAATTAATTCGATTTTGTCCTGCTGGCGTTTCCGCTCTAGTTGAATTGCTTTGAATACTTGTGCGTCTTGCTCAGGTAAATGTTTCATCAGCGAAATCCTCTCCAATCTATTTCCATTCGATGTTTTCACCATCTCATTGTACACGGTTTTTGAGTAAAATGTAAAAGTTTTTTTTGGAAAATCGACTTCTTTTTTATGAAAACCCGAATATTCAAGTGGTAAAGCGTCTTCATCATTCAACATTATATTAGAAATATATCGAAGCTATGATCTTGTATAAACCGCTCTTTCTCCGCCAATCAGCTTCGGACGTGTTTTCGCAAAAGTCACATGTGCATGTCCTAATTGATGACGGCTGAGACGGACAGGTACAGCGACTCTCTTTAAGTGCATCCCAATTAACGTATCGCCGATATCAATTCCAGCATGCGCCTCAATGGATTCGACCAATACAGGATGTTCCATTTGCTGATACGCGTGAGCCGCCATCGAACCACCCGCTTTACGGACAGGTACTACAGCTACAATCTCCAAGTTAAAACGGAAAGCCACTTCTTCTTCAACGACTAGGGCACGATTTAGATGCTCACAGCATTGAAAGGCGAGCTCAATGCCGGTCTCTCGTCTTAACTGATCCAATTCTTGATAGATGGACGCAGCAATTTGCTCACTTCCTGCAGTACCAATATGCTCACCAGCCACTTCTGACGTACTACAGCCAATAACTAAGATTTGCCCGGCACGCAATTCAACTGTTTGATGAAACTCTTTTAACATTTCAAGCCAATCTTGACCTATGTTCATATTAAGCGCTCCTTATAGGTGCTTTTCTTCGTAATCAGCAATTTTGCCAATCCGCACAGCATGGCGTCCTGCTGTAAACTCTGTTGTCAGCCAAATGTGCGCAATCTCACGTGCTAATCCTGGTCCAATCACTCGCTCTCCCATTGCAAGAACGTTCGTATCATTGTGTTCTCTAGTTGCTTTAGCACTAAATGTATCATGTGCTAATGCACAGCGAATTCCTTTTACTTTATTTGCCGAGATGCTCATGCCGATGCCTGTCCCGCAAATTAAAATGCCGCGGTCGACTTCTCCGTTTGCCACCATATTGGCTACAGGGAATGCATAATCTGGGTAGTCTACAGAACCTGATCCGCATTCACAACCCATATCAATGTATTCAATCTTCAATTCATCCATCAGTTGTTTGATTTCTTCACGAATATTCGTTCCGCCGTGATCGGATGCAATGGCTACTTTCATCGGGCAATTCCTCCTAAGGGTGAGTTGATCTGTTATATCTTACATTCATTCTTTATTTACAGTTATATTTTAACCTCTGCCTAGTGATTTGCAAACAAAAGCAGAAAAACCGTTGACGCAACGGTTTTACAGGTTATCTATGATGATGATCATTTTTCAATTTCTCAGCGAGCTGATACAGTAAGGCTTCAAGTTCATCACGAGTTTCCTGATAAACAGAAAGACTTCCGCCAAACGGGTCGGAAACATCACCTTCTGTTCCTGTCGCAAATTCCTTTAAAGTGAAGACCTTGCCTTTTGCATGCGCATACTGCTCAGCAATCAACTGTTTATGCTGCATAGTCATCGTGAAGACGTAATGAGCTTCGCGCAGAAGCTCCTCTGTCAATTTTGATGATGAGTGATTCAGTGGAATGCTTTTCTCAAATAATGCTTCGATCGCTTGAGGAGACGCCTTCCCTTCATCGGAGGCAAAAATGCCCGCTGATTTTACAGTGACCTCTAAACCTTTTTCATCTGCAATGGAAGCAAAAAGGGCTTGAGCCATTGGACTTCTGCATGTATTTCCCGTACAAACAAATAAGATTTTCATCTTTCGCCCTCCTTTTCTTCTATTATATAGCATTTCATTCTACATGTTATGTAAGGAGACTGGCTAGAGCGGAAATAATAATTTGATACCAAAGGCTAGTAAAATGATTCCGCCAAGCGCGCCGCTATATGAACCAACCCATGACCGAACCTGTTTACCGAGTAATAATCCGAGCCATGTGAGAAGCATACTAAAAAAACCAAACAATAATATAGTCATCCACACCTGGGAACCGTAAATCCCGAGGCTTAAACCAACAGAGAAGCTGTCTAGGCTGACACTTGTAGCAAAAAGAACGAGACCAGTCCCAACAGGTGCGATAAAGGGCTTATCCTCTTTGCGGATAGAAGCAACGATCATTTGCAGTCCCAGCACCAAAAGCAGCGCCCCGCCAATATAGGTGGCAAGAAGACCGAGCCATCCGGATAAGAGCTGACCTGTCAGCATACCAAAAAGCGGCATAAACATATGAAATATTCCAATGACAAGTCCAATATAAATGATCTGGCGGAACCTCAGCTGAATCATCCCCATACCAAGTCCAACCGAAAAAGCATCCATTCCAAGTGCAAAAGCCATGATGCTGAGCGTCAGCAATTCGCCAGCTAGTTCGTTCATGTAAATCCCCCTTGGACACACATTCTCCTTTAACCTATGTTTGTCCAAGAAAGGTTAGAACTATTGGAACGAAGGGAGTGTACGCCCTCCTGCGGCTTTTTGCAGACGGTTCATAATGGCAGAACCAACTCCTTGCTCTGGAAAGGCTTCTGAAATAATCAAGTCTACATCCGTTTCATCAAATTGTCTCAGTACACGATAGAGGTTTGCAGCAACCGTTTCAGGTTTTTCTCTCCATCCACAGCTGTACACAACATCTGCCGCAAATAGCGATTTCTTTTCTTCTGTTGTCAGTACTCCGACTTTTAGACCTTCAGCTTTGTATTTCTGAATGTGCCGCTGCATGTCTTCATCACTTCCATGAAAGATATACATCTGGGCTTCAGGTGCATAGTGTGTGTACTTCATACCTGGCGATACAGGCGCCTCGTCCTTTTTTGTCAGCCCTGGATCCACACTCACCGTCCCCACGACCTCTTCTAATGCTTCTTTTGTAATTCCGCCCGGTCTTAAAATCACTGGGATCTCACCGACACAAGATACAACTGTTGACTCAACCCCAATTCCAGTTTTACCGCCATCCACAATTCCAGCGATTCTTCCTTCGAGGTCACTTGCTACATGGTCAGCTTGTGTTGGTGAAGGTTTCCCTGAACGGTTCGCACTTGGTGCAGCAATTGGCAGACCAGCTGCTCGGATGAGCTCAAGCGCAATGGGATGGTCAGGCATTCTCACACCTACTGTGGATAAACCTGCCGTAACCTGCTTGGATAAAGTGCCCGGCTTACACGGAAGAACGATGGTTAAGGCGCCCGGCCAAAAGGCATCCATCAACGCCTTCGCTTGTTCGCTTTCTATTTGTGCAAATTCGTGAAGCTGCTGAACTTCCGCAATGTGAACAATCAACGGATTATCACTCGGACGCCCTTTCGCTTCATAAATTTTCATCACGGCTTCTGTCTCTTTCGCATTTGCCCCGAGTCCGTAAACGGTCTCTGTCGGGAAAGCAACCACTTCATTTTGCTGCAACAGATCGGCCGCCTGTTTAATTTGTGGATAGTATGTGGATAAATCCTTTTCTAAATCCACAGACCACCTTTTTGTATTTAACATCATACAAACTCCTTTTAAAAAAGATAAAACTGTTGATATATCTCAATTATCCTTTTGAAAGTATAAAAGATGATGATCAATAAAACAAGCGTTGTCCACAATTTGTGGATAACGCTTGTTTTGTAGTGGATAAGTATGTGTATAAGTCCATCATTTTGTGATTAACTGCCTTTTTTTTGCAGGACCACAGCCTGTTCTTTCCCCAATGTCTCTTTTGCATGTGCAGAGCTCCATATGTTTTCTGGGATTTCCTCTAAAGGCGCAAAGCCCATTAATGCCAAAAAATCATGGGAAGAGGAATGGTTTGCAACGACATAAAAAGTATCCACACCTATTTTTTCTCCGAGCGTTTGAACGCTTTGGAACAAGGAGACAATGTGCCCCTGACCGAGCTTATCTGATATAACAAGAGACCGCAGCAATCCCTCTTGTTCATTGAGCTGTTCAAGACCTAAGCAGCCTGCCAGCTGACCATCCGCATCTTCCATCACGACAAATGTCGTTCGCTCTGCAAGCGTTACTCCGCCTTTTGCTTGTCCCTTTTCAAGAAAAGCATTGATCGCCGGGACATCTTCCTCTGTGGCTATTCTTAATTGGTAATACATGCTTTCACCTCTTTTTTGATCTCTTACTTCAACTCTATGAGGCAAAAACCGATTTATACCTTATTTAAGAGAAAAGACTAGAGACCCATTCGAACAAAAAGAACTTCACTTCACCTGTCTCTTCTTCCTCTTCTTTCACCACTTCATTGACAGACTCTTTCGTTTGCTGCGCTGTCACTTGTTTATCATCCTCCCCTTCTGGTGAGGCGATAGCTTCTCCGTTTGAAAAATCGATAAAGCAGAGCGGCGGGAATAACACACACCACCAGTTGGCTCCGTCCCCTTCTCCAAGCGTAATTAAAATGGCTTCATATTTCCCAGCAGGATAGACGAAATTTCCATAGAGTTTTGTTGGAAATGAAGCTTTTTGAAAACTGACCGATACAGATTGATCAATATGCTGTTCCTTCAATTTCGCTTTGGCGATACGATTAATTTCTGGCAGCTTCGATCGAATGACACGTCTTGCTTCTTCAATGGATGTGAGATCTTTGACCCACTCCGTCATATTCGCATTGACCTCGTCACGAATACTTCTTTTCACATCCTGATCCGCTGAACGATCACTATTTGCTAAAATGCGTAATCGAATCGCTTCATCTGGTATGACAACAGGCTGATTTGCAGAAGCAGCCGCCGTCTCCTCTCTGCCAAGGTTTGCAAAAGCACCACATAATAATAGAAACATATAAAGACAAATCATCGTTTTACTTTTCAACATTGTGTGTTCCCCCCACTTTTTCTCTTCGCTACAAACATTGTGTCCAGGAAACTCATTTCATAAACAGTCAATATGATTTTTTTAATAGATTATGAGTCAAAACAAAAAAGCCGTTCTCTTTAAGAACGACTTTTGAGTGAGGATTGGTAGTCAGAAGGGTACAGTCTCCCATCCCAATCTCGGCTGATTTTTAAACCAGATTCTGTTTTAATAACAGTCATGGCCCCTTTTTTCTCGATTTCTTTTTTGACTTTTCCTTTGTGATCGATAAATTGGATCACCATTTCATAGTTAAATTCAATTCTGTCATCGCTTTCATCTGAAGGCGTAAACATAATTTTCTTCAGCTTAATTTGACAATCTTGATCCTTCGCCGCTTCTAATATGCTCGGGAACATGCTGTCTTGTGTATATTCTTGATATTCATGTTCGGTTAAATAAATCTTCAGCTTCTCTTTCATATCAGATAGGTCATCCGTTCGATTCACTGTGTATTGTGCTTTTTTATAGCTTTCTCCAAATGCTGCTGCCTCTTTTTTAAAGCTCGGTTTACCACAAGCACTCACAATCAATAGTACACTGACGATGACCAACACCATCGCATACCTTTTGTTCACACCATTCGCTCCTTCAAAACAAATTTATGTAAAAAATCATGATCAGAATGTTCATTCTTCTATATATACGTTTCTCTTTTACCATAAGTTTCATCTTTACATAATAAAATAGTCCGGCTATATTCAGCCGGACTTTCCGTTTTGAATGTGTGCGCAAACAGCTCGATCTTTTCCATTAATATCTTTGACGGTGTAGACATGCGCTTTAGGGAAAGCCTGCACGAGAAGCGCTGTGACATCTTGACCTTGCGTATGTCCAATTTCAAAGACAACAACTGCCTGTTCACTCAGCACGCTGTGAAGATCACGAACAAGACGTTTATAAAACCACAAGCCATCACGTCCGTCCGTCAGCGCATTCACCGGCTCATGCTTCGTCACAACCTCAGACAGACTGTCCATTTCTTCCGCCGCAATATAAGGTGGATTGGAAATAAATACATCTACTTTGATGCCTTGAGCTATAACCGGTTCAAGTAAATCTCCATGTAAAAAATGAACGTCTGCACCGAGCGCTTGTTGATTCCGTTTTGCTACCGCAAGCGCTTCTTGTGAGATATCAGTCGCTGTGACAGATAGTGATTTTTTTTCAAGAGCGAGCGTAATTGCAATGGCTCCGCTTCCTGTGCCAACGTCAACTGCTTTGAGCGGCTGATCGGGCGGGAAAACGTCACCTACCAAATTGAGCGCCGCCAGAACAACTTCTTCCGTTTCAGGACGAGGAATGAGAACATGCTTGTTCACCTCGAAAGGACGTCCGTAAAAGAATTCAACACCCGTTAAATGCTGAACAGGAACACCCGCCTTATGCTGCGTCACAAATTTGCTGAACAGTTGATCTTGCTCCTCAGGCAGCGCATCATGAAAACGTGCAAGAAGCTCACTTCTGCTCCAACCGAGCACATGCATCAACAGGAGTTCTGCTGCATTTTGGTCTCTGCCAGCTTCCGTTAACAAAGAAGAAGCCCATTTAAGGGCTTCGAAGATTGTTCGCTCTTTATTTTGCATCTTGAAGCTTTCTTGCTTGGTCTTCCATAATTAATGCATCAATGACCTCGTCAAGTTTTCCTTCTAAAATTTGATCAAGCTTTTGAATCGTCAATCCGATGCGGTGGTCTGTTACACGGTTTTGCGGGAAGTTGTACGTACGGATACGCTCTGAACGATCCCCTGTTCCAACCGCAGATTTACGTGTTTGATCGTATTCAGCCTGTGCTTCACGCTGGAATTTATCATAAATTCTCGCACGCAGTACTTTCATGGCTTTTTCTTTGTTTTTAATTTGTGATTTCTCATCCTGACAGGATACAACAACACCTGTTGGAAGGTGAGTTAATCGAACAGCAGACATTGTCGTGTTTACACTCTGTCCGCCAGGTCCGCTTGATGTGAAAGTATCGACACGGATGTCTTTTTCATGGATATCAATTTCAACTTCCTCAGCCTCAGGTAATACAGCGACTGTCGCAGTTGATGTATGAATCCGTCCGCCTGATTCCGTTTCTGGAACACGCTGTACGCGGTGTGCGCCGTTTTCAAACTTTAGTTTAGAGTATGCGCCTTTCCCGCTGATCATAAAGATAATCTCTTTATAACCGCCTGTGCCAGTGACACTTGCTTCCATGACTTCTGTTTTCCAGCCTTGCATTTCAGCATAACGGCTGTACATACGGTAAAGGTTTCCTGCAAAAAGAGCAGCCTCTTCTCCACCCGCTGCACCACGAACCTCCACAATAACGTTTTTGTTGTCATTCGGATCTTTCGGGATCAGCAAGATTTTCAGCTCGTCTTCTAAACGTTCTGTTTCCTCAGTGAGCTCTGAAATTTCTTCTTTGACCATGTCGCGCATCTCAGCATCCAGCTTCTCTTCGAGCATTGCTTTCGCATCATTCAGCTGGTCGTATGCCGCACGATATTGTCTATATACCTCAACAGTTTCTTGAATATCGGATTGTTCTTTCGAATATTCACGAAGCTTCGTAGTGTCGTTCACCACTTCAGGGTCACTTAAATATTCATTTAGTTTTTCATAACGTTCTTCAATTGATTTTAAACGGTCTAACATGGTCTTCACCTCTGTTTTGTGCGTAACAGTCTAATTATAGTATAGCGGGGTATGACAGTCAAAAAAATCTCCAAAACAATTGATTTTCTGCAATTTTTCGCTAGAAAACACGATCTTTGGCGATTGGTTACTTGTTTTGTCTAACGTGAAGGAACAGGTCCTCCTTAAAGAGAATGGTACTTGTAATTGAAAAAAGGGAGGGCATTTGGTTTGAATACAAATGAGGTTGCAAAGGAAATTGGTGTTTCTTCAAAGACGATTCAGCGTTGGGTCAAACAACTCAACATCCCTGTCGCCCGGAATGAACTTGGACATTATGAATTTCATGAAGATATTGTACAGCTGCTCAAAGAGGTCAAACACCAGATGAGTGAAGGTGTGATCCTCCAAGATATTCAACTGCCAATCCATAAGGAAACCGTTCGTCAATCAGCACCTGCTGTCGAAACTGATGTCTCCAAACAGCGGATTGAAGCATTAGAAAAACAAGTAAAAGCGCTCATTCAGCAGCAATTACACGTCACTGATGTCGAAGACCGCCTGCAAGAACTTGAACGGAAATTGGCTAAAAAAGCAGATGAAGGTGTATCGTATCAGCTGCTTCAGCACCGCAGAGAAATTGAAGATTTATCCACAAAATTTGACCGCCTCGCCGCAACCTTGAAACAACCGTCACAAGCAGAAGAAAAAAAGGAAATCGCACCCCCTGACCTCAAAAAAAAGCGTGTACTCTTCCCTCTGTTTCATTCATTTCGCTAAGAAAGGCTGCCTAAATAGGCAGCCTTTCTACTATATTATACGGTAAGTGCAATAATGATCGGTAATGTGATAAGTGACATGATGGCACTGATCACAAATGCGGATGCAGTTTCCGCCTCTTGTTTTTCAAATCGTGTTGCGATCATTGCTGCCACAGCTGAACCTGGGAAGGCTACAAGTAATACAGCTTTTGTAATTTCATCAGCCGAAAGACCCATAAGAACCGCAATAAAATACATAAGTATTGGTTGTACAGCTACTTTTAGCAATGCAATACTGAAGGCTGGCAAGCTTAATTTAATTTTGCGGATACCAACAGTGACACCGACTGCGAATAGCGCAACCCCTGATGTAACGCTGCCAATTTCCTCTAACATTTCGTGTCCAATTGCAGGAAGTTTAAATCCTAAAAGAACAAGAATGATACTGGCTAACGGTGCAAGTGCAAGCGGCTCTGATAAACCGTGCAAAATTGCTTTTGTCGTCATTTTCAGGAAGCTTTCGCCGTCTTTGGTTTTCCCTTTTGTTTTTTCACCGACAGTTGATACAATAATTGCAATTGGATCAAGCATTGCATTTACAACTATTCCGGTAATCGCAATCGGAATTGCAACTTCTTGAGCCCCAAATAAACTGCCCAAGACCGGAATCCCCATAAATGCAAAGGTCGGTTGTGCTGAGTTTAATGAGAAAACAGATGAGTCTGTTAAATCATATTTAAAAGCAAATTTCGTAACTAAAAGGATAATGATATAAAAACCAACGATTCCGAAAATCAATGCAACGAAAAATGGAATTTGACTATAGAATTTATCTTTTGGTGTTGACAGAATACTGGCGATAAAGTGCGCTGGTAAAGCATACTTTGTTACAAGTGTACTTACACCTTTTGCAGATTTAGCGTCATAGCTGCCGAAGTGTCCTGCGAACCAACCCAGCGCGATAACGAAAAAAATCGGTGCTAGGAGGATCAAAATATTTAAAAAGTCCATCTTACTATTCCTCCTTAAATCCTTTACATGTTTCTTATTTATTGCGGCATTGCTTAGATTACCCGAAGCAATGCCGCGTTACACATTTTATTATGCTCTTACTATTTTTTTATATTCAGGAATCCACATTGCGTCTTTCACAGCTTGTTCGATGTTGTCCGGCGTTTTTCTTGCGACACCATCTTCAATTGCTGCTTTCGCTACTTCAACAGCCACATGAATTGACACTTCTTGCAATTTATCAATACTTGGAAGAAGACCAGCACCTGGTTTCTCATGATCAACCATTTCAGCAATTGCATTTGCAGAAGCAACGAACATGCCTTTTGTGATGATTTTTGATTCTGTTACGATTGAACCAAGACCAAGTCCAGGGAAAACGAACGCATTGTTTGATTGTCCGATTTCATGTTCGATTCCGTTATACTCAACGTTTTCGAACGGGCTTCCTGTTGCAACAAGTGCACGGCCGTCAGTCCATTTGAATAGATCCTCTGGCACTGCTTCAGCAAGCGGTGTTGGGTTAGACATTGGCATGATCACTGGACGCTCTGTATGAGCTGCCATTTCTTTAATGATTTCTTCAGTGAATGCGCCGCCTTGACCTGAAGTACCAATAAGAATTGTTGGCTTCGCTTGGCGAACCGTTTCAGCAAATGAGATTTGTCCTTTTTCATCGCGTGCCCAGCCTTCTACTTCATCAGAAGAACGAAGGTATGGTTTTTGGAAATCAAGCACTTCATCTTCAAATTGGTCTGTTAGCAATCCTCTGTAGTCTAAAGTCCAGAATGCATTATTTGCTTCTTCTTCTGTTAGACCTTCAAGAACCATTGTGTCACGCATTTGATCTGCGATTCCGATACCAGCTGATCCAGCTCCGAAGATGACAACACGGTGATCTTTCAATTGAGTACCAGTTTTCTTGACAGCTGCAAGAACACCCGCTAAAGTAATGGCACCAGTACCTTGAATATCATCGTTGAACGTTAAGATGTTATCATTGTATTTTTTCATGATGTTACGCGCATTTTTGTTTCCAAGGTCTTCCCAGTGCAGCAATGCTTTCGGGAAGAATTTAAGTGCTGCTTTTACATAAGCATCAATGAATTCTTCGTATTTTTCACCTTGTACACGTTTGTGATGGTTCCCGATGTATAATGGATCATTCAATAATTTTTCATTGTTTGTTCCAACATCTAATACAACTGGAATCACGCGGCTAGGATCAATACCTGCTGCAGCCGTGTAAACAGCTAATTTACCGATTGCGATGTTGATACCACCAACACCCCAGTCACCAATTCCAAGAATACTCTCAGAGTCAGTTGCAACGATGAGGTCAATGTCTCCAGCAGTTGCGTGCAAGTTTTCAAATGCTTTCTCGATGCCGTCAATGTCGTCGATTGAAAGATAGACACCATGAGGTCTTCTGTATTCATGGCTGTATTCTTGAATCGCTTCACCAACAGTTGGTGTGTACACAACAGGAAGCATTTCACGAAGCTTTTCTGTTAAAAGCTTGTAGAACAATACTTCGTTACGGTTTTGTAAATCACTTAAGTATACGTTTTGACGAAGACGATCCGGCTGAGCTAGAAATTGCTTGTACGCTCTTTCTGCTTGCTGTTCTAAAGTGAGAACGGTTGGAGGAAGTAAACCTTCAAGTCCAAGCTCTTGTCTTTCTTCTTCAGAGAAAGCAACGCCTTTGTTCAACGTTGGAATCGATAATACATCTTTACCTGTCAAAGTGGTTTCGAGGTACCCTTCTTTTGTTTTCTTCACGTTGTTCATCAAAAACTACCCTCTTTCTAAAATATAAATAAAGTGAACTATTAATCCAAAGAACGATTAAGGAGAAAAATCCTTAATCAAAAAAATTATGACAAGAAATCGAACTTTTCGTTTAAATGCTTTACACTACAGTTAGTCATTTTATGCCTGCTTATAACAAAACGCAAGCGTTGAAAATTAGATAATTTAATCGTAGTGTTATTTAATTTATTTAAGTACAAATGATGGGTGTTTAGCCAAAATCTCGAAAAACGAAACACAGCGGCATTTGCTATTTTTTTATTTGTCAAGTGTTGTACCAACATCAAGTCTTGGTACTTCATGGTGATGTCTGCATCGTGCTTCGTATGATTCCTGCGCACCTACTAAAATAATAGGATCATCATAGGATGCGGGTTTACCGTCGATCAAGCGTTGTGTTCTACTCGCTGGGGAGCCGCATACCGAACAAACTGCTTGAAGTTTTGTTACAAGCTCTGCACATGCCATTAAATGCGGAACAACACCAAATGGCTCTCCTCTGAAGTCTTGATCCAGGCCTGCAACAATGACTCGGTAGCCTTGGTCAGCCAATTGAGTGACAATGTCAATGATTGTCTCATCAAAAAATTGCACCTCATCAATGCCAATGACATCGGTTCTTTCTGATATGTGCGTTATTATGTCTTTTGGTGAGGCTACTGCAATCCCATCTAATGATGAACCGTTATGTGACACAACTGAGCTTGTACTATATCGGTTATCAATCGATGGTTTGAATATTTTTACTTCTTGTTTGGCAAAGGTGGCCCTTTTGGCTCTCCGAATCAATTCTTCCGACTTTCCAGAAAACATACTACCGCAGATGACTTCAAGCCAACCGCTTTGTTTCATCACATACATAAGGTCTTCTCCCCCGTTTTAAAGTTCCATCAATCCACGTAAAAAAACAGGCAAGAACGGATTCCTGCCTGTTTATTGTATCTATTATTACTTAAGACCGTATTTTTTGTTAAAGCGGTCAACACGTCCATCAGCAGAAGCGAATTTTTGACGGCCTGTATAGAAAGGATGGCACTCAGAGCAAATCTCGATGCGTACCTCTTCTTTTACTGATCCAGTTTCAAACTCATTTCCACAAGCGCATTTGACTGTAGCTTTTTTGTAGTTAGGATGAATTCCTGTTTTCATCTACTGTCATCTCCTTCCGCCCTGAATCCAATTCGGAAACAGAGTTAATATCTCAGAAATAAATTCTGAAACGCACATGATAAAATTATAACAGTGTAAGTCTATGATTGCAAATGTATTTTTTCAGGGAAGCTATCTTCTTGATGCAGACATATTGGCTTGTTTCCATTCTTGCGTTAAAATATCGAAAAATTCTTGGTTTGTCTTTGTTTTTCTCATTTTACGCATGAACTTCTCAGCGAAGTCAGGTGTATCTGACATCGATTTTCTCATCGCCCATAGACGATCAAGATGCTCTTTTGGCACAAGCAGTTCTTCTTTTCTCGTACCAGAACGGCGAATGTCGATCGCAGGGAAAATTCTTCTTTCGGCCAAAGAACGGTCCAAATGAAGCTCCATGTTTCCAGTTCCTTTAAACTCTTCATAAATCACGTCATCCATACGTGATCCTGTATCAACAAGTGCAGTGGCTAAAATCGTCAAGCTTCCGCCTTCTTCAATGTTACGCGCAGCACCAAAGAAGCGTTTTGGACGATGGAAAGCCGCTGGATCAATACCACCTGAAAGCGTTCGGCCGCTTGGCGGAATCACAAGGTTGTATGCACGAGCAAGCCTTGTGATGCTGTCCATTAAGATGATGACATCTTTTTTATGTTCAACAAGACGCATCGCACGCTCTAAGACAAGCTCTGCTACTTTAATGTGGTTTTCCGGTACTTCGTCAAAGGTTGAACTAACAACATCCCCTGCAACAGAACGTTCGATATCTGTTACTTCTTCTGGTCGTTCATCAATCAAAAGGACAATCAGCTCTGCCTCTGGGTGATTTTCAGAAATGCTGTTGGCAATTTCTTTAAGCAAAATAGTTTTCCCAGCCTTAGGCGGTGCAACGATTAAACCACGCTGTCCAAATCCAACTGGCGCCATCATGTCCATAATTCTAGTAGACAGGTGATTAGGCTGTGTTTCAAGAATCATTTGACGGTCAGGAAATAGCGGTGTGAGTGCAGGAAAGTGAACACGTTCCTTTGCTGATTCTGGGTCGTCCCCATTTACCGCTTCTACATGAAGGAGGCCATAGTAGCGTTCATTCTCTTTTGGAGGTCGTACCTTTCCAGACACTTTATCTCCATTTCGTAAATCAAAGCGTCTGATTTGTGAAGCTGAAATATAAATGTCTTCAGAACTTGGGGAGTAGTTAATCGGTCTTAAGAAACCAAATCCCTCAGACTGAATAATTTCAAGAACCCCTTCCATAAATAAGAGATCCTCTTGCTCAGCATTCGCCTTTAAGATGGCAAAAATTAATTCTTTTTTTGTTAGTTTGCTGTAATAAGAGATTTTGTATCGTTTTGCTAACTCATACAGCTCTTTTAAT
Source organism: Bacillus sp. ABR (assembly GCF_056172715.1). NCBI lineage: Bacteria > Bacillati > Bacillota > Bacilli > Caryophanales > Bacillaceae > Bacillus > Bacillus sp. ABR. The sequence continues at coordinate 409,311 of NZ_JAOYSL010000001.1, read as the reverse complement.
TTCATATTTTCCAAAGATGAAATCGAAACATCTTTCAATATGGACACCACACTTTTCTAGTCAATGTATTTCTTTACAAATGCATGACCATTGTATTTGATTAGCTTTTTAATTCCGTTGTTGTTGGAATGACCTCGCTCTGATGGTAACGCTCCCACTCGTTTTATCGTGAAAGATAGGAACAATGTGAAATAGAGCTTTTTTAACATAGAGAAGGATAATGAGTATATCGTCATGATGCGGCAGTATTTAAACTTGTTGAAGCTTAAAAGAAGTAAATTCGCAGAAAATTTCGCAGCACTCTTTAGTTTTACCTCATTTGCAGAGAATATTCAACTTTAAAAAGAAAATGATATACATTTGACACCTATATGAAAAGCGGGTAATGAATACCCGCTTTCAGATTACGGACGAATGACAAGATTCGGTTTTTTCTTTAAGCTGTGTCTGCCGTCTACGAAACGAACTGTACCCGATTTCGCACGCATGACAACACTATGTGTTGTTCCAACAGAGCCTTTGAATTGAACACCTTTAAGTAATTCCCCGTCTGTTACACCTGTCGCTGCAAAAATGGCGTCATCTCCTTTTACGAGATCTTCCATTCTGAGGACTTTACCAACATCCAGCCCCATTTTCTCACAGCGTCTTAATTCTTCTTCACTTTGAGGAAGAAGCTTACCATGAATTTCACCACCAAGTGCCTTTAATGCAACAGCAGAAAGGACACCCTCAGGCGCTCCGCCTGAACCAAATAGAATATCAACACCTGTGTGATCAAATGCTGTATTAATGGCTCCTGCAACGTCACCATCATCGATCAGTTTAATTCTTGCTCCTGCTTCTCTCAGTTCAGCAATAATTTTTTCATGTCGATCTCTGTTTAAAATCGTTGCAACCACATCTTCAATATCTTTGTTTTTCGCTTTTGCAACAGCGCGAAGATTATCAATGACAGGCGCTTCAATATCGATGCAGCCTACCGCTTCTGGACCTACTGCGATCTTATCCATGTACATATCAGGTGCATTCAGCAGATTGCCATGATCTGCAACTGCAATGACAGCTAAGGCATTCCAGCCGCCGCTTGCCACAATGTTTGTTCCTTCTAATGGATCAACAGCGACATCCACGCGAGGTCCATATCCGTTCCCAAGCTTTTCCCCAATATAAAGCATTGGTGCTTCGTCCATTTCCCCTTCGCCAATCACCACTGTTCCCTTCATCGGAATGGTGTCAAATACATCACGCATTGCACTTGTTGCAGCATCATCCGCTTCGTCTTTTAATCCTCTTCCCATCCAACGGGCAGATTTTAATGCAGCTGCTTCTGTCACCCGTACTAGTTCCATCGATAAACTTCTTTCCATTTTTGTCAAAATCTCCTCTCACAGTCAAAGCCTTATGAATTTTGAAGTTCTTCTATTTCTTGGTCATTCAGCTTTTCACGCCAGATGGTTGCACCCAAGCCTTCAAGCTTCTTCTCAAGCAAACTATATCCTCTGTCTATATGTTCAAGCCCTGTGATTTCGGTCACACCGTCTGCCATTAGCCCTGCGACAACAAGACAAGCTCCTGCACGCAGATCACTTGCTTTGACCTTTGCTCCTTGAAGCTGCGTTTGTCCGGTAATAATAGCGGATCTTCCTTCGACCTTCATGTTTGCACCCATTCGGCGCAATTCGTCAATGTGCTTAAAGCGAGCTGAGTAGATCGTATCTGTGACCACACTCGTGCCTTTCGCTTTTGTTAACAGCGCCGTCATCGGCTGTTGAAGGTCAGTCGGAAAGCCCGGATACACAAGGGTTTTGATATCGACAGGCTTGAGTCCTTCGTTTCTGCCAACGATCAGCATCTGATCGTTGCTCGTTTCAATGGTGAACCCCATTTCTCTAAGTTTCGCCGTAATTGATTCTAAATGAGTTGGGATCACATTATCAAGTACAACTTCATCTCCCATCGCTGCACCAGCTATTAAAAATGTTCCTGCTTCGATGCGGTCAGGGATGATTGAATGCTTACAGCCATGAAGGGATTCTACACCTTCGATTCGAATGACATCGGTCCCCGCACCTTTGATTTTGGCACCCATGCTTGCAAGCAGTGTCGCTACATCAATAATTTCGGGTTCCTTTGCAGCATTTTCAATCACGGTTTTTCCTTCAGCCAGTACGGCTGCCAGCATGATGTTGATTGTCGCACCTACACTGACAACATCAAGATAAATCCGGGCTCCGACTAATTTTTCAGCGCGCAAATAAATCGCACCCTGCTCGTTTGTCACCTCGGCTCCGAGTGCTTCAAAGCCTTTGATATGCTGATCAATCGGTCTAGGTCCTAAGTGACATCCTCCTGGCAGTCCGATGACAGCCTGCTTGAATCTTCCCAGCATGGCTCCCATTAAATAATAGGATGCACGCAGTTTCTTCACTTTTCCATTAGGAAGCGGCATACTGATCATGGAAACAGGATTAACAACCATTTCACCTTTTTCAAAAGTGACCTTTCCGCCAATTTCTTCTAACAGATCTCGCAATGTGTCGATATCTGATATATGCGGAAGGCCTTCAATGGTTACTGGAGAATCAGCGAGAATCGTGGCAGGAATCAGTGCCACAGCACTATTTTTCGCACCACTAATATGTACGGTCCCGCGCAAGGGATCACCGCCGGCAATGTTTAACTTTTCCATATTTGTCTCCCTTCTTAAAGAAGATCACTGTTGGAGTTATACTGTTTGTGGATGTCGCGCTTTAAAAGGTCTTGTCCAAAATTTAGCCAATATCAAGAGAAAGAATACAGGTTAAACGAAATTTGTCGGAAGAAAAATAATCGAAGCTTTGCGAGGCTGTGATGTTCTCTTCTTTGCACAAAACATTTCTTAGCGTTTATAAGGAAAACTGCGGCAAACGAGAGACGATCCCGCCTGCCACAATCATTTATTTATTCCAGTCTGCTAAAAATTGCTCAATGCCTGCATCCGTTAATGGGTGTTTCGTCAGCTGCTTGATGACTTTCAGCGGCATTGTGCCGATATGAGCACCTCTAAGCGCAGCTTCTGTCACATGCTGCGGGTGACGAATGGATGCAGCAATGATTTGTGTATCTAATCCATGAACATCAAAAATAGTTTTCACTTCGCTGATGAGATCAAGACCATTTTGGCCAATGTCATCTAAGCGGCCAAGGAATGGAGAAACATACGTCGCACCAGCTCTAGCTGCAAGAAGTGCCTGGTTTGCACTAAAAATCAATGTGACGTTTGTTTTAATTCCAAGGTCCGTTAATGCTTTAACAGCTTTAAGGCCATCTGTAGTCATTGGAATTTTGACCGTGATATTTGGTGCGATAGCAGCAAGCTCTTTTCCTTCTTCAATCATTTCCTCTGCTTTTAAGGAAATCACTTCTGCACTGACAGAGCCTGATACCACGTCAGTGATTTCGCGAAGGCGGTCGTGGAATGATACGTTCTTTTCTTTCGCTACTAAACTAGGGTTTGTTGTGACGCCTGCTAAAATGCCAAGCTCGTGCGCCTCTTTGATGTCTTCAATATTTGCTGTATCTACGAAAAATAACATAACTGTGCCACTCTCCTATCAATAAATTGTCTGAAATGTAAATTTGATTGCGCTTTCTCGAGATATGGAGAAAACCGCCTGTGACTCAGGCGGCTTTCGGTTCTCATCAAATTATGCTTGGTTAGAAGAACCAAATTCGCGCATTTTGCCGATAACAGTCGCTTTAATTGCGTCACGAGCTGGTCCAAGATATTTACGTGGATCATACTCTTCTGTTTTTGCAGCAAGTGTTTCGCGTACTGCTTTCGCAGAAGCAATTTGGTTTTCAGTGTTTACATTGATTTTTGCTGTACCAAGTGAAATTGCACGCTTGATGTCAGCAGTTGGGATACCTGTTCCGCCGTGAAGAACAAGTGGAAGACCAGTCGTTTTACCGATTTCTTCCATTTCAGCGAAACCAAGGTTTGGTTCACCTTTGTATGGACCATGTACTGAACCTAATGCAGGTGCAAGGCAGTCAATACCAGTGCGTTCTACAAGCTCTTGGCACTCTTTTGGATCAGCATAAATAACGCCCTCAGCGATGACGTCATCTTCTTGCCCACCAACAGTTCCAAGTTCAGCTTCAACAGACACACCATGGAAATGTGCAAGTTCAACAACTTTCGCAGTTGTTTCCACATTCTCATCAAATGGGTGGTGAGAAGCATCGATCATGACAGAAGTAAATCCTGCATGAATCGCTTTTGCACAAGATTCAAAGCTTGAACCGTGATCTAAATGAATCGCAACAGGAACTGTTACATTATATTCTTCGATTAACGCTTTAACCATTGCGACAACTGTTTTGAAGCCGCCCATGTAGCGTCCTGCTCCTTCAGATACTCCTAAGATAACAGGAGATTTCTCTTCTTCAGCAGCTTGTAAAATCGCTTGCGTGAATTCTAAGTTATTTAAGTTAAACTGTCCAACAGCGTAACCTTTTTCCTTTGCGTCTTTCAACATTTCTGTCATTGAAACTAAAGGCATGATGAAAAATCCTCCCTATGTAGCTAATTTGCTTGCTAAAAAAAGCTCTCCACCCTAGCATGACCAGAATTTCTCGCCATATGTAAACTTTCAAAGTCAGATCGCTTTCTTCTTCCTTTATAGGATACCAATTATTCGACAAATCGGCAACAGAATGACTCGATTCAATCATTTCCATCTAGCCATTTGTTTCAAGCGGCAAGTATTCTTTGACAGCATCTCGGATTTCATCAATATCAAACGGCTTAGCGAAGTGCGTCAATGCACCTAGTTCTTTGGATTCTTGGATCATATCTAATTCGCCATAGGCTGTCATAATGATGACACGGATATCTTCATCAATTAATTTCATCCGTTTTAAAATTTCGATACCATCCATCCCGGGGATTTTCATATCAAGCAGGACAAGGTTCGGTCTATGATTTTTCACAATATCTAATGCTTGTAGTCCATTGGCAGCTTGGAAGGTTTGATAGCCTTCTTTATGAAACACTTCATTCAATAATATTCTAATACCGTACTGATCATCGACAATTAAAATTTTCTCATTCATCTGTTACACCCCATTGCTTTCATTTTTCGCCATAAAAAGAGCTGTTGTTAAATAATTCTGTTTGATTTTCACATTTCCTTTAATTATAATAGTTTACTTTACGACATTTTCTGAGCATTTTTCCTAATATTCTCTTTATATTCTATTATAAAATGATCTGACCGAAGGAGGAAATGAGTCTTGTTAAAAATTTTTACGACCCAGTTATCAGGTATTTTTTCACGTATTGGAGAAAAGCAGGCTGAAGCGATTGAGGACGGTGCACGCCTTCTTGCACAGGCTGTTGTCAGTGGACATGCCGTTTATTTTCACGGAAAGAATGAACTGGCTGCTGTCGCCCTAGAGGCATCTGAAAGCAATGAGCCGTTTCCCGGTGCGAAAGTGCTGCCGCTCGATCAAAAGGAGCGCAGCTTACTTCAACCTAGTGACAGGGTGCTGCTATTTTATTCAGACCCAGAAGATCAGGAAATTCAATCTCTTGTTAAAGAGCTGCACGAACAAGGTACACCCGTTGTTGGTGTAGGGCCGGCACAAAAGGAGCCGTCCACGATTGAAGAGCATTGTGATGTCCACATTGATTTTCAGCTCAAGAAACCGCTTGTGCCCGCTGAAGATGGGACAAGGTTTGGTTTTCCTGCTTTAATGACCTGCTTATACGTCTACCACGCCCTATCGTTTACTGTGAAGGAGATCGTGGAGGAATATGAATAAAAAAACTGCCGAGAAGTGATATTCTCGGCAGTTTTTTGTTTTATTTTGATTCAGATGCTTGTAGTGAAGCACCAACGAAATCTCTAAATAATGGCTGTGGTCTTGTCGGTCTTGAAACGAATTCTGGGTGGAACTGAGAAGCAAGGAACCAAGGGTGATCCTTCAGCTCGATAATTTCAACAAGACGTCCGTCTGGGCTTGTACCAGAGAAGACGAAGCCTGCTGCTTCCATTTGCTGTCTGTATTCGTTATTAAATTCGTAACGATGACGGTGGCGTTCGTAGACCACTTCGTCATTGTATGCAGCAAATGCTTTTGAGTCTTCATTTAATTTACAAGGATATAGACCAAGACGAAGTGTTCCGCCTAGATCATCTACATCCTTCTGTTCTGGAAGAAGGTCAATGATTGGGAATGCTGTTTCAGGATCAATTTCCGCTGAATGAGCTCCTTCAAGGCCTAATACGTTTCTCGCGTATTCGATTGATGCCACTTGCATTCCTAAGCAGATTCCGAAGAATGGCACTTTGTTTTCACGGGCAAATTGTGTAGCAATGATTTTCCCTTCTACTCCGCGGTCTCCGAAGCCTCCAGGAACAATGATGCCGTCAACATCTTGTACGAAATCAGCGATATTCTCTGCTGTCACTTCTTCTGCATTGATCCATTTAATTTGAACATCTGCATCAAACGCATAACCAGCATGACGAAGTGATTCAACGACAGAAATATAAGCATCTTGCAGCTCAACATATTTCCCTACAAGACCAATTGTGACTTGTTTTGAAAGGTTTTGCACTTTATCAACAAGTGCTGTCCACTCTGTCATGTCCGCATCTTGGCAGTCAAGTTTCATATGTTCACATACTAGCTTGTCCAGCCCTTGTTTTTGTAAATCAAGCGGAATAGAGTAAAGCGTGTCTGCATCCTGACATTCGATAACAGCTTTTGTATCAATATCACAAAACAGTGCAATTTTGTCCTTCATATCTTGTGCCAATGGCATTTCCGTTCTGACCACGATGACATTTGGCTGAATACCAAGACTGCGAAGTTCTTTTACACTATGCTGTGTTGGTTTTGTTTTCAATTCACCCGCTGCACGGATGTAAGGAACGAGGGTACAATGAATGTACATCACGTTTTCGCGGCCGATGTCACTCTTCATTTGACGAATGGCTTCAAGGAATGGAAGGGATTCGATATCTCCTACTGTTCCGCCGATTTCTGTAATAACCACATCTGCACCCGTTTCTTTTCCGGCACGGTACACGCGGTCTTTGATTTCATTTGTAATGTGGGGAATGACCTGTACTGTTCCACCTAAGTAGTCACCGCGGCGCTCTTTCTTCAGAACAGTTGAGTAGATTTTACCAGTTGTGACGTTGCTGTACTTATTTAAGTTAATATCAATGAAACGCTCGTAGTGACCTAAGTCAAGATCTGTTTCAGCACCATCATCTGTGACAAAAACCTCACCGTGCTGGTATGGACTCATTGTCCCTGGGTCTACGTTGATGTATGGATCGAATTTTTGAATGGTGACATCCATCCCTCTATTTTTCAGAAGGCGGCCTAACGAAGCAGCCGTGATTCCTTTTCCAAGTGAGGAAACAACTCCTCCTGTTACAAAAATATACTTTGTCATTTCGTATGCTCCTCTCTTTTTTACCCTTGCATGTCTACGCATGCACAGCTTCATCCTTTTTAGAGTGTATCCCTAAATCTCTTGAAAAATAAGAAAGCTCCCTTTCAAATAAATGAAAGGGAGCGTAAATGAACGTATCTTTACGTACTCTTTTTTAGAGAGCCCAAAATACATACTACATAGTTCGCTCAGGAAAGTCAAGACGGTTTTGTCCTGTTTTGAGGACCGGTTTGAGAGGGTTATTTCTCTTCCTCTTCATCGTCTAAATCGTCTTCATCAATCTCCGTTAAGCCGTCATCATCTTCATCATCATCTTCGTCGAAGTCTTCAAGATCTTCATCGATTTCTTCATCATCGTCTAGGTCGAGATCATCGTCGTCTTCAACAAGATCAAGGTCTTCTTCAAGCTCGTCGATTTCTTCTTCCTCTTCGATTTCATCGAAGTCGTCTTCAACGACAGCTGCTTTTGTTTTTTTCTTTTTCGCTTTTGTTTTCACAGCTGGCTGAACTTCTTCTTCGATTTGATCAACTGGATACCAGCTGCGAAGTCCCCATCTCTGATCACCTAACGAAATAAAGCGGCCATCTATATTTAAGTCTGTATAAAATTGAGCAAGTCGATCATCTAGATCGGATTTTTGTATTCCTTGCAAACGGACGATTTCATCTATTAACTCGGAAAACGTAATTGGTGTTTTGCTGTCTCTGAAAATTTCATAAGCAAGTTCAACTAAAGACATTTGTTTGAGCTGTTCCTGTGAGTATTCTTTCAAACTCAAGGTCAGACACTCCCTTTCTATTACATGTATGTATCCATTTATCAGTGAAATAATAAGTATTTATACCTTATTCTTACGACAAACCATACCTCTCATTATAAACAAATTAGGGGAGTTTATGCCACCTTTATCGATGTTAATTTTTCATTTTTTCACAAGAGAAGCCTCTAGCGGTCAATCATTTGCGCCGAATTGGCATAATTCATGTGTGAAGCACACATTTTGCATGCTTTTTTGTCTTCCCTTTAGATGAATATAAAGCCATTTATCCTTCTTAGAAAAGGGGATTTATTCCTTCACAAAATGTTCACTTACGACGAATTGAAACAGAAATCTATAATAAATAGACTAATTTTGAGAGGTTGATCGAATTGCCAATGACAAAAAAAGAAGATATTCAATTTGGTGTCTTGATGTGTTTTTGTATGTTTTCAGTGATGTTCTTTTATAATCTACTTCTAAATAGCCGGCTTGGACATATGACATGGTTAGAAGGTGTACTCACCTATGTGATCGGTTTTGCCATCACTTTGTTGATTGAGATGTGTATTGTTGGGCCTTCAGCAAAAAAAGCAGCCAGCCGTTTTGCCCCAAAAGGCAAGAAAATCTATTTTATTCTCACTCTTTCTATCTGCATCGTGTTTGGGATGGTGTGTCTCATGTCTTTATGCGGATATGTAGTTCAAAGCATCAGCGCAGGATTTCAAACACAATCGATTCTATCTGACTACTTTACGATTTTCGGCCATAATGTCATTTTGGCGCTCCCTTTGCAGATGTTGATTATGGGACCGCTTGTCCGTTTTGTTTTTTTCAAATGGATGAAATCAAAACAGCCCGCAGCGGTTTAGTCGAATGGATATGTTACAGCTGGATATTCTGAATTAATGAAAAAACCAAAGGTAAGGTGAGTAAAGTGCCCGCAGACATGAGTACAATGAGTTTTCTGTGGCTGTTTTCTTTTTCTTCCTTCTGTTTTGGAGACTTTGAAAGCTCTGTGGAGACCATAATCCATATGATCATCGTGACTATCCCTAAAATGCCAATAAATGTTGTGCTCATCATGATAACCTCCATTTTGATTTTTTCCAATTTTACCATAACGCTCAGTTGAATATGAGATCATATTGGAGACATTTCACATTTGACACAAAAACAGACCACCTCACATTCAGGTGGTCTTTGCTTGTTTTCTACATATCTAGCAGTTTCCTTGAGATGACCAGACGCTGGATTTCCTGTGTTCCTTCATATATTTGAGTGATTTTCGCATCACGCATGTATCGTTCGACTGGGTAATCCTTTGTGTAGCCGTACCCGCCGAAGATTTGAACCGCTTCTGTCGTCACCTTCATCGCTGTATCACCGGCAAAGAGCTTGGACATGGCTGATTCCTTTCCATACGGGAGGCCTTTCGTTTCAAGCCATGCCGCTTGGTAAGTAAGCAGCCTTGATGCTTCAATCGCTGTGGCCATATCAGCCAGCTTAAAGGCGATCCCTTGCTGCTGAATAATCGGTTTGCCAAATTGTTTACGCTCCTTGGCATAATCAACCGCCGCATCAAGAGCGCCTTGAGCAATCCCAACTGCCTGTGCAGCAATGCCGTTTCTGCCGCCATCGAGCGTCATCATGGCTATTTTGAATCCTTCTCCTTCTTGACCGAGCCGGTTTCTTTCATGAATCCGGCAATCTTCAAATCGAATTTCAGTTGTTGGGGATGAGCGTATGCCCAGTTTGCTTTCCTTTTTGCCAACGGAAAAACCAGGTGTCTCTTTTTCTACAATAAAAGCAGTTGTATTTCGGGATGAAGCTCCTTGGTCTGTTACGGCAAACACAATATAATAATCTGCAATGCCTCCATTTGTAATAAAGATTTTCGCCCCGTTCAGAACATATTCACTGCCTGCCTTGACAGCCGTTGTCTTCATTCCGCCAGCATCTGAGCCTGAACCACTCTCTGTGAGCGCATATGCTCCTATCTTCTGCCCTTCTGCAAGCGGCTTTAAATAGGTCTCTTTTTGTTCATCTGTTCCGAATGTATAGATTGGCCATGAAGCAAGAGATGTATGGGCGGACAGGGTGACGCCTGTAGAGGCGCATACTCTTGAAAGCTCCTCAACTGCTATGACGTAGGCTAAATAGTCACTGCCGATTCCGCCCACGTCTTCCGGCCAAGGGATACCCGTTAAACCAAGCTCTGCCATTTTGCGAAAAATAGATGGATCATATGTCTCTGTTTCGTCTCGCTTTGCTGCTGTTGGCTCCACTTCATTTTTCGCAAAGTCTCTCACCATTTTTTGAATCATTTCATGTTCGTCACTTAATTGGAACTGCATCGTGAGCCACCTCGTTTCATATTAGCTGTTTACAGATGACCAGCCTTTGTATTTCACTTGTTCCTTCATAGATTTCACAAATTTTCGCATCACGAAAGTAACGTTCTGCTTGATAGCGATTCGTATAACCATCCATGCCTAGCAAATGGATCACTTCTGTACTGATCTCCACCGCCGTTTTTGACGCAAATAGCTTTGCCATTGATGCTTCCTTTGTGACGGGACGATTGGCCTCTTTGAAAGAAGCCGCTTGATAGACGAGTAATTTAGCTGCCTCAAGCTTCGCCGCCAAATCGCCCAGTCGAATGGTCGTTTCAAGACCTGCTGGATGTCGCTTTAAATAGCTGACTGCCTCGGTTAAAGCAGCTTCTGCAATGCCAAGGCTTTGAGCCGCAATTCCGATTCTCCCTGCATTTAAGCTAGACATGGCAATTTGAAAGCCTTCTCCTTCTGCACCCAGCAGCTGATCTTTTGGAATCCGCACGCCATCAAAATGAAGCGTGACTGTTTTTGAACCGTGCAGTCCCATCTTTTTCTCATCTTTTCCAATCGTAAATCCCGGCGTATCTTTCTCTACAATGAACGCCGATATATTTTTTCTCGCAGAAGCCGGATCGGTCACCGCAAAGACAAGATATAACTCTGCTTCTCCGCCGCTTGTGATAAAGATTTTCGTCCCATTTAATACATAATCGCTGCCCATCCGCTCTGCTCTTAACTGAATACTGGAGGCATCTGATCCAGCCTTTGGTTCAGTCAGACAAAAGGCGCCTAGCTTCTCTCCTGATGCAAGCAGCGGGACATAGGATTCTTTTTGTTCCTTCGTTCCAAAAGTCAAAATAGGCATCGTCACAACAGATGTATGAACGGACACAATGACACCGATGGTCGCACTCACTTTCGATAATTCATGGATTGCGATGATATACGTTGTAAAATCTGCTCCTAAGCCTTGATACGAAGCTGGTATTGGAATCCCTAGATAGCCTTGCCTTCCCATTTCACTTAAAAGGGTTTTTGGAAACCGGCCTTGTTCCATGGCTTCTACTTCAGGGAATACACGCTGGCGTGCAAATTCTGCTGTCTGTTCTCTCCAGAGACGCTGTTTATCCGTAAGCATAACATCCATCTTGACTCCCCCTATGAGTGGTCGTGGTATGTGTAAAAACCTCTCTTTGTCTTTTTGCCAAGCCAGCCTGCATTCACGTATTTTTTCAAAAGAGGACAAGGGCGATATTTGCTGTCTCCAAGTCCTTCGTGAAGGGTATTCATAATAAATAAACATGTATCCAATCCGATGAAATCAGCTAGACGAAGCGGCCCCATTGGGTGATTCATCCCTAGTGTCATCACGCCATCAATGCTTTCTGCATCTGCCACGCCTTCATATAGGGTGTAAATGGCTTCATTGATCATTGGCATCAATATGCGATTTGAGACGAACCCTGGGAAGTCTTCCACTTCAATTGGGGTTTTGTTTAATGTCTTCGCTGTTTCATAAACAAATTGATATGTGTCATCACTCGTTTGCAGCGCGCGAATGACTTCAACGAGTTTCATGACAGGAACGGGATTCATAAAATGCATGCCAATCACTTTCTCCGGTCTGCTCGTCACAGCTGCTAATTCTGTGATCGACAAGGAAGACGTATTTGTCGCAAATATGGCCTCCGCCTCTGCAAATTGATCAAGTGTTTCAAAGATTTGTTTTTTGACACTCATTTGTTCAGAAGCAGCTTCAATCACTAAATGAGCCTGCTGAACGTCTTTTAAATCTGTGGATACGGCAAGTCGCTGCGTGATATCTCGGACTGCCTGATGTGCCAGCTTTCCTTTTTCTGCCCGCTTCGTCAGTTGTTTGGTCATGGAGGAAATCGCTCGATGAATCTGCTTTTCTGATGCATCATGGAGCAGGACTGTATAGCCTGACTGTGCAAACACTTGGGCAATGCCTGATCCCATTTGACCGGCTCCAACGACCAGAACGGTCTCTTCTATGCTCATCAAAAAACGCCTCCCTTTTCATCTACCTTTATCATGATCGCATCTCCTTGACCGCCTCCACTGCAAATCGCTGCAATGCCAATGCCACCGCCTCTTTGTCTTAATGCATGAATCAATGTCAATATGATACGTGTTCCGCTTGCCCCAATCGGATGACCGAGTGCGACAGCCCCTCCGTTGATATTCATTTTCCGCCGGTCGATCCCGGTCATTTTTTCACATGCCAGAGCCACAGCTGAAAAGGCCTCATTGATTTCAACCAAATCGATATCCTCTAGGCGCTTTCCTGTTTTCTTTAAAAGCTTCTCGATGGCAAGGGCTGGTGTTTTCGGGAAATCCTTCGCCTCTACAGCAACCTGAGTATGACCGAGAACGACTGCCATAGGCTTTACACCATGCCGTGCAGCATACGTGTCTTTCATTAGAAGAAGTGCACTTGCACCATCATTGACACCTGGTGCATTTCCAGCGGTGATGGTACCTGTCTGATCAAAAACAGGCATGAGCTTTGACAGCCGTTCATATGACGTATCACGCCGCGGAGATTCATCTTCTGTGATCAGCCGTTTTCCCGTTTTTGTTTTGACAGTGACGGGGGTGATTTCATGTTGAAAAAAGCCACTTTTTTGCGCTTCGATGGCCCGTTCATGACTTCTGAGTGCCCACAGATCCTGCTCTTCCCGCGTGATGCCCAGCTCCTTTGCAGCCATACTTCCATACTCACCCATATGAACGCCTGTAAACGAACAGGTTAAGCCATCTAAAATCATCGCATCTTGTACTGCACCATCTCCCATTTTGTAGCCCCATCGCGCTTTTTTTAGCAGATAAGGAGCGTGAGACATGGATTCCATACCGCCCGCCGCGATGACCTCAGCATCACCGGCTCGAATGATTTGATCTGCCGTGCTCACACTGCGCATGCCTGATGCACAGACTTTATTGATGGTTTGTGTTGGAACATACCAAGGAAGATCAGCATATCTTGCTGCTTGCCTTGAAGGAATCTGCCCTTGCCCTCCTTGTAAAACACTTCCCATAATGACCTCATCTATTTCATGAGAACCCGAAACTCTTTCCAGTGCAGCCTTGATCGCTATACCGCCTAGTTCTACGGCAGTCAAACCACTGAGAGCACCGCCTAGTTTTCCAAATGGTGTTCTTGCTCCAGATACAATGACCGTCGTACTCATGTATGTCCCTCCTAATTGTTACCGCTTACATATCATCTAGGCAGCTGATGTAACAGCGCCATGGATAAGCCGATGAACATCCTATTCATCGGCCTGTCATCTTTACGACACCTGTTTTCCAGGCTCGCCAAACACTGATTTTTCAAGAAGTTCGGCGACATCAAATGTGCCTACCTGCTCCTCTACTTCCTTCGCCTTCGTCCCATCTCCCAGCATCGTTAAGCAATAAGGACACCCTGAGCTGATGATGGACGGCTGGACCTGTAGCGCCTGCTCCGTTCGTGCAGTGTTAATCCGGGTACCCGTCTCCTCTTCCATCCACATTAAGCCCCCGCCTGCACCGCAGCACATACCAGTTTCACGGTTGCGTTCCATTTCTTTCAGCGTCACACCTGGAATGGCTTTTAAAATATCTCTTGGCGGGTCGTACACTTCGTTATATCTGCCTAAGTAGCATGAGTCGTGGAAGGTAATTACCTCGTTCACTTCATGTACAGGCGTTATTTTCCCTTCTTTCACTAACTCTGCCAGTAATTCTGTATGATGGTACACTTCTGCCTCAAGTCCAAAGTCTGGATATTCATTTTTAAATAAGTTGTAGGCGTGTGGATCAATCGTGACGATCTTTGTGACGCCGTTTTTCTGGAATTCTTCAATATTTTTTGCAGCAAGCTCTTGGAATAAAAATTCGTTTCCGAGTCTTCTTGGTGTATCGCCTGAGTTTTTCTCTTTATTGCCTAGGATCGCAAAGGATACCCCCGCTTCATTGAGGAGTTTTGCAAAGGCAAGTGCAATCTTTTGGCTTCGATTGTCATATGCCCCCATTGAACCAACCCAGAATAAATAATCAAAGGTTTGCTCTGCTTTTTTCAGCTCTTTCACTGTCGGCACATGCACATCTTCTCTCAGTTCACGCCAATTTTCTCTTTCTTTCCGGTTCAATCCCCACGGGTTTCCTTGGCGCTCAATGCTTGTCATGGCACGCTGTGCATCTGCGTCCATTTTTCCTTCGGTCAGCACAAGATATCTGCGCATATCAATAATCTTGTCGACATGTTCATTCATGACAGGGCATTGGTCTTCACAGTTTCGGCATGTCGTACATGCCCAGATCTCTTCTTCTGTAATGACCTCTCCAATAAGAGAAGGATGGTATATAGAGCTGGCAGCCGACTCTTCCGCACCTGCTCCTCTCGCCTGCAGTGCCAACTGGTTTCCTGTTGTCTGCTTGAAGGCAAGCTGCGGGACCCAAGGTGTTTTCGATGTAATGGCGGCCCCTTTATTGGTTAAATGATCTCTTAACCTTAAAATCAAATCCATTGGAGACAGCATCTTTCCTGTCCCTGTTGCCGGGCACATATTCGTGCAGCGCCCACATTCCACACAGGCGTAAAGATCAATCAGCTGAGACTGACGGAAGTCTTCAATTTTTCCCACACCGAAGGTCTCTTGTGTCTCATCTTCAAAATCGATTTTTTGCAGCTTGCCTGGCGGGTCTAATCTGCTGACAAATACGTTGACAGGCCCTGCAATCAAATGGGCGTGCTTTGACTGAGGAACATATACTAAAAATGTCAGCAAAATGAGCAGATGCATCCACCATGCGGCATAAAAAACAATCGCAGCCGCAAGAGGTGAAATTCCGCCCAGCAAGAAAGCAATACCAGAAGCGATTGGCTCAGTTGGTGATAGAGAGTGTCCATGCCAGATGATGTTCATGCCGTTCCCTAGTAAGACTGTAAGCATTAATCCGCCAATAAATAAAAGCACTAGACCCGATTTAAAACCTCGTTTTAAACGGACAAGTTTTTCCACATATCTTCTATGGAAAGCCCATACAACGGCCACTAAAATGAGAAGTGTGACCACCTCTTGGAAAAACGTAAAGGCGCCGTACACCGGACCTAAAGGAAGCCCGCTGTCTGGAATAAGCCCCTTCAAAATAAAATCAAGGGCTCCGAACTGTACAAGGATAAATCCGTAGAAAAACAGCACATGAATGATGCCGCTCTTCTTGTCCTTTAACAGCTTCTTTTGCCCAAATACATTGACCCAAACACGCTCTAAGCGTTTCTTCATGTCTTGTTGAAACTCTTCTTTTTTACCAAGACGAATATACGCCGCTCGTGTTCGAATGAGATAAACAAACAAATACACAGCGTAAGCGGTCACCGCCGCAAATGCGATCAAGTTGATGATTAAAAGGCTATTCATCTTGCTCCCCCTTTCATTCCCCAAAACCCACTTTGTTCCGTTTCCATGTTGTACCTCTATCATAAATAATGAATGAGTATTCAGTCAATATTTTTTGTGCGTTTGGGTACACTATTGAAATATGC
The DNA here is from genome assembly GCF_056172715.1 of Bacillus sp. ABR. Classification (NCBI taxonomy): domain Bacteria; kingdom Bacillati; phylum Bacillota; class Bacilli; order Caryophanales; family Bacillaceae; genus Bacillus; species Bacillus sp. ABR. The sequence continues at coordinate 393,201 of NZ_JAOYSL010000001.1, read as the reverse complement.
AAAAAAGGAGGAAGTTTCATGATCGCATTGATCATCCTACTCGTACTCATTGCCATCGTTTTGCTCGTCATGTTAGACCTTTATATGGGAAAGAAATATTTTTCTACGCACGCATTTGAACGGTCTTTTGACCAAACAAGCGGCGATGCCACCTTTTATCATGATGGCGAGCCATTTTTCGATCAGCTGCTTGCGGATATACAGCAGGCCTCTTCTTCTATTCATATGATGTTCTTTATTGTAAAGAACGACAAGATTGGTCAAAGGGTGTTCCAAGCATTGAAAGCCAAAGCGGAGCAAGGCGTTTCCGTCTTTTTGCTGACCGACCGATTAGGCTCCTATCCGTTTGATCAAAAGTCGATTGACATGCTAGAAAGAAGCGGCATTCAATTTTACTTTTTAAATAAGCCTCGTTTTCCTTTTTTGATTTACCGGTTAAACATGAGAAATCACCGTAAAATTACGGTGATTGATGGGAAGATTGGCTATATCGGCGGATTTAATATAGGCGATGAATATGTTGGGAAAAAAGGCCGCTTTGGCATTTGGAAAGATTATCATTTGCGGATGACTGGACAGGTTGTCGCAGATCTCCAGCATGTGTTTCTGAATGATTTGTACCGGTCGTCTGGCATTCATCAGCTGCAATATGAGGTTTTCCCTGCATTGGAACCGGGAACATTACAATGCACAACACGCGCGACTGCCGGTTTTTCTTTAGAAGCTTTATTTCTCCAAGATATTGAGCAGGCGAAGAAACAGATCATCATCTGTACGCCTTATTTTATTCCATCAGCCCCACTTCTGAAGGCGCTGCTTGATGCACGAAAGCGGGGCGTCACAGTTGAAATTATCATTCCAATGAAAGCGGATCATCCACTTGTCAAAGAGGCTGGTTTTCATTATTTAAAGGATCTCATTGCCTCTGGATGTCTTGTTTATCGTTTTTATAAAGGATTTTATCATTCGAAAGCCATATTGATTGATCACAGCCGCTGTATGATCAGTACCGCGAATTTTGATAAACGAAGCTTGTTTTTAAACGAAGAAGTAGATGTGGCCATTGATGATTCCGACTTTACTGCACACGTAGAGGAAAAGATTCGGGAGCATATGGAAGTATCTGAGATCCTGACAGAAGAAACATTGTCAAAGCGCCCTCTTTTCACACGGCCGCTTGAGTGGGTTGCCGCCATGTTCTCGTATTTTTTATAAAGGAGATGACCTATGCGTTATCGATTTGGTTATGTATCCAATGCCGTCACCCTGTGGGAAGCTTCTCCTGCCAAGTCGCTGACCTTTGCAAGATACAGCAAGCTCTCTAAGGAAGAAAGAAAAGAGGCTTTATTGCGAACAACGAAAGCCAATCTCATGAATACATTAAGAACGCTTTACTTCGCCATTGCTCATGATATCCCGCTGTACCGTTTTTCAAGCTCGATCGTCCCGCTCGCGACCCATCCCGAGGTGCGCTGGGACTTCGTGACACCTTTTCACAAAGAATTTCTTGAGATTGGCAAGTTGGTGAAACGGCACAACTTACGGGTAAGCTTTCACCCCAATCAATTCACCTTGTTTACCAGCCCAAAACCTTCAATTACAGACAATGCCGTCATCGATATGACGTACCATTATCAGATGCTTGAGGCAATGAAGCTCGAAAAGGAAGGTTACATGAATATTCATATAGGCGGAGCGTACGGCGATAAAGAATCGGCTCTTCAACGCTTTGATGAAAATATCAAACAGCTTCCGGCTCATATCAAAGCAAGGATGACACTTGAGAACGATGACAAAACATATACGTCGCTCGAAACGCTTGGCGTATGTGAAAAGCATGACATTCCATTTGTTTTTGATTACCATCATCATGTGGCAAATAAAGATGACGATGCCGAACTCGATGACATCCTTCCAAGAATGTTCGACACTTGGACAAAGACTGGCATTCCGCCCAAAATTCACTTGTCTTCACCTAAATCAGAAAAAGCCATACGCAGTCATGCAGATGGTGTAGATATGGCCTTTGTCTTACCGCTTTTTCAAGCATTAAAACCGTATGGGCTTGATGTAGATTTTATGATTGAAGCAAAATTAAAGGATCAGGCTCTGCTCCGTCTAGTCGAAGAGCTGTCTGCGATTAGGGGCAATAAGCGGACGGGCGGAGGAACCATTGAATGGAAATCATAGAGAAAGGTTTACCTTTGTACAAATGGGGGTAACAAAGCTATTGTGAGAAAGTAATTAACAGGAGGATATGAAGATGTCTCAAATCTATTCAATCCGAATCGCTGCAAAAGCGTTGAATTTACATAAGCTTATTTCTCTTTATGAAAAGTGCCAGCAGGCTCAGCATCGTATATATGTGTATTCTAAAAAAACAATGTGCAGCATTAAGAACATCGTAGAGCTTGAAACCTTCAGGCTCACTCATTTAGAATCTGATTACTTAATTGTGGTTGAAGGGAAAAAAGCGCAAGATCTTCTTCAGCCGTTTGAGAAAGAAAAGGTTTCATAAAAAAGAGCAGCCTCGGGCTGCTCTTTTTCTTATATCCACTCTTCTGTTAACCAAACTTGTTTAGAAGCTGTATCTATTTTCACTTGTGCCCCAATTGGCATCGTAAGCATTGGGTGCGTATGGGCACAGTCAAAATCAGCGATGAGTGGTCTCTTCGTCTCTCCGAGCACCTCAAGCAAAATCTCGTAAGGCTCTTTGCCCGTCCCCTCATCATCAAACAGCTCATGTTTTCCTAAAAGAATCCCTGACACCCGTTCAAACACTCCATTTACTTTCAATAAAGAGAAATTCTTTTCTACAACAGAAGCGGTTTTCATGCAATCTTCAATAAGGAGGATGTCTCCGTTTTGGATGGCTGGCATGAACTCACTTCCCCAAATGCCGTACATCGCATTCAGGTTCCCTCCGATCAATCTGCCTTCTGCCTGTCCCTCTATGACGCACAGCCAATCATTCGGACGCTGCTTTTTGTCACGCGTCTTTTCTTCCCAATTGATTCGTTCATCTGTCCAAAAAGGCGGTTTTTCAATCTGATAAGGAATGCTTTGAGGAGACATCAAGATGTCCTCAAATGACTGATATGTATAATCGACAAACGGTTCAAACTCGCCAAAAGAAGGAACAAGCGCCGGCCCGTAGAAAACAGGAAGTCCCGTTTTTTCATACGCCGCCAGTAGAATCGCTGTCGCATCTGAATAACCGATCATGATTTTCGGATGTTGATTCAGCAGCTCAAAATCAAGATAAGGCAGCAAACTATTTGAATTCGTACCGCCAATCATTGACATGATGCACGCCAAGTCCTCTCTAGCCATCAGCTCATTCAGCTCATCAGCTCGTTCTTGAATTGTACCGGAACGGTAGTGATCCTCTTTTCCTGTTAATGATCCTGGGATCACAATGAATCCTTTTTGCTCAAGCCACTTCTTCGCCCGCTGATACCTAAGAGGCGAGGTCGCTGATGCAGGACTGGAAGGTGAAAAAATACCGATCTTATCGCCCTTTTGTAATCGCCGAAGCCCCTTCATTCCATCAGATCCTTCCTACACGCATTTTTTCTATCCTAACAAAAAAAGCCCTTTATCAAAAGGGCTACTGAACGAATGAAAATCTTTTCAAAAAAATATTTTAAAAAGGCCAAGTAATATGAGCGTAAAACTAATAATCAATGCTATCGATATTTTGACTTTGCTTAAAGAACTGTCTATAACGTTTACAAAAAGGTGAATGCCAAATAAAATAATCCCAATGTAAAAAAATACTGGGTTGATTCCAGCTGGAATGATCAATATAAATAAACCAACAAGAGTCACGTAGTGAATGCTTTTCAGCATGAATGTTTTTGCTGTTTCGCTCAAACAACCCTCTCCTTTTGGATCTAATTTCCTTAAATTATATCAAAATTCCATTTAAATGGTGATTTAAATATTTGCAGGACGAACCACTTTTTATTATCACATGTAAAAAAATGAGTCCAACTCAATAGCTGAACTCATTTACGCCTTACTATCAATGACCAAACTGCGCTTCATGCAGTCTGCTGTACACGCCGCCCATTTGGATGAGTTCTTGGTGGCGGCCTTGTTCTTGAATGCCTTCTTCTGTTACGACGATGATACGATCGGCGTGCTTAATTGTAGCGAGGCGGTGGGCAATAACGAGTGTCGTCCTGCCGACAGCCAGTTCGCTTAGTGCATCCTGTATAGCTTTTTCTGTTTCTGTATCAAGTGCTGATGTGGCTTCATCTAAAATAAGAATTGAAGGATTTTTTAGGAACATCCGCGCAATGGACAGGCGCTGCTTTTGACCGCCTGACAATTTGACGCCGCGCTCGCCTATGACAGTATTTAATCCTTCTGGGAAACGCTGAACGAGTTCCTCTAAATGCGCACGACGTACAGCCTCCCAAATCTCTGCATCGCTGGCTTCTAGGTTGCCGTACGCAATGTTTTCTCGAATGGTGCCTGAGAATAAAAAGACATCCTGCTGCACAATGCCGATCTGCTGTCTTAAAGAAGAGAGGGTCATCGATTTTGTACTCACGCCATCAATCGTAATTTCCCCTTCATCCACATCATAAAAACGTGGCAGCAAACTGCAAATCGTCGATTTCCCGGCTCCTGAGGGCCCGACAAACGCAACGGTTTCTCCTTGTTTGATCTTCAAATCGATATCCTTTAACACATGACTGTGCTCATCGTAGCCAAATGTCACGTTTCGATATTCAATTTCACCTTTCAGCCCAAATACATCACGAGCTCCTTCTGTATCCTTCACATCTGGCTCTGTTTCAAGTAAATCGACATAACTTTTAAAGCCCGCAATGCCTTTTGGATACATTTCAATCACTGTGTTAATCTTATCAATCGGTCTGAATAAGACGTTTGTAATCAGAACAAACGCGATAAATCCACCTGCCGTTAATTGACCCTGCAGAACAAACCATGTCCCTGCTAGAAGGACAAACAGTGTCACAAGACGTGTCAGAATGTAACTGATTGAGCCGTTAACCGACATGATTTTATATGAAAGAAGCTTCGCTTTCCGAAAGCGGTTGTTGTTTTCAGCAAAACGCTTTTTCTCAAAATGTTCGTTGGCAAAGGCTTGAACAAGACGAATACCGCCGATATTGTTTTCAACCCTTGCATGAAAGTCTCCAATGTCATTGTTCAGCTGTGTAATCGCCTGTGTCATCTTTTTATTAAAATGAAGGGCAAGCCAAATGATGACGGGCATGATCAAGAAGGTTAAAATGGCAAGCTGCCAGTTAATCATTAGCATGACAGCAAAGGCGCCAAGAATCGTCATAATCGCAATAAACAAATCCTCAGGTCCGTGATGAGCCACCTCCCCAATGTACATGAGGTCATTTGTCATCCGAGACATAAGCTTACCCGTTTTGTTGTTATCAAAAAACTTAAATGAGAGACGCTGAAAATGATTAAACAGCTTCTTCCTCATATCTGTTTCAATATTGATGCCAAGCATGTGTCCCCAGTACGACACAATAAATTGCATCACTGAGCTGAGGGCATAAATGATAAACAGAGCAAGTGCGGTCCAGGCAATGACTGTCCAGTTCCCTGTTGGTAATAACGTATCAATGAAGTAGTTCACGATCAGCGGGAAACCAAGTTCCATTAATCCAACTGCGACAGCGCAAAAGAAATCTAAAAAGAACAGACCGCGATAGGGCCTGTAATAGGCGAAAAAACGTTTTAGCATATGTAAAAGGACCTCATTTCCTCTATAATTGATAATCATTTTCAATTATAGAGGAATCCTCTGCAAAATACTAGATCAGGAAATGATTTCTTTGACTGGAAATCCTCATAATACGCCAGAAAACAATCGAGCAAATGATTCCTTCAACCGCTCTTTTAAGCCTCTTTTATAAAAATGAACCGGACCCATTTGCTCACATTCCTTCATATCTTCCTCATAGTGGGCCATCAATTGATCAATTGGCTTTTTCGCTGCTGTAAAGACATTGACCTCAAAATTAAGCTGAAAGCTTCTCATATCAACATTTGCGGTGCCGACAGAGGCGAGTTCTCCATCTGCGATCATCACCTTTTGATGCATGAACCCTTTTTGATAGTGATATACCTTGATGCCCTCTTTTAGAAGCTCAGAAAAATAGGAACGTGTGGCATATTGCGTGAGAAATCCGTCATTGATCTCCGGTACCATCACCCGCACATCCACCCCTCTTGTGGCAGCGATTTTGAGCGCAGTGCGAATCGATTCGTTTGGTACAAAATAAGGTGTGGCAATCCAGACAAATTGTTTCGCATTAGAAATGAGAGCATCATATAAATCACTCATACTTTCTTTCATATCAGGTCCAGTTGGTACAACCTGAATGACATCCTCTCCTGTCACAGGATGCGGCGTATGATACTTCGGATCATCAATTAATACTTCATCTGATACATATTCCCAGTCGAGCATAAAAACGGAGTGAAGGGTCTGAACAGCCTCACCCTTTAACATGGCATGCGTATCACGCCAAAAGCCGATCTTTTCATCCCGTCCTACGTATTCCTTGCCAACATTTAATCCGCCGACGAACCCTGTTTCTCCATCAATAATGACGATTTTTCGGTGATTTCGGAAATTGAATTTTTGGTTAAAAAATCCATATTTTAAAGGTAGAAAAGGAGCGACCTTTACCCCTGCCTGCTTCAAGCGTTTAATATCTTTTCGTGAGAAACGAATGCTGCCCGCCGCATCATATATGAAGCGGACCTCTACCCCTTCTTTCACTTTTTCAATCAAAATCTCCATCATCCGGTGGCCGAGGAAATCAGATTTAAACATGTAATATTCAATATGAATGAATGATTTTGCTTTTTTTAACTCTTCAAAAATTCGGGGAAACGTCTCCTCTCCATTCTTTAAAATGTCCATATCACTATTTGTATTCACATGCATGCCTGTAGCTTTTTCTGTGTATTGAAAAAAACCACGCTGATTATCGGTTAAACGTGATTCATCCGGCTTGCTCTCAAGCTCAGATATTCTTCTTAATTTTTCACGGTTATACATTCTCTTTGATTTGAATAAATGACCTTTTACATAGAGCTGCCCTGAGAACAGATAAAACATATAGCCAATGATCGGGAAAAAAATCAGCACATATATCCATAATAACGTGTGCTGTGATGTACGATTCTCCAGCATGAGTGAGACGATACTAAATAAAATAATGGCGATATAAATCGCTGCGTACAGCTGAACGCTCCACGCCGGCACAGTCCACCAATACACGACATATGCCCCGAATATCATAAAATATAAAAATAAAAATTCCAGTCTTCTCTTTTTCACATTCTCCGCCCTCATTCTGTCTTTTTCTCTTCCATACCCTTTGCACAGCTTGTATGAAACGCACGACCCATTCCTTTCTCCTAGCCTTTACAGACTTTCGCTATTTGATCCGATATAATAGAGAAATATGTGATGGAAAGGAAGATCTGTTTATGCATACCCCCTCACCTCTTAAAAAAGGGAGCCATATACGTGTCATTGCCCCAAGCCGAAGTGCCAGCATTTTATCAGAAGAAGGAATTGCTCAAGCGAAAAAACGTTTAGAGGCTTTAGGCTTCACTGTCTCTTTGGGACAGCATGTGTTTGAATGTGACCTTCATTCCTCATCGTCTATTGAACACCGCTTGTCTGATCTGCATGAGGCGTTCAGAGATCATGATGTCGATGGTATTTTGACAGCTATCGGAGGCTTCAACTGCAATGAACTTTTGCCTTATATTGATTACGACTTGATCCGTCAGCATCCTAAAGTCCTCTGCGGCTATAGTGACATCACTGCACTTGCAAACGCCATTACAGCGAAATGTGATATGGTGACATATTCCGGCCCCCATTTTTCCAGCTTTTACATGGAGCAGGGGCAGGAGGAGCAGACTGCTATGTTTCAAGCTTGCTTGATGAACGGCGGCGAACCGTTTGATATGATTCCTTCGACAAAATGGAGTGATGATGCTTGGTATCTCGATCAAGCGAACAGGCAGTTTCATCCGACAACATGGGGGATTTATCAGGAAGGAACAGCTGAAGGCACCTTGTATGGCGGAAACCTTTGTACACTGAACTTACTGCAAGGGACATCGTTTATGCCGAATGTAAAGGATGCGATCTTATTTGTCGAGGATGATGAGCTGGTATTCCCTGAAATGTTCGCCAGAGACCTTACCTCCCTCTTGCAGCATGCACAATCAATCAAAGGATTGATCATCGGACGATTTCAGAAGAAATCCAAGATGACAGAGGAACATTTGAGGTTCATTCTAGATAAGCACCCAATGCTCAAACACATCCCAGTGATTTACGATGTCGATATCGGACATACACAGCCCGTCTTCACCTTCCCGATTGGCGGAAACGTTCAACTAGCGTGTACAAATGGAGACATAAAGCTACGCATTCATTCATAACTAAAGGCAAAAAAGCACCCGAATAGCCGGTGCTTTTTTCTATGCCACCATCTTTTTTAAAATTTTTTTAGAAAAAGTGATCCACCCCTTCATTCCCTTCGTTAAGTAGATGTAAAAAGAAAAGAGAGGAGGCAAAAATATGTTTTCTGATGTACTTAGCCAATTATTCGATTCTATCTCCAACATTATTAACACACTTGGATAATTTCATTTGACGCACACATACTACATGCTTACCGAAGGGAGGCACACTCTATGTTCTCTGATGTACTTAGCCAATTATTTGATTCTATTTCTAACATTATTAATACACTTGGATAATTTTCAAAACCCGCTATCCTCAAGAGATAGCGGGTTTTTACATGTTTTGAGTGGATGACATGTTGCTCCATTAAATAAATCTAGAACAATGCCTTCTATGAGCATGTTTCTGTTAAGTTATTTAAACAAACCTAATTGGATGCTATAATCTATTAAAGGAATATATTAACTATTTAAGGAGATATAATGAAAAAACGTTTGATTGGTTTGTTTTTTATTACTCTTTGTATTCTTGGATTAAGTTCCACTCCAAATCGTCTCACTCTTTCTGAAGAAGAATTAGATCAAAAGGTGACACAAGTATTAGACTCGTTATGGAAAGAGCATGGCTTGTTACATTATCAAATCGTTAAGACAGATCCCACAATTTCCATCGGCATCAATACTTCAAAAGATATAGCAGGTTTGCAGTCTATATTAGAAAAGAAACTTCCTAAACAAGCATTAGAGAATTATGAAATTGAGATTTTCCAGAGAAATAAAAATGATATAAACGTTGAATGACAAAAACCCACTCCTGTTCCGAGTGGGTTTCTGCGTGTTCTTACATCTTTTCCGGAGCCGATACACCAATTAGTTTTAATGCATTAGCGAGCGTGATTTGTGTTGCTTTCATGAGTGAAAGACGTGCTGTTGTTTTTGTTTCGTTTTCTACATCGATGACCTTCTCGGCATTGTAGAAGCTGTGAAGGGCTGATGCAAGGTCGTAAATATAGTTCGTCACGCGGTGCGGAATACGTTTTTCAGCTGCTTCTGCTACAACTTCTGGGAAGCTGCCAATGATTTTCAGAAGATCGTATTCTTTTTCCGATTGAATGTGAGAGAAATCGGCTTTTTCAAGGTTTGGTTCGTAGCCTTTTTCTTCTCCTTGACGCAGCATGCTGCAAATTCTCGCATGCGCATATTGTGCATAGTACACAGGGTTTTCGTTAGACGTAGAAATGGCTAGGTCTAGGTCAAAGTCCATATGTGTCGCCGCACTTCTCATCGCAAAGAAATAACGAGTCGCATCTAAGCCGACTTCTTCAATGAGATCACGCATTGTGACAGCTTTTCCTGTACGCTTACTCATCTTCATTTTTTCACCGTTTTTATAAAGATGCACAAGCTGGATGATTTCTACTTCAAGCTTGCCAGCTGGATATCCAAGTGCTTGGATCGCCGCTTTCATTCGAGGGATATAGCCGTGATGGTCCGCTCCCCAAATGTTAATGAGCTGGTCAAAGCCTCTGTCCAATTTGTCTTTATGATATGCGATGTCTGGAAGCAGGTAAGTGAAGCTGCCGTCTTTTTTAATCAGCACACGGTCCTTGTCATCGCCAAAATCAGTCGAACGCAGCCATGTTGCGCCGTCTTCTTCAAAGACATAGCCTTTTTCACGAAGTGTTTCCAGCGCTAGTTCGATTTTTCCGTTTTCATATAAAGAGGTTTCTGAATACCATACATCAAATGGCACACGGAAATTCTCAAGGTCTACACGTAATTTCTCTAATTCGTATTTCAATCCGTATTCACGGAAGAACTTCATCCGCTCTTCTTCTGGTTCATGAACGAAACGGTCACCAAATTCATCCGCAAGCTTTTGTCCGATGCCTTTGATGTCTTCCCCTCTGTAGCCGTCTTCAGGCATTTCTTTTTCAAGACCGAGTGCCTCAAAATAACGTGCTTCGACAGATAAAGCGAGGTTATTAATTTGATTCCCTGCATCGTTGATATAGTATTCACGGCTCACATCGAACCCTGCTTTATCAAGGATATTGCAAAGGGAATCTCCTACAGCTGCTCCGCGGGCATGTCCAAGGTGAAGGTCACCTGTTGGGTTGGCTGAGACGAATTCGACTTGCACCTTTTGACCGCCGCCTGTATTCGTTTCGCCATACGCTTCTTTTGCTTCAAGGACAGCTGGAATCAGCTTTGTTAAATACTGATTGTTCATATAAAAGTTAATGAATCCTGGACCTGCGATATCCAGTTTTTCAATGGAAGCTTTCCCTTTATCAAACGCATTGACGATGTCTTCTGCGATTTGACGAGGTGCTTTTTTCGCAATGCGGGCAAGCTGCATCGCCATGTTGGTAGAGTAATCACCGTGAGTTTTGTCTTTCGGCACTTCTAAAAGGACATCTGGCACCTGGCTTTCATCGGCAAGTCCTGCTTTGACGACTGCCGCAATGATTTCTTCTTTTAACGCATCTTTGACCTGTTCTGCGATATTCATGAACGTAAATCCTCCTTATACGAAATCGATAATGTATGTAAATGCTTTTGATCTTCTCCTGTCAGCATATCGTACGTAATGTGCAGCAGTCCCTTGTCCACATCGAGATCAATGCCATGTGTGTGCACATCTAACTGAAGTGTACCGAATGGCATCGTGTAATGTGTGACGGTCGTTTCTCCAATGAGAAAGCGCTGCTTCATTTGAATAGCTCCTGATCTCATGACAAAAATTTCTTTTTCACTCATTTTCACAACGGTTTTTACTTGACCCATTTCATGTTCTTCATGGTAAGTGAGATACGTTTTGTCATTCTTCTCTTGATATGTTCCAGTCGTGCGGAATTCGATCGTTTCAGCCGGCTCCGTCTCTGGTTTCATCACTGACTTTACATGAATTGAAATTTGGTTTTGTGTCATTTTGCACTTCCTTTGCTAAGACCCGTTTAACTAAAATAGTATACCATAATCATGAGCGCCTATCATACCATCATTTCTCTTCTTCACGGCGATTAAACTTCGTTTTTCATCTTCAGCCATCCCTTTAGAAAAAAAGAAAAATGCAACTGACCAATACGACAAGTCCAGCCTTTACGCCTAAGTCTTTTCTTTTCAGTAAATAAAAAAGAGCCTGTATGCCTGAACTTGCCAAAAATGCCTGAAAAAAAAAATCAAATGGTGCGATTTGATCCTTTTTAAATACCAACTGCATGAATAACGCAATGGCCGTCAGATAGAAAAAGCCTCGATCCTGAAATAAACCAACTAACTCCACCTTTGCTTCCTTTTTAGAAGCAAAAACAGGCGGATCAGCTGCGAGCTCTCGTTTCAGTGTGAGAAAGCCTGCCGCTAATACGCATAAAGCGAGGAACACCATCAATATTGACGAAAACATGAGCTGCCTCCTTTATTTTTTGACCAATGTAAAAAAAGAGCTTGTCCACATGAGATGACAAGCTCCTCTATCAACTGATTATTTCACAAACCCAAGCAGCATTTCGCGTAAAAGCTTACTCGCTGTATTCGCTGTTTGGTCAGAGTGATCATATACAGGTGCTACCTCGACTAGGTCTGCCCCAACGACTTTGACGTCAGATCCTGCAATCGCATGAATGGATGCAAGCAGCTCTTTTGATGTAATACCGCCAGCATCTACCGTTCCTGTACCAGGTGCATGGGCTGGGTCAAGTACATCAATATCGATCGTCACATATACTGGACGCCCTTTTAGCTTTGGCAATACTTGCTTCAATGGCTCCAGCACTTCAAATTTAGAAATGTGCATACCCGCTTCTTTTGCCCATTCAAATTCTTCTTTCATTCCAGAACGGATGCCGAAAGAAAATACATTTTCAGCTCCAATAAGTCCTGCAACTTTACGAATTGGTGTTGAATGTGAAAGTGGCTCACCCTCATATTCCTCACGAAGATCTGTATGTGCGTCCATATGGATGATGGCCAAATCAGGGTATTTCTTATACATCGCACGGAAAACCGGCCAAGACACAAGATGCTCGCCGCCCATTCCTAATGGAAACTTTCCTTTTTCTAAAATACTGTCGACATACTCTTCAATTAAATCTAAGCTCTTTTGTGCATTCCCAAAAGGAAGTGGGATGTCACCCGCATCGAAGAATGGCACCTCGTGCAGCTCACGATCTAAATAAGGGCTGTATTCCTCTAAACCGATCGATACTTCACGAATGCGGTTCGGACCGAAACGTGAACCTGGGCGGTAGCTGACTGTCCAGTCCATCGGCATGCCGTATAAAATGACCTTTGCATCTTCCCATGTCGGATGACTTCCAATAAACACTTTTCCTGAATAAGCCTCGTCGAATCTCATGCAAGATTCCTCCTTTTACGCTTCAAAAAATGCGCAAACTGTCATTTGCGCATTCCCATTTCGCTTGATTTATTTGATTAAGTCGCTCACAAATTTCGGCAGAACGAATGCCGCTTTGTGCAATTCTTTTGTGTAATATTTCGTATCAATATCAAAGAAACGGCTGTCTTCTACAGCAAGTGGATCATATTTTTTAGAACCGATGGTGAATGTCCAAAGACCGCTTGGATACGTTGGAATATTCGCTGTGTAAAGCTTCGTAATTGGGAAAATTTCTTTTACATCACGCTGTACATTTGTAATCAGCTCCGGTGTGAACCAAGGGTTGTCCGTTTGTGCAACAAAAATACCGTCTTCTTTGAGTGCCTTTGAGATTCCTGCGTAAAATCCTTTAGAGAATAGGTTCACAGCTGGTCCAACCGGCTCAGTTGAGTCCACCATGATCACATCATACTCGTTGTCAGCTTCAGCAATGTGCATAAAACCGTCTCCGACTTTGACATCTACACGAGGATCGTCTAATTTCCCAGCAATAGAAGGAAGGAATTTTTTCGAGTATTCGATAACCTTTCCGTCAATATCAACAAGTGTCGCTTTTTTCACACTTGGGTGTTTGAGGATTTCACGAATAACACCGCCGTCTCCTCCACCTACGACAAGAACATTTTCCGGGTTTGGATGAGTGAAAAGAGGAACATGAGCCACCATTTCGTGGTATACAAACTCATCTTTCTCAGATGTCATCACCATGCCGTCTAAAAACAGCATATTGCCAAACTCTTCTGTTTCCACCATTTCTAAATGCTGAAAGTCTGTTTGTTCTGTGTGAAGGGTTTTGTTCACCTTCAATGTAATACCAAAATTCTTCGTTTGCTTCTCTGTATACCAAAGTTCGCTCATTGTTCATCTTCCTCTCATCCAATAATAAACAAACATCTATTGTTAGCGCCTTTTATCGGCTTTGACTATATCGATTGTCCAAGAAAAAAGTATAGTGGATTCATATCAAATTGTAAAGAACCGCTTGAGTTCTCTTCATTTTTTAAAGTGCTCCTGCAATCGCTTGTTTAAAACGGTTTTCTTTGTTCCATACTGATAAAAAACCGTCAAAATGGGGGCTTTGCATGGACACAATCATGAGTAATAAAAAAATCCGCATGACCGTGAAAACGATTCGAGCCTGTTTTTTTATCGGCTTGCTCGCTTTTCTATTTGCAGGCACTGTCTTTTTGACGATTCTATTAATAGCTAAATGGCAAGGTGCCCCTTCTGTTCAAGTTCCCCAATCCACGACCATTTATGCAGCTGATGGGTCAAAGCTTGGAGAATCCAGTTTTGGAGAAAAGAGATATTGGGTGCCATTAAAGAATATGTCTCCTCATATGAGACAGGCTGTTGTGGCTGTTGAGGATAAAACCTTTTATGAGCATCATGGCTTTGATGTGAAACGGATGGCAGGTGCTGCGGTGGCCGATATTCGTGCCATGGCTAAGGTACAAGGTGCCAGCACGATCACCCAGCAATATGCACGAAATCTGTATTTAGATCATGATAAAACGTGGAAGCGGAAGTGGAATGAAGCCTTTTACACGATTCGTTTAGAGCAAAACTATACAAAAGATGAGATTTTAGAAGGATACTTGAACACCATTTATTATGGTCACGGAGCGTACGGTGTGGAAGCAGCGTCACGTCTGTATTTCGGGAAAAAAGCAAAGAACTTAACCCTCGCTGAATCTGCCCTTCTTGCCGGTATCCCAAAGGGGCCTTCTCTGTATTCCCCTTATGTGAACGAGGAGAAAGCCGGCGCAAGAAAGAATATGATTTTGAGACAAATGCAAGAGGATGGCATGATTACGAAAAAAGCAGCCGATGACGCTGCGAAAGAAAAGCTGTCCTATCGCCCTTTGCAGAAGAAGCAGCTGCAAGCAAAGCAAGCCCCATATTTTTATGACGATGTGATTCGAGAGTTGAAACAAAACTTGGGGTTAACAGAGGAACAGATCGAAACCTATGGACTTCATATCCAAACGACCCTTAATCCAAAATTACAGAAAATCGCAGAAAAGACGTTAAAAAACACGATGGATTCCAAATCAGATATCCAAATTGGCTTTGCCGCCATCCATCCTCAAACAGGCCATGTACTTGCCCTCATAGGTGGGAGAGATTATGAGAAAAGTCCATTCAACCGGGTGACACAAGCAAAAAGGCAGCCCGGTTCAACCATGAAACCCCTTCTTTATTACATTGCCTTGCAAAACGGGTTTACACCCGCAACCGTTATGCGCAGTGAGGAAACGGTGTTTGAACTGGATGATCAAGGCAGCGGTGCGGCTTATTCACCAAGCAATTATCACGGCTATTACGCCAATGACGGCATTACAATGCTACAAGCTTTAGCGCTGTCTGATAATATTTACGCTGTAAAGACCCATCTATTTTTAGGAATGGAGCAGCTTGTACGTGCTGGCAAGACATTTGGAATCAAGGAGAAACTAGACCAAGTACCATCTCTTGCTCTAGGCACGTCTCCTGTGAAACCCATTGAAATGACCAATGCTTACGCCATGCTGGTTAATGGCGGAAAACGCGTCAAACCAACCTTTATTACGAAAGTAACCGACGCAAAAGGCAATGTGCTTTTTGAAGAGAAACAAAAACGAGAACAAATCCTCGATGAAAAAGCAGCCTTTGTCACCACCGATATGATGTCAGGAATGTTCAACGATCAATTAAACGGCTATACGAGTGTCACTGGCCGCACCATTATAAAGGACCTTACACGAACATACGGAGGAAAATCCGGGACAACAGGAGCCGACAGCTGGATGATCGGCTTCTCTCCCCAGCTCGTCACAGGTGTATGGACTGGCTATGATAAAGGCCGCACCATTGACTCAGTCGAAGAAACGGCCTATGCGAAAAAAATATGGGCTTCCTTTATGGAATCAGCCCTCTCGAAGCAGCCAGCCTCCTCCTTCATGCCTCCAGACGGTGTCAAAGGGGTATATATCAATCCAAAAACTGGCGACCTCGCAGGGCCAGGTTGTGAATCAAAGGTGTTTACTTATTTTATAGAAGGAACAGAGCCGACAGGTGTCTGCTATGGCGCTGAGGACAAAGCCTCTGAGCAGGAACCAGTTCAAGATCAAAAGCCAAAGAAATGGTGGGAAAAGTGGCTGAAACGTTAAAAAAAGACATGAAAAACCCCGAGATCTGCATCTCGGGATTCTCCATGTCCTAGCTTTAACACCAGTTTACTCAAAAAACGGATGGATTTGGTAGTGATCCGCCATTCTTCACAAAAATTTCACAATTATTCAGGGACAGCCAATCCTTCTTTTAATTCATCTGTCGATGCGTCCCATAGTGCTTCATTATGACCCTTTAAGAAATCAGCCAGCACCTTTTTGGATACGTCATCCATATGACTCACGACGATTTTTCGCTTCATCGATTTATCCATTAAATTCACATGCTCTGGAAGTGACTTATACCCGCGGCGAATCGAACGGTCAACGGTCATTTCACAAGCCGTCACACCTGCATAATAAGGCCCTTCTTCTCTGCGGTCAATCGTCACCCATACGAGCCAATAAGGCTTTCCGTTCGGTACCTCTTCTTTTGTTTTCAAAAATTTAATTCCTTTTTCGACGGCACTTCTTGCATGCATGGCACCAATATCAATGACAGCTTCCTTTTCCTCTACATCAATGATGACTGGCGAGATATTATCAAGGCTGAGTGCACCTGCCCCAAAGCCTCCATGTCCGTCGGTTGCATCTGTTTTTTTAATGATGTTAAAACCAATTGGTTTCTTCTTTTTACCTTCCATTCATTAAACCTCCTAAAGCAGCGGCTTCAAAATAAGATTAAACCAGTATATGATTTGATCCCGCATTCCGATCAATGGACCAAACACAAACTGACCCAGCGGTGTGATCACGAATATGAGAAAAATAATGATCCCATATTGTTCAAATTGCGTCATTTTCGCACGAATACTAGGACTGACGACGTCCTCAATGATACGATATCCATCAAGCGGCGGAAGCGGCAATAAGTTAAATAGGAACAAGATGACGTTTAAGTTAATAAAGATCTGGAAGAAATAATCGACTCCCGGCTCAAAACGCATGATCCATTCCCCGCCAAACTTCTGAAGAAGCACATACACAAGAAAGCCCAAAAACGCCAGCACTAAGTTACTTAATGGTCCAGCAATAGAGACACAAATCCCTGCTAAACGCGGTTTTTTAAAATGGTAACGATTCACTGGTACAGGTCTCGCCCAGCCAAACCCCGCCACAAAGATCAAAATCGTCCCGAAAATATCGAGATGCTTCAGTGGATTTAACGTCAGTCTCCCTTGATTCTTAGCCGTCGGGTCTCCGAAACGGTACGCAACATATGCATGTGCCAGCTCGTGCATCGTAAATGCAACAACAAGCGTAATGGCGACATATGGAATAAGTTCTAATGGATAAACAAGAAATTGGTTCAAAGGCATGAATCCCTCTTTCTTTCTATACAATGATTTACTTCATTCAGTATACTATAAGAAGTCCCTTAAACTAAAGGGAAGCGTAGCATTAAAGGAAAAAGGAGGTTTTCGCCATGCCGATTGTCACCGTACAAATGCTTGAAGGAAGAACAGACGAGCAAAAAAGAGCGCTTGTGGAGAAAGTCACTGATGCTGTTGTTGAAACAACAGGCGCAGGTGCAGAAAAAGTCTCTGTTATTATTGAAGAAATGAAAAAAGAACACTATGCCGTAGCAGGAAAGCGAATGAGCGACCTGTAAGCATATAAAAAGGACAAACCCATAAGGTGTTTGTCCTTTTGTCTTCTTTCTTATCTGTACCAAGCTTTATTACGGTTCACTTGATTTTTATGAGCCGCATCAAAGTAGTCAACTGTGTAGGAATAATCATAATTCATTAAGCAGACAATGCCGCTTCCTTGAGGGTCATGCGGTAAGCCAAAGTTATGGCCGTATTCGTGTGTAGCCGCTTTTGCTGTATTCGCTGTTCCTTGGTCAAGGTTCACGGCGAATGCACTTCCGCTTGGTGCACTATTGTAGACATAAGCGATTCCGCCAGCATCAAAGTTTGGATTTGCTGTAAATCCAGTGACAAAGTCGTATCCTCTGCCATCAAAACTGCGCGCAAGGTTGGAAAGAATTTGTGATGAATTTGATCCCGAAGACGTCCAAGATCCTACTGCTTGTACGACAAAGTCCACATCATGATCACGGTTAAACGTGACATCTGCTTGCTCGATGATGTTGACAATCCGTGTTTGCCAGTCACTATATTTCGCACGATACTGCGCATCAGCAACCGCATAGACAGTGACCTTCTGACTGCCTGTACTTGCTTTTGTTGAAATTGAATCTCCTGTATTGGCCTTAAAGGTTCTCGAGCCTACCTGCTTACCAGACTCATCTAATACCTTTGTTGTTACATCTCGTTCAATTGGAGGTGCTGCCGTCAAATCTTTAAAACTGTTTGCTTTTGGCAACCCCTCACCAATATGGGTTTCGAACGGCGCATGACCATGATCATGCCCATGACCAGCACTCGCTACTGGTGCTGAAGCTGAACTTACTCCCGGTAACAAACTACCTACCAATAAAAATGACAAAAAGACTGAACGCTTTTTCATTCCTATCCCTCCTTTGTTTTTCACAAAGTTATATATTCACTGAAAATTCACCATTTTCCTTCTCTTCAGTCAAAAACAGGGAATTAGATGCACAGGAAAAAAGTCGAATTACGTCATTTTCACTAATTTTTCAGATATTTTGACACACATTTCATCGAAAAATAGCGCTTTTGGTCTGGGTCATTTACTTAGTAAACATCCATGTTTTTCAAGAAATCATATCATGGACCTAACGACACATCTAAAAGAAACAAAAAATGATATTAGAAAAGATAAAGTCACACTTTACTGATACCAATTATACTTCTCTGCGGTTCTGCCTTATGATGAAGAACATAAAACATTGCTACCTCAAACAGAAGGGACGATCGGCATGACTGGAAAAAAGCACATACAATTTGGATTAATGTTACATGGCCCAGGGGGTCACATGAATGCATGGAAGGATGAATCGGTTCCAGCAGATGCAAGTGTTAACATTGATTATTATCAAGCGATGACAAAAAAGGCAGAATCAGCGGGTTTCCGTTTTGTTTTTGTTGCAGATGGTTTATATATCCACGAACATTCAATTCCTCATTTCTTGAATCGATTTGAACCATTAACCATCTTATCTGCGCTTGCCACAGTCACCAAACAGATTGGACTTGTGGGTACTGTATCCACTTCATACAGTGAGCCCTTTACCATTGCCAGACAATTTGCTTCCTTGGACAAATTAAGTAAAGGCCGGGCAGGCTGGAATGTTGTGACTTCCCCATTAGAGGGCTCTGCTGAAAATCACATCATCCGTTCGCACCCAAGCCACTCACTTCGATATGAAATTGCAGAAGAGTACTTACATGTAGTGAACGGGCTTTGGAGCTCATGGGAAGAAGATGCTTTTGTAAGGGATCGTTCAACGGGGGTTTTCTTCGATCGAGATAAATTGCACACTTTAAACCATCATGGAAAACACTTTTCTGTCAAAGGTCCTTTAAATATTGAACGCTCTGAACAAGGGCAGCCCGTGATTTTCCAGGCAGGCGCTTCAGAGGCTGGAAAAGATCTAGCCGCAAAAGAAGCAGACGCTGTATTTACAAATGCCGATTCACTCGAAAAGGCAAAAGCCTATTACCGCGACGTGAAAAATAGAGCCGAGGCGTTTGGTCGAAAACCATCTGATATTAAAATATTCCCTGGCATCCACCCGATTACAGGGAAAACAGTCGAAGAAGCAGAAGAAAAATATGAAGCCATTAAACATCTAGTCTCTATTGAAGAAGCTCTGCATTATCTAGGCCGATTCTTTGACCACTTGGACTTCAGTCAATTCCCGCTTGATGGACCTTTTCCGGATATAGGTGACGCTGGGTCAAACAGCTTCCAATCCACAACAGATTCCATTAAGAAAATGGCCAAAGAACAAAACCTGACCTTAAGAGAAGTCGCTTTACAAGTGACCACGCCTAAAAGTGCCTTTTTCGGCACTTATGAACAAGTAGCTGACAAATTAATTCAATGGATCGAAGAGGATGCCGCAGATGGATTTATTTTTGGCGCTCCGATTTTAGCTAGTGGTTTATCCGAATGGACGGAGCACGTCATTCCGATATTAGTCGAAAGAGGATATTACGACCCAAATTATCCAGCTCATACCCTTCGCGAAAACTTGGGTCTGCCCATTAAGAAGAATCAGTTTCTGAAACAAACAGTGAAATAAACTTGAAAGAGGGGCTAGCATAAAGGCTAACCCCTCTTTTTATGATGGTTGGTGCTGGTGCAATCGATTTTCAATGAGATCAATAAACTGGAGCACAGCTCTTCCAGGCGTATCATTTGTTTTCCTCAATAGACCAACTGGCGGGGAAACTTGAATGCCCTTTATTTCTAATACCTTCGTACCGGGGAGTGTAAAAGAATGAGCCGTTCGTGTAAACAGAGAAACTCCTAAGCCCGCCTGAACA
This sequence comes from Bacillus sp. ABR, assembly GCF_056172715.1. Classification (NCBI taxonomy): domain Bacteria; kingdom Bacillati; phylum Bacillota; class Bacilli; order Caryophanales; family Bacillaceae; genus Bacillus; species Bacillus sp. ABR. The sequence goes on along the minus strand of NZ_JAOYSL010000001.1, from coordinate 372,727 downwards.
TAATGTTTATGGGACATGCTGCTAGTAATCTCTAATTTCTTATAATTTGTCCCAATGCCATCGACGATTTGTTGTTCAATTTGAATTCGAATGGGGCAATTGTGCGGTGTGAATAATATGGTCTCATTTTCTAAATCTGTTACCTCCACTGCCTCTTTTTCCGCCAATCGATGGGAAGACGGGACCAGCAGGACGATATCATCTTGAAAAAGCGGCTTATAGCTATTTTCCATCGAAGCTTCTGGTGCGCCGCAAATCGCAAAATCAATCTCATCATGGGAAAGCAAGGAACTCAGTGTATTTGCATCTGCTACTTGCACAGAAAATTCTACATTCGGAAACCTTTCCTTGAATTCTGCAAGGAGCGCCGGGAATTCTAAACTGGCAGTAGGCTCAGAAACACCGATGCGAATTAATCCCGCAATGCCCACTTCTAAATCTTGGAGCGTTTTCGTCAGTTTCTCATATTCATTGAGTAAAGAATTGGCTCTTTCATAAAAAAGCTGTCCTGATGCTGTTAACTTTAAGGTCTTCCCTCTCTCTAGAAGCTTCTCTCCAATTTCCTCTTCTAAATGTTTGATGTGCAAGGTAATGGTTGGCTGAGAATAATTCAGTGCTTCTGCTGCTTTTAAAAAATTCCCATATTTCACGATGGTGGCAAAGGTGCGGATCGCACGAATCTCCATAAAAACCCCTCTTTTCTCTATATTTTAAATAACTGAATCGTGTATTTATGATTACTAATTATACTTTTCAATTGGTTTGCCTTATTATAATTTATATTATCAACTATTCCAAGTTGTTTAGAAGGAATTATGTGAAATGGAGGAGACGAATTGACGAAAGTAACGATTATAGCAGGCGGACATTCCGTCCAATCTCGATTAACCGGTGTACTGCAGCATGTTCAGCAGCATTTAACGATCAATGGAATCGATGTACATATCATTCAAGTTCACCAGCTGCCTAGCAGCGCACTAATACGTGCGGACTTTTCAAACGAAGAGATTGTCAAGGCCATTGAACTTGTGAATGAGAGTGACGGTGTCATTGTGTTAACGCCTGTCTACAAAGCTTCATTTTCCGGTATTTTAAAAACGTTTTTAGATTTACTTCCACAGAAAGCGTTGCAAGGAAAACCCGTCCTTCCATTCGTTTTAGGAGGAACCTACGGTCACCTGCTCGTCATTGAATATGCTCTTAAACCGATTATTCATCAACTTGGTGCAACGGTTGTTCAATCTGGCGTGTATGTCGTGGATCAACAGGTCACAAAGCAGGAATCAGGTGATTATTTACTTGATTCAGATGCCGCAAACAGGTTAAACCTCGCATTATCTCAATATCAAAGTCTGATAGGAGGAACAGCCAATGTCGTTCACCCTTAGTATTCTTGATCAAAGCCTTGTCGGTGAAAACGAGAACGCAGAGACGGGCATTCAGCATACTGTCAGATTGGCTGAAGCAGCGGATCAGCTTGGCTATCACAGGTTTTGGGTGTCTGAACATCACAATAACCCTCAAGTAGCAGGTTCTTCCCCTGAAGCACTTGCCGGCTATCTCTTAGCAAAAACAAACAACATACGAATTGGGTCTGGTGGCGTCATGCTTCAGCATTACAGTCCGTTTAAGGTGGCTGAAACATTTCACGTCCTGGCATCATTAGCGCCTGGAAGGGTCGATTTAGGTGTTGGGAAAGCACCGGGAGGACTGAACCTATCGACACAAGCTCTTCAGGAAGATTATCAGGCGTCACGTAAGGATTTTTCTCAGAAATTAGTGGATCTCAACACCTATCTGACGGAACACACAAATGACTTGAATGCTCAGCCCACCCCGCGTATATCACCCGACATCTTCCTTTTAGGGGGAAGTACGGAGAGCGCTGAATTCGCAGCAAAACTTGGTATCTCCTTTGTGTTTGCCTTCTTTATTAATGGAGATGAAGCCTTATTAAAAGAAGCAAGAGAGACCTTCCAAACATATCAGAAAGCGGGCGCCCGCCAGCAGTTCCTTCTTGCCATCACCGTTTCTGTAGCTGAAGATCACGAACAAGCACTCTCGCACATCAAACAAAAGGAAACAGTAAAGGTCTCCTTTTCCGATGGAAGAAAGCTGAATGTCACATCGTTAGAGGATGCAGAAAAACTGGTGAAAGAAACGGAGAAGGAACACTACAACATTCACGTACAAAAAGCCGGCTACACCGCTGGCACAAAAGAAACCGTTCATCACAGGCTGACTGAGCTATCCGAGTCATACGATATCAATGAATTCATCGTGCTGTCGCCAATCGTAGATATTGATAAAAGGATCACGTCTATTACTTTATTAAAAGAAGCACTTGATCAAGAACAAACAAACCAAAAACCAATCAATCAAGAGGTGAACGTCTAATGTCAAACAGTCAACAAATCATTTTATGGAGCAAAAATGGATGCAGTTATTGCAAGAACATTCAATCCTACTTCAACGAACAGCAGATTCCTTTTTCAACGATTGATGTCACAGAGCATGACGATTACAGAAACATTTTAGAAGCAAAATACGGTGTCCGTTATGTGCCTGTAGTTGAGATCAGTCAAAATTCCAATGTGTATCAAGCATTGCTGAATCCAGATATCGAGACTTTAAGAAAAGCGTTAATCTGACATTACATTTTGAATGGAGGTTTGTCATGAGTCGAGATATTTTTCGCATCGCTACCGAAGAAGATGCACCAGCTTTTTTAGAATTGCTGTCCAGTGCATTTAAACCGCTTGGTGAAATGGGCATCGATTGGCCATCCACGAACGCCACACTGAAAATGGTCACAGAAAACATTAAACAGTCCGCTGCCGTTGTATTAGAACGAGACGGCCGGCTCATATCTACCATCACCATACGTTTTCCTTGGGAAAGCACTGAGCCGGTCTCAGGCTATCCATTTGTTTGGTGGTTTGCGACAGCTCCTGATTTAGCCGGTCAAGGGATTGGAAATAAGCTGCTCGATTATGTAGAAAACACCTTGCTTCGGCAGACATATAAAGCTCCTGCATATACACTGGGCACTTCTGGCCGGAAACACCCTTGGCTTTTAGAGATGTACGAACGAAAAGGATATACAAAATATATTGAACGCGAGGCTGAAAATGGAGATTTAGGTGTTTTGATGTATAAAGTGCTTATCCCTGAACGCTTTGATCCAGACATTCTAGGGACACCACCCGCAGAAGAAAAAGTCGAAACGACTTCTACATAGGAGGTGATTCAACGTGGGTGAGTTTTTCAAATGGGAGTACGTGGTCACACTCTTTCCTAAAGTATTATCAGCCCTTCCAACGACCTTGCTGATTGTTTTATTTGCCACTTTGATTGGCGGCTTTCTTGGATTCATCCTTGCTTATTTTCGAATTGAGCGCATTCCTGTTCTGCACCAACTCAGTGCAGTCTATGTCTCATTTATTCGCGGAACGCCTATCCTGGTTCAAATGTTTATTGTCTTTTATGGTCTGCCAGGTGTGCTCGCCGCAATTGGTCTTGATATCTCCATGTGGAACAAATTGATCTTTCTTTATATTACATATGGACTCAATACAGCTGCCTACTTTTCAGAAATATTCCGATCAGCCTTATCAAGTGTCCCAGCATCTCAATATGAAGCGGCTGCCTCAATTGGGCTGACGAAATGGCAGATTTATAGAAGGACGCTCATTCCTCAAGCAGGTAGAATCGCGCTCCCGAATATTGGCGTAGCCATTGTCAACTTATTACAAAATACCTCCCTCGCCTTCACATTGGGCGTGATGGATATTATAGGAAAGGTTCAAACATTAGGGGCTTTATACTATCGCGTATTAGAAGGATACTTTATTGCTGCCGTCATTTTTATTTTGTTAAGTCTGCTGCTGGAAAAAGCGTTTGACCTATTGGAAAAACAGATCAATACACCGAAAACAAGAAAACAGCGTCAGACGACATTTGTTTCCTTAAAAAGACCCGAAACGGCTTTCACAGTAGAAAAGCGTGCGAAGTAAAACGAGGAGGATTTCACATGAAAAATAACAAACAATTCAAAAAACATTACATCATCGGTCTGCTTACACTTGGCTCATTGCTGCTTGCTGCCTGCGGAAATACGGAACAATCGAATGAAGTCAAAGCAGAAGCAGCGAATAATGATCCAGATGCGAAAGAAATCATCGTTGGCACAGGGAACGCTTATCAGCCTTTCGTTTACTTAGATGAAAACGGTCAACTAACAGGCTATGAGAAGGCTGTATTAGATGAAGTGGATCAGCTGCTTCCACAATATAAGTTTAAATATGAATCCTTCGAATTCAAAAATATTCTGCCCGCTTTAGATGCTGGTAAAGTAGATCTCGCTGCCCATCAATATGAAATCAATGATGAGCGCCAGAAGAAATATCTATTTGGAAAAGTTGGCTACACAGATTATACAAGCTATGTGGTTGTTGATAAAGCCTCCGGTCATGATTTTCAAAGCCTTGACGATTTGGCTGGACACAAAGTTCACACCTCTACAGGAAGTAATTTCGCTTATCTTCTTGAGCAATATAACAAAAAGCATGATCGGAAAATTGACATTGTCTACGGAGATGGCGGGAACGAGATTCTCGTCAAAAACCTTCAAAATGGCACAGTCGATGCGGCCCTGCTCACAAAGTATGACGTCAACAAGCTAAACAAACAATTTAATGCCAATCTAGTCACCTCTGGAAAGCCTGTAAACGTATCTAAAACGTATTATCTTTATCAAAAAAACAATACGAAACTTCAAAAAGACATTGATCAAGCATTACAAAAACTAATCGATAACGGCAAGCTCGCTGAATTGTCTAAGAAAATATTGGGCGGAGACTTTACTACATCATAAGAAAGGAGCGATCTGAGTGGATTTTGATGTTGCCTTTATGCTGCAGGCCTTTATAGCCGCACTTCATTATTTGCCAACGACATTGCTATTAGGCTTTCTCCCGCTATTATTTGGCTCTGTCTTTGGATTTGGTATTGCCCTTATCCGTTTTTATCAGGTGCCTGTATTGTCTCCCTTGTTCAAATGGTTTGTGGCTATTTTTAAAGCAATTCCGGTTGTCCTGATTTTGCTCGTATCTTATCTGCTTTTTTCCGATTCACTGGACCATTTGGCTGCATCTCTTTCTCTTCAGATTCGTTTCAGTGATTTGGACAGACGATGGATTGCCATTTTCGCCCTTACTTTATATGCCGTAAGCGGGTTATCTGAAATATTTCGAAGCTCTCTTGCATCTATTCCAAAGGGACAATTCGATGCTGCTCTATCCGTTGGTTTCACCAGCAGACAGGTCTTAAGAAGGGTCATCATACCGCAAGTCTTTCCCATCTCCCTTCCAATGCTGAACAACATGCTGATCAGTTTAATCAAAGCCTCTTCTCTCGTTTCTATGGTGTCTGTGGTCGATATTTTAAACGGCGCTTTAATTAAAGCAAATGTGAACTATCGTTATCTTGAAGCATACATCGCCGTTGCCCTGATCTACTGGGCCCTGTGTGCCTCAATCGAAGCCATTACAGCCGGATATGAGAAATATGGACACAAAAACAAAAGGAGACGATTGGCATGATTGATATCAAACAGGTGCATAAAGCGTTCGGTAAAAATCAGATTCTGAGAGGAATTGATTTAACGGTAGAAAGAGGCGAAGTGGTCGTCATTTTAGGTCCGAGCGGTTCTGGAAAATCAACCTTTCTGCGATGCTTGAATTTTCTTGAGCGTGCAGATCAAGGGGAAATCAGCATTGATCACACGACCGTCAAGTTCAATCAAGCAAAGCCTAAAGACATTCTCGCACTTCGCAGAAAAACCGCCATGGTCTTTCAGCAATATGATCTATTTCTTCATAAAACAGCACTTGAAAACGTCATGGAAGGTTTAGTCATTGCCCGTAAACAACCGAAAGATCAAGCCTATGACACAGCTCTCCAATTACTCACAAAGGTCGGATTACTAGAGAAAAAGGATGCCTATCCGCATCAATTATCCGGCGGTCAGCAGCAGCGAGTCGGCATTGCACGGGCACTGGCTTTGAATCCAGAAGTCATTTTATTCGACGAACCGACCTCTGCATTAGATCCAGAACTTGTAGGAGAAACGCTTGATGTCATTAAACAGGTAGCACAAACCGGGGTCACCATGATCATCGTCACCCACGAGATGAGCTTTGCCTATGATATTGCTGACAGAGTGATTTTCATGGAGGATGGAGTCATCGTCGAATCAGGTACGCCGGAAGAAGTCTTTGAACAGACGAAAGAAGAACGTACGAAACAATTTTTAGCAAGATTCTCTTATCACCATTCATAAAATACAAGTCGATCCATGCGGTCGGCTTGTTTCTGTGCAAAATAAAAACCAGTCTGTTCTAGCCATCAGCCATCACATACTGGTTCTTCTCGTTAGTTCAATTCCTTCAACTGATCAATATAAGCAAGGGCAGCCTCAAATTCTTCGTCCGTATAGCGCTGCTTGCTTTTAATGGTGAAGACCTTTTCCTTTATCTCATCTTCTGGCAGGTCATCAAAATATAAAATCGTTGAGACAAGCTCTAGGAAACGGGACGATTGCTCGTTCATCTGCTGCGTCAGCACTTTGAGGTCAGGCATGTCCACTTCACATTGATCGAGAAACTCTTTCCCATTGTCCGTCAGCGAATAGCGATATTGATAGTATCCGCCCTTTTTTTCCTTCATTTCGTCCAAGAATCCAAGGTTGCACAGCTCTTCAATTCTGAGCGTCAACTCCTCTGAATAGGGGCCATAAAAATGAAAATCGTATTTCTCGTAAAAAGGCAAATCTAGCTTTTTTGCTATGTAAATCATCTTTTGCAGCTTCTTCCGTCCAACGATTTCCCCTGATTCAGAGAATACCTTCATCAACTTTGCATGCTCTTTCAACAAATTCCCGACATCTCCTTTTTCAGTACTTCTTTATCCCAAACCAAGCAGCTTCATGATCGCCTTCTTTTCTTCAGCTTTTTCCGACATATCTACAATTAAGTCCATCGGGAAATAAAGTTTATGATCGGTTCTTCGTTTACCGGAAATGGCGTCAACAATATCTGACTGTCTCGACAGTTCTTTAATATGACCACTTTGCGTCAAAAGGTGAATTGGCAGCCTCTCTTCTTCCTCTCCTGGTCTATAAAAGTCATAGGGCAAGTCAGAAGACGAGTCGACCACTAAATAGTAGTCAGGATCAATTCCTGCCTCCTTAAACAAGGCGGTCAGCTTGAAATATTTCGTCATTTCTTCATTTGGATTAAACTCTGTATATTGGAACAATCGGCGGTTCATAAAACGGCGGCACAAATCGGCCAGCACGTGATCTTCTTCATCTTCCCACGCCTGAAAATAAAATAAAACAATGGATTCATCCAGCTTAATATAGTCCTCTGTGGTGACATTTCCCTCAAAGATTGAGTAAAAATGAACTGGGGCATGTGTAAAAATATAACCCGTTTCATGCAGCTCTTTTGCACGATGAAGGATTTTCGTTAAAATGACTTCAGCACTGCGTGTTACTGGGTGGAAATAGACTTGCCAGTACATTTGATAGCGGCTCATAATATAATCTTCTACCGCATGCATCCCGCTCTGCTTCATCACAATCTGATCTTCTCTCGGGCGCATCACACGTAAAATACGTTCCATATCAAAGTGGCCGTAGCTGACGCCAGTATAATAAGCATCACGCTGCAAATAGTCCATTCGGTCGGCATCGATTTGACTTGAGATCAAACTAACTACCTGTTTGTTTTGATACGTTTTGGCAATGACTTCAGCCACATGCTTCGGGAAATCATCACTCACCCGGCGGAGCACTTCATTGACTTCCGTCTGCCCTAAAATAATATCTCTTGTAAACGATTCATGGTCTAAGTGGAAGACCTTTTCAAAGGAATGAGAAAATGGACCATGTCCGAGGTCATGAAGCAAGGCTGCACTAAGTACAAGCTCGCGCTCTCCTTCATCCCATTCCGGTCGCCCTTTAAACACATCATCCACAATTCGTCTCACAATCTCGTATACACCGAGTGAATGATTGAATCGGCTGTGTTCTGCACCATGAAACGTCAAATACGTGGTTCCTAGCTGTTTAATCCGTCTCAGGCGCTGAAATTCTCTTGTTCCTATTAAATCCCATATTAATGCGTCCCTTACGTGAACATAACGGTGCACAGGATCTTTAAATACCTTTTCCTCAGATAATTTACCTTTTGGATACGCCATCGTTTCGTCCCTCTTTTTTTAAGACGTGTTTCTATTATATCGGGTAACTTTTCCCGAAAACATCCTTGAATTTGCTGGTGAATGTGTTCTCAAAGATTGCACGGACGTAAAAAGCCCGACCTGACAGGGACGGACCTCTTTTTAGGTCGACTGAACACATTCAGTGACATTTATTTGACTTTTTTTTGAACCTTTTCGAGTAATTCATCTTCTGTTGGTGCGGATAATGGGCGATTGTTCACAAACGCAAAAGCCTTTTTTCGTCCTGGACCACAATAGGATTGACAGCCAATCTCAATTTTTGCATCAGGGTCAACCGATTTGAGTCGAGGCAATAACGTCTTTAGGTTCGTCGCATCACAATCGTCACATACGCGAAACTCATTAGCCATGGTCTTACGCTTCCTTTCAATGATGATACTTCATTCTATATGAAACAGTTGGACAGCCAATCGTGAATAATATACCACCCAACATTGTACATCGAAGCGGCTGGACTTGCAAGACGCTTTGCCGTCCCAATGACGCGCTTACATAAAAGCTAGTATTTTCCACTATCCTTTTAGCAAACTTGTATAAACCATCTTGAACTTGGCTAATCTAATACCATCAAATCATATGGGGGTTTAAACACATGTCAAAACAAAGACAAGATGCTTGGTCAGAGGAAAATGATCTCCTCCTGGCAGAAACCGTCTTACGTCACGTCAGAGAAGGCAGTACGCAGCTAAATGCGTTTGAAGAAGTAGGAGACAAGCTGAACCGCACCTCCGCAGCATGCGGATTTAGATGGAATGCTGTCGTGAGGCATCAATATGAAAAAGCGTTGGCACTTGCCAAAAAACAGCGAAAACAACGGATGCGCGCACTTGGCAATGGCCAGCCTGCGAAAAAACGATTACTTTATCAGCCGCAAGTAGAAGAAACGGTCACTCAGGAGGAATTCTCACAGGAATTGGAGCCAGCAAAGGAAGAAACATTTGCACCAGCTGCTGAAACTGCCGAACAGCTTCAGTTTGTGGATCAAAGCTACAATGAAGAGTTAGCTAGTTTATCACATTTATTGTCACAGGCTTCTCCTGCCCCAAATACCGCAGAGAAAAAGCCGGAAGCGAATCCATTTAGGCAGCATCAAGAATTAACCATCGACGATATCATTGATTTCTTACGCCGTTATGAAGGCGATGGTCAGCAATCCACTGCCTTACGTATGGAAAACAGCCGCTTAAAACGAGAAAACAATGAGCTTTCTCATAAAGTCTCGCAGCTAGAAGCTGAAGTGAAAAAGCTTGAAAAGGATCAGCTCACGATTCAAGAAGATTATGAAACACTCGTCAAAATCATGAACCGTGCAAGAAAACTAGTTTTGTTTGAAGAAGACGATAGTGCCGCACCAACCTTTAAAATGGACCGGAACGGCAACCTCGAAAAAATGGCAGAATAACAAAAAGTGCTCCCCGCCTCGGGAAGCACTTTTTTAAATGCCCAAAAATAGCATTACACTAAAAAGGACATTGATCAAAAACACGAACATAAAAATATACCTGACCTGCCTTACTTGAAAATCACCAAACATAAAAATATAAAGACCTGCGATGCCAAGTGTTAGTACAGGCTGAAGAAATGGCACTAAAAGCGAAATGCCGTAGCCGGCTCCCATGATGACAGGAAGCCATAGTAAATAGAGGTAACCGCCATTTTTGGATTTCAAGAAACCACTCCCTCTCTTTCTTCTATCTGCTTGATTTCAGGCTGAACAAACTTGAGTCCGGCTATTGTGCGGCCGCGTTTTTGTGATGTCCAGACCACAATCGCCGGCTGCTCTGTCAGAGATTCTGTATCAATGGTGATTAGCACTTTGTCATGTAATTCAATTGAAGCTTCAGACTCGATTTTACACCCAGATAAACTAATATCATGTATGTTCACCGGCACCTTCTCTTCTAACCGGTCCTCATAGACAAGCGTGCCTGCCACACCTTGCAATGGTCTTCTCATCCATTTGCGCCGAATAGCCTTTGGTACTTTCTCCGTTTCTCTTACAAAGCGGAGAAATGTCCGAACAGCATAGGATTTTTTCTCACGATCCGTTATCGATACGTGCTCTCGTGTGAATAAGAAGCGGATCAGTGATAGGTACTGTGATTTTTCTGTGTCAGTAAAAGCCACACCAACCATCAGCTTGTCTCCCTCCGGATGACTCCAGACCACATCACATGCCACACTTTCATTCTCTGAAAAGAATAATTGCATTTGTCCTTGATTTAGAGAAGAAGCTTGATCCGATGGAATGGATAGACGCGCACCTGAATCACTCATATCTAGTAGAAAACAAGCAATCGACTCATCTTGATGATCGGAACGAAGATGCCCCTCTTTTTCAATGACAAAACGCTCTGATTTTCGATAACGCGGACGATCAAACGCCACAATAAGTGCCATGAACAGCCCTGCACCGTTATAAAGTACCCAAAAAATATTAATCAACGTGAGATCAGCATTCATCGTCCCATTTACCTTCATATCGTATCCTATTTTCACAAGGACAAGCAATGAGAGTAGCAAGAAGATCAAATGAGGAATCATCGTTTTCAAATGAAAATGTCTCTTGTCCGTTTGAATTCCCTTCGGTGTGACAAGGAATTCAACCCTCTTCTTCAAAAATAGCTCACTTAAAGCCACACCAGCCAGGTGGAATGCCATAGAGCTTTCGTAAATATGACTCCAAAACATACTTCTTTTTTGATTCGACACCAGTTTAAACGCTAAATACGAACTAAAGAACGCCGGCAGCCAAAACATGAAAATGGACTGAAAATCGGCCCAGAAACTTTGAATACCAAATAATAAAAACAATATCGGTGTAAGAATGTAAATCATTTTAAACAAACCGTTAAACCAATACACAATGCCATCTAAATAAAGAACGCGCTGCATAAGCGTTAAGCCGCGAACCTTCAATGGATTAAACTTACGGGCGCACTGAATGTTCCCTCTCGACCACCGGTCTCTCTGCTTTAACAAATCAAGCCAGCTTTCAGGTGCCAGACCGACAGCTAATACCTCTCCGACAGACACAGATTTGAACTTCCCTTGGAGAAGCATTCCTGTCGCCATGTCTTCTGTAATTACCCCAGTAGCAAATCCGCCAATTTCCTCTAATGCTGTTCTTCTAAATACCGTATTACTCCCGACATACATGACCGCATTGAATCGATCTTTACCAGCTTGGAGGGTTTGCATGAAAAAGTCCTGCTCATTTGGAATTCGATCCTTCGAGAACATATTATATTGGAAAGGATCTTCGTTATAAAATGCTTGTGGAACTTGAACAAACGCAGTCGCTCCATCATGAAAGTAAGGCACTGTCTTTTCTAAAAAGGCAGGAAGGGGGACCATATCAGCATCAAGTGTGAGAATCAACTCCCCATTCGTTTGAGACATCGCATGGTTTAAATTCCCCGCCTTAGCAAACTTGTTATCTGTTCTTGTCAGATAATGAACACCAAACTCAAAAGCAAGCTGCTTCACAGACTCCCTCTTGCCATCATCACATAAATAAATATGGACGCTGCCTTTTGGATAAGACAAATTCAAACAACCTGCAACCGTGCGTTTTAACACTTCAATTGGTTCATTATATGTAGCTATGAAAATATCAACTGTTGGCAGCCTGTCAAGATCACTGATCATGACTTGTTTCCGATTTGAAGGCTTCCAAACAAGTGTATAAAACACAAGCAGCTGTAAAAATCCAATACATTCACAGGCAACAAGCAAAATTCCCATCACAATATTAAATGTACCTTCATGCGGCAGTGTAAAGAAGAGACGCCAGCAAATGTATGCAGCATTTGTTAACACACAGAGCACAATGGTGATTTTTTTAATCGTAGAGGCCATCGGCTGAATACGATACATCACATACAACAAAGACAAAACACAAAGCATAAACAGCGGGTAATACGTGGTGATGAATGACAATACATTTTCCTTCTTTCTTATGTCATAAAGGACTATCACATATATAAAATTTCATAACAAAGGAGGGGATTCTTCCATTACATTGCCCCTCCAAATCTATATAAATCATTTCCACAATCTATCTAACTGATTCGAATAAAAATCAATGGCTTTTCGATAACTCAAAATAGCAGGATCGTTTGTCGTCTCAGTTAAACAGTTCAGTAATATTTCCATCGCTTTGCTATGTTCCTTCAAATTATACAAAGTCATGGCATAAAACGTTTGAATGGCTTTATTATGCGGATAAGCTTCCATCGCATGCAGGAATATCTGTTTTGACTTTTCATATTCCCCTAAGGTTCTGTATGTACTTCCTAATCCTAGTAAAGCGTCTTCTAGTTCTTCTGAAGACAATCCTAACTCAATGGCCCTTTCATAAAAAAAGACAGCTTGTTTTTCCTTTCCTAACACATCATAACTCCAAGCACATTGATAGTGAATGGAGGCATGGTCTGGATACTCTTCTACAAGACGGGTGAGCATGTCATTGGATTCTTGAAGATGTCCACTTTCTCGAAGTTCAATGGCTTTCAGAAGTTTCGTTTCCATTACATCACCCCTATTTTTTAAGATGGAAAGATGTGTTTACGAGAACACTTTCTCATTCCGCTCAATCATCCGCGTCATGTTTTTCTCAAACTCTAGCTGTTCCTCGGTGGTCAGTCCTGAAGCTGTCAGTTGGTCGCTCAGCTTTTGGAGTTCTTCTAGTAAAAGACGCATGAGAAGCGCACAGTCAATTGGTTCTCCAGTTAATTCTGATAGGGATGCCATCGTATCCGGCTGTATATCAGGGAATACCGCTTTCACCTCATGTCGTTTATCCTTTAAGGCCACCTCATAAAAACGGCGAATCAAATCAGCTCGTTTTCGACCGCTTCCATCTGCACACAAATAGATTTGCACAGCGACCCCTCCGCGTAATCTACGCTGAGAAATGCCGGCAAATTTCTTTCCATTGATACTCAAATCGTAGCTGCCTGGACAGTAAGAGCCGACAATTTCATAAGCTTCAATGTCCACCTCGTACATTGACAGCATCCGGCGGATCAATTCCACCATCGCATCATACCCGCGGTCAATATCAATACCTTTCTTTTGTTCAGCAAAGATTAAAGACACATTCAGTACGCCTTCATCCAGTACCACAGCAAGGCCGCCTGAATTGCGCACAATCACGCGATATCCTTCATCCTCAAGCAGCTTTACACCATCTTGGAGAAAAGGAAGTCTTGTATCCTGAATCCCAAGCACAATCGTATTGTGATGCACCCAAGAACGGGCTGTCGCTGGTGAGAGACCCTTCCCCACCGACGCGCAAAGCGTATCATCCATCGCAAAGGATTGCTTTGGGTCTACATAGAGACCTAGGCTCGATTGATCTATGATTCGCCATGTCGGCTGTGTCAATAACTCAATAGGTTCATTTTTCATGTCCTGCATATCCTCTCGTTCATAAACTGTGTTTATTATACCATGGGAGGAATGGAGGGAGAATGCAAAAAAGCTCCATAACATTTGGCGTCACAGAGCGTTTCAGTTAGATGATTTTGTTTTCTTATTCTTCCTTTTCGAGATGAAATAAAAAGCTGCAATTAAAACGACAGGAACCCCGACCACGAGGCATGCAGCGATCAATGTATTCCACGGCAAATCGATCATCTCCTTAATAGACTAAACTTCTATGAAACAGCCCTCATTTACCCAGCTCAACAAGTCTTCAGCGACCAATTCCGCATGTTGAGGGTCCATCACACCAGCATCGACGATCCACACTTTTTTCTCCTCTTCTGCCTGCCGCATGAGAAGTACTCGCCCGCCGCCATCATCGCCAATGGCTACATAGCCGCTCGCATAATGATGGACTTCCCACGTTGTATTGCGTTCCATTATGTCCTCCGTCCCGTATAACAGAACATCGCCGCCAATGGAACATCCATTTGTCTGTTTCAGCAAGGTTTTATAAGCATGGGGCAGCGCCATGTTTAACTGGGATTCTGCCTCTTTGATATGTATGTCACTTGCTGGTTTGTTCACGTGCAAATTTGGGATTTGAGGTAAATTGAGCATTTTAAGAGCCTCCTCTATGTTAAGCAGCTGATTTTTTCATGACCCTTTTATACATCTTTAAAAGAAAATAGCCTCATCTAGAACTATAGACAGCCATTTTATCTATTACAGCATTTCTTTTAGCAAGCTCTCTGCTTTATGTAATTCATCTAGAAAGGGGTTTAAATAATCATTGTAACTATCCAAATAAGCCCTCACCCCGCCAATGATCAACATCTTTTGGAGATCTTCATTGTTCTGAATGATCCTTTGTGCATCCTTATATCTTTTGTATATTAATTGGAGAACACCTTGATTGATTTCTTGGGAATAGTCTTTTTCTAGGATGTTGATGACGGTTTGGATTTGTTTCGTTAGTTCTTGTTTTTTGTTCATTGAACGCTCCTATTTTCGAAGTTTTATTTAAATCATTCAATGGTACTTTACTGTTAATAATATTGATTGAGCTTTGATGATACACATGCGCTATCATATTTCAGCCCAAACTGCCCCAGTTATGAACCTACAGAAACCGGTTTTGCCAACGATCAACTTGACGCATATTTCACTAACTCATAAATAATTAAAAGGCCCTCTTACCGAGGGCTTAGATTTTAAAATTCTAAAATGTCAATTGTTACTCTTATGCCAATTCCCATACTATTTGGCCATCTACCAAAATCTTATTTGGTGGATCATCATAAAGAGATATCTCAACTAAAGAGCTTTTCTCTTGAATTAACCAATCGTATACACTGCCACTGTTTTCATTAGGATGAGATAGAATATCATTTACTTGGAAAGCAGCTGCAATATATTCTGTAAAATTAATATCATCTTCATCTAACATATTATTTGTTTCAAAAACTGTATCTAGTTTCCCTAAGATTTTCAAGCCACTATTCCATTCCAAAATCATATCTTTTTTTTCATACTTTATTAATGTTCCAATCAAAGAATCATAACCCATTTTTTACCTCCAATTCATTTTAAGGCCTCGCTGGTACGATGTGAGCACCATCTTTCCCATAATGTATCATTCCCTTAGTAGTCTCTTCATACTTTCCAGTATCAATATTATAGTATTTTCCTATTGCTTGGCCAAAGTCTATCCTTTCTTTATTCTTACCCAATTCTTTGCCTGTCCCTGCATATTTATCTAGCAATTCTTGTGCCTTTTTATTATCTCCGTAAAAAATGCTTTTCTTTTTTCCATTTGCTACTTCTTGCTTGTAATTTGGTGTTTCTGGAATATGTTTTTCTTGAGCTCCTGATTTTACTTTTGCTGGAAAACCATTCACTTCACGGTAAGGTCCTTTAGGTACGGATTGTTTTCCGTAAGCAGGTGTTTTAACCCTCTTCACATTCTTCCCTTGATCCAACCTAAAAACATATTTCCCAACCTTCACTATTTTCGTGATTGGGATGATAGAGGCTGCGGATAAGGCTCGGTCTGTGCTACTGATGTTTTGGCTGGTTTCTGGGTCTTTGCCAGTAACGGCTCGGTAGCCGTCGTAGATGCCGGTGTATTCTAAGATGATGTTTTCGGTAGTTGAGACAACTTCGCCGTGTAATATGCGTTTAGCGTTGCCACGGCTGCGGCTTTCTGGAATTTTATCGACTTCTTCTATTCTTATTTCGCCGTTTGCGATATACGTTCGGATGATTTGTTTATTGGCGTAAACGGTGTATCTTCCGCCAATAAAATCAATATCCGATGGGTCCGTGACGACTTCATCTGCGATGTCGAATTCTTTTAACTTTTTAATGCCTTTTACGTTGAATAGTTTACCATTTATGACCCTGATGTCTCTATGAATCTTGTTTTTCCCGTTCACGGCTTCCCTTTGCAATGTCGTAAGCGATGGATCGTTTGCTGTGATTTGTTTACTGATGTTTTTATGGGTGTCATTCCGAACAACCATCTCCACATTCGCCTGTTGTTTCTCTTTCAGTTTCTTCAGCATGATGATCATTGGATTGTCTTTTGGGTTGTCTATTTTGTCGTTCAATCCACTGATGGTGCTGCTTACTTTTTCTTTTTTTCCATCTTTGAAAATAGATCCCTTTTGATAGCTTGTGATGTCGATTTTTGGGCCGGTGAACATGGTACTTAAGGTATCTATGTATTGCTTCATTGTTTGAAGGGGGCTTTTGGTTTCATGTAAAGCACTTGTCTGCTCCCTGTCAAATGCATGAAGCAGACCAATGGTTCTTGAGGTCTCAAGCCATGCCTTTTAATAGTTTTGCTGAAAAGCTGATTCGTCTACACTTGGCAAGTAAACAATATGACCAACTCTGCCGATGGCGTGGTTTACCTCTGATACGATTTCAGAAATCGTACGTTCAGCTTTTTTTAAGCCTTGATCAAGATCATCTTCGATAAACGCTTGTGAGATAAAGCCGTGCTCGTTTGATTCTAGTGCATGAAGAGCCTGCTTTGTGTTTTTTAATGCAGCGCTATATTCCTCAATGACGACCTGAAAGAATTGCAGGAAGGGAATATGGCATTCTGTATAAAAGGCGCGGATAGCTTGTCCTGCTTCTCCCTTTAGTGCGCCATCGAGTGAGATGATGTGATGGATTTGTTTTTCTATGGAGCTGATTTGCTGTGACTGCTGATTTAACGCATTCAGCGTTTGATCTATTCCGTTTATTAGCGCAAAGGCGTCAAGGGTTTTCATTGCGTTCTCCTTTATTTTCTTTTACTGCTGGAAGCAAGCGCCTTGTCCGTTTCAATCATGGTGTTCACCGCTTGTTCTGTTTGTACAAGCTGTTTCTGAAGGATGCCTATATAGGAATTACTTAATTCGTTCAGCTGTTGATTGATCTTTGCTAATGAGTCTGCTGTCAGGAGCTGATTTTTTCCTTTGATGGTTGTTGGAAGGGCTGCATTCATTTGAGTGCCTGATTGTTTTGCTTGCTGTAATACTCGTTTGACCTGACTGGCATCTATTTTAATTTCTCTCGTCATGTGACTACCCTCTTTTTTCTTCCAGTTGTTTCTGCTTTTCTTTCTCTATTTTTCTTTCAACCGAATGAATTTCATGTTCTAACGATTGGATCTCTGATATTAGGTCATTGATTTTCTCATCAATTCGATTTAATAGATTGGTTAGCTGTACACCTTTTATTTCCTGACTGGCGGAAGCCATTTCGTCTCGAATGTCATCAAACGTGTCTGCCAAATGGCCAAACCATGTTTGTGATGTCAGATCTGGATGAGTGATTTTCTTGCTGGCATCTGACAGGGTTGATTTTGCCTCTTTGATTTCTTTGCGGCACATGTTGAGTTCGATGATTTGTTCTTTTTTTATAGATATATCTGCCTTTAATGAATACAAGGCTGTTTTATAACCGATGATTGCTCCAGATATCGTCAAACACCTCTATCCCTTAAATAGTCCTCCGTTATGTTACCATTTACTAGAACAAGAGGCATATGATCGAAAGTGAATTTACCAAAAAATGAATCGTACGTATTGGGTTTTAATACCTATTTCTCGCGCACAAAAAAGCTGAATTCATTTACTGAATCCAGCTGTTTATTGCTTATTTGAGCGAATCACTCGCTGATGCTGATGGATGATCGCTAAATGAGGTGTCTTTCTTTTCAGGAATATAATTGAGAGAGAAACCAACAAGACTAAAAAAGGCACTTAACACCAGTGTTGGGTTTTTGAATAGATTCGTACTCGCAATAATCATATCTCCCTTTTGCAAGAGAATCCCTAGTATTTGACCGAATACCAACAGGGCTCCTGACGTTAAGAACAGGACAAGCAGCACTTTAAATAATAATTCCATTAATGCTCTCATGTGTTTCTCCTTTCTATACTGGAAGTATTCCCATTCCGATGAACCAGCCAATTCCCACGATTGGCAGCATATAGTAGAGAATCAGTGGTATAAAGGTTTTCTCAGGTTTGGCTCCTGCAAGACCAGAAGCAATGAAAATCGATCCTGATGCCGGAGGGGAAGCGCCTTCTGTCGATGAAAAAGCAAGAATGGCGACAACAGCCACAACTGGATCAACTCCGACTGAGACTAAAGCTGAAAATGAGACAAGTCCAACAGCTGTTAATGTAGCTGTTGAAGATAATGGCCCAGCCACCAGCGTGACAAGAATTCCCACAATGAGCACCATGAGCCACTTCGGAATGGTAAGTACTGATGTGATTTGCGTCAAATCTTCTGCCAATCCTAATTCAGCAAGCACCTGACTTGCTGCAACAGCAAACAGCATCAAGGCACCAATCGTTGTAAATTTAGGAATGGCCGACTTGAAAAACTGAGACCAATCTAGTGCAGAGGCCTTTTTCCTTCCAATTGTTAAACTAATCAACATCATGAGAATCGGAATCCACGTAATTAAAGAAATCTGATCCATTGCCTCTGGTCCAATGTTTGGATTACTTTTTAAGTAGTTTGCCAGCGGGCCTATTGTGATAATGATAGGAATCAAGGCACCGAAAAAAATAAAGATCGACTTCCATCCTTGTTTCACAGCTTCCCTAAAAGGAAGAATATCATCTGGCGGCATGGCCTGAATTTTATTCTTTTTCACCAGAATATACACCAAAATAAATCGGTATACGACTTGATACAGTCCTCCTATTAGAAGCGCAATATATAAATCTCCTTCAGATACAAGGGCTGCAATTGGTGCAAAACCCAGCATGATAAACATGGAAGAGTTCGGAGGCAGTGCTGCTCCAAGTCCGCCATTCCCTGCTAAAATGGTCGCTGTATGGGTTCGGCTCCAGCCTGATTTAATCATCCAAGATGCCGTGATAGAGCCAGTGGCAGCTGTGTTTGCAGAATTTGAACCTGAAAGAGCACCTAAGACTGCTGAGCCTAACGTACTCATATAAGCCGCTCCACCAGGAAGTTTACCTACAACCGAATTTAAGATTCGTAAGAGTGCATGAATTAATTCCAGCTTTTCAATCAAATAAGCCATGAATACAAATGCGACAGCTGCATAGAGCACCTCATATGTGGATGCAAATTTTAATCCATCCCAGAAAAGTCTTAATGCATCCAATCCGCCAAATAATGTGGTTGCAATAAAGCCCAATAGCATGGCTTCTCCCATATTCCGTTTCACGACGACATTCCATACAATGATGACAGCTATGAATACAATCAACGCAATAAAACCCATATCGTTTTTTCGCCTCCCCTTCGTTAAATAAAACGCTTACAATTTATTACCCCTGCTGCATCACGTCAATGACTTCTTCCCAGCTGGCCGGCTTTTTCCCATTAAACCGTTCAACGAATTGAAAGTCTGCTAATCTCTCTAGCTTTTGTTGTGCTGCCCGAGACATGCTGGCATCAACCTCTGCTTCATCTAACATTTCAATAGAGCCAAGAAGCTCGATCGCTCGTCGTTTTGCATGTAATGCACTCCCTGTCACAAGACGGTTCATGGTCTCTTCAAAACTTTTGCTATCCATTGTATCGCTTAATGAAGAAATCACTTGTTGTTCCACATTATATTTTTTGGAAATTTCCAAAAATTCAATCATGAGACCAACGATCCCCTTCATATAAACGCTTCTGATCAGCTTTAAGGCAGAAGCATCTCCTGGCTGGTCACTGATTTTTGTGATATTCATGCCATAAGCATTCATTACTTTCATGAATTGGTCGGTTCCACTGCCGCTTGCCGTGATCGGAACCTTGTGTTTGTTGACTGGAAGAGGCCCTAGCATGGCAGCATCTACGAATAGAGCTTTTTGCTTTTCAATTTCATTGGCCACTTGCTTTTTGATGTCTGGTGTTGATGCTGACACATCTACATATAGTTGATTCTTTTTCAAACTTCCCGTTACAGATTGGGCAACTTCTAAAGTTTTATTCGCTGGCACAGCTGCAATGACAATATCAGATTTCTCAATGACTTCACTAATACTGCTGGTTAATTGAACTCCTGTCTGCGATGCTTTTTCTTTCAACGTTCCAGCCAATTTCTCATTTTGTAAAAGTACATCATACGCATAAAATTGATCTAATCCTTCTGTTTTCAATCCCGTTGATAGCTCATATGCTGCTTCTCCATAACCGATAAACCCTATTTTCATCACCGATTCTCCCCTATTCCTGAAATTTTTTCAATTTGCCTGCCAGCCATGCAGGTGCTAAGAGACTAGTGTCTTGCTTTCCTTCGTCCATATATTGTTGAATCGTGTTTAATCTCTGATTTTCATACGCTTGTTTCTCTTCCGCTAGTGTGAGCATGTGTTCCGCCTTCTCCTGTGGAACGATGACGACTCCATCATCGTCAGCAATGACTAAATCACCTGGTGCTACTTTAACACCGCCGCACGAGATGGTTTGATTCAATTCCCCAGGACCATCTTTAAAAGGTCCGTTTGGCATAAACCCCTTACTGTATATTGGAAAAGCCAGCTCCTCTAAAGCAAGTTTGTCGCGAACAAGCCCGTCTATCACGATCCCTTCTATACCTACAGCCTTTGCTGAATGTGCCATCAATTCCCCTAAATATGCATGACCTTTATGGTCTTTTCCATCAACAATCAGTACATCTCCTTCTTTAGCAGAGTAGATCGCTTGATGAAGAAATAAATTATCCCCTGGCCGTAAGCTAACGGTAAAAGCTGTCCCTACTATATTCATGCCTCTTGCAACAGGTTTAATTTGATGATCCATCGCTCCAGTGCATCCCATCACGTCTGACAGCAAGGTTGAGTTAAGCTTTCTTGCCCGATCTATTAGATCATTTGACACGAATTGAACAGTACTCATTGTTTCCATCATCCCCTTTGAGTTATATTCATTACATTAAATTTTATTAAAGTAATATATATTACTTTTGTGACACGATCATACCATCTCGATTTCATTTAGTAAAGCGCTTTCAAAAAAATTAAATGAAAAAAATGAGTCACCACACGACTAATGTGTTGTGTGATAACTCATTTTCGTTAACATATGATTGATTTGATCTAAACGAGGTTTTGTTCTTTCAGGGTCATTAATGGCTAAGGCACTTAAAATATAATCTACGATAAAGATAGCAGATACGACAGAGTTATGAGAGCCCACACTTGCTGAGGAACATGGTAATACATATTGTGCATACTTAGTTAGTGGAGAGCTGTAGCTGTCTGTAATTAAAAGCACTTCCACCCCATATGACTTCGCTGCCTCCAGCAAGTCCTTTATACGCTTTGCATAGCGAGGATAGCTGACCGCTATAATGAAATCATCAGATTGAAAATGAACGAGATCATCCACCCAATCGCTTTTGTCCGCATCAATATATTGACAGTTCCCCAATAGCCGATTGATTCCAAATGACAGATACTCGCCAACAGGTCTTCCACTTCGGGCACTTGTACACAGAACCTGGCGGGAGCTGGCTATTTTTTCAACAATATGCTGAAAGTTTTCTTCGGTGATATTGTCTAAAGCATACTGGATATTTTGAAATTGCAGCTCTACATGGTTATGCAGAAGCTTACTTTTATTTGAATGCTTGAGGTTCGCTTCAAGTCTCGTTTGAGGGGCAGCTTTATGCTTCATGTTTGATTGAAGCTCTTTTTGAAGCTCAGAGAAACCGGAATACCCTACAGCAGCAGAGAATCTCATGATGGTAGCTGTGCTCGTCCCTACTTTTGAAGCCAATTTATCTACAGTTAAAAACGCGACCTCCATCGGATTGTGCACGATATAATCTGCAATTCTCCTTTGTGCCTCTGTTAATCCCGCGACCTTATGCTGAAGCTTATGTATTAAATCGTTCATTATAGCACCTGCCTATTCTATCGGCTTTATCTACGATCAAATTTTTTCTTTTCCCCCTATATTGTACACATTTGTCATCAAAAAAACAGCCAGCACGAATCTATCGTACTGGCTGCCTTTGTCGAGATCATTATAATGCTTGTGCTGCTGTGATCAGCGCAAGGTTGTAAACGTCTTCGGCATTACAGCCTCTTGAAAGATCGTTTACTGGCTGGTTTAAGCCTTGCAGGATAGGACCTACAGCTTCAAAGTTACCTAAACGCTGTGCAATTTTGTAACCGATGTTTCCAGCTTCGAGGCTAGGGAAAACAAATACGCTAGCATCACCTTTGATCACGGAATCTGGCGCTTTTTTCGCTGCTACTGAAGGAACGAAAGCTGCATCGAATTGGAATTCTCCATCAAGTACAAGCTCAGGTGCCTTTTCTTTTGCAATGCGAACTGCTTCAGATACTTTTTCTGTTTCGTCTGATTTTGCTGAGCCTTTTGTAGAGAAGCTAAGCATTGCCACACGTGGTTCGATATCAAACATTTTTGCTGTGTTTGCACTTTCAATTGCAATTTCAGCTAGATCTTGGCTGTCTGGAGCAATGTTGATTGCACAATCAGCAAACACATACTGCTCTTCGCCGCGAGCCATGATGAAGACGCCAGATGTTTTCTTTACGCCTTCTTTTGTTTTAATGATTTGAAGTGCTGGACGCACTGTGTCAGCAGTTGAGTGTGCCGCACCGCTCACAAGTCCGTCTGCAAGACCTTTATACACAAGCATTGTACCGAAGTAGTTTTCATCTAGTAATGCTTTTCTTGCTTGCTCTTCTGTTGCTTTGCCTTTACGTCTTTCGACGAAAGCTTGTACAAGCTCTTCAAAACCTTCATATGTATGAGGATCATACACGTCAACACCAGCAAGTGTAAGACCTAATTCTTTTGCTTTTGCTTCAACTTCTTGTTTTTTACCTACCACAATTGGCTGCAATACTTTGCCGTCTGCTAGTTTTTGAACGGCTGTTAGAATGCGTTCGTCCATTCCCTCAGGAAAAACGATCTTTACTCCTTTACCTGCAACCTTTTCCTGAACTGTTGAAAAAATATCTGCCACTACAATACCCTCCTTGATTTTACAAAAAAAGCGTTCTCTTTTAAGCATACTCTTCTTCTACCTAAATTCAAACTACCAACTTATATTATAGCGCTTACAAATTAAATTCTTATTTTTCAAACTAATTTAATCAATTTTGATAAAGCTGTTTTCTTCGTTCAAGTTTTGATCACATCTCCATTTGGACAAACTATGTTATAGTTGGAACAGATGGAAAACTGTTAATAGGAGTGAAAGAAATGAGCGAACAACATACAACAAATGAAGCAGCTCAAACACTAGATGGCTGGTATGCGCTGCATGATTTTAGAACGATCGACTGGACAGCTTGGAAGCTGCTGACAAGTGATGAGCGCCAAGCCATCATTCATGAGTTCACAGGTCTATTGGAAAAATGGAAAATAGCTGAGCAAGATAAAGCTGGAAGCCAAACAATCTATAGTATTGTCGGCCAAAAAGCAGATATTATGCTCATGATTTTACGTCCGACAATGGAAGAACTAGGTGAAATTGAACTTGAATTCAACAAAACACGACTAGCAGAGTTTACGATTCCAGCTTATTCTTATGTTTCAGTTGTTGAGCTCAGCAACTACTTAGCAGGAGGCGGAGATGGCGGAGATCCTTACGAGAACCCGCATGTACGTGCGCGCCTATATCCAGAGCTTCCTTCTTCTCAATACGTGTGCTTCTATCCAATGGATAAAAGACGTTCTGGCAATGACAACTGGTACATGCTTTCCATGGATGAGCGTAAATCTCTTATGAGAAGCCATGGCTTAATTGGCCGAAGCTATGCTGGAAAAGTAAAACAGATCATTACAGGTTCTGTTGGTTTTGATGATTATGAGTGGGGCGTTACCCTTTTCTCTGATGATGTGCTCCAATTTAAAAAATTGGTTTATGAAATGCGCTTTGATGAAGTCAGTGCACGCTACGGCGAATTCGGTTCCTTCTTTGTTGGAAACCGTTTAGCAAACGAGCAGCTGGCGTCTTATTTCCATGTATGATAAACTCTTAAGGCTTCGGATCTTTCCGAAGCTTTTTTATGTATTTGTTTAGAAAGGTGATCACATCATGAGAAACTTCCCCATCGCTATTTTTGCATTAACACTCGGTGCGTTTTCGATTGGCATGACTGAATTTGTCAATTAGGCTTCTTCGTTGGCTCTCTTAAAGCTCCCTTTTCTTAAATAAGACACAAAATTAGTTAATCCAATGGGAAGGTCGATGTATATGAGAGGGTAATGCTATTTTTACTTCACCTTTAACCGAATTAATTTTCATTTGGGTCAAATATACTGGTGAATAGAAATTAATATCTCGCAAATCTACACCGATAAACTTATCCTGATGTTCTTTGAACAAGAACATTAACAATTTGTTGGAAAAATTCTTTCCTATTTATGCTATGATGGAATATACATAAAATTTGGAAAGAAGGTTTAGCTTTTGGAATGGCAAAGATGCCCTAGGTGCAACAGTAATCGTGTGGGGAAAAGGGGAAGAAACGCAGGCTGCCTAGCAATATTACTCATGTTATTTATTTCTTTTTTCATCTCGTATGTCATAACAAATTTATTGTTCTTTTCTATTTTTTTAATAAGGATTGGATTATTTGTCATCATATTTATTTACTTGATTAAACTACGAGAAAAGATATTCGGTTACTTGTACTGTAAAGACTGCGAGCTATCCTTTAAGCCTCGAAGTAAATCTAGCGAAAAAACACTTTCATAAATCTGGGAGTGTTTTTGTTTTTTTGAAAAATACTCTCGTGACTTTTAAGAAGGAATACAGCAGATATTGAGGGTTTAGGGAGTACCAAATTATCTTCCTTTCTCTTTGAACATCAGTTTGAGTCTTGACATGAAACTTCCGAAAATAAAGATTACTTAAACTGGAAAAGAAAGTGAATGGATTTTTCTCTTATTTTCAGCCCTTAGTATGTTCTGTTTCATTAACAATTCGTACCAATCACCGATCATATTAGCAGTAAATAAGCTTGTTACTTTTCCGTCAAACAAACCTCTCTTTTTATTTTCACTATCGCAAACCCAATAGGAAATTTAAAGATTTTATGATCTAAATGAGTAACGAGAAACACCATAAAGACAACAAAGAAGTAAAAGAAATAAAAAAACGATTTATCAGCTCAGTGGTAAACAAACAAAATCAGTGGTACGATATTGAAGAGATACATAAATATTCATAAAGGTTCTTTATCATTTCTTTCAAGGAGGCAAGAAAAATGTCATTCTGGCTACTTACAACTATCCTTACAGTTATTATATTTGGCATTTCTCTAATATTTAAAAAAAGAAATTCTTCTTTACAGTATGGATTTCCAGCAGCTTTAATGATGGGAAGTATCATCTTATTAATCATAAGTTTTTTTGTCGGAAGATGGGAAGGCTTAGGGTTAGGAGCTATCAGCGTTTCTTTGTTAATATCATCTGTTATCGCTTTAATTATTACCAGCATTTCTGGATTTTTTAAAAGTGAACAAAAAAATGCCTAGCTTGAATAGCTAGGCATTTCTTCTAACAACCTTTTGGTCCGAAATATAGTCTGATTGCAAAAGTAGCCCAAGTGATCTCGTTTCTCACACACTTGATAAGCATTGAATCACATTTACAATTTTTTGTTTTACTACCGTAACAACGATCATGTAACACGCAGCAGCTATCTGTATAGTTAATTGGCTTTTTACCTCCATGTTTCAGCCCATAACCACAGTTTCCTCCGCAATGTTGATATCCTCCAGGTAAACATCCATTGGAAGTCCACCAAGCTTTAGTGATAGCTACACCAGTTTTCTCTTTAGGTTCAGCGTAATTTTCTGTATCTTGCGGGACGTAATTAGGGTCATCCGGCAAAGGCTCGGTTATATCTGGTAATTCAGTATCCGGATAATCAGTGTGAATAGTATCAATTTCAAGTTCGCCTTCAGAAGTAAATGAAATCCCTAGTAGATGACGTGAGTCAGCTTCATCAGATGTTAAAACTTGACCTTGTAATTTGAAACTCTCAGGTACATCAAGGTCTTTAAGCTCACGGTAAACAATCCGTGCTGTTTTGCTTTCGTTGCCGAGAACGACTTGACTAGCTGAAACAACATAGTCTTTTTCTAATTCAATATCTCCTTTATATCCGTATTCAATAAGCAACTGTTCCTTTGTTAAATCATCATTACCTATAAGGTCATTAATCGTTTCTAGTAACTCCTCAAATTTACTAGATTTAATTGCACGTTCTTTAAATCCCTCTAGTTCTTTACCTTGCAAATAAATGCCATTGATTGTTTGCAAATACTCCAACTCCTTTTAATTTTTTAAGTGGTATCACCACCGTTATCTATAAAGTGAATTGGATATGTCAAAAGTACATTCTCCTTTTTAAAAAATTCAAATGTTCTTTTGTGCTTCTTTTTGTATCGCAAACTCCCAAAAGCCTGGTACCTCCTGATCGTTTATAAAATTAAATCTATCAAGTAACTTTAGCTTAATATCTTGTTCAAAGTCTTCTCTCTCCTGATATGAAACATTGTATAGACATTTTTTGATAAGAGGGGTTAACATTTGTAATAATTCTTCTTGTTCAATTTGAGTTATGTTTTCATGTTTACAAAAAGAGTCCATTTCAGTCCTCCTAATTTTTAAGACTAATAGTGCTTTTTAAATCTGTTGAGACTTCTCTTATGAATGTTATTGATATTTTGTTTTGAATCTCCTAAAAAAGTTGCTATGTCTTGAAGAGTTAAGCCTTCTATATACATTAAGTTCAATACTTTTTTTTGCTTCTTATTTAATCTGGTATAAGCTTCGTATAACGTTGGATCTGTAATACATTCTGTTAAATTTACACAAGAAGTTGTAAAGGGCTCTTCTACTGGATCTGGGATTGTCTCAGTTCGTGTAGTTTTTTCATCCTCATTATTTAAAGGAGCATCTAATGTAAGTAAGAAACGCTGCTTAATCTTTCGATCTTTTTTATCAAAATCAATTGAAGATATCCTAATCATGGTGCTGAAATATTTAAGCATTCTTGCCTTTTTATAAAACACTTTGAACTTTCTATCTAACAATAAATGATTTTGTTCATTTGGATTTTCAGTCACCTCTTGAAATAATCGTTGATTTTGGGGATCAGCAAGAAAACGTTTTACAATCGGCTCATTTAAAAAATCGAAATTCAATAAAGTTTGACTCAAAGAAATCACCTCTATTTTTATAATGAATTCAGCCCACAAAAAGTAAACGGTTCAATAAATATCAAGAAACATATGTTCTATTTTATGTGGATTTATCACCACTTTCAAATAATCTTTATAGTAAATTTAAGGTAAATTTAAATAATCTATAATGGACGTTTACTTTCAATCTATTAGATGCATTAGTTTACTTAAATGGCAGCATAGCCAAGGGGTAAGGCAAAGGTCTGCAAAACCTTTATCATCGGTTCAAATCCGATTGCTGCCTTTTAGAAATAAATAAAAGGAGAATGATTATGAATCCAAAAGTCGTTATTTATACAGCAAAAGGTTGTAGTTTTTGTATCAAACAGAAGGAATGGCTAGATAACCATTCGATTGAATATAAAGAAAAGAAAGTAGAATTTGAAAAAAATAGACAAGAGTTATTAGAGAAAAAAGTATTAGGTGTACCTTATACAGTGATTAAGATTGAAGATGAACCAAATGAAATTACGGTAGCCGGTTTTAAATTAAATAAGTTAGAGAGTCTTTTACTGGGGGATTAATAATGGAACAGTTTGAGCGCTCACTAGAGCATTATTCTCATGTAAAACAAGAGTTAATAAAAACAGCACAAAAGCTTAACTCGTGTGACTCTGAAGAAAAAGAGATGTATCAAGAGATTGCCCTTTGCTATAGTAAACATCTAAAAAAAATGAATAAACTTTTAGAAGAAAAGTATGGATTGAATCTATGTTCTATCGAAACATAAAACACCCCCATTCTCGTAGAGATGGGGGGTTTTCATTTGAATAGAAACAGACATTGATACTCATGAGGTCAGAAAGAAAATCACAGTATTGACTTTGTATGTGAGCATTTTGGATACGTTGTGCAACCATAAAACGAACGGCCAGAATGCCTATTCTTTTTACTGACCATTTCAGCACCACAAACACACTTGATCGGCTTTGCCTTTCCTTTCTGTTTGAATTCACCAGCTGTCATGCTTACTGATAAATTGAGTGCTGTCATTAGTTCAATGAGTTTGTATCTATCCAAAAGCTTAACATCATTGCTTTCAGCCAGTTCTCGCGCACCTTTAGTATAAAAGTTGTTCGTGATTACCCAGGACTCTTCAGCCTTATAGTGATTTTTAGCGGTCACTATTTCCTGAATCGCTTTTATACCAACCTTAGCTTTTTGACGCTTTGCTTGCACTACGATCTTTGCTCCTGATTTTTTTATGATAAAATCAGCCCTAAAACCCTTCCTTTCAGGTGTCACCTGAACCTTATAATCATTGGCGCTAAACATATATGCCAGATATTGCTCAAACTGAAAATCATTCATATAATCAATATCCTTGATGCCGGACTTTATGAATTTTTTCTTGTTTTTGTTCTTTGAAAGATAGTTTGCAACATGATAATAAACACCTATCATTACGATCACGGCAAATACAATAAACAAGACATTCCAGGTGTTAGGTAGTTTCAATAAGATATTTGTCCTCACCAAAATTGACTCCTCCTATTGTAAAGAAAGAAAAAACCTCCTAAATAGGAGGCTATCTTTGCTCAGCAAATTCCACTCTTTTATTTTCAAAGCTATAGACTATCAATTGGCCCAAGCTTTACCCTTGCTTAACTTTAGTTTCACTTTTACAGTAAACCCATTGAGTCATTTGGCTGCTTCCTTTAGCGCAACTTTTTTCTACCCCAATTTCTCCAAGTTGTTTTAAACTATAAGCCTTAGAATTTTTAAGAATAGTTTTTCCGCACTGTTTACATGTTGCTATTACTTCTCGTTCAACAATTATTCTCTTTACGTTGTTCTTAATGGAAAAATAAATTTTATTGACAAATTACTTCAATTCCATGTAAAAGTCTTCTTTCGTCATTTTGCCTGCTTCAACTTCCGACAGCAATGACTCTAGATATGCTGTTACATGCACCTTCGTAAGTAGATAATCATCCGGCACCATCAATTTTGGGTGAAGCTGCATACGTAGTATTTTTATTGAAAAGATTGAATAAAAAAGACAGTTCAAATGCATACTTTCAATCTATTCATCAATAACTAATTCTTAATTCTTTTACCATGATTAATCAATTTTTCAAACGAGACCTTCTCCCTTTTTCCATTGATTAACATGTACAATACTTTCTCATCCATTTCTAAATAGCCCTCATTATTAACCCTAAATGTTTCTATCCCCCTGGCTGTATTATTAGTGGTTGGGTTAGCATTAAAGAAGCAATAACAATTAAACTTAAAACAATCAATAAACGCCTTAATAATAATTTCATATAGGTATCCTCGCCCTTTTTAATAAAAAAAGAGTATTTCTTTTTAAGAAATACTCTTTTTTCTTGCTATTTATTTAGTTCATCCCATGTCACGTCAAGTTCACCTTCACTGTTACCTCCATTATTTTTAATATTGCCACCACCAGTTCTTTTACCGTTAGAGATAGAATTTATTAAGCGACTTTTTTTTGAGTCTCTTTTTTTACTTAAGATTTTTTTGGCTAGTTGAACTAGAACTAATATTGTGATTTTTCTTGGGAATATTTTGATTTAAGTGATCTAGAAACATTGGAATTATTATTAGATTTATTTGAACTGTATCCATTTTGGACTTTCTTATTGCTGCTAGGAGTTTGTTCTTCGGTTTTACTAGTAACGCCTTGATTACTTTTCTCATTGCTAGTCACAATGTTTTTCTGTTCATCTTTAGTTTTTGTTTTGACATAATTTTTTTCAAGTCTCACTCCAGCTTTTAACGCTTTTTTCTAAGAATGAATGCCGTAATAAAAGACTCTAGGTGCTACAATTAAATATGGAAACCAACTTAAAATACATTATATGGTACAAGAAATGTAACTTCCATATTTATTCGTATTATCTCTTTTTATAATGTTGGTTTTTGGCATGTACCAACAACCTTGAATTTCCTATTATAAATAGAAAACCTCAGTCACGAATTGGATCACAAGTGGATTTTAAGCTTCTCCCCACTAACTAGATTAGTCGTATAGTTAACTTGGTTGGTGATCTTCGACCAAGCACCACGCATAATTTTTTTTCAAGGAACATTCTAATAATCATTACAGTTTAACTTGCTCTATAACTAACTGATCTTGATCTTCCAACCTTAACCAATTCACTATTTCTATTCTTGCGTTTAGCAAGAACTTTGCCTTCAATTGTTCTTACTGTTCTTATATCATAATAAATTTCATGAAATCTTAAGATTTGATTATTATTGACATTTTGAACAAATAAACTTGATTTCAAAACATAAATCTCTTTATTAAAGGTCTTAATCGTCACTGTATTAGCAAGATCAACAAATTCAAATCTTACCATTTTTTCTTCTGACTTTTTTTGCGCTTGTCTCATATTTGATGTTGCACCACCGTTTATAAATTTTCTGTTAAATCCTCTATCTTTATTCCTAATGTTTGCGCGATTTTCATCATTACGGCAAGAGAGGATTTATTATAGTCTCCATTCTCAATCTTAGAGATGGTTGCTTGTGAAACCCCGGAAGCTGTTGCCAAATGAAACTGGGTCCACCCTTTTTCTTTTCTCTTTTCTTTAACGATGTTCTTTATGGTTTTCACCTCCTTAAGGAATATTCTTAGGGGATTAAAATATCTCACCTTTTTCTGCTATTATTAAATAAAAAACAAGCATTGGTGCGTGGATCTTATGAACGAATTACGAAATGGAATAGGAAGTAATATTCTCAAACGCAGGCAAGTATTAAAGATATCATCTCCTGAACTCTCTACTTTCAGGAGCCTCCCAATCCACTATAAGTAAAATTGAAAGGGGGACTTCCTCTCCAAACATCGAGACACTGATTAAAATTTGCAAAGCTTTAAATATTACATAGTATGAAGTTCTGCCTAAATCTCTCTTCCTTGAAATTGATGATATCGCCCAGAATAATGGGAATATTAAACAATTTCTTAATCAAATTTCAGGTTGCGAAATAGAGTTTAATCAATCATTTTTGTCAACTAATGTTCTTTCACATATGAATAATATTGCCCCCTCATACAATCCTTCAACGAATTAAGTGATAAGGAACGTGACCTATTAAGCGGATTTTCAAATTCGATTACGAATATTACTTTACAAGATGATAAAACAAAAAGGGAGGGTTAATTTTATACCCCCCCCCCTTTATTTAAGTTTCTTCTTTATCGTCTTCAACTGTTTTTTTATTGTTTCGACCGATTTAAACAAATGTTCTGCAATCTGCCCTCTTGTTAACCCTTTTTCTTTTAATTTATAAACCTCTCTTTCGGCCGGAGTTAATATGCTGGCTTTTCTCTCTATACGCAGTTCATTAATCAACAGACTTGAAACATTCGCATTTAATGTAACCTTATCTATAAAAGCTTCTCTAATAAATTTTGGAATATCTTTGTACGATGACTTGTTAATGTAATTCATGGCCCCTTGATCAAATGAATCTAGAATGATTGCAGGCTCTTCCCAGGAAGTAAGCATTATGATCTTCTGGAAACCTCTTTCAACTAACTCTTTTGATAAATCTAAACCGCCTAATTCCTCATCTTCAGATAAAGTTAAATCCATAAGAATAATATCAATTTCATGATTCTCCAGCTGTAAGGCTTCACTTTTCGTGAAAGCTTTTTTTACAACAACCATATCTTTTTCTTTTGAAATTAAGTCGCTAATACCTTTCATCCATACTGGATCATCCTCAACAATCATTACCTTGATCCTATTATCCATAGCTTTCACCAACAATTTCTTTTTTCGAACTTGAACTTGATTTTAAGTTGATAACTCTGTTTCTAGGAATAGTTAAGGTTATAGTTGTTCCCTCTCCTAGTTGGCTATTTACTTTTATGCTGCCGTTGTGTTTTGTCATGACGTTATAACAATATGTTAAGCCAAGACCAAAATTTCCAACCTTCTTTTTCGTAGAGAAAAAGGGGTCCAACATTTTGGCCTGCATTTCTTTATTAACGCCCTTACCATTATCAGCGACATCAATATGTAATTTACGACGCAACTGGTAGACTCTGATCTTTATCTGCTTATTATCCCCCATTGCTTCCATCGCATTTTTCATTAAATTTAATAATGTTTCTTGCAAGTGAATAGGGTCTGCATAGATATTCGCATCCACTTCAAATAATTTCTTTAATTGAACAGTGCTGATCTGTGGCTGAAGTAGTTCAACACTTGAATTAACAAGATCTATAATATTAAATTCTGTTTCCTTTAATTCAATAATATCAAGTTTACTTTGAATACGGCT
Source organism: Bacillus sp. ABR (assembly GCF_056172715.1). Lineage (NCBI taxonomy): Bacteria > Bacillati > Bacillota > Bacilli > Caryophanales > Bacillaceae > Bacillus > Bacillus sp. ABR. Next base: position 340,004 of record NZ_JAOYSL010000001.1, on the reverse strand, counting down.
CGACAACTCAAACAAGTGATTGGCTGATTTAAGAATCATATCAACTGATTCCTGATTTCCCCCAAATTTTGACCCTTTCAGATTATTTGCAAGGAGATCTATTTTGGCTACTTCATTTTTTATTGAATGATTTAATAAGGCAGTACCAGATGTTACTGCCTTCATTGTTAAGTCTCTTCTTTGTTTTTCAAACTTTATCTGTACTCCCAGGAAGCCATATTTGATTATAAAATAAACAAATAATACAAAAGCAATAGCTATGACCCAAGGGTTTAGCATCCACACACCAAATATTCCAAAGGCTTCTAAAATTATATTGGTGAATACCGCAAATAATAGTGTTGGAACAACAACTAGACATGTATAAATCTTTTGTCTTTTGCTTGTTATACTCTTTTCTGTATATGCTGCATAAACCATCAAACCTATTGAAATAAAGACATATGGTACGACCCATAAAGAGAGAAATACATGATGTGTTTGCCATTGAGGAAATTCTGTAAAGTAAATCTGCATAATGATTACGGGTATGAACAAAATTATTTTCCAAATGAAACTTCGCTTTTTACTTTTGATTATTTCTGAGAACACAAGGCCGAAAATCATAATTGCATATGCTGTTCCATAGTGTCCTAGCGATGATGTAATATAATGGATTAGCTGTAGATGGCTAGATGAACCATCCAAGTAATACGACAAAATTACACTTAAACCACCAAAACCACCAAAAAATCCTATAAAGCTGCCCCATCTTGTTTTTTCATTTTCAGGATAAGTAAGAAACAAAACTAAACTCATGGCCCACAACAATGCAGTTAGGATGAACATCATTTTATTTCTTTAGCCTGCTTTCAATAAATTGAAGTGTGTCGGCTGCTATTCTATTTCTAGATAGTACAATTCCAGCATGGCCACAACTGTATACGTGCCTTTTAGGTTGATTCCAGCTATTCCACAGAGTATCTGCATCGTTTATGTCAATATACATGTCATATTTTCCTGATATTAAGAGTACATTTTCTTTGTCTACGAGAAGTTTTGCTTTACTAGGGTTCATAATATCCCAAGCTTTGTCGAGTTCTTCATACTCTGTTCCATGTTCCTCCAGATCTCTTCGTATATACTTCCCAGGAAGAGTGTTCCAGATGGAATGCGCAATATTATTCGCATAAAAAGCTGATACAACAATATTCACGTCTTTCTCGACTGTTGCTAATAAGTTTGTTAGCCACCCTCCTAAACTAATACCAACTACGATTATTTCCCCACCTTCATTTTCCTTGATCCATTTAATCAACCCTCTAAGTTCAACAATAGCTTGCTGGGAAGATTGCACTGTTCGACTTATATTAGCACTAATCATCTGTTCACCAGAATATGTTGAATTTTGTGGTTCCCTATCGAAATGATAAGGCAGCGTGTAGTAATACATATTCCAATCATAATTTTTAACGATCTTATCGTGATAAATCTTCTTGATTCTGTCGTATGAATCCATTCGCCATCCATGTACGAAGATTACATTGGGGTTGTGCTTTGACTCTTTTCGTAAAAACACTTCCCCAGAAACCTTGTCATTCTTATCTACACCAGATTTGATGCTTGAATTAAAAGAAAATATTCCACTTTTTAAGTTTGCTGTATGGTTGTTGATGTGGAATTCTAAATCAATTGGCTGAGCACTAAAAAAACGATCCCTGTTACCTACGTCAATAGGCAAATTGTTATAGTGACTTTCTTTGCTTCTTGTTCTGTGCATATCCATTAATGCTGCGTAATCTATTACTTTTAAAAGCTTCAAAAGAATTAACTCCTTTAATTTCAAATTATTACTATACGAATATTTTAGCATAAAAAGGTTATTTTTTTGGAAACAAATTAAATAACTAAATTGATGAATGAAGGCTAATTAGTAAGCCAATGATGTGTAATAAACAAGGTAGATTAAAGAAACAATTAATATAAAGATAAACAATAAAAATAAAAGACAAAAAATATAAGGGAAATTATAAAAACCTTGTTGATGCATATATATTAATAGATTGAGAGATTTTAATGATTCATATAAATCCACAATCAACAACTTCACATCAGCAATAATACCTTATTAACAATTCACATTTTTACAAATACATTTAGTCTGTTTAATTTATTTTGTATATATGTCCTCAGCCATTCTGCCTTTAATATTGGGAATGCCGGCGGTGCAGCGCTTGGCGGTCTTGCTATCGACATCACACATTTACAGCTTGTTCCGTTATTTGCTGCAGCTGTGACATTTATTGGCCTTATCATTACGTTTATGAGTTATCAGTCAGATAAACGAATAAAAAGGACCTGACATAGGTCCTTTTTTATTTCATCACGGTCATTTCTGGCTCTTCTATTTGTTTCAAGCGTTCCTGAATAGGATGAGAAAAAGAGTGCTCTGACAAGACAATATGGGAGACGGTTTTTGTAAATCCAGACACTTCTTGAATAAAGGCTTCAATTTCTTCAAGAGACGAAACTGACAGCTTAATGAAAAAGCAAGACTGTCCTGCCACTCGATAAGCAAAAAAAGCGCGTGGGTGCTCGTTCATAAAAGCCACAAAACGCTGATACTCCCCATTTAACACCGTAACTTCCAGCAGGCAGTCAATCAGAAGCCCTAATTTTTTATAATTGACCTGAACAGAATACCCTTCGATAATCCCTGCGTCCTCTAATTTACGCACTCTTTCTGCTACCGCAGGTGCTGATAAATTCACTCGTTTGGACAATTCCCTCATGGATAAGCGGGCATCTTCTCTCAATTCATTTAAAATATGCACATCAACATCGGTGATTTTCATTCGTACCTCTCCTATCCAAAAATCGTTCCATTTGAAAAGTATTTGATGATAATACTTATGATGCGAAATGTAAAATAAAACTAAATAATGGTAGAATTTATTTTAACGGAATTGAATGAAAAAGCAAGTATGGAGGGATCACTTGATGAAAGAATCTTTAGACAGCCAGGCTTCTAAAACATTTCCCATCACACTTGCCATCGCACTCACACTTGGCGTTTTTGCGGCGGGATCGGAGGAACTGGTGATTTCACCACTGCTGCCTGATTTATCAAACTCATTTCAGCACTCTCTTGATGTTCTCGCTCTTTCCATCAGCATTTATGGGTTAGCTGTGCTGGTTGGAGCTCCGCTTCTCGTTCCTTTAGGGGACCGGTATTCAAGAGAGCTGTGTTTGATAATTGGGCTGTCTTTCTTTTTGATTGGAACAGTGATGTGTGCTGCTGCCCCAAATTTGGCCGTGTTTTTTACCGGCCGTGCTATTTCTGGGCTGGCGACTGGTGTATTTGTGCCAACAGCCTATGCTCTTGTGGGGGACCGGGTTCCATATGAATATCGCGGCAAAGTGATGGGACTCATTGTCTCGAGCTGGTCTCTTTCTCTTGTCCTTGGTGTGCCCATTGGCGCTTTTATCGGTCAAAGTTTGAACTGGCGCTGGACATTTTGGATTTTCGCCATGATGAGTCTCGTTGTCCTGCTGCTCGTCATCCTTGAATCTAGAAAACAAGTCGCCACAGCTGATAAGAAGGCACCTCAAGCTAGGGAGAAATCAGGTTCTTTATGGGGGGCTTTGAAAATCGACCGTGTCCCTGCCTATTTGACCGTGACATTTTGTAACATGCTTGGATTTTATGGCATGTACTCATTTTTAGGAGCTTACCTGCAAAGTTTGTTTTCCGGAGGGCAATCAACAGCTGGACTTCTGATCATGGCTTATGGCGTTGGTTTTTCCATGAGTATATTTACGGGGAAATTAGCAGATTGGTTTGGCAAAACACGGTCTCTTTTCTTTGTGCTGGGCGGGATTGCGCTCGTTCTTGCCTTACTTCCTTATGCACCGTTCTCATGGACATTGCTCATTTTCGCTTTATTTATTTGGGGTGCCATGCAAAGTTTATCCGTCACGCTTTTGAGCACCGTCCTGAGCGACTGCTCCCAAACCCACCGAGGCAAAGTGATGGCTTTTTACAGCCTTGCTTCCAATCTAGCCGTTATGCTTGGGTCCGCTTTGATGGGACCTGTTTATGTCCATTTCGGCTATCATACGGTAGGACTTGTATGTGCACTCATTACGCTCGTTGGTTTTCTCATCAGCTTCATCAGCTATAAACGTGAAAAAACCTTACAGCAGAAACATAAAAATACCTTTGAAACGTGAGCTCATTTCACTGCACATCTCGATATGTGCAGTTTTTTAGATCAATTTTTAATATCATCATAAAATACATTTTTTATAAATTTTGTTGACAATTACCAATTTTATTTTTTATAATCTAGTAAAAATTTGAAAAAGATTGGATGGTAAACATGATCTTAAAGAATGATGTTTTTCATTTCAAAGAAGAGCCCATCGTTTCACCTAAGATGTTTACAGTCAATACATTAGGCCCTAAGGGGACAAGCAGTGAATATGCAGCAAAACATTTCATCTCTCATTCCACCACTACACTCGGCACTCATACGAAACTATCCCTTTACGACACATTCGAAACTTGCATTGAACATACTCTCTCTAACGCACTCCAATACACTCTCGTTCCACACGCATACGAAGGAATCAAACATTTCTACATGAGACCTGACCTGCAGCTTTTACAAATATTCAGATGTGACACGCCCATGTATGGTTTGGCTGTCAGGCCAGATTTCCCCTTTCAAGAACAAATGCTTCACCATTTAAAAATTGTTTCTCATCCTGCACCTGTGAATTTGATTCAATATTTTATTCATCAAAATGCTGAATTTGAGCTTGTCAATTCCACAAGTACAGCCGCACAAAAAGTAAGAGACGGCGAATTTGATTTCGCTTTAACCAATGAGGTGGCTAGAGCTACATACGGCCTCACCTTCATTCGAACATTTAAAAGCATTCCTATGAGCTGGTCTATATTCGGAAAAGGAGAGATGTAACATGACGACTGAACAAAAGGTGCAAGAATTATATTTTCCTCAAGCGAAAAAACGAGAATGGGATAATGGTGTCATCCAATATTCTACTGTCAGAGGCGATACGGAAGTGTTAATTTCATACGTCCCTCCTCACACGATCATCGAACCTCACGAGCATCCAGAAGCGCAAATCGGCATCGTATTAAAAGGCGAGCTTCAAATGACGGTCGGCCAATCGACCCAAGTGCTCACCCCATTAGAATCAGCCTATATTGCACCACCATTCGTTCCTCACGGCGCATCGAATCTGACAGATGAAGAAGTGATCGCCATTGATATTAAGAGATTAAAAGATGGCGAGGAATATACGGCTCCTCCTACTTATTTCTTAGACATTTTCAAAACGCGTGATTTGCTTCCTGGCATGGAAGTGACCTTTTTTGTGGAGGACTGGATGGAGCTTATGATTGCCAACATTCCGGGGAATGGCGGGGAAATGCCTTTTCATAAGCACCGTAATGAACAAATTGGGATTTGCATTAGCGGTGGATACGATATGACGATTGAAGGCTTTACAGAGAAGATGGAATTTGGCACGACCTACTTCTGTGATCCAAAAGAAGATCACGGCGCCATTAATCCAAAGCCAGAAGCATCAAAGTCTATTAATCTCTTCTTCCCTCCACGCTATAACCGCTTAAAGCCAAAAGCGTCTAAGGTGAAGAAATGAACATTGCCGGAAAAGTCGTCCTGATTACAGGAGGTGCGTCTGGGATTGGGCTTGCCGCCGTCAAGCTTTTCCTTGAACACGGAGCAAAAGTAGCTGTGGCTGATATTAATGAAGATAGCGGTAAACAACTCGTTGAATCATTGCCTCATGAACATGCTGCGTTTTTCAAAACAGATATTACAAATGAGGCTGACTGTCAAAAAACCGTTCAATCCGTGCTGAGCCAATTCGGGACAATTGATGTGTTGATTAACAATGCAGGCATCGAAATTGTCTCACCTATTCACGAGATGACACTGGAAGATTGGAACCACATTCTACAGGTCAACCTGACGGGTGTATTTCTCATGAGTAAGCATACATTGCCGCATATGCTTGAGAAGAAAAGCGGAAGTATTATTAATACTGGATCTGTCGGAGGTCTCGTTGGCTGGCCTGACATTCCTGCATACAACGCAACAAAGGGCGGTGTCATCCAGCTCACCAAATCGATGGCGATTGACTATGCCGCTCATCAAATCAAGGTGAATTGTATCGCCCCAGGCATCATTGATACGCCATTAAATGAAAAATCCTTTTTAGACAATCATTCAGAAAGTCTTGAGGTTGTCAAAAAGGAAAAAGCAAAGGTGAATCCCTTGCTTCGTCTCGGAAAACCTGAAGAAATTGCGGGCGTGATGCTGTTTCTCGCCTCTGATCTATCCAGCTATATGACTGGAAGTGTTGTCACAGCAGATGGCGGTTACACCGCTAGATAAAAAGGAGTGCTTTCATTGAGTAAAAAAACCGTACTTGTCATTGCTGACTTAGGAGGATGCCCGCCCCATATGTTTTATGAAAGCGTGGCGGCATCTTATCATATCGTTTCTTACATCCCGAGACCCTTTGCCATTACAAAGGGACACGCTGAACTAATAGAAAAATACTCCATTGCCGTCATCAAAGACCGTGATTATTTTGAGACACACCCTTCTTTTGAGCACCCTGATTCTATTTACTGGGCACATGATGATTATTTGAAATCAGAGGAAGAGGTGGTGGATGACCTAGTCCGTGTGGCTTCCTTTTTCAAAGCTGATGCCATCACCACCAATAATGAATTATTCATTGCACCAATGGCAAAAGCCGCCGAACGGCTGGGGCTGCGCGGCGCTGGGGTAAAAGCAGCTGAAATGGCGCGTGATAAAAGCCAAATGAGAGCTGCATTCAACGCTGCTGGTGTCAAAGCGGTGAAAACTCAGCCTGTCACCACTTTAGCTGATTTCCAGCAAGCTATTGAACATATCGGGACACCGCTTATTTTAAAGCCTACATATTTAGCAAGCTCGATTGGCGTGACCCTTTTTCATGACAGAGCCGGCAGTGATGATCTCTTTTTAAACGTACAGTCCTATTTGCAAACCATTCCCGTCCCAAACGCTGTGACATATGAAGCACCATTTGTCGCTGAAACGTACTTAGAGGGGGCTTACGAGGATTGGTATCAAGAGGGTGGCTATTCTGATTATGTCAGTGTAGAAGGGTTCGTCGTGGAGGGAAAATATATCCCTTTTGTCATACATGACAAGACCCCTCAAATCGGTTTTACAGAAACGGCTCATATTACTCCCTCGATCCTAGACAATGAAGCACAGCAAATCATCATTGAGGCAGCTAAGAAGGCAAATGAAGGGCTGGGACTTGAAAACTGTGCGACCCATACAGAGATCAAGCTCATGAAAAATCGAGAAACAGGACTGATCGAATCCGCAGCTAGATTTGCTGGCTGGAATATGATTCCGAATATCAAAAAAGTGTTTGGTGTGGATATGGCCAAGCTGCTGATCGATGTATTAGTCGATGGAAAAAAAGCGAATCTGCCAAAAGAGCTGCTTTCTGGACATACGCATTATATAGCAGACTGCCATTTATACCCTCAGCATTTCAAAGAAAGCGGACACATACCGGCAGAGGCCACACATATCACCATTGATCATGTCCATATTCCGCAGGATGCTTTAGTTGGAGATACTGTGATCGTCAGTGAATCCGTCCCATCTAAAGGCACCTTTGTGGATCTCTCTTTATTTGAAGCCTTTAATGGCATCGTGTCGCTTGAATTAAAAGGGTCATCCTCACAGGATGTTGCCGCATCCATCCGCAACTTACAGAAGCAAGCTGCCATTCAGTTAATGGATGAATTAGTGAAGGGATAGAAAGAGAGGGTAATGTGGTGAAGATCTTACCATCTAACGTGATTGAACGGCTGCCAGAACAGAAATTTGGAACCGTCTTTGAGAAAATTGCGCATAAAGCACAAAACGGGGCGAACATCATCAACCTTGGGCAGGGAAATCCTGATCTTCCGACTCCTGCACATATCGTAAGCGCGCTTCAAGAGGCAGCAGGCACTTTAGAGTTTCAGCAGTATGCACCTTTTAGAGGCTTCGACTTTTTCAAGCAAGCCATTGCAGATTTCTACAAAAAAGAATTCGGCACTGAGATAGACCCACAGAAAGAAGTGGCCCTTTTCAATGGGGGGAAAACAGGCCTTTATGTCATGAGTCAGTGTCTGCTTGACCCAGGGGACATTGCCCTCGTCCCCGATCCAGGATACCCAGAATATCATTCTGGGATCTTGATGGCAGACGCAAAGCCCTACTGCATCAAACTTGAATCAAAAAATGGCTATTTGCCGAATTTCTCTTCAATTGATCCGGAGGTGCTCAAAAAGGCAAAGGTTCTTTTCTTAAATTATCCGAATAACCCAACAGGTGCTGTGGCAAATGATGCATTTTTTGAAGAGGCTGCTGATTTTGCATCAGCTCACGGACTGCATGTCATTCATGATTTTGCCTATGGTTCATTTCATTATGAGCAAAAACCAGTAAGCTTTCTGAATGCTCCTCTTGGAAAAAGTGTAGGAGTAGAATTATATTCTCTATCCAAAACATTTAATATGGCAGGGTGGAGAGTCGCTTTTGCTGTAGGTAATGAGGACATCATCCAAGCCATTAACGCCTTCCAAGATCATGTGTTTGTTAGTATGTATGGCGGATTTCAACAAGCCGCAACCGTCGCCTTGCAAAGTGATGACCGTCACATTCAATCATTAAAAGAGGTCTACCTTGAACGAATTCACTTCTTCATCCGTCAGGCAGAAAAGCAGCTAGGATGGTCCATCGAACGTCCAGCTGGCGCCTTTTATTTATGGGCTCCAATCCCTGATGAGTTTGAACATTCTCATGCATTTGCAGACTATTTACTCGAACATACCGATGTCGTTGTCACGCCCGGGGGGGTGTTTGGAGCACATGGAAAACGTCATGTCCGCATCTCAATGGTTGCTCCAATTGAACAGCTTGCCCTGTTTATCGACCGGCTTCGCATCCTTCCGATTCGCTTTAATCAAAAAACCCGCATCTAGCGGGTTTTTTTGACAAATGGCTAAAATGGGTCTTGATTTTAGCCATTTGTCTTCTTTTCAGCGTGATAGAAAACCTTTGCAGCCCTAGGAAGGACGAGTACCGGAGCGGAGCGAATTTGACATTCGTAAGCACCGGCACGCAGACCTGACACCAAATGCGAGGGTTTATCTACACGCTGGATCAAAAAACCGCATCTAGCGGTTTTTTTGATGCTATATACTTTTCATCGCTCCACCATCGACAGATATTTGTTGTCCTGTAAGATAGGAGGCTTCCTCTGATGCGATAAAAGCGGCCAATGAAGCCATTTCACTCGCTGAGCCCACTCGTTGCATTGGAATTCCTGACGCTACAGCCTGTACAGCTTCTTCCCGCGATAATGCCTGTTTACATATCATGTTTCCGATAAATTGTTCATACCGATCTGTAGCAATAAATCCCGGGTTTAAACAATTCACTGTGATCCCTGAAGGTGCAAGCTGTGTGGCAGCATTTTTACTAGCATTGATAATCGCTGCATTCATCATGCTGTTCGTAAACATTTGGTCACCAGGTTCCTTCCATAGGTTCCCGACAATTTGAATGATCCGGCCATATTCATGTCGTTTCATCATCGCTGCTGCACGCTTCATCGTATCAATGTACGCAATGGCTTTTTGAGAAAATGCTGCCATCATCTGCTCGCTCTCACATGAATCAAAGGTATCTGGCTTTCCCCCCGGAATGTTATTAATCAACACATCCAGTCTGCCAAACTCTTTTTCTATTTCCTCAAAAGCCTCAGCCCGCACCCCTTCATCTGACATGTCGCCACAGAAAAGAGCCACCGGCTCCTTTGTTTCTGCCATACGCCCAATGTCCTGCTGCGCTTCTTCTAGTGAGGATTGATTTCTAGAATTGATGATGATCTTTACATTGTCTTGAGCGGCAAGCTTTATGGCGATGGCCTTTCCAATTCCTGTACTTGCTCCTGTTACAAATGCAATTCTTTTAGACAAACTCATCCACATCCCTTTTCTTATCAGCTTCGTACATATACATAAAATGACACATATAGAATGTATTTCAACAAAAAAAGACCTTTCTCCTGCGAAAGGCCCCTCGTTCTCTATTTAAATGTCGTTTCCCAATCAAACCCGATCATTTCGTCATTCCAGGCGATTCGCTTTTCATCTGGGTTTTTCGGGTCATACGATTCTGTTGTGAAATACACAATTTGCAGCGGCGTCTCACCTAATACACGGTAGCCATGCGCGACACCCTTTGGTATGAGAAGCAGCATCGGATTGTCTTCCCCCATATAATACACATCGGTTTGCCCCTTTGTGGGAGAGTCCTCACGCAAATCATATAACACGACCTGTGCATGACCTGCGGGGAAGAACCAAACGTCGTCTTGTTTTTCATGATAATGAAAGGCTTTGATCACGCCTGGAAAGCTTTTCGACCATGACGCCTGACCAAAGCGTTTCAGCATCGGTTCATCATCTCGAATGAGCTCTGCAAAAAAGCCGCGGTCATCACAATGTTTCATGAGTTTTTTCGTTTGAACACCATCAATCATGCTGATGCCATCTCCCTTCTTTCTGCAAGTATTCGTGAAGTGCATCCTTCCAATGCCTCGGCTGCCAGCCTGTGGCTTCAATCGCTTGAAGATCTAAGACAGAATAGGCCGGGCGTGGCGTTTGGAAGCCATACTCTTCCGTGGAAATCGGCTCAATTGTGGCGGACAAGCCGCTTTTCATCACAATTTCTGACGCAAAATCAAACCAGGAACAGCTTTCTCGGTTACTGACATGGTACACGCCTGCCTTCTGATCAAACAAATGAATCAGAGCCTCGGCTACATCCTTTGTATAAGTAGGAGACCCTATCTGATCGTTCACAATGCGTAAATGATCCTTCGTTTCAGCAAGCCGAAGAATGGTATTCACAAAATTATGCCCCTCATGTCCGTAAAGCCACGAGGTACGAATGATTTTCACTTCGTCTGATACAAGCTGAATCAATTCCTCACCAAGCTTTTTACTCTTTCCATAAATGGTTTGAGGATCTGCTTGTGCATCGACTTGGTAAGGGGTGTCCGCCTGCCCGTCAAACACATAATCTGTACTGACATGTAACACATCAGCCCCTGCGCGCTTTGCTTCTAATGCTGTATAGTAGGCGCCAATGCCATTCACAAGATACGCCTTTTCGGTTTCTGTTTCACATTGATCAACAGATGTATAGGCTGCTGCACTGACAACAATATCAGGCTGATAGTGTCTCATCGCATGTCTGACTGCTTGCTGGTCTGCGATATTGAGCATGTTCCTCGTTAAGGCAATGACGGTCATGTCTTTTTCCTTGAGCTGCCTGCTCAATTCTTTCCCCAATTGGCCGCCTGCACCGGTGATTAAAACTTTCATCCGTCACCCTTCTTCGCTCTGATCGTATTTGGCTCGATACCAATTGATCGTTTTTTCGATACCTTCTTCAAATGACGTCTCCTGCGTCCAGCCGAGCTCGCCTTTTAGCTTGCTGGCATCAATGGCATACCGTCTGTCATGTCCTTTTCGGTCTTGAATAAACGCAATTTGATCATGACTAATCCCGAGCTGCGATAAAATCGTTTTGGTCAAATCGAGATTTGTTTTCTCATTGCCGCCGCCAATATTGTATACCTGCCCCGCTGTGCCATTTTCGAGCACCTGCTTCACAGCTCTCGCATGGTCCTCTACATACAGCCAATCGCGAATTTGCTGACCGTCTCCATAAATCGGGATGTTCTCTCCATTGACTGCTTTTCTAATAATGGTCGGGATTAATTTTTCCTCATGCTGATACGGTCCGTAATTGTTGCTGCATCGTGTAATCATCGCGGGTAATTGGTGAGTGTGGATATAGGATTTCACAAGCAGGTCTGAACTCGCCTTGCTTGCTGAATAAGGATTATTCGGTGAAAGTGGTGTTTGTTCTGTGAAAGCAGGATCATCTGGCTCCAAATCTCCATATACTTCGTCTGTTGAAATATGAATGAGCTTTTTCGCCTTTCCTTTTAAGACCGTTTCAAGCATACGATACGTTCCGAGGACATTTGTTTGAATAAAAGGCTCTGCTGATTCAATGCTGCGATCAACATGCGATTCTGCCGCAAAATGAATGATGGCATCATAGACTTCGTCAAATGCTTGATCCAGCTCATGCTGAAGGGTGATATCCCCTTGAATAAAACGAAAATGAGACAACTTTAATAATTCATCCATCTCCTCTGGATGGCTGGCATACGTTAATTTATCAAAAACGGTGAGCCGGACATCTGTATCCTGAAGCAGCAGCTTCACAAAATTCAGTCCGATAAAACCCGCTCCGCCTGTAATTAAATAAGACTTCGTCATTCGGATCCCTCTTTTTTCTTCATCGTTTCAAACATTTTCGCAGATGCTTGGTGGAGAGATTCATGTGTTCCTGCATCAATCCACCACCCTTTTAACATATCATAGGTCAGCTGGCTATTTGAGATATACAGATTGTTCACATCTGTAATCTCTAATTCGCCTCGATCTGACGGTGAGATTCTCTCAATATATTGAAAGACTTCCTGGTCATAAAAATAGATGCCCGTGACGCAGTAAGATGAGCGCGGATACTCCGGCTTTTCCTCTATTGATAAAATTCGTTGGCGCGAGGCATCAATTTCTGCAATGCCAAACCGCTTTGGATCTGCCACTTCTTTCAACAAAACCTTGGCTCCTCTTTCTTGCTGCTGAAAGGCTTCAACAAAAGGGTTTAGTGAATCCTCAAATACATTATCACCAAGCATCAGCACAAACTTCTCCCCTTCTACAAAGGGCTTTGCATAGGATAAACCGTCTGATATTCCAGACGCTTCAGGCTGTACCTGATATACGATGTTCATCCCCAGTTCCTGATCGCTTTCAAGCAGCTTTTGAAACAGCGGGATTTGTTCTTCTTGTGATATGACCATCACATCTAAAATCCCTGCTTCCTTCAATTTGAACAATGACCAATAAATCATTGGATATGGACCAACCGGCAATAAATGTTTATTGAAAATCTTCGTTAAAGGCGCCAGTCGTGATCCCTTTCCTCCTGCTAAAATAACTCCCTTCACATCTACACATCCTTATGTTCTTTTTGGTGATGATTCATGAGGTGTATAAGAATGTTTTTCACTCGTTCAGTTCCTTTTCCATCTATGAGTGTCCGTCCATTGAGATGAATGCTTCTGCGGAGAAAATAGCTGCCGGACAGTCTTTCCACAGCACGCCGAATATCTCTTTCATCCACAAGTTCACCTAATCCAAGATGGTGACAGGCTCCCTTTTGCGCAAAACGAGCGGCTGTCACTGTTTGGTGGTCTACTTGTGAAAGGACAATACTGGGCACTCCGATACAAACTGCCTCGTATAATGTCATCCCGCCAGCCACTATTGCCAGATCGGCTTCCGAGAGACGCGCAAGTAATTGATCTGTATGACGAATGAATTGTATATGCTCAGCCTCTATTTGTTCTTCAATGCGGGAGGCTTTTCCTGTAACCGCTAAAATGTGTAGGTGATCAGCTTCGAGAAGTGCTGATACAGCCTTTGATAACAATCCACGCGGGTCACTGCCCCCAAGGCTGATGACCACCTTTTTGCATTCTTTTCGAACCTCATATGTGTCTTTTAATCGGCTTATCTCTTGATCTAACAATAAATAAGGTGTTCCATCAAAATATGCTGTCCCATCTACTTGCATGTGCTTTTCGTCCAGACCGCCATAAATGCCGTTCACGACAGCATCGGCAAGCTGACACGCTTCTGCTCTATTTTCTTCGAATAAAACCAGCCTTGCAGAGCCGGAGCACGCTTTGATCAATCGAAGAAATTGGAGGTCACATTCAAGTACATCAATCAGCAAAAGATCAGGATTCAGCTCTTTTATATCCTTTTCCATCTGAAGGAATGCCTTCGACTCCTGCACTAAATGAACGTGCCAATTTGGACCTGAGAGCATTTCTACACAGATCTGTTCATTTGTATAGAAATATAAGTCGTTTCCTTCTTGAAGCAGTTGATTTGCCAGCCGTTTCATTCTGACAACATGCCCCATTCCTCTTAAAAACCCGCCATACACAACAATCATGATTTTCTTGTTCATTCAGCATCCTTCTGTTTCACAAATTGATTCAATCGAACAATATCGGGATCTTGTTCGCAAATGGTGATGAGTTCAGCCGTAGGTACATCAATGGAGCCGCCAGCTTTCTCTAGTAAACGGGTCGCAAACTCATAATCTTCTTCTGTATCAATCGTGAATCGATAAGCAGGATATGCAAGTTCTTTGGGCGGTGTGAATAATTGCAGATGAAATTGCTCAGGATGCTTTCTGATATAGAGCGTGACATGCTCACGCTCTGGCTGCGTAAGGGGAAAATTGTCGATTTTACTTAAAATCTGTGCGTCGATCATTTCCCCGGAAATACCGAGTGGTGTGCCAGTCGTATACGTGTAATCAGCCTTCTCTTGTCTATGTTTTTCAAGCATTTTCGACAAAAGGGCCGGATCTATAAATGGGTTATCTCCTGTTAAACGCACAATGATTTTCGGTTCAAAATGACGGACAATCTGCGCAAATCGCTGCAATACATCTGTCTCACTGCCACGAAATACTTTATATCCCTTTGAGAGACAATAATGAGCTAGCAGATCATCTTCTGCCTCAACTGTTGTGGCGATCATGAGGTTCTGCGTTTTGTGATTGTAATGATCTGATTGCTTTACCCGTTCAACAATCAGGTCGATCAGCGCCATACCGCCGATCGGTTTCATCACCTTTTTTGGCAGCCTTGTTGAGCCCATTCTCGCCTGTATGACAAAGAGCACATCATTGATCATTTGGCGTCTCCTGCATGAGTACATCTTTCCACGAAACCCCTGTATGGGCTGGGATATCTCTGACAGCCTTTGCGCCAAGTAAAATCGCCATATAACGCGGATGCAGACCTTGGCTTTTTTGTCCTGGACGTAACACGGCTAGATTTTCTGTGGTTAATGTTTCGCCCTTCGCAATGCCTTTTGTCGTAAAAATGCCTCGATACGCAAATTCACGAATCTTGCCTTCAATAGCTGTTGTCGTTTTATAAGAACTGCCAAGGAGCTCTTCTGGCACTGAATGAGTGTCAGCTTCTTTTAGATGCCGCTGCTTTTCTGCCGCTCGAATATGCTGAACCATTTCCTTCAATTCATCAGGATCAAGAGCAAAGGAATGATCAGCCCCAGGTAACGTTTTATCTACTGTAAAATGCTTTTCAATGATTGCTGCCCCAAGCTTCACAGCGGCCACTGGCGCTTCAGTCGGATGCTCACTATGATCAGAAAAGCCAATAACTGCATCGGGAAATGCCGCAGCTAATGTTTGAAGCACTCGCAGATTCGTGTAAGCTCTAGGTGCTGGATACTTTGCTACGCAATGCATGATAGCGACCTGCTGATTTTGCTCGCTTGTAATCGCCTCATATGCTTCATGGACATCTGAAATGGTTGCCCCGGCTGTTGAGAAAATAATGGGCTTTTGAAAAGATGCCGTGTGACGCATAAGCGGCAAATGATTGATTTCATAGGATGCCAGTTTGAAAGCCGGCGGATCAGTCTGATTCAATAGATCCGCAGATTCTTCGTCACACACTGTGCTTAAAAAAATCAGCCCTTTTTCCGCGCAGCGTGACAATAACACCGGGAGCCATTCTGGCGGCAGCTCCATTTTTTCTACTAAAGAAAAAATGGACACCTCTTCTCCCTTGGCTGTTTCATACAAACCCGGTTCCTTTTGATACATCCGATCAGCTTGAAACATTTGAAACTTCACCGCATCGGCACCTGCTTCTTTTGCCACATCAATTAAAGCAAGTGCCTGATCCAGCTTTCCATCATGGTTAATACCTGCCTCTGCAATGATAAAGACAGGCGCACCATCCCCCACTTTGCGATCTCCGATATAGAAATGCGCCATCTTACCTCTCTCCTTTTTTCGGCCACACATGGTAATACAAGAAGGCATTTTTTGTTCTAAAGCCCAGCTTTTCGTAAAGCTGAATCGCGGTTGTGTTATGCATCTGAGTACCGGCAGACATAAACCGGTGCCCTCTCTCATACGAGGCTTTTATCATCGCCATAACCAGCTTTTTTCCGATCCCTTTTCCTTGTACATCTGGTCTAATGGACAATAAATCCAGGATCAGTTCGTCGCCCTTTGTTACACCTTGAATCAATCCAATGACTTCACCGTTCACCTTTGCCGCGAGATTGATATCTGCACGTCCGAGTAAATTATTTCTCATCCATTCCTGAAAGAACTGCTGGACGACATTCTGATCTAGAAAAGGATCAAGTGCATACCGGCTTTTCCCAAAAGCCTGATGAGCAAGTGACACCGCCTCATCGTATTCCTTTTCATCCGGAAGACTGATGACCACATCTTCACCTGTTGATGGTATTTCCATTTGAACAGGGGGCGCCTCAAGACGAGTGAGACCGCCTACATAGTACACATGTGCCAGCCTTTGGACGATGCGGTTTTTTTCAAGATCAGACGCTTCAAGACGTAAAAAGAAAAAATCGCATTTTTCTGTTCTCATCCAATTGATGAAGCGCTCCATCAATTCCTGAAAAGCAGACGCTGACTCCGCTTCGACAAACTTCACATGAAAAATGTGCTGATCAAAAATGCCGCTTTCCCATTTTGACCATTCATATAACAGGACCGCTTTAAGCTGGGCGCCATTAACAAGAGCAAACTGCTTGAAGGCGTTCATTTGTTCCGCTTGTTGGCCATATTTCTCCAGCCAAGCCGCCAGCACCTGATCATCGATGGAATGAACGACCTTCATGATGATGCCTTCTGTTCTTTTAAAATAGACAACACCGCTGTGATAACATCCTGCACATCTTCATCTGTCATACTTGGATAGAGCGGCAGTGAGAGCGTCTGCTTGTAGTATGCGAGTGACTCAGGGAAATCCTCTGGTGAATAGTGATACGTTTGTTGATAGTATGGGTGCAAGTGAACAGGGATAAAGTGAACACTCGTGCCGATTTTATATTCCTTTTGCAGCTGATCAATCAGTTCATCACGCGTGATGAATGCTTCTTTTGGATTCACTTGCAGTACATACAAATGCCATGCATGTCTTCCTTCTTGATGCACAGGCGGCAGGATCAGGCCCTCTTCTTTTTGAAAAGCCTGATTGTATGCTTTCGCAATCTGTTCTCTCCGTGCCTGCATGTCATCTAGTCGGCTTAGCTGAACAAGCCCTAACGATGCCTGCACGTCAAACATATTCATTTTATAACCAGGTTCCTCGACCTCGTAATACCACGTTCCTTTTTCTCCATAACGATTCCACGCTCCCTTGCTCATCCCATGGAGCGCTAGTCGTCTAATTCGAGCCGCAAGCGCATCATCATTTGTTGTCAGCATGCCGCCTTCACCAGTCGCTAGGTTTTTCGTTGCATAAAAGCTAAAAGCGGTCGCATCCCCAATCGATCCAACGGGCTGACCATGGTATGTTGTGTAAAGAGCATGGGCAGCATCTTCAAGTACAAATAGATCATACTTTTTGGCAATCGCTAAAATCCGGTCCATATCGCACGATTGACCAGCAAAGTGAACAGGGACAATTGCTTTTGTATGTGGTGTTATGGCCGCTTCTATTTTCTCTGCATCCAGATTGAGTGTTGCTGGATCAATATCGACAAATACAGGCGCTGCTCCCGTATGGATGATTGTATTTGCTGTTGCGCAGAATGTCAGAGGTGTTGTAATCACCTCATCCCCAGCCCCAATCCCTCTTGCCTTTAACGCTAAAAATAAAGCAGCCGTACATGAATTGACTGCGATCGCATGTTTTGCACCGGTCAGCTGCTGAAATTCTTCTTCAAACTGTCTTACTTTTGGTCCAGTTGACAGCCAGCCGGACTTTAATGTTCCGATGACTTCATCGATTTCTTCCTGTTCAATGAAAGGCAGAGCATAAGGAAGAAATTGTGCTCTCTTTTTTCCCATATCGCTTGCACACCCCTATCTTCATCTCTGAAAATCCACACCAGTTTTTGTTTTGAGCAGAGAAAGCAGAACATCGGTAGATCGCGCATGCGGATAGTGTTGTTTAATGAACTGAGCTCCTTGCTGCTTTGCCAGCTTCATCTCTTGTTCATCCGACAAAATACGAATGGCTTTCTCAGCTAGTTCAACAGGGTTTTCCATATGATAGCTGCCAAGCGACTCGTAATATGGGTATCTTCTGCCTTCTGTCATTTTCCCGATCAGCACACTCTTTTCAAAAAGCATGGCTTCAAGACCAACTGTTGATGTGAGCGTAATCACGATATCCACATATGGCAGCAGGTCATACAGGTCAATTTCTTTTTTAATCAACTTCACATGATTTCCCGCTCGTTCAATAGACACATAGTCGTTTAATCGATTTCGAGCAATTTCCCAAGGATGCGGCTTCATGATCAGCTGAATGTCTTTCCGTTTGGCAATCGTTTTAAGAACATCACCATAGAAGGCTTCAGAAAACGGCTGCGTTGCCACAAGCACGGTCTTTTTAGCCGGACTGAAGTTCAATTTACGAAAAATGAGATCCTGTTGAAGCGGTGTTCGCTCCTTCACCAAATCAAACCTCGGATGACCTGTGATTTCCACCTGTTCCGGCTGACAGCCTTTGTCTACATACCAGTCCTTTTCATACTTTCCAAACACCCCATGGCAAGTCGTGAAAATCGGTAAAAAGGCTTCGTCTCCCATAAGCGCGCCGTGCTGAAGACAGATACTCGTCAGCTGGCGTTTCACTGTTTGCAAAGCGAGTACGCGGCTGTAAGCATCCTCCGTCGTTCCAACAATAACAGCTGCAATCGGCTGCATTTGAAACAGCACTTCTATCTGGTCAATGACATCAATAAATTGCACAATGTCCTTCCGCAGTTTTTCTCTAAAAAAGACATTGCCAAAGACAGGGTGGTGAGCGTAAGGTTTAAGGAGAGCATTTGCTTTTTCAATATATTCAGCGTGGGCTTCTTTATTAACCTCTCCGGTTAATTCCGGCTTACTGATAACTGGTAATCCGAAATAATCTGCCTTCTTCCAGCGAGCAAGCACCACCGTTTGGTTTGGATGGAACCGCTTGTAATTTTGTTCAGTAAAACGCAGGTGTTCAAAGTGCAGCAATACCTTTCCATTCGCCGGACGATAAGCGATACGCTTGATCTGCTGCTTATGCTGATCAAAAAATGGCTGAATCTCTTCCGGTAATGGACAATCGGTTGTCAGTTCTTGACCAAATGCTTCATCTTCCATGCGTTCCCTCACTTCAGGACTGATATATTGATAAAAATTGCTGATCAACCCAAGAGGAATTTCCTTGTAGGACAAATCTTTCATCAGATTCACATACTCAAAGTACACCTGCCAATAATGATGAATATAGTGCGACATTTCAGATCACCTCCCATATTTTTGTTTTAATATACTGCGGAGATCCCAGCAGGTAGACTGCTCGGGAAGTGCATGAATAAAGGCACTTTTCTCTTCTGCTGCCAACTGATAATGAATCGACTGTTCTGTGATGTAATTTGTATCTAATATTTCATCAAAGGGATAAAACGGATAAAAATGATTTAATCGAAAAAAGAAGCGGGCATCCCCTATTCGATAAAAATGCGGACTCTCGTCCCAGTAGGACCCAAATTCATCATGAATTTTTGATAAGATGGATGCACGATGCACGACAGAGCAATGATCTATGGCGCAGGGAGCATTCCATTGCACTGTTTGCGCCGGCCGAATCATTTCCTTCACTGGCTCTTTTTTGCTATTTAAATAGATAACTTTAGAACTAGAATAGACAATATCTTTATCTGGATGGGCATCTAGATAATGAGTGAGCTTCTCTAAACGGTCCGGGGCATAGACATTGTCATCTGTGGCATAGGAAATATACTCGCCCTTTGCCAGTTCTAATGCTTGATTAATCAGCACGGCATAGCGAGTTTTCGCTGTTCTCTCTTCCAATGTTTTGACACCGCTTTGGATAAAGTGAACGCGTGGATCTTTGCGAAACGGTTCAATAGCAGCAAGGGTTTTTTCGTTTGATCCATCATCCATGATAAAAAGTTCAAAGTCTGACAGCGTCTGCTGCAGGACCGCTTCAATCGATCTGCCGACGTAAGCCGCCTTGTTGTAGCTCGTCATAATGACAGTTACTTTTGTCAAAATTATCACCTCGGTCTCTTTCAAACTATGTTTATCATATGTGTCTCCTCTTAAAGAGACTGTAGAGTGACCTATTTTTTATAAAATTGTATTTTTTTATTGATCTTTCTTTGAAAAACGTGAACTTTTTGGTAATATAAGTAATCATTTATGTGTATTAAAGGAGTAAAGAACATTGGAAGCTATGAAGAATGATCACTCCCAAGAAGAGGAAGTAAAAGGATTTTTTCGATTTTTTAAAATTTTCGTCGCGACAAAAACGATTATTCGCTCATATCGACATTCAAATATACCAATTTGGCTGATGATGCTCCTTGCAAGTATCGCCGGTACGGGCTGGATCTACGAAGGGTATTTTAGCGAGTATATGGGCAATCATATTCCATTCCCTTTTATTCTGTTACAAGGAGCGGGTTATGGTATTTTGGCAGGCAATATGATTCTATTTTTCGGTGCCCTCATCATCAAGTGGTTAGGGCGTCTCTTTTTCGGCTGTCAAACGGCGTATCGAGATATACTCAAGGCCTGCACACTGACGGTTTTTTTCCCTTCTGCTTTATTTGCACTTACTTGGATTTCCACTGTTGGGATGCTCGGTCCGTATACGTTTGTTAAAATCACACCATATTTAGATCAGCATTATGAAGTATGGTATTATATCGATCTTTTGACTCTTACGGATGTATATGCAAAGACGTGGATATTTGGAATGGCTGTTTTAGGCATTGTCGCTGTGATGAAGCTCAGATTATGGCAAGCCTTCATCATTGTGATCACACCGCCCGCCGCGTTTTTTCTCATCGTGACACTTTTATTTGATGTTCAGCACGCTGTAAACTGGATCATGTAAAAAGGACGAGTACCGATAGAAGGCGAAGGTTTGTCTAAACACTGAGGAATTGCGCAGCAGTTCCTTTTTTTCGTTCAATGTACATATTCTCCCCTCCTGTCTCATAGTGTGAAAGAGAGAAAGAATGCTATGGAAACAACAGGCGCCTAAACGCCTTCTGTTTAGAACACCATGAGGAAAGAGGAGGAACGTTATGAAATTGAAAAATCAATTTGGGCAAGGTTCGGGTTTCGAAGGTCAAGATTTCCGCCAGCAACAATATGGAGCAAATCCGTACCCTGCGCAGCAGATGGGTTATTCAGTCCCTCCCCAAACGCAGGGTCAAATGCAAGGACAAATGCAGCAGGGGTTTTCACCAATGACGTCTACCGGCACTTCACAAGGAGGCCAAGGAACGCAAGGCGGCGGTCAGCCATATCAAATTCCTTCTGGACCGATTTATCAGCAAAATGTCACCGGACAGCTGCCTATTGAGCAGTCCTATATTGAAAATATTTTACGATTGAACCGCGGCAAGGTAGCCACGATTTATATGACGTTTGAGGCGAGTAAAGAATGGAATTCGAAGATTTTTAGAGGCGTCATTGAAGCTGCAGGACGTGACCACATTATCATTAGTGATAACAAGACAGGAACACGATACTTACTATTAACAATCTATCTTGATTACATTACGTTTGATGGAGAAATTCAGTACGACTATCCATATTCAATGTCAACATATTCTCCGAGATAACGACATACATGGCAAAAGCAAGGCTCAGGTGCCCTTGCTTTTTTCTTTTGTCTAGGTTTTTGTCACACCTCTGGGGCGCGGCTCATAAGATGCCTAGTAGTTTTTATCAAAAGCCTAGAGGTGACATCAATGACTGTTGAACTGGATTATACATCACCAAATGTGAAATTTTCATACGATCTGAATCAAAGCCCCCTTGTGAAATACGATCAGCATAACCTGATTAATGTGTTAGGAAAAAAACAATTAAACTCGTTGGATCAAGTGTCCCTGCTGGATATATATTTGAGTAAAAGCAAAGTCGTAGAGCCTCATTATCATCAAAATGCCGCAGAGCTTGTTTATTGTATAGCCGGTTCTGCTGCCGTATCGATGCTGAATCCATTTACAAAAAAACTGCACACCTATACCATTACACCTGGACAGGTGGCAAACGTGCCTCAAGGCTGGTGGCACTATGAAGTCGCTCTCCAAGACAGAACTCATTTGTTAGCTATTTTTAACGCATCTACACCTGAAGTGATCCTAGGCTCAGACCTTCTTACCCTCACCCCTTCTCACATCATGGCCCATACTTATTGCATGAACGAAACACAATGGAAGCAGGCGACTAAGCCTGTGAAACCAAGCGTGTTTATCGGACCATTTTGCCACCGGGAGGAGGAGTCTCAAACGCACCCTGTCCCGCCTTCTCACTACGTCCCTTATTATCAAGCACCGCCCAATTATACTCCTTACTGGAGTTAAGAAAAAAACCGATGCCCCTATGAGAGCATCGGTTTTTTACCTTATAAATTTTTTGCTGCTGCAATGACAAGCATGATCCAAGAGGCGATAAATGCTACTCCGCCAATGGGAGTAATGGCACCTAGAATCTTCACCTGAGTCAATGCCAGCACATAAAGGCTTCCTGAGAAGAAAAGGATGCCTGCAAGCATCACCCAGCCAGCGGCAGGAACCAAGGAGACACCTGACAGCTTATCTGCAAGAAAAGCGACAACAAATAAGCCAATGGCATGGAACATCTGATATTGAACACCTTTATTCCATATTTCGATATATTTTTCAGGGATTTTCCCTTCTAGACCGTGCGCACCGAAGGCTCCAAGGCCTACAGCAAGCATGGCGTTAATGGCACCTAAAATGAAAAATAGTTTCATTCGTCATTCTCCTTATCTCGTCAATTATGTTTATCATAGCGCGGGTGAAGGGCGACATTCAACTTTCCCTTTACGTTGACACGAGATTGTCGGATTTCTTTTTCTTTCGTAACAAGACCTGATCGACAACAATCGCAATGAGCGTGCCTAGAACAAGACCGTTGCTTAATAATGAAATGAGCACAGGATGCATTCCTTTCAAGGCCCCCTGAGGCACAAACATCGCCCCTACGCCTGCTAAAACGGCAATCCCAAGGACAAAGCGAATCCGCGGAATTTCTTCTTTCTCATATTGATCAAACTCTGACATCGCAAGCCCAATCATAGAAGAGAAGACCACAAAGTTTACAGCAAGCCCCACAGGTGATGGCAATGCAGAGAAAAAGCTCATGAGCAGTGGAAACAAACTAATGAGAACAACAAGTAGACTTCCTATGAAAAAAGGCTTTCTCGAAGGAATTTTGGTTGTCTGGATAAATCCTGCTGCCCCCGAAATAGGTACAGGCGCAATCGCACCGATCAGCCCGCTTAGTAAATGACCAAATGCTGCGACAAAACCGGCAGGACGTGCTCTCTTCCGCTCACGCAGTTCACCAAATGCCTTCACTGAGCTTTCCACAATTCGGATACTTGCCAGCATGTTCACAATGAGTAAAATCGTTATAAAAAAGGACGTGACAAGCAATCCACTGTCAAAGACCGGCATACCGAATGGAAACAGCTTCGGAAACTCGATGATTTGCTCTGGAATTCGAACTGGCTTCGCCAATCCGAGTAGAGCGAATAACAGCCATCCGCCTGCAAGTGCGAATAACACAGAAAACTGCCTCAAGTAATGCCATTTTGAGCGGCTGATCATGAAGGTGAGGATAATAATCAAGATCGATAAGCAAAAGACAAGCCCGTCTACTTGATTTCCTCGATACCCGATCCCCATCAGCCCTTTCATGATTGGCTGACTTAGCTGCACAACAAGCAGCAGCAGGTAAATGCCTGTGACGACTGGCGTAAATAAAGACGCGAGCCAATTGATGATTTTAAATAGACTAAAAATAAAAAAGAAAATAGCACTAAAAATTAAAGCCCCTTGTAATGCTTGCAAGGTTTCAGGATACGTCGCAAAGATTGTTCCTGTCATGCCGGCATAAAGGGTATACACACCCCACCAAAGCCCTGCTGGACTTTCATTGATCGGCAGCATATGGCCGCATAAACACTGCACCATCGCCACAAGACCAAGTGAAAAGAAAGTACTTTGAATCAGCTCTGCCGCTTGTACTTGGTTCAATTCAAATGCTTGTGCAATCGCAATTGGTACGGCAATAGAAGCTGCGATAAAAAATGCCATCCACTGAATGGCGCCCAAAAATAGTTTCAAACCAATCACCTTCCCTTTGTCGTGACAAGACCATTAAAAATCAAAAATAGAGTCGCCGTTCCCGTCCTTCTCTTTTTGACCCTCATCATTTTGCTGAAATTTCTTCGCGCCACTTGTGCCCATGAGTTTCTCCAGCATGGCTTGATCTGTAGACACAGATGGCGCTGATGGTGTATGTATCGATGGGGGTGGTGAGATAACCGGCGACTGCGGCATTTGCGACTGTGATGGTGCGTCGAGAATGACATCACATAGTGAAGAAATCGCCGCCACTTGACGTTTCACCTCTTCATCATTTCCACTTTGTTTTGCTTTTTGAACCGCTTCCTCCATTTTTTGAAGCAGGCTTGATATATGAATATTCAAGGGTAGACCCTCCAATCTAAAAAAATCTCTTTTCAACATTATTTTACCAAATGAACAAACCAAATGGGTTCATTTTTTCAAAGCAGTGCGCTCACGACTCTCTTATTTGACCCGTCACCATCATTCACACATAATAAAAGAAACAAAATCGTCTATGAAAGGATTGAATAATGGACAAGCTCACTGCTCTAATTCAGAAACAAAAAGTCTTTCAGAAGCCGGCGGTTCAAGAACGCATCCGCATTCTTCAAGACTTAAAAGCAGCAATCAAACAGCATGAGAAGGATATTTTACAGGCCTTAGCCCATGATTTACATAAATCCGAACAGGAAGCCTATACAACAGAAATCGGGATGGTGTATGAAGAAATCAATCATACCATCAAGCACCTTCACAAATGGGCGAAGCCAACACGCGCGAAAACACCGCTGACTCATATCGGATCGAAAAGTATGATCATCAAGGAGCCCTATGGAAGTGTGCTCATCATTGCTCCTTGGAACTATCCTTTCCAATTGGCCCTTTCTCCATTAGTCGGCGCGATTTCTGCGGGAAATGCCGTGATTTTAAAACCATCTGAGCTGACGCCGGCAGTCTCACAAGTGATCAGCACTATCATGAAACGTGTATTTCAAGAAGACCATGCGGCTGTCGTAGAGGGCGGTGTCGATGTCAGTACAGAGCTGCTGAAGCTGCCCTTTGATTATATCTTCTTTACTGGAAGTGTGGCAGTCGGCAAAGTCGTCATGGAAGCCGCCGCAAAGCATTTGACCCCTGTCACACTTGAGCTTGGCGGAAAAAGCCCCTGCATCGTCATGCCTGATGCTGACATCAAGCTAGCAGCGAAGCGGATCACCTTTGGAAAATTCACCAATGCAGGGCAAACCTGCATTGCACCAGACTATTTGCTCGTTCATGAATCCATCAAAGAGGAACTTTTGCTAGAAATGACGGCCTGTATCCGTGACTTTTATGGTGAACATCCCGAAACACATCCGCACTTCGGAAAAAATGTCAGTCAGCGTCATTTTGACAGGCTTTCACAATTTCTCTCAAATGGAACGATCGTCACAGGTGGACAGCGCAATGAACACGAGCTTAAAATCGCTCCGACCATTTTAGACGACATCACTTGGGAGGATCCCGTCATGCAGGAGGAAATTTTCGGGCCGATCCTGCCTGTCATGACCTTTGATTCTCTGCATGAGGCAGCGCATATGATCAAAGCAAGGCCAAAGCCGCTGGCGCTTTACTTATTTACAACAAATAAAGACACAGAATCGTATATTCTAGACAACCTCTCATTTGGCGGAGGTTGTATCAATGACACGCTTATGCATGTCGCTACTCCTTACCTGCCATTCGGAGGCGTCGGCGAAAGCGGCATGGGACGATATCACGGGAAGGAAAGCTTCTTTACTTTTACGCATGAAAAAAGCGTCCTGCGCCAAACGAACCGCTTCGATTTTTCCTTCCGTTACCCAAATGCGAAAAACGGACTCGACTTGGTCCGCAAATTTTTAAAATAAACAGGACGAAGGGGCTCTCCCCTCGTCCTATTTTCATTCAATATCCTTGATACACCAATTGATTTCTTCGAATCCCATTTGCTTTAAATACGTGTTTACCTTTGAAAACGGCCGGCTGCCAAAAAAGCCGTTTCTTGCAGAAAAAGGACTTGGATGAGGTGACTCAATGATGTAATGCTTGTTTTGATCAATGCGTTCTTTCTTGTTTTGAGCATGTCTTCCCCATAACACAAAAACGACGGGCTGATCACGTTCATTCAGCACATCAATCACGCGGTCTGTCACACGTTCCCAGCCCTTGCCTTTATGCGAATTCGCCTCTCCCTTTCTCACAGTCAGCACAGTGTTTAAGAGCAGCACACCCTGCTCTGCCCAGCTAACAAGTGAGCCGTGGTTTGGAACAGGGCAGCCAAGATCATCCTTTAGCTCTTGAAAAATATTTCTCAAAGATGGCGGGTGTTTGACGCCTGGCTGAACAGAAAAGCTTAATCCATGTGCCTGCCCTGGGCCATGATAAGGGTCTTGTCCTAAAATCACCACCTTGACCTTTTCATATGACGTCAAATGAAGGGCACGATACACGTCATCTGGTTTTGGAAAAACGGTCTGCGTGCGATATTCTTCCTTCATCCATTCACGTAATTCCTGATAATACGGCTGTTCAAATTCACTTTTCATCACAGCCCACCAGCTATCATTTAAAAATGGCTTCATTGTGGTTTTCCTCCTTCTACTTGCTGCGCTAGTCTGGAGATCATCGGTTTTCCATCCCACACAATCTCACTCTCTGATTCTCGCTTTTTCATCGCTGGTTCTTCTAATAATATAGCAAAGTTCGCTGTTGGCAGGTCGCCTAAATCATGCTTGTCACTTAAATCATCTAGGTAGTTCTTCCTTGTTTCACCAAGATCACTAGACTGATTTCCACCGCCGTCAAAAAACGCATAGATCACGCTGGCAGCTGGTACTCGTTTGACTCGGGCATGCTGTGATACACGCAAAAAGAAGTCCCAGTCCCAATAATGATGCATCGCTGGATCAAAATAGCCAATCTCATCGTGTATAGAGCGTTTGTACATACTGCCGGAAGGAACATATGTAGAAAAGACACGCATATCCTCAATGTCCGCTGTATAAGCAAACAAACGTCTCGACAACGGGAAACGGGTCGCGCCTTTTTCTTCAAACGACACAATTTCTGCATCAGAAAAGACAAAATCGGCATCTTCCAACGCCTTGCTCATGCGTTCGATATGACAAGGTGTGAAGTAATCATCGTCGTCACTCAGCATGATGATGTCGCCTGTCAGCTCCCGCACCCCCACATTTCTGGCATTCACATGCTGGACATTCTCATCTAAATGAATCAAGCGGATCGGAAGCTCAGGGTAAAGTTCCTGAATGATGTCGACTCGCTCTCCTGCATCATTGACGACGACAATTTCAAAAGGCTGTACGGTTTGTCTTGAAATGGATTCAAGCAGCTCACACAGTGCGCTGAGCCGGTTATGTGTCACAATTAATAAGGAAATCTTCATATGCAGCTTACTCCTTTAATAGATTCGTCTTTTTCCATTAAAACATAAATTGACTTTCTTCTCATGATATAAAAGGCGGTTTGATTTGATGAGAAAATGGGAATTTTTGATGAAAAGGAGTGATGATCATGGAATATATCACGGCTGAGAATAGTAAAGAAGCGAAACAGGCCATCGACCACTTTCATTCATCGGGTTCAACAAAGGACGCTGTATTTGTTTTTGCGTACGACCCAGAACGCTCTGATACCGTAACGGAGTATACAGACGCCAAAAGCATGACTGCGGTCGATCAAGGGATTTTGGATCAAGTCGCCAATGTCATTCGCACCCGGGATGATGAACTGATGGCCAAAATGATGTCAGTTGGCGCCGATCAAAAGTTAGCTTTAACCCTTTTAGACGAACTGAAAAAAGGGAAATTGGTGATTTGTAAAAGGTAAGAAAGAAAGGCGTTCCGAAGAGAGGAACGCTTTTTTATGCCGTTTCATTGTGATAAATGGAAAAGCTGATTATAATAAGGGATAGAACAATAACTGTTACACATCACATTGGAGGTTCAGCAACTATGTCTATGAATAAAGCACTCACCATCGCAGGTTCGGATTCAAGCGGCGGTGCAGGTATCCAAGCAGATTTAAAAACGTTTCAAGAAAAAAACGTCTACGGGATGACAGCTTTAACCGTTGTCGTTGCAATGGACCCTCATAATCATTGGGATCATCAGGTGTTTCCAATTGATACGGCGACGATTCGCGCGCAGCTCTCTACCATTGTTGAAGGCATTGGTGTAGATGCACTGAAAACGGGTATGCTCCCAACCGTCGACGTGATCGAGCTTGCAGCTGAAACCATCAAAACATACGACCTAAAAAATGTCGTCATTGATCCTGTTATGGTTTGTAAGGGTGCGAACGAAGTCCTTTACCCAGAGCACGCGGAAGCATTGCGCGAGAAGCTCACGCCACTGGCAACCGTTATTACACCTAACCTTTTCGAAGCAGGTCAATTAAGCGGAATTGGCGAGATCAAAACGATCGAACAAATGGAAGAAGCAGCAAAACGCATTCACGAACTTGGTGCAAAATATGTGGTCATCACTGGAGGCGGTAAGCTAAGCGAAGACAAAGCCATCGATTTGCTTTATGATGGACAAACCTTCGAACGCCTTGAAACAGATAAAATCGACACAGAATACACACACGGCGCAGGCTGCACATTCTCAGCAGCAGTCACAGCTGAACTAGCGAATGGATCAGACGTGAAAGAAGCCATTTATGCAGCAAAAGAATTCATCACTGCTGCTATCAAAGGCTCTTTCCAGCTAAACGAATACATCGGACCAACAAAGCATTCTGCTCATCGTTTTGATAAATAAAACAGAAAAAAACCGATTCGCCGTTTAGGTGAATCGGTTTTTTGTTTATCGAAAGCTGCGTCTCTGTGCAAACAGCCAATCGGTTAAGCCTGGCGTCTCATAAGCAGGCGTCCATGATGCATGGTCATATTCATACTTGCTTGCGTACTCCGTATAAAGCGGCTGGCCGCCTGCTTTTTGAATAGCTTGAATTGTATTTCTCGCATAGCTGATAGGGATAATGGAATCATCTTCTGCATGAAATGCCCATATCGGCTTGTGTGCTAAAATTCCTGCCTTGCTTGGATCTGCACCCCCCGCAATAGGAATCATCGCTGCAAACAAACGAGGATATGTGATGTTCAACTGGTACGTGCCAAATCCACCTTGTGATAAACCCGTCGCATAAATCCTTTTCTGATCAATCTGATAAGAAGTTAACACATGCTGAAGGACATCATAAGCTTTGTGTAAATCCGGTGAAAATTGAAACACGTTTGTCAGATCGATTTCATTTTGCAAATTTCTTGTTAATGCAAAGCCTCCATCCACAGCATTTCGCGCCTGAGGGGCTAATACGTACGAAGGATGTTTCTTTTGGACTTCAGGGGAAGCCCATAAAACTGCACCATCATTCGCAAGTAACTGCTTTTGATTGTCTGTTCCCCTCTCACCGCCTCCATGTAAGAACAGGACGAGAGGATAGGCTTTACCCCTCTTACGATTTTTTGGAATATACAGCCGATAAGGCATTCCTTTGTATTCGAAAGATAAAAAAGATGATGCAATGTCCTCTCGTGTGACAAACCGATAATTGTATGTAGACGTGGAAAGGCGGTGGTTTTTCTTGTAAACGCTTACTTTTAAAGTCGTATCTTTTTCGATATGTATGGGCTTTTTGTACAACTGACTTTGAGTTGTCGGCTGGCTGCCATCTGTTGTGTAATAAAGAGAAGCTTTTTGAACGTGAGAATGCAGAGCTACCTCTTGTGAACGATAATATTGACCAGACGGGACTGAAGCAGTTGATGCAGCATACGACGTATGATTTCGGGCAGAAGAAATGGAAGGAAAAAGAAAACTCATAGAAAATAGGATAATCATAAAGGTGATCAGGCATTTCTTGGTTGTATGGTTCATATCGTTCCTCCTGTACATGCTCAGATGAATTTTTATTTATTATTTATCATGACAATAAAAATGTCAACGCTTTCATTTAAATTTCTGAATAATCTGACCGGAACAAAAAAGCATACCCGCAACCGAGTACACTCTTTTATCAATACATGAATGCCTATTTTTGCTGATCGGACTCTTTCGCCATTTTTCGAATAAAGGCTTCGATGGATTCAACAAATAAAGCATATTCTTTCATTTGTTTATACGTATCTGCCAGCTTCTCTTTCACTTCTTCCTGCTCTAAAGAAGGTTCACCGAGAATAGATTGAACTTGAATGAGCAATTCTTTATATTCTTCACGTTTATCTTCAACATGATCTGCCATTGTCTCCAAGCGTTTTCTAGTCGTCGGCTGCTGTTTTGAATTCAAGTAAACAACCCCTTTTTTGTCCTACCGCATTTGGATAAACGTCAGCCTCAGCTGTATATATTTTAAAATGATACCATAATTCCACCTGTTATCATATATGTAAAACGTCATCAAACCGTTTAGGCCAACCTTGTATATACATGATATAGACCTTAAGATACAGGCTGATTTCACTAGAAAAAAGCAGATCATTGATCTGCTCAGATTGTAGACAAATTATTTTTCAAGCCGGATTTCCCCTATTTCCTTCTGACTCTTGAAGGCTGTTCTTTTTTGCTCAAATTTCATCGCTAATACTAATATGGAAGCTATTATTAAAATAATACTTAAGAAAATCAAACCGGCTTGCATTTTTCCTGTAGCATCTTTTAGCCATCCAACTGCATAAGGGCCAACAAAACCTCCTAGACTTCCAATTGAATTAATGACTGCAATTCCAACAGCTACTGTGGCTGGACTCAATATCATAGTGGGTAATGACCAAAAAGGACCTTTAAAACAATACATGGCTGCCAATGATATGGTGATGAAAATCATTGCAATAAATGGATTGGATACCATTCCTACACTGAGTAACGTTAAACCAGCTACGAGTAACGGTAAAGCTGTGTGCATACGTCTTTCACCAGTGCGATCTGAGCGTCTTGACCAGTAATTCATGACGATTGAAGCAATAATGTAAGGGATTGTAGCAATGAAGCCGATCTGGGTGTTTGATAAATAGCCAGATAATCCTTTAATAATTTGGGGCATCCAATATCCAACGCCCAGTGTACCTGCAGTATATACAAAGTAAATTAAGGCGAGGTACCATAGTTTAGGATCAGTCAAGGCCGTCTTATGACTAGTTGTTTGTTGGCCTTTCTTTTCTCGTAGCTCCTCGTCCTTTCTTAATTCTGAAATCAACCAATTTTTTTCTTCGGCTGTTAGCCACTTTGCTTGTTCTGGCCGGTCTGTTAAGTAGAAATATGTAACAAACCCTAAAATAACAGCAGGGGCGCCTTCGATAATAAACATCCAACGCCATCCAGGCACATTCATCCAATGAATATGATCAATAATTAAAGTAGAAACGGGAGCCCCTATAATATAAGAAACGGCGATTGCTGTCATAAACATCGCAATTGTACTTGCTCTTTCTTTAGCTCGGAACCAATAAGTAAGGTATAGAATAATACCTGGAAATAGACCTGCCTCTGCTATTCCAAGAAGGAATCTAATGATATAGAGCTGGGTAGCATTCTGAGCAAACCCAGTTGCCATAGAAATAATTCCCCAAGTAAAGAGTATCCTAGTAATCCAAACTCTTGCCCCAAATTTTTGCATTAAAATATTACTTGGTACTTCAAAGAGAAAATAACCAATAAAAAAAATACCTGTCACAAGACCAAACATTTTACTTGTTAGTCCTAGTGCTTCATTCATTTCCAATGCAGCATATCCCACATTTGCCCTGTCTAGATAAGAAATAATATAGAGTAAAAATAGTAACGGGATAATTCTTCGTGTCACCTTTCGAATCGTCTTCTTTTCGAAATTCAATTGAGAATTTTCCAATCAAATTCCTCCTTTTAAAAAGAAATTTTGATAACGCTTACATTTATCTAAAAAATAAAGAGATACTCTTACGCTTCTGTAAGATGTCTAAGAGTATCTCCATTTACCCTTCTGTTGTTTCCTCAAGACAGCGAACAAAATGAAATATATCTTCTTTCATCGTGTCAAAACGTTTATTTCCAACTAGAAACGCTCTCAATATCTGGTATACCGTTAAATATTAAGTGTTTCGGTTGATAATTAATGTTACCTAACACAGTTTCTCCATCTACATCGGGAAAAGCAGTCTCAGTAGAAGTAGAATCCAGCACCACAAGGTTATTTGGAGTAAAAGTAAAATCGTCAATTCCTAACAATTTAGGAGCTGTTACCAGAACGGTTCTAAAAGCTTCATCTAGAGACAGTCCACCTACAATCATTTTAGAAATGATGTAGCTCATGTTATAAACGGGGTATTTTCTCCATGACGCGCTTGTTAAATCTGAACTGATCGTATCTGGTTTAATTCCTTCAGCTAAGCATTTATAAAAAACATTCCAATTAAAGTGTTTTCTACCGTGACCGATATCTAATACTATCCCTCTTTCTACTGCATCTAGAAATTCTTTTTTTACCTTCCCGGCAGTATTTAACACGTTTCCATCCCTTCCTTGAAATGGATGAGTGAGAATGTCCCCTTTATTAAAATATTGTGTTACCTCTTCAATATCTAGTTTAGTTTCAGTTAAATGAACCATCATTCGTAAATCAGTTCGATCGGCTGCTTCTCTTGCTAAGCGTAATAAAGACCGGTCAGTCGTTATATCCACCTGACCTAAGCGAATCTTAATTCCTAATAAACGATCATCAGCTAAAGATGCAACTTCAACAATTCGATCCAACGAAATGCTTTCTGGCTTGGTTGGGTTAGGGTTGGGATGATTGGTTAGCCCTTCTGGTAAGGCTGATAACCAAGAACGAACTGTTAATGGGCTCTTTTCCCAATAACGATTTGCTTCCTCCCATCCGTCATAGCCAAAAGTACCTGCGTCCCCAACTGTCGTTACTCCTGAGGAGAGATATTGTTTATCTTTCACACCAATCTCCGCTCCAGGTGCCCATAGATGACAATGAAAATCGACTAGTCCTGGTACAATTACGCTAGATTCAGATAAATGAATATCCCTATCATCCTCATGAGTAACTGTTATTCTTGTAGACTTATTTGGAATGAATCCTTTTTCTGACCAAATAGAACCGCCTTTAAAATTCCATACTCCCATGCAAATACACCCCTTAACTTCATATTGATATAATAGATTCGTTTATTTAATTGTTAACAATAGCATTCTCTTTACATGCCTTGATAACATCCAACCACTGTGCTAAATCACTGACCAACATACACTCCTCTTCTTTTTGGATAGTAGAAACAATCAACTAAGAGATTCATTTCCATACACAAACCAATAAGATAGCGCTTTCAAAAAATAAAATGAATGACGCAATCCTTATCCCCAAAGGATTATCACGCACCTCAAAAAAATTTTATGATTTATCTCATGTAATAAAAATTACTATTTTTTATATAAAAGTAATGTTTATTACCAACAATTTAAATGTATGTTATCACTCATACTTAATAAAGTAAACCTTTTTTATAAAGAACAGCAGATAAAGTAAAACGAACAGTGAAGCAAATGGGAAACGATCGTTTTCCGGAAAATATAATGGAATTGATGGCGAGGGATATGTAGACGTTGTGATTACCATTGGTCCAAAAGCAAAAAAACAATGAAAATAAAAATTCCACTTATGACAGTGGAATAAAATGAGGATGCGGTATTGGGGTACCCAATTTCCCGCACCTCGCTTATCTGATAGAGAAATGTATTCTACATCAAGCCTTCCTATCAATCGTGCAGACGGCTCTGAATCTCCTTTTTTTATATGACGTGCTGTTTTTGGTTACTTTTAATTTCACATCATATTAATCATCACATGTAGGGTTCGGATCAACGACCTGCTTCTTTTTGTAAATGCCATGTCTTCAATGTCAGTTTTGTTTCATTTCTTCCACTGATGGAGATTGATTTATTTCCCGGGGAAGGAAAGTAACGTGCAGTAAAAACTTCTCGGCCACCATTTACAAAAATCTCAATCGACGATGCATCAATAAAGATATGCAGATCGTGTAATTCCTCTATGACCGCTTCACGAACTTCCTTTGATCGATCTTCAAATCGATCCCGCTCTAATGTCAGCTTCCCTTCCTCTTTATCATAGATGATCCGAGCAGCTGCACGGATACAGCATTCAAACCCTTTCTGTGTGTCAATTTGATCAATGAATACCTCTGCGCTCGTAATATCATCTACAGGGATAGAATGAACAGAACGTTTAATATGAAAAACATGCTCTTGTTCATTGGTCCGCATGGATTGAAGTTCACTTACTGGTTTTTGAATGAGATGTCCGTCATCATCTAAACGGAGCTCTCTCGGGATCGTGAGGCAGTGTATCCATTGATAAGAAATCGTCGGATGATGCTCTTCTCCTTGATCAGGCACCCCCATCCACCCGATTAAAAGACGTCTGCCTGATTCGTCTAGAAAGGTTTGCTGGGCGTAGAAGTCAAAGCCGCGATCCAGCTCCTCAAACGCTCCATGTGTATATTGATAGGTATGATCATCCAATCTCCCAACAAAATAGCCTGATTGATGGGTATTGTGATATTTTAAACCATCCGGCTTGAGCCCTTGCGGTGACACAATCAATACATCCCGGCCGTCTAATTCAAACAGGTCTGGACATTCCCACATATAGCCGAAATTGTCTAAACCATTCTTTCCACTGCCTGCAATCGTGCCTTGAAACGTCCACTTCTCTAATGTATCAGAGGTAAACAAAACAAGGTGTCCTTTCAGGTCTAAGCTTTGTGCACCAAGAACCATGTACCACTGACCATTCCTCTTCCATACCTTTGGATCTCTAAAATGGGCAGTGAAACCTTCCGGCAGCGTTGCCACGACACCTTTTTTCTGAAAGTGAATGCCATCCTCTGAAACAGCTAAACATTGATACGTCTCACGGTTCCCTTGTTCATCCCGAACGTTTCCAGTGTACATCACATGCATCAGCCCATCGTCTATAAATGCACTTCCAGAATAACAGCCGTTTTGATCAAACCAATCACTTGGGGCAAGAGCGGCTTCTTCGTGATGCCAATTCACTAGATCTGTCGATGTGTAATGACCCCAGAATTTTGCACCATGTCCCGTTTTGAATGGCTGCCACTGATAAAAAACATGATAAATTCCTTTCCACTGAATCAGCCCATTCGGATCATTTAAAAGACCGACTGGCGGCATTAAATGAAATTGCTGCCGGTACACATCCTTTTTAACCAAATGCTCATAGTTTCGAATACGTTCTGCTATCTTTTGACGAAGTGCTGCGTCAGTTGTTGTCATGACTGTGACCACCCCTTGATTATTTTTCGACTTCTTTTACTTTAAAAATGATGGTGAGAATAAATGAAACAGCAACAGCGATTAACATACCAATTACATAATTGACCACATTTTGAACACCGAATGGTGCTGCAATCGCAATCATCGGAATGCCTGTTAAACCATAAGCATTGGCGGCTACCTTCGTGAAAACGACGAATGCCCCGCCCAATGCGCCTCCGATCATCGCCGCAATAAATGGTTTACGGTAGCGAAGGTTTACACCGAATATGACAGGCTCGGTAATTCCTAAAAAAGCAGAGAAGGCAGCAGGAAGGGCAATTTCTTTTGTTTTTGCACGCTTGGCTAAGAAAAAGACAGCCAATCCTGCCCCGCCTTGCGCGACATTGGACATTGCCCAAATTGGCAGCAAATAGTTACGTCCAATATCATTCAGCAATCCTGCCTCAATCGCATGGAAGCTATGGTGAACCCCTGTGAGCACAATTAAAGAGTAAGCACCGCCGAAAATGAGTCCTGCTAAGAACCCTGCATGGTCATAAATAAGCGTCAGCGCATTCGAAATTCCTGTACCAAGCATTCTTCCAAGCGGTCCAACTGCAATAAACGTCACAAATCCAGTTACAATCACCGTCACAAATGGGGTCACAAGTAAATCAATACTGTTCGGAACCACTTTTCTTAAATTCTTCTCAACAAGACACATGATATATACGGTCAATAACACTGGAATAACCGTCCCTTGGTAACCAAGAAGAGCAATATCAACATTGAATAAATGCATATATTCTGGTTTTGCTTCCGTCAATCCCCACGGATTAAGCAGATTCGGGTGAATCATAATTCCCCCAATGACGGCTCCTAAATATGGATTTCCGCCAAACTCTTTCGCTGCACTGACCCCAATTAAAATCGGCAAAATGATAAAGGCTGCACTTGAGAACATATCAAGCATTTGGAAGACCGCAGAGCTTGGGTCAGCCCATTTGAAGGCTTTCATCATACCTAAGAGACCCATTAATAAACCGCTTGCCACAATTGCTGGAATGATCGGTACAAAAATATTCGATAACGCCTTTGCAAAACGCGCAAGTGGATTCATTTTTTGTTTCACTGCTTCATCATGGCTGACAGGCTTTTGTTTCTCGTCGCCTGTCTCGAGACCAGTCTCACGAGCAAATGGTTCATACACTTTGTTGACAGATCCAGTTCCAAAAATCACCTGAAATTGCCCTGAACTTGAGAAAGCCCCCTTCACTCCTTCAAGTTCTTCAATAGCCTCTTTGTCAATCAAATCCTCATTTTTCACCACCAATCTGAGTCTTGTTGCACAATGTGTGGCACTGATGACATTTTCCTTGCCGCCTAACAGACTTGTTAATTCTTTGGCTGTTTTTTGATAATCCATGATGTCTCCTCCTTTTTTAAAGCAAAAAAGACCTAAAATTCACCAACGAGCAAAGGACATACACGTCCCCTCGTTACGCAAATTTTAGGTCTTGCCTGCCTGACAGTCACAATCCCGCGATATCAAATTTTGATGACGCTTTCATCATAGTATAAGACTGTGACATGCGTCAACCTCTTTTTTCAAATCCAATGACCCATATACACTAATAAGAGTAGTGTGCATAAAAAAAAGCCTGCATGCAGGCACGATCATTTTAAACCAATTCGGCTTCCTGCAGACGCTGGAC
This sequence comes from Bacillus sp. ABR, assembly GCF_056172715.1. Classification (NCBI taxonomy): domain Bacteria; kingdom Bacillati; phylum Bacillota; class Bacilli; order Caryophanales; family Bacillaceae; genus Bacillus; species Bacillus sp. ABR. Next base: position 302,493 of record NZ_JAOYSL010000001.1, on the reverse strand, counting down.
ATGCAGCGTGATGTAGCCGATCTCCGATTCAGGGAGATGAAGTCCATATTCATCTTTTAACAAATCAGCGAGTCCAAGTGCACACCGGTAAGCCGTATCATACTTTGTTTGGATAAAAATCAGCATGTCATCGTCCATGATTTGAAATGCCTCATTCGATTCCAACCTGCCTAATGCATACCTCAAATGTGTCACAAGCCGCTGATAGGAAATACTATCCTCATCAATTGAATGCTGAAAATAGCTTTCAATATGCTCGATCATTTCTTTGATCATCGTTGTATATTTTACGGTCTTTTTCATGGACTCCGTATTCATTTTGGCCGTATGAATATGAAGTGCCACATATCCTGCCTCATCGTCCGGCAGTTCGACCCCAAGCCGCTCCTTTACATAACGAATAGCATACTTTCCAATCTCATATTCCTGCTTATATAAGACTTTGATCTCACCAAGCAATTTATTATATAACACAATGCCTTTTTGAAGACGTTCAATGGCGAAGGATAAATGATCAGTCAGTGATATGTGGATGTGATCACTGAGCGGCATCATGAGTTTACCTTCTGCATAACTGATGATATGCTCTGCCACCTCAATATGCGCTTCTGGCAATGTGGCAAGAATTTGTTTGAATTTCTCATTTTCTTCACGCACAACAAAGATTTTCTCTATTTTTTGAAGAGGAACGACGTCATTTTTCCCCTTCTGAAAAGCAATTCCGGGTCCCATCACAATTTTCTCCTGATCGCCCTCCTTTACAACCACTGCGTTGTTATTCAATATTTTATATATCTTCAAGGGGTATCCTCTCCCAGCAGATAACATTTCTTATGTGGGATTTTACCCTGTTTCACTTTTTCTGTAAAGGTAAGAGCGGACCAGCACGCGCCTCTCGCATCGTCTTCTCTTCAAGCATCATCAGACTTTGAGTCATCCGCTTCTCTGTCCTGCGTTTCTTCTTATGTTCTTCTGCCAGCTTTTCCAGCTCTCTCTCTTTCACTACTTGAAAAGATCCGGCATCCGCCGCGGCCGCCTGAAACCCTTGCTGCTTCATCATCACACCAGGGTTCACAAGCACATTCATCATGAAACCAAACCATACGCTCAACCAGCTTTTTAATTTCTTCACTGAACATCCCTCCGCTTTTCTTAGAATCTAGCAACTCTATCAAAACAACTGCTCCTATCATATCCCGAGAAAAAAGAGAGGTTTGTCACAATCTGGGTGAAAAAACAAACTAGTTTTCAGAAGTTTTGTTGAAAAGTGCAGAAGATCATCATGTGCCTAGATGTTTCATTGAAAATTTTATGCACACGCTATCCCAAAGATAAGCACACCTTATCAACAGGGTTTATCCACATATCAACACCCTCTCACTAGATTTTGTGTATGTAAATTTTTTATTTTCCATATATGTATCTTAATAATCGAGTTATCAACAGATATTTGTGAATAAGTGTGACTTTATAAACAAAATAGTTCTTTGTAACTATGTAAAATAAGACCATTTTAGTAAAGGAATTGTTTTCAACATATTGAATACTTAATAACGGGCAGTGAATCTTTCCTATTTATCCACAAAAAGAAAGGCTATCTCCCTAAAAACACAGCTAGAAAGGGGAAAATTAATGAAAAAGGTCATATCTCGTTCTTCTGTTCTATTGTTCTCCACTATTTTTATTTTATCCACATTCTTTACCGGTCAACAGGCTGCTGCTGCTCCATCTAACAAAAAGGTGGAACTAGAAAAAGCAGAAATCTTCGGTGAAATCAATGTCAACTCGAGAAAACAAACCACTGTCATTGTTGAATTAAAGGAAAAATCCTTAGTTGAAGCCAAGCAAGACGGCGAAGCACAAACAAAAGCCTCCCTCAAAAAATCTCGAACAAAAGTAAAGAACGCAGCACTCAAAGAGGTAGATAAAGCGAGTGTTCGTCAAGAATATGAAAAAGTCTTCTCTGGTTTCTCTATGAAACTTCCTGCAAACGAAATCCCGAAGCTGCTCGCAGTTGATGGAGTAAAAGCTGTTTATCCGGATGTTACATATAAAACCGATGAAGTGAAAAAGGAAAGCATCCAGCTTCCAAACGAAGATGTCTCCCCGCTTATGGATAAGAGCGCTCCATTTATCGGTGCACCAAAAGCATGGGATGCCGGCTATTCTGGAAAAGGGGTCAAAGTCGCAGTCATTGATACTGGAGTAGACTATACCCACCCTGATTTAAAAGGAAACTTCGGTTTATACAAAGGCTATGATTTTGTTGATAATGATTATTCTCCGCAAGAGACTCCTAAAGGAGATCCTAGAGGCGAATCCACAGATCACGGCACACACGTCGCAGGAACGATCGCGGCAAATGGACAAATTAAAGGTGTCGCAAAGGATGCCACACTTCTTGCATACCGTGTACTTGGACCAGGTGGATCTGGAACAACTGAGAACGTTCTTGCAGGCATCGACCGGGCGGTTACTGACGGAGCAGATGTCATGAACCTCTCTCTTGGAAACAGTGTCAATAACCCTGATTATGCAACGAGCATCGCTCTCGATTGGGCCATGTCTGAAGACGTTGTCGCTGTTACATCCAATGGAAACAGCGGTCCGAACAACTGGACAGTCGGTTCACCTGGCACATCAAGAGATGCTATTTCTGTCGGAGCAACTCAGCTTCCGTACAGCCTTTACAATGTGAAATTCCCGAACTATTCAACTGCAAAAGTCATGGGCTACTACCAAGAAAGTGATTTAAAAGCGCTTGACCAAAAACAAGTCACACTCGTCCAAGCTGGAATCGGTGATGAAAAGGCATTTGAAGACATCGATGTTAAAGGAAAGGTGGCCGTGATTGAACGTGGTGCCATTGCTTTTGTGGATAAAGTCGACAATGCAAAAGCAGCTGGTGCAATCGGCGTTGTGATGTATAACAATACCGATGGAGAAATCCCAGTCGATGTACCAGGTCTCGTACTCCCTACAATTAAGCTGTCAAAAGCTGAAGGAACAGCGCTTATCAAAGCCATTGAGGCTGGAAACAATACAACGGCTTTCTCCATTCAATTTGTCAAAGAACTTAGTGAGCAAGTCGCTGACTTCTCGTCCCGCGGACCTGTTGTGGATACGTGGATGATTAAGCCTGATCTATCAGCCCCCGGCGTCAGCATTGTGAGTACGATCCCAACGCATGATCCTTCTCAGCCTTACGGATATGGTTCTAAGCAAGGAACAAGTATGGCTTCTCCGCATGTGGCAGGAGTAGCAGCGATCATCAAACAAGCAAAACCATCGTACTCAACTGGACAAATCAAAGCATTACTGATGAATACAGCAGAAAAACTGTTTGACGCAAATGGCAGCCCATTCCCTCATAACACACAAGGAACAGGCAGTGTTCGAATCATGGAATCACTTCAAGCGTCTTCTATCGTTTCTGATGCGAGCTATTCTTACGGCACTTTCTTAAAGGAAAAAGGCGTTCAAATCAAAACGAAGAAATTCAAGGTAGAAAACCTTTCAAAAGCACCGAAAACGTATACCATTGATTACAAATTCAATGGCAGCGGCATTAGTACAAACGGAACGAAAAAAATCACCGTCAAAGGGAATTCCACTGGATCCTTTACTTCCGCAGTACAGGTGAATTACGGAAAAACCAAGAAAGGGACGTACCAAGGTAGCATAACCATTCGCGAAAATGGCAGAAAGGTCACGGAAATCCCCACTTTATTGATTGTGAAAGAGCCAGATTATCCGCGCGTCACTTCTGTTTCCGTAGAGCCTGACAACCGTGCTGGAAGCTATGTCATCAGCAGCTACCTGCCTGGCGGTGCTGAGAACCTTGCATTCCTTGTCTACTCGACAGATGGAGAGTATTTAGGTGAAGCTGGTGTTTATCAACATGTTGATAAAGGAGAGCACCGCGTAAAATGGAATGGCACGATCAATCAAGGCCAGAAGCTTGAAGCTGGTGAGTATACAATGCTTGCGTATGCAAGTTTGAAAGGAAAATCAGATACCGTACAAACGAAGGAACCTTTCGAAATTTACCCTGAATAAATGCGAATCACAAGAAAAGCCTTGTATGAGCGGATAAGCTCATCAAGGCTTTTCGATCATATATGGAGGAAAGAGAAACTCATGTTGATATGGCTGGATCGTTTCTTTTTTTACTGCTTTTTTTCTGACGATCACCTTGGTTTATTTACTAACTTTTTTACATACGAAGCAGCCTCGTCCTTTTCATCAAGCATGCGAGCTGACTGTTTATGCTTCCTGTATCTACCCGCTCAGCCTGCTGGTGTCAGCCGCCTTCTTCCTCACTATGATGCTGCTTTTCCCCTTTTACTGGCTGCGTGGACGATAAATATACATACGTTATGCATCAAAGGCTTCTTTTAATAAACGATACGATGTGAGCCGGTCTTGCATGTGATGTGTGATGGTCACAGCGATCAATTCATCTGTCCGATAAGCCTTGGCGAGTGTGGTCAGCTGCTTTTTCACAGATGCTGGTGTTCCAACGACCATCCTTTGACGATTGGCAGCCACTCGTTTTTGTTCATATGGACTGTAAGAATACGCCTGTGCCTCTTCATATGAAGGAAAGCCTTCAAGCTTCAGCCCCTGTTCATTGGCAAGTAAAGATAAATCTAAGCTGACAGCTAGTTTTTCTGCCTGCTCCTCTGTTTCAGCACATAAAACAAAGACTGCCAGACTGACACGTGGCTTATCACCGAATACTGAAGGTTCAAACCGATTGATATATTGCTCTACAGAATCTTCTCCGCCTTCACCATTAATAAAAAGAGCAAACGTGTAGCCTGCACCTGCTTTCGCCGCAAGCCTTGCACTCCCTCCAGAGGAACCGAGCATCCAAACTTCTGGCGCGGTCTCTACCTTCGGAGAAGCAGTCAAATGAGGCAGCGGGTAAAATTCATCCGCTAAATCGTGTAAATACACCTTCAATTCTTCTACTTGCTCAGGATATTGATCACCTAAACGCTTTCGCTCCCCATGATGAAGGGCAATAGATGAAATGGGCATACCACCAGGGGCACGTCCAATCCCAAGATCAATTCTGCCAGGAGCCAGCGCTTCGAGAACCCTGAAGTTCTCTGCTACTTTATAGGCGCTATAGTGGGGAAGCATGACGCCGCCCGAGCCAATGCGTATATGCGACGTAACGGCTGATAAATGGCCGAGAAGCACCTCTGGACTTGATCCTGCAAGCCGATTTGAAAAATGATGCTCTGATACCCAAAAACGGTGATAACCCCACTTTTCCGCCTGCTTCGCTAGTTCAACCGTCTGCTTCAAAGCCTCAGCAGGCGTAGCACCTCCTATCAAAGGAGATTGATCCAGTATACTTAATTTCATCATGCTGCACCTCTTACAGAAATCCCCCTCTCTCAAGCGAAAGGGGGATTCTTATTTATTTTCGATTAAAGCCCTTCTCTTTCACAAATTCTCCAAGGAAGGCACGCTTTGGCTGGCTAAAGCCTCGCAGCATCTGCTCAGACCAAGTATCTTTTCTCTCGCCGTTTGTTCGTGCTTCATAATATGCGGAAATACGATCGTCATATTCTTTTAAATAACGATCCACATACGCTTCATCTTGCTGATATGAATTTTCATGATATATGAGTTCAACTGGCAGTCGTTCCTTTTGAGACGACTGATTAGCTGGATGCCCAACAGCTAGACCGAATAACGGCAGCACATAAGATGGCGTTTCAAGCACTTCAGAGACTTCTCTCAGCTGATTACGCAGTCCGCCAATATAGCAGATTCCAAATCCCATTGATTCTGCGGCAACACTGACATTTTGTGCAGCCAATGCCGCATCAATGACGCTAATGAGAAAGGCTTCTGTATTCTCAAGCGCCTCCTGATGATTCTTCCCTGCTTTTTTTGCAATATGATCATGGCGTTTCAAGTCTGCACAGAAGACAAAGAAATGCCCATTCTTCTCAACGTAAGGCTGATTCCCAGCCAGTTCAGCAAGCTTGGCCTTCTTCTCCTGATCTGTTACACCAATAATACTATACGCCTGTACGTAGCTTGATGTTGAAGCAGCCTGTGCACTTTTGATCAGTGTCAGCACCTCTTCTTCTGTCAAACGCTCGTCTGTAAACGAACGAATGGATCGATGATTTAATATGGTTTCTATCGTTTTGTTCAACTCGAAGACCTCCTTGACTTCTTCTATCATAAAACAAAGACATAGGGCTTTTCAAAAATTAAAACTCGCAATAAAAAAAAGACAGCCTATACTTAGACTGCCCTTACCCGTTTTATTTAAATAAATAACTTTGATATTTCGTTAATTGAACGCTTGCGTTATAGGCGATCCCGAATCCAATCAGAACGGACAAGACAGAGCTTCCTCCAAAGCTGATAAATAAGAGCGGAATCCCTGTTACAGGCATCACGCCTATGTTCATTCCAATGTTCTGGAACGTATGGATCACAATCAAGGCTGTATATCCGACGCAGAAGAATGACGCAAATCGGCTATAAGGATGTATTCGGTCAATCAGTACGACCAGCCGGTAAATCAAGAAGAAGAACATGATCACAACAAACGCACAGCCGATAAAGCCAAAGGCTTCACCTATAATGGAGAAAATCATATCCGTTTGTGCTTCAGGAACATAGACCTTTAAGTTTTTAATGCCATTCCCAAAAATCTGCCCTGCCCCAATGGCCATAATCGCCTGCTCTACTTGATATTTATCAGATCCAGATGCATCCTGCGTCTGTGCTTGGTTGGCTGCCGAAGAACTATCAGGCAGCCAAGCGGTAATACGGTTGATCTGGTACTGCTGAATGCCTATTGTTTTCGCAAAATCAGGGAATAAGATGATTACGGCTAAAATAGAGGCAACTAAAAGCACAACCACTGAGCCGATGAGTGAGATCAGTTTCCAATTGACCCCTGATAAAAATACCATCACCACAACAATAAACATACAAACAGCCGCAGTCCCTGCATCCTGCAAGAAGATTAGTCCAACTGGTACAGCCGCCACTCCGGCAATTTTTAATAGAAGGAAAATATCATCCTCTAATGTCCGCTTTCCTCTAGGTGTAGACTTTCCAATGACAGATGCGAGCATCATAATCAAACCAATTTTCATGAACTCTGAAGGCTGAAATGTCCCTATTCCTGGCAACACAAACCAGCTTTTTGCACCATTTTTGATTGGAGCAAAATCATGACCCCCGATTTGTGCAGGAGCGACTTTAAGAAGAATTAACAGCATAATGCCGCCTATAAATATATATAAGCTCAGTTTCTCTAATTGCTCTAAGTCAAAATAATTAATAGCAACAATACATATAACTCCGACCATATAGTATATGATCTGCCTCGTCCATGCATTAGATCCATACTGCCCAAATTGACCCGCAGCATAAATCGCAATGACACTGATGGCAAAGAAGGCTAAAAATATAAAAATCAAATCTCCTTGATAGTAAGGAGATGTATTCTGCTTGTTCATGAACTAACCACCCTTATTACAAAACATAAAAGCCCTTGTTTATATTAGATTGAAATTTTCACAAAATCAACTCACCTTAAATATGACGGAAGATACATCCGAAAGGTTCCATTCAATTTTCAAAAAATGAAATACTTTTCATCCTAACAATAGGAAAAAATTCCTCTATACACTTTTCATTCAACCGATCTCAAGTCCTTTAAAAAGTTTATTTTACAGATTTTAAGGGGAAAATTCAATGACCTATGTGGCGATATGACAAGTAAACATCAGATGAGATAGCTGCACTGAGGAATGAGGAATAAAACCATTTTGTATGGAATAAGGCCCATTTTCCAATTATTACGTTTACTTCAAAGTCAATTGTGGTATAATACCTGTAACAAAATGTTCACAATATCTCCTAAAAACAGACACAATTGCATCCTGACCTCTCATTTGATTTGAACATCAACTTACAAAGGAGTTGGATACGATGGATATGTTCTTTGCGTACCTATGTATTGCAACGGCTACACCCCTGTTTTTATGGCTGGAAAACAGAAAGATTGCATTAGCATCTATTCCACCCATTATGATTATGTGGATTTTCTTCGGTCTTTACATGACAAGCAGTTTATCTCCAGCAGGACATACCTTCATGATCGCATTCTTTGCCATTAACGTGATTTTGGCTCACATTGCAGCGTTCCTCATCTACGGACTTCCATTCATTCGCAAAAGATTCAGCAGCAGATAGATATCGCCCAACTATTGGAAGCGTTATCACCATTATGATAAAAACCACTCACCTTTAAGAGATGAGTGGTTTTTTTATTATTTCTCTGAATGCTCAGACTGCTTTGGTGCAGACGGTGAATAACCGTCTTTACTGTTCTCTCCGTGGCTGTAGTGAGCCGCAAAGATCCAAACAGATCCGATAACGAAGATAATCGCACAGAACAGACCAAACAAAGTATTTCCGACTTGAACAGTTCCGTTCTCGCTCTCTGTCATGTGCATAAACATGAACAGCTGCAAGAATGCTTGAATGAACGCAAAACCAAAGATAATCCATAGTTTTGCGGAACTGCCAATTTCAGCTCCAATGGCAATCCAGAATGCTAAGATTGTCAGCACAATGGATAGGATGAAGCCAACTACGTGTTTCCAAGGGAAGTGTTCGTGCTCTGCTGAGGAATGTGTTTTTCCAGCCATATCACAAAAGCCCCCCTAATCCGATCAAGTAAACAGCTGTGAAGATGAAAATCCATACAACATCAAGGAAATGCCAGTATAGACTTGAGATGAAAATCTTCGCTGCTGTTTGTGGAGTTAATCCACGTTTTTTAATTTGGAACAAGATTCCGGTAATCCAGAAGATACCGATCGATACGTGTAGTCCGTGAGTTCCTAAGAGTACAAAGAATGCAGACCAGTACGCACTTGTATGGATGCTCGCACCCTCATGTACATAATGGAAGAACTCAAAAATCTCAAATCCAACGAAGCCTGCACCTAGAAGCAGTGTGAGAATCGTCCAGATGACAACCCCTTTTGTACTTCCACGGCGCATTTCATGAACGGCAATCCCGCATGTAAATGAACTAACCAATAGCAGGAATGTCATGATCAATACAAGTTTCATATCAAACAGCTCAGCTGGTAAAACGCCACCAGCTGTTCTGCCATGTAGAACAAAGTAGGTCGCAAAAAGTGTTGAGAATAACACGATTTCCGCGCCAAGGAATATCCAGAAACCAAGAATGTTTAAACGTCCGGTTTCAGAGCGATATTCAAGCGGTGCATTTGCATAGCTGCTATCATTATGTCCCATTACTTCTGCGCCTCCTTATTCTTTTTCTCTGTTTCGATTACCTCTTCAACAGGAATATAGTAGCCATCGTCATATTCGAATGAACGTAAAATCATCGTTGCGAATACACCGATTAAGCCAATAACGCCAATCCAGTACCATTCAAATACAAGACCGAATGCACCAAGTCCAAAGAATGCAGACATGATCAGCGGTCTGCCTGAATTGTGCGGCATGTGAATTTTCTTGAATTCTTTTTCAGGATGAACGTCTACATTGTTTTGCTTCCAATGATGGAATGCATCTGGTGTTGTCACTTCTGGAAGTGCTGCAAAGTTATAATGCGGCGGAATTGCAGAAGATGTCGCCCAGTCAAGTGTACGTCCTTCTCCCCAGCTGTCTCCAGACACTTCGCGTTTTGCGTGTCTCCAGCTGTAGTAAATGTTGTAGCAAAGGATGATGAATCCGATACCCATCATAAATGCACCAATTGTTGAAATAAAGTTTAGTGCAGTCCAGCCATCTTCTGGTCCATACGTATAAATACGTCTTGGCATTCCTTGCAGTCCTAAGAAGTACTGCGGGAAGAAACAGATGTTAAATCCGATCATGAATACCCAGAAGAACCATTTGCCGATTCTTTCGTTTAACTTGTAACCAAACATTTTTGGATACCAGAAAACAAGACCAGCAAAACAAGCAAATACAGTACCTGCGATTAATACATAGTGGAAGTGGGATACAAGGAAGTACGTGTTATGGTACTGGTAATCCGCAGCTGCCATCGCAAGCATAACCCCAGTTACACCACCGATTACGAAGTTCGGGATGAAACCAAGTGCCCAAAGCATTGGTGATGTAAAGCTGATACGGCCTCGATACATCGTAAAGAGCCAGTTAAAGATTTTCACACCTGTTGGTACAGAAATCGCCATTGTTGTAATCGAGAAGAATGAGTTAACCGCTGCACTGTTCCCCATTGTAAAGAAGTGGTGAACCCACACAAGGAAACTAAGAACAGAGATTGCCACAATCGAGACAACCATCGCTTTGTAACCAAACAACTGCTTTCTTGAGAACGTCGCAAAAATTTCTGAGAAAATACCGAAAGCCGGCAGGATAACAATATATACCTCAGGATGTCCCCAAATCCAGAATAGGTTCGCCCAAAGCATCGGCATACCGCCTGCTTCGAGTGTAAAGAATGCAGAACCGAATAAACGATCAAATGTCATAAGTGCTAAAGCAACTGTTAGTACAGGGAATGCAAAAACGATGATGACAGACGTAATCAATGTTGTCCATGTAAACATTGGCATACGCATAAGTGTCATACCTTTTGTACGCATTTTTAAGATGGTCACCATGAAGTTAATACCTGTCATAAGTGTACCAATACCTGCAATTTGGAGCCCGAGCAAGTAGTAGTTCTGTCCAGGTCCTGGTGAGAAATCATTTCCGGCGAGCGGCATGTAACTCGTCCAGCCTGCACTTGGTGATCCTCCAATAACGAAGGAAATGTTGAACAGCATTGCTCCGACCATGAATGTCCAGAAGCTAAGGTTGTTCAAATAAGGGAATGCAACGTCACGTGCACCAATTTGAAGAGGAACAACGACGTTGATTAAACCAATTAAAAATGGCATCGCCATGAATAGAATCATGATCGTACCATGCGTTGTAAAGATTTCATTATAGTGGTTTGAATCTAAAAACGTATTATTAGGAAGCGCCAGCTGCGCGCGCATCATCAGTCCGTCTACCCCACCGCGGAAGAACATAATCACAGCAGCAAGGATATACATGATACCAAGCTTTTTATGATCAACTGATGTCAGCCATTCTTTCCAGAGCCATTTCCACTTTTTAAAGTAGGTTAAAACAAACACGATGGCAATGGAGGTAAGAGCGATAGAAATTTGCGCACCAAGAATTAATGGGTCTCCAGTTACAAAAAACTCATCCCATTTTAAATGCATAACGGCCTCCTCCTTTCCTTAGTCAGTTTATTCTGTTTCTAATTTTCTTTTATAGTTCTTCACATTCTCGAAAGGATCTGTCTTGGAATGCGGAGAAACTGCTTGGTAACCTAAACGTTTGCGTGCTTGGAGTGCATATTCAGAATCCTCTCCGTGCTTCGCAAAGGATAAATGTGTTGATGAGAATGTCTGCACATCTGCAGCATCAGGAAGCATCAAGTAGTCATACGTTTTCTTCGTTAACTTCGGTGCTTCTTTCTTTGTTTTATTTACCCATTTATCATAGTCAGACTGCGTCATCGCATTGACTTTGAATTTTTGCTGAGCAAAGCCCTCGCCTGTGAAATTGGCGTTTCTTCCTTGATATGTGCCAACTTGATCAGCTTGAAGGTATTGTTCCATCTCCATTCCAGCCATCGCATACTTCTCCCCGCCTAGCTGAGGAATCCATAGTGATGCCATTGTATCAGCGGAAGTGATTTTGAATAAAACCGGCTGATCTTTTGGAATGTTTAAGTAGTTCACTGTCTCAATATTTTCCTCTGGATAGCTAAAGATCCATTTCCAATCAACAGCTGTCGCATAAACGACAAGAGGATCTTTATGGCTTGTTGCTTGAGGTGCCTCTTCCAAAGAGTAAATTGTTTTTACAGTTGGAACTGAAAGGGCAGCAACGATTAATATTGGGATCACTGTCCAGACAACTTCTAGAAGCGTGTTCCCGTGTAGTTCTGGGTTATAAGAGGCGTTTCCAACGTCCTTACGCTCACGGTATTTAACCAAAATGATGGTAAACATTACAAATACCGCACCAACGATAAAGAGCATAAATCCGATCGATAAAAGGATTAAGTCTTTTTGTTGTGCTGCGACTGGTCCTTTAGGATCTAAAACAGCGATATTGCTGCAACCTCCTAATACAAAAACACTCACGAGCATCGCTAATAAAAGCATAGGTTTAATGGCTCTGAACAAGAAGATCACCATCCTTCCTTAGATAATGTATAAATTGCTGAATAATTGTGAAAAGCCATCTGCCTTCGAAAACTTTTCTTCCCTTTGTAATGCTATCAAAATCTGTTAGAGTTAGCTTCCCTTTTTTCAAAAGTTCATTTATTTTTCAACAGATTTCTTTTAAAATGTCATAAATTCGACATAAATTTATATTATTGCACACACAATAAATTTCTAGGATTTTGAAAAGTTGAGAGTTGAAGGCAAAGGACAAACAATCAAGAACTTTGTCAAATTTAGGTTTACCACAATAAAAAAGTTTGGTCAAATTTCAATTTAACTTAATGAAATTTTATCTAGGTAAACAATTTCAAAATAGGTATCCCCACATTTAACAAAAACCTTACTTATTTTAACGCAAGTTGATAAGAAAAGAAAGTATCGATCCTCTGACTATACGCTGTAAGAATTGGTAATCATGTTGAATATGTGGAATCCCACTTAATGACTTCCAGCAAAAAACCGGCTTAGCGCCGGCATTCTGCAATTATTCATCTCTTACTAAAATATCAGGGCGCCTATAGATGTCCCCTTCATGTTCAACGTCAATGTATGTCCACTTGCCTGTATAGGTTAAAAAGCGGTTCCCCTCTTTCTCTACGACCATCGTATCCTCTGATTTCAATCCAGGCAATGAAGGGTTCCATGTAAACACTTGCTGCAGCTGAATTTCTTCCTTCGATGAAGGCACTGCAATTATTTCTCTAGATACAAAGCCCGTTTTCCCTCCTTGATGAAGCTTTTTCCAGCTTTCAGGGAAGCCCTCTTTTTCATACTGAGCAATACCTGCTTTCAACACATCTCCCAAAGTCTTACCGGGGCGCGTAGCGGCATTCATGACCGTGTCAATTCGTGCCAGCCGCTCTTTGTTCACTTCAAGCTCCTGTGGAAGCTGACCGAAGTAAACAGACCTTGTGACATTCGCCACGAGTCCATGCCGTTCAGCGCAAAGGACAACAAGCGCATGCTTTTGAAGTTTTTTGTCTGTTGGAATTGGATGACGGTATTGATGAATCCGGTCATCTGTTGCTACAAGCAGCACTTCAATCGTCATTCCCTGCGCGATCGCTTTTTGAGCCGCAAGCGAAGCGATTTCGTGCTCCGTCTGTCCTGGAACGATTTCTTTACAGACGCTCTCTACAATGACCGCTGTTTCATGACAAAGCGTTTCATATTGGCGGAGCTGTGATGCAGAAAGAATGGATCGAACTTGCGACAAATCCGGCTCAACCCATTCGAATCCGTCCATTTGAATGTCTGACCCGATTCGTTTGTCTTTTGTGAGTGTTTGAATGTGTGCCGTATCATCCTCAAACCAATCCATCGTCACCACTTGAAATGGGTGATCGATATACGCCATCTCTTCTTCAATGATCCGCTTTTCTTCCATTTGATTCACAATGAGGACGATGTCGTCTTTTAACACAAGCAGCTTGCACACGCCCTCTGGTGTATTTAACACGATATGATTTCTTCTTCCTCCTGTCAGCCAGGAGAAGTTATTTCGCTTGTGAATCAAGACACCGTCGAGCTGTTTTTCTTCCATTATTGTTCTTACTTGTTCAATCATCTAATCACCTGCCTATATGAGTGTATGAATGAAACGTTTAAAAGCTGTTTTCCCTTGCTCGGTTCTTTTAAACACACCCGCCTGTGAGAGAATTCGAGAAAAAATGATGCCGACTTCTTTTTGTAAAATGGCTTCTGTATTCTCCTCTGTAAAGGTGTTCTCTTCAAGCAGACGCTTTGCCCATGCTTCGTGTTTCGTGATAGTAGGACGGGCTTTGATTTCTTCAAGGGGGTTTGGGGATAACAGCGCTTCTTTTAATTGGCTTAATTCCTCTGCTAATCTACCAGGAAGAACTGCAAGACCCATCACTTCAATTAATCCGATATTCTCTTTTTTAATATGATGGACTTCTTCGTGCGGATGGAAAATTCCGTCCGGGTGCTGCTTGTTTGTACGATTATTACGCAGCACTAGATCTAATTCATAGTCATCTCCATGTCGGCGTGCAATTGGTGTAATGGTATTATGCGGCGTCTCTCCTGTATGAGCTAGCAGCTCCACTTCTTCATCTGAATACATTTTCCACTCGTTTAAGATAAAGTCAGCGGCGTCTGCAAGCGTCTGCCTATCGCTGCTTCGAAGGCGGATCACAGACATCGGCCATTTCACAATCCCGGCCCTCACATTCGGAAAGGCACTCAGAGTAAAAACATCTTCAAGCTTCGCTTTCGCCATCGGAAATTCATGCGCACCGCCCTGAAAATGGTCATGACTTAATATACTGCCCCCGACAATCGGAAGGTCAGCGTTCGATCCGATGAAATAATGCGGGTATATATATATGAAAGAAAGCAATCGTTCAAAGGTCTTTTTGGTGATACTCATCGGCTCATGTTCGCCTTTGAACACAATGCAGTGCTCGTTGTAGTACACATAAGGTGAAAATTGTAGAAACCAAGATTCATCTGTGAGTGTCACAGGAATAATCCGGTGATTCTGTCTCGCTGGATGGTTGATCCGTCCCCCAAACCCAACGTTTTCTTTACAAAGCAGACAAAGAGGATATTGCTTTTGACTAAGTTTTTTGGCTTCAGCGATTGCTTTTGGGTCCTTTTCCGGCTTCGATAGATTAATTGTGATCTCCAGCTCGCCATCATCTGTTGGTGTAAACCACTGCACATTTTTGGCGATTCTGCCAGTATGAATATAGTGTGCGTGCTGCTGCATTTCATAGAACCAGCTTGTAGCCGCCTCTGGTCCTTCATGCTGGCGTTTCTCTTCAAACTTCGCGTAGATGACACTTGGAGGCGCCACCAAGCATCCCATGATTTTCGCATCTAGTAAATCGCGATACGTATCCGTCCCCTCAGGGATAAGGCCAGTCTCTACTGCCCAATCCAGCATTGGCATTAAGATGTCTTCAAGTTCCGCATCCCCTGAGACTGTTCTTGCCTCAGCTTCATCCAGCCCAAGCACCTCAATCAGCCGATTTCTCGTATAATTGATATCTAGTGGTGTAATCAGCTCTTGATTAACTCCGTATTGAATCAGCTGTTCCAGTTTTTCAAAAATATCTACCGCCATTCTCTCTGTCCCCTCTCTTGCCTGCCTGTTACGCGTTATTTACTCTGGTAACCGTCTGGATGCTTCTGAAACCAATCCCACGCACTTTGAATAATGGTGTGAAGGTCAGCATATTGAGGTGTCCATCCTAATTCCTGCAGCGCTTTTTCAGAAGAAGCAATCAGCTTTGCTGGATCTCCCGCGCGTCTGTTAGCCACCTGTGCTGGAATCGCATGCCCCGTGACGTTTCTTACAGCATCTACTACCTGCTTCACGGAGAAACCTGTGCCATTCCCTAAGTTATATGTTGCACTTCCTTTTCCAGCACGCAGACGATCAACTGCTAAGATGTGCGCCTCTACTAAATCCATGACATGAATGTAATCTCTAATACACGTGCCGTCCTCTGTCTCATAATCATCACCGTAAATCATGATCTGATCTCGTTTTCCTAAAGCCACTTGCAGAATGATCGGAATGAGGTGTGTCTCAGGCTGATGATCCTCTCCGACAAGTCCATCTGTATGAGCGCCAGCTACATTAAAGTAGCGAAGCACGACGTATTTCATTCCATATGCCTGCTCAGACCACTTCAGCATTTTTTCAATCGCAAGTTTTGTTTCTCCATAAGGATTGGTTGGGTTCGTCTCATCCGTTTCAACGATCGGCACACGCTTTGGTTCACCATACGCAGCTGCGGTTGAAGAGAAAACGATGTGTTTCACATCAAATTCATTCATCACCTGAAGTAAAGCTGTTGCTCCCCCAACGTTGTTGTCATAGTACTTTAGCGGGTTTGTTACACTCTCACCTACAAGTGAATCTGCGGCAAAGTGCATAACCGCTTCTATTTGATGCGTTTTGAAAACCTGTCTTAAAAAATCTTGATCTCGTAAATCTCCCTCTTCTAAAACAGCTCCCTCCAAAACAGCTTCTTTGTGGCCTGTCTGCAAATTATCTACTACTACTACTTGTTCACCTTTCGCTAAAAGAGCCGCTACAGCATGACTGCCAATGTACCCTGCTCCCCCGCACACTAAAATCGTCATTACACTTCCTCCTTCGTGAGTTCTCTTGCGCCGCCTCCAATTCCAGCTGTGTAAAAAGAGGCTTCAATACCTGTCTTCTCTTGATAAATCGCACCCGTTTCTTCTATAAATGATGCCAGCTGCTTTTCTTTCACAATACTGATCGTGCAGCCGCCAAAACCCGCGCCCGTCATACGGGAGCCAATCGTTCCAGGATGGAGCCAAGCGGCTTCTGCCAGAGTATCCAGTTCAAATCCAGTCACTTCATAATCATTCTTTAAAGAGAGATGAGATGCCTTCATAAGCGCACCTATTTCTTCCATTTTATCATCTTTCAGAAATTTGACTGCTTTTATGGTTCGGTCGTTTTCTGTCACCACGTGCCTTGCACGTTTGCGGCATGTTTCATCCTGAATCAAGTGGGCATGCTCGGCAAATTCATCAGCCGTGAGCTCACATAAGTGGACAAGATCGATTTCTTTTCGCAAATCGTTTAAGGCTGATTGACACTCTGACCGGCGTTCATTGTATTTGGAGTCTGCCAGTGTCCGCTTTTTGTTTGTATTGGCAATGACAAGCGCCAGCCCCTCTTGCCGAAACGGACTGTATTCAAAATCAAGGGTATCGCAATTGAGCAAGATGGCGTGATCTTCTTTTCCAAGAGCGATTGAAAACTGATCCATAATACCGCAATTGACACCAATAAATTCATTTTCTGCACGCTGCGAAAGGAGGGCAAGACGGGCATTTGAAACGCCGAATGAATGCCATTCATTGATAAAGACAGCGGTGACAAGCTCGATGGAAGCAGAGGAAGACAAGCCTGCACCATTGGGAATATTGCCGCCGTATACTATGTCAAAGCCTTCTTCTATCTTCATTCCTGCTTCAATAAACTGATGGAACACGCCCTTCGGATAATTTGCCCAGCCGTCCGACTCCAAGTAAGCGATTTCAAAAAGGTCGAATTCTTTCACACCATCGCCATCAAAGTTCAAGGAATACATTCTCACGCGGCCATCTGACCGCTTTGCACATGCTGCATATGTACCGAGAGTGAGCGCACAAGGGAATACATGACCTCCATTGTAATCTGTATGTTCACCAATCAAGTTCACTCTTCCCGGGGCAAAAAAATAGCGAAGTTCTTCTTCTCTATCCCCAAATTGCTGGTGAAATGCCGTGCGTAACATATCGATCATATCCATTCCCCTTTTCTCTTCTGATACTCTTATTTTAGTTGCCTGAACTGCGTAAGTTCAATGGTAAAAAAATCGTTAAAAAATACCCTTTTTTTGCTGTGAATGGTACGATGTGATATGAGGTGTACCATGATTCAAAATAGAAAAAGGTTGTTTTTTGCTGTGAAGGAGGTTTTCCAATTTGAAGAAGGAAGCATTTGCATTTCGTTTTCACCATTCTGATGTTACATTGCCGGCACAAATATGGTCTGTTGGCTGGGAGGTTCAATCATCTTCGTTATACAGCTGGAATGGCGTGGAGCGGAAGGATCAGGGCAAGTGCATCTTTCAGCTCACACTGTCTGGACACGGCATGATTGAAATCGGACAGAAGCGGTTCAAAGTCTTGCCAGGGCAGGCCTTTCTTGTGAAAAGCCCAAGTGCCTATCAATATTATTTTCCAGAAGACAGTGAGCATTGGGAATTTCTCTATTTGACGCTTTATGGGGACGCCTGCGATCTTTGCTTTGACCAATTTATAGATCAAGGAAAGCAGGTCATGCGTTTTCATCCTAATTCCAAACCGATCCGCCTGCTGAAGAAAATTTATGATGAAGCCAGTGAAAGACGGATTACCAATCCATTTGAGGGGTCTAGCCTTGCTTATCAATTTGTCATGGAACTGTATTCATATTTGCCAAAGCTTGAGGGACAAATGGAGAAATGGCCTGAGCCCATCGTTCAAGCGGCCTTGTTTGCCAGCCATCATTTTCACGAGGAAATTGGCCCAGACGATATGGCAGCTGCGGCACGTTTATCCAAAAGTCATTTTACGAGGGAATTCAAAAAGGCCACTGGCTTCACACCTATTCACTACTTAACCAATATCCGGTTAGAGAAGGCGGAAACATTACTAAAAACAACGAAATACTCGATTGAAGAAATTGCCATACAGTGCGGCTACCGAAATGCGAATTACTTGAATAAAGTCTTTCGAAAGAAAATCGGCATGTCTCCAAAGCAACTGCGGGAAACAAGCGATGCATAATAAAAAGCAGCCGCTTTATCATTGGCTGCTTCTTTTACGCTTTTGACAGGTCAACATGAATTCTCCCTTGTCTTAAAACAATGGTCATTTGCGTATCAGGGGTCATTAAGTTTTCTAAAATGTCCGTTGCCGTTTGAAGCGCAATGTCCATTCGGTTGATCTTTTCCTTTTCTTGTTCCGAAAACGCTTCTGGATGTGCGGTCATTTCTTTGACTAGCCTCAGCACTTGTTCATGCTGCTTTTCTGTTTGTTGATATATGGCATCATATAAGTCGTCTGACCTGCTGCTCATTTCACATCACCTATCTTTTTTTATGTGTTAAATCGCATCTTCTTTTGTTTTCTTGAAGACGAACCATTTACTGGCGACATAATTGACCACCACAATCACAAAGTTGACGAGAATTTTTGCGACGGTTTCATTGAGCGCCATTTGGCTCACAAATAAAATCATCAGCCCCAGATCTACACCTAGAGACATGAGACGAACACTAAAAAATGAAGAAAGTTCACGCATGAGGCTTTTTGTGTCACGAGCCTTTTGCTTGAAGACATACTTCTTATTGGTGATATAAGCAAAGAGAACAGCAAATACCCATGAAACAACCGTAGCTGTTTTGTAATCCATGGAAAACATCTCAACGAATAAATAGAAGCTGACGATATTGACAATGGTTGTACACACACCCATCACAAGATACATGACAACTTCTCGATACTTTTGAAAAAGGCTATACATGTCTTTCTTCATTCCTTCTTGGTGGTTTCTGTTTCTTTTAGAATACCATCTTAAGAAGAACTTCCCAAACGAACAATATGTACGTCCTGCAAAGATGAAATTTGTTCTACTCGATGGCAAATGTCAATACAATTGGTTTATATGAGTCAAATGTTTTAGGTCTTTTTCATTATTTTAATTTATAATCTTTCAACTGACATAACAATTGTTTATTATTAGAAGTAAGATTTCAATATTTATGGGTTTTTTAGTCATTTTTTTAGGGACGTGGTAGGTGATAGGTTTTACAAAATAGGTTAAATGTCATCATTTTTCGACAAAATTTATTTTGTGCTGTTTTCAACCACACGTACAGTTACTAGACGGTTTGTTCAAGTCATTGGTTGCAGTGAATATGTCTTATTGAACTGGAGGATATTATGGATACGCAAGTGAAAAGAAGAGTTGACGAAGAGTGGGTTTATTTGATTCAGGAAGCGAAAAAAATTGGACTAGGCATCGAAGAAATACAAGCTTTTTTAACATCCAACGGTGATCAGAAGATGATAAACAAACCGTAAATCAACGCCGTTATCCTTTGTCTTTCAGACTGCTTTGGCTAAAAGTTCTGACCTGTCAATTGACCTTTTGAAAATCCTTTCATGACGATACGCTACAATAATTGAACACCTCTCCATACCAATCCCTTCACTCAATGGGGTTCTGTCTTTCTATATTAGGAGGACAGTCCACTTCCTGTTCTTTATATGATCCCTTTTTAGTTGCATTCATGAAAATTGTCCTTCTCTCGTTATAAAACCAAGCTGCCCACCCATATATTAACCATGAAAACAACGAGAAAGCAGAAGGGTGGGTAGAGCATGAGTTCAGATTCCCTTTCGTATTATCACCAAAAAAAGGATCAGTATTATCATGGGGTAAACCCGGTCATCGTCAGTCGTATTCGCGCGGAATGGACGTCTTTATTGGATATCGGATGCGGCACAGGCAAGCTTGGAAAAGTCCTGAAACAAAAGGGCCGAACCATCTATGGCATTGAGTCATTTGAGGACGCAGCAAAAGAGGCTGAGCAAGAGCTGGATCATGTTCTCTGCGGAAATATTGAACAGATGGCTCTCCCTTATGAACATGAACAATTTGACTGCATTATTTTCGGAGATGTCCTCGAGCACTTATTGGACCCTTGGGCCGTTTTAAAAAAGGTGAAACCCTTCCTTAAAAAAGAGGGTGCCATCTTGTCATCTATTCCAAATATCGGCCACATTTCAACGGTTTTAGAATTACTAGCAGGCAGATTTACTTATACAGATGCAGGGTTAATGGATCAAACCCATTTACGCTTCTTCACGCTTCACGAAATACATGCACTCTTTCATTCAGCGGGTTTTCGCATTCGCGAATTCGAGGCTATTCGCGTACAGCATCCTTCCTATGCAGGCGTGTTGAATGACCTACATGAATTACTCATGAAACACGGCATTCGTTCTGATTTTCACGAGGCCGCTACAGCCTATCAATATGTGGTCGAGGCGGTTCCATTTCATGAGTAATCCGACCATCCTGTTTGTTTTATGTGTAAATGATGAATCGATGTTTCAGGCTTGCTTCCGGCAGCTCGCTTCGCTTCCGGCTCCTCATGGATACCATGTGGAGGTCTTACCAATCAGACAAGCATCAAGTATGACCTCTGCCTACAATGAAGCCATCACTCATCCAGCTCAGTTTAAAATTTACCTTCATCAGGATACCTTGATTGTCAAACAGCATATGCTGCTTGAGCTCATCCCCCTTTTTTTACAAAATCCATCACTTGGCATGATTGGCGTGATTGGAGCAGAAAGCGTGCCTGACAATGGAATTTGGTGGGAGAGTGCTGATTGCAGGGGAAAAGTCATTGAATATCGCCACGACACCTATCAGCTGCTTTCGTTTGAAAAAGGCCGTCAGCAGCCCGAAGTGCAAGATTATATCAAAGCTTCGGCTATTGATGGTCTATTCATGGCAACACAATACGATGTAAGATGGCGTGAGGACCTCTTTGACGGCTTTCATTTTTATGATGTCTCGCAGTCCTTCGAATTCACTCAGCAGGGCTATGAAGTTGGAATTGCAAAACAAGAAGAGCCTTGGTGTATTCATAAATGCGGAGATCATTTTGACGCAGAAGCATATGAAAAAGCGAGAGAACAATTTCTTGCAAATTATCGATAGAAAGCACCCTTTTCGGGTGCCTTTTTTATGATATACTGTCATAAACAGCCAGATCGTCTCATATGCATTGGAGTACCTTGTCCCTAATTCGTACAAAGGAGGAAACAATGGCAGACAAAAAAGTTCATTATAAGAAGGTTGCCGCTTCAGAGGATTTTCGAAAACTTCTTGAGGAAAAACGCAGATTTATCGTACCGATGACGATTTTCTTTTTTCTCTTTTACTTTTCACTTCCGGTCGCTACATCCTACTTCACCTTTTTGAACACGCCAGCAATTGGCGCGATCTCATGGGCTTGGTTATTCGCCCTCACACAATTTGTCATGACCTGGGTTTTATGTGGACTTTATGCAAAAAAAGCAGCTAAGTTCGACAATTATGTAAGCGCTTTAAAAACTGAATCAAGAGGTGATGACGAATGAGCATGACCGCGTTTATTTTGTTCGTAGCGATCGTAGGTCTCACATTGGTCATCACATATTTTGCTGCGAAAAAAACAAGCAATGCGAGTGATTTTTACACTGCAGGAGGGGGCCTGACTGGGTTTCAAAACGGCCTTGCCATTGCTGGCGACTATATGTCTGCTGCATCCTTTTTAGGGATTGCTGGAATGATCGCGTTAAACGGATTTGACGGCTTTTTCTATAGCATTGGTTTTCTAGTAGCGTATCTTGTCGTTCTTTACGTTGTGGCTGAACCGCTACGAAATCTAGGGAAATATACGATGGCCGATATGATCGCTGCACGATTTAAGCGCCCTGCCATTCGAGGGGTTGCCGCCTTTAATACCATTACAGTCTCCACTTTTTATATGATTGCACAGCTTGTTGGAGCAGGTGCGTTAATCAAGCTGCTTCTTGGCATTGATTACTGGATCGCAGTGCTGATCGTGGGTGTCCTGATGACCATTTATGTCGTGTTTGGCGGCATGATTGCGACCAGCTGGGTACAGATCACAAAGGCTGTGCTTCTCATGCTTGGGACGCTCATTATTTCACTGCTTGTGTTTGCAAAATTTGATTTTAGTCTGCTGAAGATGTTTGAACAGATGAAAACTGCAACCCCGCTTGGTGAATCGTTTCTTCACCCGGGAAATAAATATGATGTGCCTTTAGAAACCTTGTCTCTTAACCTCGCCTTAGTGCTTGGGACAGCAGGTCTGCCGCACATTTTGATTCGTTTTTATACAGTAAAGGATGCGATTTCTGCGCGAAAATCAGTTCTTTCTGCTACTTGGATCATCGGGATTTTTTATTTAATGACGGTTTTCCTTGGCTTTGGTGCTGCTGCCTTTGTTGGAACAGAAGCGATCACAGCAGCAGATGCAGCCGGAAATATGGCCGCACCTCTTCTGGCACAAGCCCTTGGAGGAGATTTATTATTTGCCTTTGTTTCCGCTATCGCCTTTGCGACCATATTGGCAGTGGTGACTGGTCTTGTTTTATCCGCCGCGTCAGCTTTTGCCCATGACTTTTATAGTCAGATTATCCGCAAAGGAAAAGCGAGTGAGCGGGAGCAGGTGAAGGCAGCACGCTTTGCTTCAATCGGCGTGGCGATCCTCTCCATCATTCTTGCATTATTTGCCCAGTCCTTAAACGTCGCTTTTCTTGTGTCTCTTGCCTTCGCAGTCGCAGCGAGTGCGAATTTACCTTTGATTATCTTCACTGTTTTTTGGAAACGATTTAACTCTACGGGTGCCATCGCCGGAAGCTTAACAGGCCTTCTGAGCGCACTGATTATCGTCTCGCTCAGCCCAAGCGTCTGGGACCCATCAGGAGCAGCCATCTTCACAGGAGAGCCGCTCATCCCGCTGTCGAACCCTGGGATTATCTCGATTCCACTCGGATTTCTTGCCGCATACTTAGGCACGATATTCTCGTCTGAAAAAGCAGATGAAGACACCTTTACGGAAATTCAAGTAAAGGCACATACAGGCATGCATATGGATACTGATTCATAAGGAAAAGCCGGCTGCTCAGCCGGCTTTTTTTGTGTTCTTCTGTTCAAATCTCAGTAAGGTATAAATTGGCTTTTCAACTTATTTTTATACTTCTCTAATCTGGCAACCCTTCTAAACATGATGAGAGAGCAGCATGTAATGATGATTAACAGAATTTCATGAACTTCCCCTCTGTTATCAACCACACTCTTCATTCCTATCCCTCCCCGTAATGAATCTATTTATCGTTATGTATTCCCTGCAAGATGTCATTCCTATGTTATCATGTTATACACATACTGGAAATTATTTAAATCGACACGAAAGAAGTGGGATGACGTATGCAAAGGATTTATTCTGCAAAATTATTATTCGAATCCATCTCATCACCAAGCAATATTCCCGATAAAATCTTTGAAGAACGAATCATCTTGGTAAAAGCTAAGAACCAACGTCAAGTGAAGGAAATAGTCAAACAAGGCTTCCCAGAGGAAATCTATGATAATGCAGAAGGTGGCCAAACTAACATAAAATTAGCAGCCATTCTAGATATTTTTGAGCTTGTAGATCACTTAGAGCAAAAGTCACTACACTTGAGTGAAGTGTACAGCCGCCACCTTATTTTTGATGAAGAAACTTCTGTTCAAGAAGCCATCAAGGCCTATTCTTTAGACAAATAACAAAGCCGGCTGCTAAGCCGCCTTTTTAATAGCGCTGGAATAACTCTGGGTTTTTCGGAACGTTTTCTAAATAAACGATCTTCCCTTGGTCGTCCAGCTCTGCGATATCAATTCCTTCTGCTGTATAGACACGGCCATCTGAAAGCTTTCCGCACACGGCCCAGTTTGTTTCATACTTTCCATCTTCTCTTTTAATCCATCCATCCCACATATGCTTAATGTCATCATGTACGTGGAAAAATGTGTTCAAAAATTGTGTGAATGCTTGGATTCCAGGCCTCCGGGCGCCATTTAAGACAATCATGACATCGTCAGAAAACAATGCCAGCAATTCATCCAATTGCTCCTGCCCTTTTCCTGCTTCATCGTATCGGCGAAAATACGTATCGAGCACTTCCATGTTCATTCTCCTTTATTTACCTGTCATTTCGAAAACAATCGAACTATATAATTGTACACAATTGTTTCTCGCCTGTCTATTTTCCCCTACATAAGAAAAGACATGAATTGATTCAATCCATGTCTCCCTCAGATCAAAGAGATGCTTTTTCTGCTTCAACAAGTGATTTCAGCTTTTCTGCTGCTTTTTTTGGATCGGCGCTCTGGCTAATAGCACTAATGATGCTTACACCATCTGCTCCAGCTTGTATGACTGGTGCAGCGTTGTCGTATGTGATCCCTCCGATACCCACAATCGGAATTTGAAGGCCATGACGGCGGACTTCAGTAATCAAAGACACCCCCTGGACACTGCGTGTATCCTTTTTCGTTTCCGTTGGATAGACTGGGCCCATCCCGACATAATCTGCTCCGTCTTTCATGGCTTGTTTCACTTCATCTAGGTTATGCGTCGACACGCCTAATATTTTATTCCCGATCCTTTGTCTGACGTCTTGTGCGTTTGCGTCTTCCTGTCCAACATGAACGCCATCTGCATCAAGATCAATCGCTAGCTGTACATCATCATTCACAATAAAAAGAACATTTGCTTCTTGGCAAAGCGCTTGAATTTGACGAGCCAATTGTTTCTTCTCTTCAGCCTGCAAGGCGTTTTCACCCTTTTCACGAAATTGAAACATGGTGATTCCGCCTTGAATGGCCTCGTTCACAACATCAAGCGGCTGTCTCGTTGAATTTGCTGTTCCCATAATAAAATAAACCGATAATTGCTGTTTGATTTGCTCTTGATCAGCCTTTGTCATGTGAAACTCCCCCTAATTTCCCTAATGTCAGCACATCATCGCCGGTTGTGTGTGATAGTGCGTTTAACAATTCCATTTGAAAGGTCCCCGGTCCTTTATCCTTTGTTTGCAGAGCTGCCTTTTCAGCTGCCACACCATAAAACAGCAATGCAGCGGCCGACGCATGAAGCGGCCTTTCACCTGCTGCACAAAATGCTCCGATGATAGATGTCAGCAAACAGCCGGTTCCTGTCACCTTGGTGAGCCATTCATGTCCATTATGAATGGACAGCACCTCATTTCCATCTGACACCACATCGACTTTTCCTGTGATCACCACTATTGTCTGAAGTACAATGGACGCTTGTTTGGCTAATGCCGATACATCTCCATTCGCCGCTTTCGCATCAACGCCTTTTGACTCCCAGCCATCCACTCCAAGTAAATGAGCCACCTCAGCAGCATTCCCCCGGACAACGGTCATTTTTACTTTCTCTAACAGCTGTTTAGCCGCATTCGCTCGAAACGTTGTCGCACCGACGCCGACAGGATCTAACAAAACAGGTACACCTTTTTCATTGGCGGCTTGTCCAGCGAGAATCATGGCTTCCACCGTCTCCTTGGTCAGTGTGCCAATATTAAGCACAAGTGCATCCGCTAATTGTGCCATTTCAGCCACTTCTTCTTTGGCGTTTGCCATGACTGGCGAAGCACCTAAAGCAAGCAGTCCATTCGCTGTGAAATTCGTCACGACTTGATTCGTGATATTATGAACGAGTGGATTTTCCTCTCGAACCTTCTCCAATAAATGAGACGCGCGGCTTGTTTTCATCTGTATCATCCTCCCTTTTACTCTGCATCCCACACGTAAGATTTCGTATGCTTTAACCATTCTCTTGCCGCAAACGACAAATAACGGTCTTTTCGCCAAATGACACCTAAATGCCACGGGATCGATGGGTTTAGGGAAATGACCTTTACCTTTTCAGGATCAAGATCACGGCAGATTCGTTCTGGCAGAAGTCCAATCCCTAAGTTTTCAGCTACCATTTCACTAATGAAATCCCACTGAGACGTTTCATAAATGACATTTGGCCGGAATCCCGCATTCATACATTCATTTAAAATCCGGCTGTGCAGAACAAAATCTTCTCTAAAGAAAATAAACGACTCTTCCCTTAAATCAGCTAAATGTACCTCCTCACGACCGGCCATCGGATGGGATGGATGCGTCACGAGCTTCATGTTCTCTTTAATAATGGTGTACGTATGAAAAATTTTATCATTTGCAGGCAGAACAATGACACCAATATCTAATGACCCATCCTCGACCCCTTCCTCTACTTTAATGGAGCCGTGCTCGACCAATTGAAATGTGACATCTGGATATTGCTGGCGGAATTCTCCCATGACATTCGGGAAGAAACTTGACCCAATCATCGGGGGCAGTCCGATTCGGATATGCCCTTTTTTCACATTCATTAAATCATTTAATTCGCTCGTTAAATTCTGAAATGACTGCGTGATTTCACTCGCCTGTGTATACATGGTTTGGCCGGCATCTGTCATTTCAACCTGCCGTCCATTTCGGTAAAACAACTGCACCCCCAGCTCATCCTCCAGGTTTTTGACCATCTTGGAAATGGTCGGCTGTGATACGTAAAGGGACTGCGATGCTTTCGTGAAGCTCTTTAACCTTGCCACTTCTAAGAAATATGTTAAATGTCTAATGTCCACATGCTTCATCCTTCCTATAGACAAAAGGAATAATTACTATTCGATATATGTATTTTACCTATAACTAAACGTGCTGTACACTTTAAAGTAAGCTCATCAATTGGAACGTTGTCATGTTTTTGTGAAATAGTGAACAATTTATATAGAAAAAGGAGTGAACAGAAAGTGAAATTGCTCAAAAAGCCGCTGATTGCTGCCCTTCAGATTATGGTCTTGTTTATTTTTGCGAAATTCATGAATGTGCTGGCGGCCTTTTTGCATTTAAGAATCCCGGGCACGATCTTAGGCATTCTTGTCATTTTCTTATTACTTCATTTTAAGATCATTCAATTAAAATGGATAGAACTTGGCGCCGTATGGCTGCTCGGAGAACTGCTGCTTTTCTTTATTCCATCAGCAGTTGGTGTCATTGATTATGGAAAACTGCTTTCTCAATCTGGCACAAGTATTGTCCTTGTCGTCTTAATTAGTACGTTTGTGGTCATGCTCTCAACTGGTATCATGACGCAAATGATTGCGAAACGAAAGGAGCGAAAAAAGCTATGTTAGTTGGCGGACTATTTCTGATCTTAACAGTTCTTTTATATCTCGGATCAAAAGCGGTGTACAAACGGCATCCAAAGGTTTATGTCTCACCATTACTTGTCACTCCGCTTGTTCTTGTCGTCTTGCTGTTAATCGTCAACATTCCTTACGATGCTTACAATCAAGGCGGGAAATGGCTCACGAATATGCTGCAGCCTGCGACTGTTGCTTTTGCCATTCCTTTATATAAGTATTTTCATATCCTGAAGAAGCATGCAGTGGAAATTCTTTTGAATGTGGCTTGCGGCTCTATCATTGCGATTTTATCAACGGCATTTATCGCCAAGTTATTTCATCTGGACACAGGCCTTATTGAGAGCCTTGTCCCAAGATCGGTCACAACACCTGTAGCAATGAGTGTGTCAGAAATGATCGGCGGCATGCCGTCCGTTACGGCTGTCTTTGTCATTTTAACCGCACTGTTTGGATCGATTATCGGTCCAATGGTGATCCGTTACTTCCGCATCGATAATGACATTGCCATGGGCGTCCTGCTTGGAACAGGTGCACACGGTGCAGGAACATCGAAAGCCTTTGAAATGAGCTCCGTCTCAGGGACGATCTCAAGTGTATCGATGATTATTTCAGCCATTATTACATTATGCGCAGCGCCGATCCTCATGTCGTTTGCCTTATAAAAAAAGCTATTTCCCTTATAGGAAATAGCTTATAGATTGTTGACAAAGTGCTAAAATGTTCTTTATTTTAGCACTTTGTCTTCTTTTCAGCGTGATAGAAAACCTTTGCAGCCCTAGGAAGGACGAGTACGGAGCGGAGCGAATTTGACATTCGTGAGCACCGAAGCGCAGACCTGCGGGCGAATGCGAGGGTTTGTCTACACGCTGAAAGCCATTCCTTATCGGAAATGGCTTTTTCTTATGCTTGTATGAAGACAACCTTTAAATAGTTCCCTTCAGGATAATTCTTCGTTGTACGGAAATCCTCAGGAAGAGAATATTCTTCAAGTATCCGATAGGTTTTCCCTGATTCTTTAAAGGCCTGCGCAATAAATCCTTTGAACTTCTTCATGCCAAATGCACTGCTATTCGTTGATGCCACAATGACGCCATTCTCAGCTGTGATTTGGATGGCTTCTTTTAATAGCTTCTTATAATCCTTCGCCGCACTGAATGTGTGCTTTTTCGTTCGTGCAAAGGATGGCGGATCTAAGATGACGAGATCATAGGTCCAGCCTTTTTTCGCTGCAAACGGAAAATATTTAAAGACATCCATGACTTTGATATCCTGCCCGTCCACATCAATATCATTGACTTCAAACTGCTCAGATGTTTTTTTCAAGCTGCGGTTTGCAACATCCACACTTGTCGTACGGCTCGCTCCACCAAGCGCAGCTGCTACTGAGAAAGCACCTGTGTAAGAAAACGTATTGAGCACAGTCTTTCCCTTTGCATAACGATCTCGAATCGCTTTTCTCACATGACGCTGATCAAGGAAAATGCCCGTCATCGCACCATCATTTAAGTAAACTGCTACGTTCATGCCGTTTTCTTTCACAATGAGAGGAAATTCACCTTTCTCTCCCTTCACAAAATCATCATCTTCTATATACTGTCCAGACGTATCAAATCGTTTCTTCTCATAAATACCTTTATAGTCTGGATATACTTGCTCAAGTGCAGCCAATACTTCTGCCTTTAATGTATAGACTCCTTCGCTATACCATTGGATGAGGTAGAATCCGTCATAATGATCAATCGTGACGCCGCCAATTCCATCCCCTTCTCCGTTGAACACACGAAAAGCAGTCGTCTGTGCATCACGAAATAAATGCGTTCTGCTTTTTGCTGCCTGCTCAAGCCTAGAGACAAAAAAAGCTTGATCTATTTTTTCGTTTGCATCAAAGGTTAGTACCCAGCCAATTCCTTTGTTTTGCACACCATAATACCCTTTTCCTAAAAAAGCGCCCCGCTCATCCACCCATTCAATGAGCTCGCCTTCCCGTACACCGTTCACATTCGATACTGCATCTTTGGAAATGAGCGGATATCCCTTTTTCACTTGTTCCGCAAATGTTTGTTTTAATGAGATTTTTTTCATTTGTGTCATCCTTATCCTAAATTGACTCTCTCTATCCTACCATATGAATGTATACGTTACTTCTATTATGATAAGATGAGGAGAAAAATATCAACATGACATAGAGGAGGCACTTCTTTTGACGACATTACGCTTAGATCATACAGGTATTATGGTTTCGAATATTGATCAATCGATTGATTTTTATGAAAAAGTGGTGGGGATGAAATTAAAGGACCGCATCACTCATACAAATGGAGTGATTGAGCTTGCATTTCTCGGTTTTAAAGATGAAGCAGAAACGGAAATTGAGCTCATCCAAGGCTACAGCAGTGACCTGCCATCTGAAGGGAAGGTCCATCATCTCGCCTTCACAACAGACAATATTCATGCTGAATTCAATCGTATTCAAAAGCTACAAATTGAATTAATCGATGAAGAAATCACGACATTACCAAATGGATATTGCTACTTCTTTTTCAGAGGACCAGATCAAGAATGGATCGAATTCTTCCAGCGCTAATATTTCCTAGGAAATCGTGCCGCTAAATCTATCTTCCATTTATTCATAAAGAAAAGAGTAAGAGCATATACATGCCCTTACTCTTTTTTATAACACCTTACTAAGAAATGATTTTGTACGCTCATGCTGTGGGTTTCCAAAGAGAGCTTCCGGTTTGTCTTCCTCGACAATATATCCGCCATCCATAAAGATGACACGGTCTCCTACCTCTCTTGCAAAGCCCATTTCATGTGTCACCACAATCATGGTCATGCCTTCGACAGCTAATTGTTTCATTACAGCTAATACATCACCCACAACTTCAGGATCAAGAGCTGATGTCGGCTCATCGAATAATAGTACTTTCGGGTCCATTGCCAAGGCTCTTGCAATGGCAACACGCTGTTTTTGTCCACCGGATAATTGGTTAGGGTAGCTTTGGGCTTTGTCTTTTAAGCCGACTTTTTCAAGCAAGTCTAGCGCTTTTTCGGCCGCTGCCTTCTTTTCAATGCCTTTTACCTTTATCGGTGCGATCGTAATGTTTTCTAAAACAGTTTTATGAGGAAATAAATTAAAGTGCTGAAACACCATGCCTACTTCTTGTCGTACTTTATTGATATTCACCTTTGGGTCTGTAATCGTGTGTCCGTGGACAACGACTTCTCCAGCAGTGATATCTTCTAATTTATTGAGGCATCTTAGAAACGTGCTTTTCCCTGATCCAGAAGGACCAATGACACACACTACTTCCTTTTCCTCGATGACTGCATTAATATCCTTTAAGACTTCGTGATCGCCAAAGGATTTCTTTAAGTTTTTCACCGTAATCATACTCATTTGATATCAAATCTCCTTTCTGCGTAGCTAGCCAGTAGAGAAAGTAAATAAATGATCACGAAATAAATGACACCGACAATGAGCCAGACATTCAATGGATCAAATGTAGCCGATGCTTGAACTTGTCCTCGCTGCATAATATCGGCAATCCCGATAATAGATAAGAGAGATGTATCCTTCAAGCTGATGATGGCCTGGTTTGTAATCGCTGGAAGCATGCGGCGGAAGGCTTGCGGAAGGACGATAAAGCGCATGTTTTGTCCCCCTGTAAAGCCTAATGAGCGCGCAGCTTCTGTTTGCCCTTTATCAATGGACTGAATCCCTGCACGAATAATTTCTGAGAAATAAGCCCCTGCATTAATTGCTACTGTTATAATCCCTGCGGGCACTCGATCAAGCGAAATGAATTCCAGTGTATTCAAACCAAAATAAATGAAGAATAGCTGTACGATAAATGGTGTGCCTCGAATGGCATTCACAAAGACGAGTGCGATGAAATTTAAGATTTTAAATGGTGACAGACGGAATAATGCCACAATTAACCCGATGATAAATCCTAAAATGATGGCAACAACAAAGATATATAAAGTGGTTTGCAAACCATCCATTAAATACGGAAATGCATTAATAATTGTATCCATGTTTCTCCCTCCCTAATTCACATACGGCTGACACATAAAGAAAGCGCGCTCGGAGCGCGCCTCGCTTGTGTTATGACTTCAAATATTTATCAATAATTTTGTCATATTCACCGTTTTTCTTTAGGTTCTCCAGACCTTTATTGATTTTCTTCAATAGGTCTTGATTTTTCCCCTTCATGACAGAGATACCATACTGGTCTCCATTCAAGCGGTCTCCAACTGTTTTCAATTTTAAATCTTGTTGTGCGATCGCATACGTAATGACAGGATAATCCTCAATTAAGGCATCTGCATTTCCGTTTGATACTTCCTGGAACATAGATGGGCTGTCATTAAATTGAACGACTTCATACCCATATTTATCTGCGTTATCAGATGCGAACTTTGCACCAGTCGTCCCGTTTTTAACAGCTAGCTTTTTCCCCTTTAAATCATTAATTGATTTGATGCTGCTGTCCTTTTTCACAACAACTGTCAGCCCAGCGTCAAAGTAAGGATCTGAGAAATCTACTTTCTTCTTACGCTCATCTGTAATACTCATCCCGCCCATTCCAACATCAAGCTGTCCTGCCTGCATTGCTGGAATGATACCTGAGAAGTCCATAGCTTCCAGCTTCACTTTGAAACCTTGATCTTTCGCGATTGCATTAATTAAATCAACGTCTATGCCTTCATATTTACCGCCCTTTTCAAATTCAAATGGCGGATACGTTGTATCTATCCCAATTTTATATGTGCCTTTGTCTTCTCCCGAACCACTGTCTGATTTTGATCCACAGGCTGCCATGACAAGCACAACAATTAGTCCCATGATCAATAACATCGATTTCTTCATAAAACACGACCCCCATTGTCAGTTTTGTCTAAATATTCGCAATAACAATAATACTATAACACGCTAAAGCTATAGTGTGTGATGTTTTTTATCAATACCAAAGATCCATACAATTCTAGATCAATAGTCTCTTTAAATTTTACTTTTTTGCGAATAACTCATTTTATTCTAAAAGAAGAGTCATTCACAATTATAATGTAAGATAATCTCACAAAAAAATGAGACAGCACCTTGATAAATGATGTTTCTTTATAGTATACGAAAGCAAACTCAACAACCGGCTTCCACTCTTTATTGATATTGTAGTATATTTTTTTCAAAACCCTCTTTTTACCTAAAAATATGTAAGCGTATACAAAATGTCTCTTCTCCCTATTTCTTTCACTACTGGTTGAATTTACATCAAAAAACATGTTTTACAAACTGCATGAGAGAGCTTAAAATATAAGAAGATACTGGAATATGGAAAGTTGATTCAAAAGAACGGATTTTGATAGATGAAGAAAGGAGGATAAGAATTGGCAGAAGCAGGTGTTTTGTCGTCCGTTGATGTAGCAAATATGCTCAATGATTGGTATGTCATGATGAAAAAAAGAGAGATACAAGGTGCCATCCAGTTAAAAGAAGACATTCTTCAGGCGTTTGATCGAATGGAAGAAAATCAAGACGTCTTACTTTACTATCAACTGCTAGAGTACCGTTTTAAAGATCTAATAGAAGATACAGCTTCGTTAGATCATAGTCTTTTTGTTGATGAAAATGCCATCCGTACGGATGATATGCTCAGCTATTATTTCTATTTCTTTAAAGGGATGTATGAAATGCGCAGAGGCAATCAGGATACGGCATTTCACCATTTAAAATTGGCCGAGGATAAATTAGATCTCGTACATGATGACATTGAAAAAGCCGAATTTCATTATAAAACAGGGTGTCTTTACTATAATATCAGGTCCACGCTTCTCTCCATCCACCACTTAAAGAAGGCTTCATCTATTTACGACGCAGATCCATGTTATGTGAAAAAATCAATCAGCTGTCAAATGATGCTTGCTTTGAATTATGCGGATCAGTCGAAATATGATGAGGCAGAATCGTTGTTCAAAGAAGTGATTCATTCACTAGAACAGATGGAAGATCCAGATTTGCTTGGACACGCCTATTGTAATGCAGCCTTTATTAAAAGTCTAAGAAATGAATACAGTGAAGCTGTGCCACTCCTAGAAAAGGCTTTAATGATAGAAACATTCGAAACTTCTTCTCCAGGCGGCTATTTACTTGCCATGTACGCCTACACAAAAGCACTATTTAAGCTGAAAAAGCCAGGTTTGTTCCACTATTATGTACAGCTTTCACTTCAAAAAGCAGAAAATTTAAAACAACGAAACATTTCACTTAAATTATCCATTTTAGAAACACTTATGATTCAGCCAGACAACATGATTGAGCAAATCAAGTCTTATTGTGATCAATTAGAATCGATGAATTTCCTTGTTGATCTTGAAGCTATTTGTCAGGATGCAGCTGCTTACTTAATGGATCTTGGACTTCATGAAGAATCCTCTTATTTTAGAAACAAGGCATTATCCTTAAAAACTTGTTAAGAATATGGAGTGATGTATGATGAAGAAATGGCTTATCACAAGTGCGATTTTTACCCTCTTGATAACAGGTGTTTCTATTGGTGCTTCCGTTCAAAAAGACAGCAAATCTGCACAATCTCAAGATATCATTCAAAAGAGGGATCGTGGAACCAACCCTTAATATGAAAAAAGCAGCTGTGATCAAAACAGCTGCTTTTTTATGTGTTAATCAATTTCTCGTTTGATATTTTGCATTTTTTCATCTAAGTAATGGGCAATATCTGCGGCTTCCTTCAGTTCATCAGTCAGTTGATGAGGAACATCGTTTTGCAGTTTATAATAGATTTTATGCTCTAGACTCGCCCAAAAATCCATCGCTATGGTCCGTACCTGAATCTCAACCTTCACATACTCCACACGATTCGTTAAGTAGACAGGAATCTCAACAATTAAGTGAAGGCTTCTGTAGCCATTTGGTTTCGGATGTTGAATGTAGTCCTTCACTTCAAGGATCTTTAAATCCTCTCTTTGCCTCAATACATCCATAATATTATAGATATCTTGAATAAAAGAACAGATGATGCGGACACCTGCGATATCATGGATATGCTCCTTGGCACATTGTGTCGTGATGTCGCATCCTTTTCTTGCTAGTTTATTCACGATGCTTTCAAAGGATTTGATCCGTGATTTTGTATGCTCTATAGGGTTATGTCCATGGATTAAATTATACTCCTGACTGATAATCGAAAACTTTGTATCCATTTCATCTAATGCAAATTTATATACTAATAGTTCATTTTTCCAGTCTTCCATGACATTTTTCAAATCTTCAACATGAGTTGCTGACATATTCATTTTCTTTGTCATCTCCTTTTGGGAAACGGCAGCTGTACCGCTTTCCGTTTACTAGACGGAGAGAGGACTCGAATGGTTTTAAAAAATACGCAGTTAGCCTCTTTGTTTGTAATAGGTCAGCGCCAGTGCAAGAGCCAGCACAGAACCTTTCACAATATCCATTGCATAATAAGGAACAGACATCATCACAAGCCCATTTTGTAAGATTCCGATGAGTACAGCCCCGATAAAAGTACCAAATGCGTTTGGCTTACCTGCTCCCATGACGGAAAAGCCGATAAAAGCAGCCGCTACTCCATCCATTAAATATGGTGCACCAGCATTAATTTCTGCTGTCATCACCCTTGATGCCAGCACGATACCTCCGATCGCTGCAAATAACGCAGAAAGCAGATAGGCCGCAATTTTGTATTTGTTCACATGAATGCCAGACAATCGAGCCGCTTCCTTATTCCCACCGATGATGTACATGAATCTGCCATGCTTTGTGTAGGTCATGAAAACATGCGCAAATAGAACAATGGCAGCCATAATGAGAATGATATATGGCACCTGTCCGATTTTGCTAAAAAAGGCAGGGATCGTTCCCGTTGAAAACGTGCCATCGGGCAGCACCATATTTTCAGAAATGGTCGCCCCTTTCGTATACGTTTGAGCCAGCCCTTGAATGATAAACATCATGGCTAATGTCATGAGCATATCTGGAATTTTCATTTTGACGATCATCCATGCATTTAACAATCCAACAATGATAGAAGCCGCTAGTGCAGAAAGGATGGCAATCAGTGGGTTTTGCGAGAACCATACGAACATAGAAATGACAATGGCATTTGACAGCGTAGCGACTGATCCAACTGATAAATCAAAACCGTTTACTGCCAATGAGATGGTTAAGCCCACCGCAATGATGGTCACAATTGAGATAGACCGTAAAATATTGATGATATTTCCCGATTGCAAAAACGCTGGATTCGCTGCCGCAAATACCACAATCAACACGACAATGGTTAAAATCGTCCCATATCGATAAAAGAAATCAAACAGATGAAAGGGTGGCCGCTGTTTTTTGATTTGCTGCACAGGGGCTGGAATTTGTTGTTCGCTCATGATTGTCCTCCTGTTGAATGATATAAAAGCTCCTCTTCAGTCGTCGGTGCAGTCATTTCCCGGGCAATGCTGCCATCATATAACACGTATACGCGGTCAGCGATACCTGCAATCTCTGATAGCTCACTCGACGCATAAATGACAGATTTTCCGCGGGCGGCAAGCTCTGCGATCAAAGTGAAAATATCTTTTTTCGCTCCAACGTCTACACCTTTAGTTGGTTCATCAAAGAGATACACATCTGCCTCAGCCAGCAGCCATTTTCCGATGGCAACCTTTTGCTGATTTCCACCAGATAGGTGCTTCACCTTTGCTTCAAGAGACGGCGTTTTGACACCAAGTCGTTTGACGATGTCGCCTGCACCCTGCTTTTCCTTCGAACGATGTAAGAAGCTGAATATCCGTGAAAATGAATGAAGACTTGCAGCCGTTAAGTTCCACCCCACGCTCTCTTCGGTCAGAACCCCTTCTTTTCTCCGCTCTTCAGGCACAAGAGCTATTCCAGCTCTCACAGCTTGATGAGGCGATGTGATGTGAATGGTTTGACCATGCAGCTGCACAGTCCCCGTCTTTTTTTCTGAGGCACCGAAAAGGGCTTTGCACAATTCTGTTTTTCCAGCACCGACAAGTCCTGCGATCCCGAGAATTTCTCCTTTTTTGACATAAAAGTGAATGTTGTTTAATTTGTTTTGATCGTTTAGCTCTTTCACTTCAAGCACAATAGGTGCATCTTTCAAAGGTTTGCGAGACGGGAATTGTTCCTCTAATGGCGCACCTAGCATTTCTTCAATGACTTGCTGCGGATTTGTGTCTTTGACAAGGTGGGCTGCCACATCCGTTCCATTTCGCATCACTGTCAGTTCATCACAGATGGTGAAAATTTCAGGCATGCGATGGGAGATAAACACGATCCCTGTCCCATACTGTTTCAGCCGATCAATCATGGAGAATAATTTGCTTGTTTCTGCATGACTAAGCGGAGCTGTTGGTTCATCTAAGATTAAAATGCTGCATTGAATGGAAACGGCCTTAGCAATGAGCACCATCTGTTTTTCAGCAAGGGTCAGATCGCTGACAAGTCGTTTTGTGGAGATGTCGATGTCCATTTCTTTTAATAACTGAGCCGCCTTGCGATGCAGCTCTTTCCAGCTGACAAATGTTTTTTTCTCAATCTCATGCATCATCATATTCTCGCCAACACTTAAGTAGGGAACAAGAGCCATATCCACTTCTTGATGGACCGTCTGCACACCATATGAGGATGCATCCTTTGGGGTTTGAATGGTTGCCGCCTGGCCATTGATGTGGATGGTTCCGTCGAAGTGGGAATGAGCGCCAGAAAGAACTTTCATTAACGTGGACTTCCCAGCACCATTTGCTCCAATTAGTGCATGGACCGTCCCTTTTTTTAATGTGAAATTCACTTGATCTAAAGCTTTGACCCCTGGGAATTCAATTGAAATATTTTTCATACGAACAAGCGGCGCTGTCATGGGTGTCCTCCTTCTCTTGATATCATCTGAAAAACGAAACACCCTCTATGGAAAGAGAGTGCACGTCGCTTATTTTGTATAATGCTTCTTCAAGGTCTTCATCCAATCTTCCTCAAAAGCAGTCGATGAACCGAATCCCTTCACTTCGTCTGCAAGATTGACCATGTTAATGGCTTTTCCTGCTTGTTGAAGCTGCTTTTGCGAGATGAGAGAGGCCTCAAGGTCATAGGAAGATGGTGTTTTCTCACCAGCTATTTTCTTCGCAAGAATCCTCACGTCGACTGCGCCGATGAGCTTCGGATCAACCGCTGCTGTGTACTTCCATGGACTGTCCTTCGCTGTCATTTCTTGAAGATCAGCATTTGACACATCAATCCCATAAATCTTCACTTCTGTTCTTCCTGCTTCCTTTAACGCTCTTGCTGCCCCAATGGCAAAGGCATCCCATGTGGCAAAAATAGCGTCCAGTTTGCCCTTTGGATACTTATTCAGCATGGCTGCTACTGCATTTTGCGTTTGAACAGACGTATCAGAAGAGGCTACACCAAAGCGGTCAAGCTCCTTGATCCCTGAATGTTGTTTAAGCGTTTCTTGATAGACCTTGTTTCGTCTCACCATTGGCGGGAATCCATCTACCCACAGGTACGCAATATTTGCTTTTCCTTTAAAATCAGACACGAGCGCGTCTAATGATTTTTTCGCTAATTGTTCGTCATCTTGAGACGTCACTGTGACTCCTTTGATGTCCTTTAGCTTAGGATTTGAATCAAATGCTACAACTGGAATGCCTTTCGCTGTGATCTTTTTCACATCAGCGACTGTCGCCTCGTCGTCCCCGTGAGAGATGATAAAGCCATCATAATTTTCCTCCAGCGCCTGAGAGATGGCATCATGGAATTTTGCTGTATCACCATTTGCGGTGTAGACATCTACCGTAAAGCCGAGTGCTTCACCTTCTGCCTTCGTTCCAGCTAAAAATTGAGCTGTATGATCGTCTCCTCCAATTTTGCGGATCACTTTAATTTTAGCCCCCTGTCCCTTTGCAAATCGCTTCGGTACTTTGTCAAAAGAGACTTTTTCGTTTGCATTTGCCTTTGAGCCTGCACTTGATCCAGTGCCGCAGCCAGATAATAGGACGGTTAATGCCGTTAATAAGACAAGAAATGATGTAAAATGCTTACGCTTCATTGCT
This sequence comes from Bacillus sp. ABR, assembly GCF_056172715.1. NCBI lineage: Bacteria > Bacillati > Bacillota > Bacilli > Caryophanales > Bacillaceae > Bacillus > Bacillus sp. ABR. Next base: position 263,710 of record NZ_JAOYSL010000001.1, on the reverse strand, counting down.
GTTCCTCCTCAAGTTGTTTTAAATTTTTCACATCGGAAAACTAGGTAAAAAAGTGGAAATACGCCTGTCAAACAGGCATTTGATTCGAAAAAGAGACGAAAAAAAGCCTCTCTTGGAAAGAGAGGCTTGATCACCGTTGCATGAAACATGTATCGGGAAGTCTTCCTCTCTTATCTGTCAAAGCTGTAACAGCTTTGCAGGAATTAGCACCAATTTCTACAATAGAAACGGTTGCTGGGCGTCATAGGGCCAGTCCCTCTGCCTCTCTTGATAAGAGATCCGTTATGAAATTTGTTTTCGTTGAAATGTCTTCTTTACTTTAATGTGATGTCACATCAATGTCAATGACTTTTTTGAAAATTTCTAAAATATCATTAACTTCCGATGATTTTCTTAGCAGGTGATGATTTCTTCAGACGGAAATCATATTTTTTCTCATTCACAAATTGTGGGTTGAGATGTGCTGATCCTTTATCTTGACCGCTATTAGAGAGATAGGTTTTGTAGCCTTCCATCCATTTCCCGCGCCAAATCCACTGTGATGCTTTCGCACCTTTGCGATCATCATAAACGTTCTTCTGGAAGGTATTCTTTTGGTTCACTTGATAAAGATTCACGACTAAGTAATGCGAGGCGCTAGCCGTCATGATATTATTCGTGATTCGATTGTTCACTGCTTGATACTGCATTAGCAATTGGCCGCCTTCTAAGCCGGCTGTGTCATTTTTGTACAAAATATTATGTGAAATCGTCGTATTGGTTGTACCGCCACGCTTCTTATCATAGCCGCCAATAGAAATGCCTGTATAACGGTTTAAATATACTTGATTGTGTTCGATGCGGATGCGATCTGCCATTTTTCCTTTATGTTCGCTTGTAACTTCAATCCCCAGGTCATTGTGATGTGAGATGTTATGATCGATCACAATGTCTTTTCCGCCATCAACATAAATTCCGCCAGCGGAGATGTCGCTTCCATAGGCTGGGTTCCCTGCACTCGTAATCTCATATACTTTGTTTCTAGAGACGACTCCATTTCTAACTTGATCATACTTTTTAGAGGGTGCTACGTTCTCGAAACCAATTAAATCAATGCCAATATTATCAGTGTTACGGACCGTGTTATGTGTCACACGGAAATTTTTGACGTTTCCATTTAGCACGAGCGCTTCACTAAAGCCCAGTTTTAATTTTTCAACGGTATTTCCTTTGATTTCAATGTCTTCTATTGCTGCAGGAGCTTTTGTCCCATAGACAGCAATTCCATGTGCATTTCCATTTTCATGTTTCGTCTGAATGTCATACACTCGGTTATTGAGCAGTTTTACGCCTTTACCGCTTCCTTTGATGAAAATACCAACTGGTGTTAAATCTTCTTTATTCGTCTTAAGATGTCCTACAGTGAGGCCTTTGAGGGTGATGTAGCTCTTTTGATCGACCGTGACAAGGCCGCCATCGGCTTGATTTCCTTTAAGGGATGCCCCACTAATCACAGGTTTTTCTTTTCCGTAAGCTTGAAAGACAACGGGTGCTTTCTTTGTTCCGGAATAACGGACAATCAATTTCTCTTTGTATGTACCGCCTCTCATGTAAATGGTTGTCCCAGCCTTCGCCATACTTGCTGCTTTTTTCAGCGTGCGGAAAGGTTTTTGCTTTGTTCCCGGGTTTTTGTCGTTTCCGTTTACCGCTACGTAATAAGCTGTGCTTTGCTTAGCACCAGCTTCCTCTGTCATCGCTTGACAGCCAAAGCTGATCATGGACATGAATACAATGAGTAAAATGCTTGGTATCACTCGTTTCATCTTGTTGTTTGCTCCTTTCCCTTCTCTTCTTCCTTTATCGGTTAAAAAAAAGAGGATTAAAATATGACAATGTCCCTTGCAATGTACTAGTCAAAAGGTGTATGGTTGAAAGAATATCTTACAGGAAAACCATTCGTTTTTAAATTGTCAGATTAATCAGTTAATAACGTATTTGGATTTTATTTCTTTTTTAAAAAGGGGGGACATGAGCCAAACTGACAGCAGAGAGAAGGAAAGCGCTTTAACAGATTTTTCTTGTCTGAATTCCAGAAAACCTATTGCTAATATTTTGTGAAGGTATAGAATAGAATCATAATTATTTCATATTATTAGAATTTTCAAATAATCAAACAGCAAGGAGATTTACAATGCCAAAACAACCCATCCGCGTTGAACTTAGTTCAACAAAAAAACCAAAACCTCAATCTGATCAACTTGAATTCGGAAAAATCTTCACAGATCACATGTTTGTGATGGATTATTCAATTGATAAAGGCTGGTATGATCCAAGAATTATTCCTTATCAGGCTATTCCAATGGACCCAGCTTCGATGGTCTACCATTATGGTCAATCTGTTTTTGAAGGATTAAAGGCTTATGTTTCTGAGGATCAAAAAATTCTCTTATTCCGTCCGGAAAAAAACATGGAGCGCTTAAACAGATCCAATGACCGCCTGTGTATTCCGCAAATTGATTCAGAAACAGTATTAGAGGGCTTAAATGAACTCATTCGCATTGATAAGGATTGGGTACCTGATGCAGAGGGCACTTCCTTGTATATTCGTCCATTCATTATTTCCACTGAGCCGTATTTAGGCGTTGCACCGTCTAGCACGTATAAGCTGATCATTATCTTATCTCCAGTGGGATCATACTATAAAGAAGGCATTCATCCGGTCAAAATTGCCGTTGAAAATGAGTTTGTCCGTGCCGTTAAGGGTGGAACAGGAAATGCCAAAACAGCTGGAAACTATGCCTCAAGCCTTAAAGCACAGCAAGTGGCTGAAACGAAAGGGTTTTCACAAGTTCTTTGGCTTGATGGGGTCGAGAAAAAATACATTGAAGAAGTCGGCAGCATGAATATCTTCTTTAAAATCAACGGAGAAATCGTGACGCCTGAATTGAACGGCAGCATTTTAGAAGGCATCACACGTAACTCTGTACTTGAGCTGTTAAAGCATTGGGGAATTCCAGTCACAGAGCGCAAAATTTCAATTGATGAGTTAATTGAAGCACATCAATCTGGCGAGCTTGAAGAAATTTTTGGGACTGGAACGGCGGCCGTGATCTCTCCTGTCGGGGAATTAATTTATCATGATCAGCCATATGTGATCCAAAATGGTCAAACAGGCGAAGTATCCAAGAAATTGTATGAAGCCATTACTGGCATCCAAAAAGGAACACAGCCAGACATCTTCGGCTGGACAGTTGAAGTTGACTCGGTCGTCAAGCAAGCATAATCATGTAAAAGAACCTTTCATTCACGAAGGGTTCTTTTTTGTTTATTTACCTCTCCTTTATCCCTTATAATGGTAATAAATTGAGGAGGGATGGTATGTTTTTTACTTATCTATTAGCGTTCATTGGGATCTGTATCGGATCGATGATCGTCGCTACTGGTTTCGACGATTCACCGTTCCTCACCCGGTTTCTATTTAAGGCGCTTGGGATTTCTATCCTTGCTCTTTCCATCTCTTTTGTAAAGGTTAGACGAAAGAAGTTACAGAAACAAAAGGCGAAAAAGGCTTAGTTGACTCGTCTGCTTCCCATCAAATCGTGCACCAAAACAAGACCGATACCCCAACAATCGCCCCAGCGTATATCCACTGTTTTCCCTTGATGCTTCGCTTTCTTTCGATCAGTAAAAAAATCTCAGGCAAAAAGATGATCATGATTTCTAGGATAAAGACAAGATAGTAAACAAGCGGCATCGGCTGGAAATCAAACTTTCTTGCATCTCCTCCAATCGTTGCGAAATACATCAACAGGTTAGTCACTGGAATGGTGAAACAAACAAGCAGGCGGAGAACATAAATCCACACATAGTCCTTATGCCGAATGAGACCAACAAATGAAGCAATAAGGCCATACAAAAACAAGATCACTGTGCCATAACTCATGACAGGCTGTACGACAAATCCGTAAAGCATTAAACCAATTGCAACCATATTCCAACAGTCCTTTCTTTGAAGCCATACATGCTGTTTTTTCTATCATACACTTCTTTCTCCAGTTTCCATATGAAGAAATCATAAAAAATGACCCCATAAAAGGGGTCACTCATTATGTGTTAAGCATTGACTGATTTGAAGAATTGCGGTAAATATTCACGATGCGCTTCAAGCATTTCATCTAAAATTTGCTTTGCAATCTCGTCAGATGGGACGAGCGGGTTGATCGTCATCGCAACAAGAGCCGTCTCGTAATCTCCAGTTACAGCCGCTTCAGCTGCCACACGCTCGAATGATTTGATTTGTTGAACGAGCCCTCTGACAGCTACAGGCAGATCACCTGTCGCGATTGGCTTTGGTCCGTCCTTCGTAATGATACAGTTTACTTCAACAGCTGATTCAGCCGGAATGCTGGCAATCGCCCCTTTGTTCACTGTATTGACTGGTTGAATGTCGTGCTTATCATTATAGATGGAGCTGATTAAGTTACAAGCCGCATCGCTGTAATAGGCTCCGCCTCTTTTTTCGAGCTGCGGTGGTTTAATCGACAAATCAGGATCTTTATAGAGCTCAAATAGTTCCCGCTCGACCTGCTGTACAACCTCCGCTCGTGTTCCTTTTTCTTGAGCCGCCTTTTGTTCTTCTTCCAGCATATCTTTCGTTTTATAGTAATAGCGGTGATACGGACATGGGATGACCCCTAATCCTTTCACAAAAGAAGGCTCCCAGTTTTTCGCTTCAATGTTTTTCATGGACCACTGGCTGTTCGGATTTCCTAGTTCATCAAGCACTTGATCCATAATGCTGACCCCGTCTAAATATACGTCTAATCCATAGACCATGTGATTGAGACCGGCAAACTGTACCTCGATGCGTTCTACATCCACTTCAAGCGCCTTAGCGATTCCCATTTTGATCCCAATCGGCACATTGCATAGACCGACGACTTTTTTTAGATTCGTATAGCGTAAAACAGCTTCTGTGACCATGCCGGCTGGATTCGTAAAGTTCACAAGCCATGCGTCTGGGCAAAGCTCTTCCATATCCTTCACAATGTCTAAAATGACCGGGATGGTCCGAAGGCCTTTAAATAAACCGCCTGGTCCATTCGTTTCCTGACCGATGACGCCATATTTAAGCGGTATTCTTTCATCCTTTGCCCGTGCTTCCAGCAGTCCTACACGAAATTGTGTCGTCACAAAATCTGCGTCCTTTAAGGCTTCCCGGCGGTCAAGAGTCAGGTGTACCTCAATCGGTAGACCTGCTTTTTCGACCATACGTTTCGCCAGAGCGCCCACGATGTTTAACTTTTCCTGACCCGCTTCAATATCCACAAGCCATAATTCCTTTACAGGCAATTCATGATATCGTTTAATAAACCCTTCGACGAGCTCAGGCGTATAGCTCGATCCACCGCCTATTGTGACAATTTTGATTCCTTCTTTCATGAATTGACACCTCCGAGTTGCTTCATTTTTTCATGGAGCTCAATGATTTCTGCTGCGAGCTCCTTAACGGTCATTGCGTTCATGAGATGATCCTGCGCATGAATCATGAGGAGGCTAATATCCGTCTTTTCGCCCCTGATTTCTCCTTGGATCAGCTCTGTCTGTGCGTGATGCGCCTCATTTAACGCGTCTTGTGCTTCCTGCATTTTTTGCTTCGCCTCATCAAAATTACCTTGCTTTGCACACGTAATGGCTTCCATCGCTGAGCTTCTGCCATTTCCGCCGTGCAGGATGAGTTGAAACACAATTTGTTCCATTTCCATCGGCCGCATCCCCCTTGTTCCCTCTATTACATGCTGACGACATTTTCATCAGTTGATGCTTTTGTTTCTAGCTCACTTTCTTCTTTCAATTTCTGCTTATCCCACATTCTAAAGAATGGGTAGTATAGAGCAAATGACAACGCAAGGTTAATCAGCTGCATGACAGCACCAGAGATTTTACCTCCTGTGGCGAGATAGCCTGAAATGATTGGCGGCATGGTCCATGGGACAGCAATCCCTGCCGGTTTTGCCACAAGGCCTGTGCTCATTCCGATATATGTGGTGATGATCATCATGATTGGCGTAAGGATAAATGGAATGAGAAGCATTGGGTTCATCACAATCGGCATTCCAAAAATGATCGGTTCGTTGATGTTAAAGATGGCTGGCCCAATGGCAAGGCGGCCAAGCTGTTTCATTTGTTTACTTCTGGCACGTAAGATCATGGTCAGCACCAAAGCAAGCGTTGCACCGCTTCCGCCGACGTTGATGAAGATTTCAAAGAACTGCGCTGTGAAAATATTCGGCAGCACTTCTCCTGCTTGGAATGCAAGACGGTTCTCATCCATTGCACCGAGCCAAATTGGCCCCATGACGCCCCCGACAATGGTTGCTCCGTGAATACCACATGCCCATAGGAGCATTTGCACACCCATCGCAACGATACTGCCGCCTAAGCTGCCACCAAGAATGGAAAGCGGTGTACCAATTAAGACCGTGATGATATTATGAATACTCTCAAAAGGTGTCATCTCAATCACAAGTCTAGCGACCCAGATCAGCGTGATGACCACAAAACCTGGAATAAGTGCAATAAACGATTTACTGACTGCTGGCGGTACACCATCAGGCATTTTGATGACGATGTTCCGCTGTACAATAAAGCGGTAAATTTCGGTTGAAAGCATGGCAATAATCATGGCAACGAATAAGCCTTTACTGCCCATCAGTGTGACAGGAATGCCTCCGCCCACTAGGATAGCTTCTGTTGAGCCTTCAGGTGTGAAAGGTACTTGATATGGAGTAGCCAACAGGAAAGCCGCAACAGCGATCGCACCAGATGATAGTGCATCAACGGCATACTTTTCAGCTAGCCTGTAAGCAATCCCGAAGGTCGCAACAAGTGCCATAATGTCAAAGGTTGCATTAACAGGATAGGATAGTTTCGTGGCCCATTCTGCTCCGAAGATACTTGCCATAAAATCGCTGTATCCTGGGATCGGAAGGTTGGCTAAAATGAGAAACAGTGAACCGACAATAATGAGAGGCATGGTTAAAACAATTCCGTCACGCAATGCTTGTAAATGTCTTTGAGCGGCAATCTTCCCTGCAAACGGCATGACCTTCTCTTCTAGAAATCGGTTGAATCCATTCATCCCCTCCGCCCCCTTTATCCGTTCACTAGCTGTTCAGCAGATTTTAAAACCTCGGCGCCATTACATACGCCATAATGCACGGTATTAATTACGTCTACTGGTATTCCTTTTTCTTCTCCAAGCTTTTTCATTTGCGGTAATAAATATCGAACCTGAGGTCCTAATAAAAGCACATCGGCTTGATCAATATGATTTTTCGCAGAATCTCCAGATACTGCCCAAATACGATAATCTTTTCCTTGTTCTTGTGCGCTTTTCTCCATTTTTGTGACAAGTAAGCTTGTGGACATACCTGCTGCGCAAACCAATAAGATATTCATGTGTAAACGCCCCCTTTTCAAAGTGTGAAGCTATTCTTTACACATTCATCATATTATGAAACCGCTTTCATAAACACCCATACTTTTTCCTTTAGGAAGCGGAAAAAGTTAATATCACACAGTTAGTTCTTGTACGAAGGAGCCTTTTTATACATGATATCAAGCATGTCTTCAAATGTATCACAGGCGATCAGGTGCTGAATGAATTTCACATTATGCACAAGCTCCCCCAGCAGGCGGTACATGCCTTTTAAATCTTTGGCATTCTCTTTTTCGACACAAAGCAGGCAGACAAATTGAACCTTTTTCTCTCCCCAAATGATTGGTTTTTCTAATGTACATATCGCCCAAAACGTCTCATCTGTCAGCGGCGTCATCGGGTGCGGAATCGCCGTATAATGTCCAAAAGAGGTAGGGGCAGCCTCTTCTCTTTCCATGACAGATGGTGTGAGCTCAGCTGGCGCTAACCCCATATCGATGACTTTTTGCGTTAAAAAGGTGATGACCTCTTCTTTTGTGTGAAAGGCGCGTTTTGTAAAAACCAATTCCTTTTTCATATATTGCGAGGCCAATGTCACCCTTGTTTCACTCGTCAGGGCTTCTTCAATTTTTAAAAAATCGCCGCCTCCCAAAATGGTGTTCACTTGAATGACTGGAACCGGTAATTCCATATGAATTGGAATGGTTGTAATAATCAAATCCAGTGCATGTAAAGAGACATGCGGAAGCGAATATAGCTCTGCTGTTCCTAAAATGGTCAGCTTTGACCCAAATTGAGACCGCAAACGATCCTGCAGCAGCCTTGCACTCCCTGCACCAGACGCACAGACAATGAGACACCGCTTCGGCGGGATCTCCATTTTCCTCCGCTCTAAAGCCGCACCAAAATGAAGCGCCATATATCCGATTTCATTCTCATGAATACTCAGTCCCTCCTCTTCTTCAAGGACCCTGCTGGCGATAATCCCCGCTTCAAAGGCAAGTGGATACCCCGCTTTTATTTCATCAAGCATCGGATTTCTTAAGTTCATTCCATATTTACATCGGTTGATGGCAGGCTTTAAGTGCAGACTCAAACCAATCATTAGTTCCGTATCGCCGGCTAAATCAAGCTGCAATTTTTGATCAATGGCCTTCAGCATGAGCTGTACAAGCCGACTCGTGTCATCATCGACAATTTGTTTTTGACCGCTCGAGGAAAAGGACTGTACCATTTTGGCTGTTCCTAGTAAATGAATGGTGATATAGACGATTTCCTCTTGTGGAAATGAGACATCCAGCAGCCCTTCAAGACGCTCCACCATTTTTTTAGCGACCTTGTATTCTTTTGCCCGCGGAATTTCGCTGATTTCCTCTGGAAGAACAGATACATAGTTTCCGTGTCTAATTCGTTTGCAGGCAATAGCAACATGAACGATTAAATTATTCATGCAAATGTCTGATAGATTCATGCCTTCCTCATTGATATAATCTATCATTGTTTTCTGAAGCAATTCGAGTTCATGCTTTGGCAAAATGGTGACCGCTGTATTCAGCATCGTTTGATAAGAACGACGTTCATTGAATAAATATTCTGACATGCAATAACGAATTTTCATCTCTGATCCCTTGATCCGGCAGCCTTTGCTCGGCTTCGCTTCCAGCTTCAGATCAAAGGGCTCCAGCTTACGTTTGACCGATTTCACATCGTTGCTCATCGTCGATTTACTAATAAACAGCTGCTCCTGTAAATCCTCCAGCTTCACATAGGATTCTGCCAAAAGAAGCCTTTTTAAAATAAACCGAACTCGCTCCTCTGGCAGCACAGCAAGCGGCTCTTCCTGCTCAACCTCCTCCTTCATAAAACGGCGAAAGGCATTCTCATCGTTGATCAACAGCTCATAGCCAGCTCCTCTTACAGCTGTTACAGCTGCTTGATAAGGGGCAAGACGGTCGTTCAGTTCCTTTATGTCTGTACGAATGGTGCGGCTTGTCACTTGTAAACTGGCAGATAGTGCAGCGCTTGTGAGCGGGGTCTCAGCTGCCATGAGCTGACTTAAGATGTGCGCCAGTCTTTTACTCAGCATCAGATCGGCCTCCTTATGTAGGGGTGGAGAATCTGCCTTGTCTGGACAGGTTGTATACGCTTGCAGTTCTCTTCATTACTCATATTCTACTGAAAAGAAATAAAAATTGCCAACTCATTTATATGACAAATGCCCCTATTTATACAACTAACCATATCTAATGTCCTATGAATCTTTTTGAAAGATACTTGCGAAAACCACGAAAAAAAGGCGTACACCATCGTGTATCCGCCTTGTTTATCAAGAGATCATCTGGGTAAAGACAACCAATCTTTTTTCATGCGTGCCTGCTGCATGATCAAATGTCCCTGTACAAGTGATTAAATTGAGATTCCGTGTAAAAGCGTATCCAAAAAACGCATTGGGCTTCTCCTCACGCGGATAGCTTCTTACTTTTATGACTTCAAAGGTTCGCTTTTTTCCCGATGAGGACGTGACGATCACCTTGTCACCCTTTTTTAGCTCCTTTAATCGATAAAATACCGATGGCCCCCATTTATTATCTACATGGCCATTCATGACGGCATTCCCTTTATCCCCCGGTTTTGGACCATCTTCAAACCAAGCCGTGTTGTCTGTATCCTGAGGGACACCCATACTGCCATCCTTTAATAAAGCTGTTTTCTCCACTTTTGCTTTGACATCAATAGCGGGAATGGCGATTTCAGCTGGTACTATACCAGATGGCTCGTCTTTTAATGTATCGTGTGAGTGGTTCTGTTTCTCAGCTTGATGTGTGGTCATTTCCTTAGAAGCTGATATGTTTTTTGAGGATGACGATTCATCCATTGACTGTGATGAACAGCCTGTGATGATGAGAAATGAAAGAATGCTGAGCAGCCAATTCTTCATCTAAGCCGGCCTCCTTTTGAAGAAAGGAACGGCACGATTGTGCACGTTCCCGTCTGTCTTTATGAGTTAGAATTTGATGCCTTACGGCGATTAAGGAAGAATGCACCTGCCACGCCGCCTGCGAGGATCAAACTTGCGATCATTCCCGCAAATGCTTCATAGGACATGCCTAAAGGACCTGCTGTGCCCCCCATACCTGTTTTCGGCATTTCATTAGGCATGTTCGATTTGAACAGCTCAGGATGCTGATCAACAATCGCTGCTGCGACATCCTGACCAACCATGAACATATGACCATAAGCCTCTCTCACTGTCGGATAAAGCTGATCATATTCGCCATTATGGTAAGACGTATACGTTTTGATCAGCTCATCAATATGTGTTTTCAAACCAGCTTCTAAATCAGCTGCCTTCAAACGTCCATCTGTCGCTTGATCTAGGAATTTCGCTTGCTTCATTCGATACGCATCTAAATCTTTTACAGCCTTTTCTTTTGCTTGATGATCCCCTGATGCATCCGCTTTGACATAATCAACTAAGTAACCGATATGGCTTGACCAAATGTCTTTGAATTGTTTGCCTGCATCCTTACCATAAACAGATGCAATTGCAGCAGATAAATCATTTGTGTTTTCATTTAAAGCCGCTGCTGCTTGCTTAAAGTCTTTACTGCCATCATTTCCTTTTTGCATGGCAACTACTGCGAGTGCCAAATGCTCTGAAAACAAGTAGTTTAAATCTTCACGTAGATCCGCTGCTGGTGTATCCACTGACTTTTGATCAAATTTCCCAGGAAATTGATCTGTGATGGCCCATGACACGCCTTTTCCTACCTCAAACATATGATGAATGGATTTTCTCACTGTTTCATAGGTCGTATCAAAATCCTTTTCATTATAGCTATCAAACGCTTTTAACAGTTCGTTCACATGCATCTTCAAGCCTTCTTCAAGCTCACTTGCTTTCAGTCTGCCGTCTGTTGCTTGATCGAGCATATCGGCTTGTTTCATTCGATATTGGTCAAGCTGCTTGATCGCTTTCTTTTTACCTGCATCATCTTTTTTCGCTGTGGCTTGTACATAGTCAACAAAGTAGCCGATATGACTTGACCAAATGTCTTTGAATTGTTTGCCTGCTTTTTTACCATACACAGAGGCTATTGCATCTGATAAGTCATTCGTGTTGTCATTTAAAGCCGCCGCTGCTTGATCGAAGTCTTTACTGCCGTCAATTCCTTTTTGCATCGTGATCACCGCTAAATAGGCATGCTCTGAAAACAGCTGATCTAGTGCTGCTCGAAGATCTGTTGCTTTATTTGATACCTCTTGTGACGAAGACGTCTTCTTCGCCTCCCCATGCATATGTCCTTCGTGTGCACTTGCGCTATGAGCCGCTGGGAATAGTAACGCTGCGCTCAGTGGAATGGTTAACATTGCTTTCTTCATGTTCATCTTTTATTTCCTCCTCTTTCCGTTTGTTATGTACTTAACGGAGAGAGGGATGAAATGGATCATTCGATTCTATTATTTTTTTACAACACAGGATCTGTATGTTTGCATAAAAAAAGCCGGATTATCCGGCTGATACGTTACGACGTTTAGATGCTTTTCGCTCTTTATATATTTTCCTCACCACTGGATAAATCACAGGTGCCCATTTGACAATTTGTTTCAGCCATTTTTTCATTTCTCCCGCGCCTCCTTATTGTCATTCTTAAAGGACGATTCCCCATCTTGTCATGAAATAAACAGGTGCGGGAGAGCAGGAGTTAAATCACGCCTTGTGCGATCATGGCATCCGCCACCTTACGAAATCCTGCAATATTTGCTCCAACCATGATGTTCCCTGAGTGTCCATATTCGTCCGCTGTCTCTGTACACTGACGATAAATAGACTGCATCATTTGTTTCAGCTGATCATCTACTTCTTCAAATGTCCAAGACATTCTTGCACTGTTTTGCGCCATTTCCAGTGCTGAGACACCTACTCCACCAGCATTCGCCGCTTTTGCCGGCGCAAACAAAATACGATTCTCTTCAAATACTTTGACCGCCTTAAGAGTGGACGGCATATTGGCTCCTTCTCCAACAGCGATGACACCATTTGCCACAAGCTGCTGTGCCTGCGCCTCCGATATTTCATTTTGTGTTGCACATGGCAGCGCAATATCACAAGGAACGGACCAAATTTGTTCGCAATCTTCAATTAATTCAGCATGCGGGTGAATGTCTATGTATGCCCCAATCCGCTGATTCTCGACTTCCTTCAACTGTTTGATGGTCTCAAGTGAAATCCCTTGAGGATCATAAATCGCTCCGCTTGAATCACTGCAAGCCACAACCTTACCGCCTAATTCCATTACCTTTTCCATTGCATAAATAGACACATTTCCTGAGCCCGACACAACAACTGAACGCCCTTCAAATTGGAGCCCATGTGCTTTCAGCATTTCCTCCATGAAGTACACCAGTCCGTAGCCTGTCGCCTCTTTTCTCGCTAAGCTGCCTCCGAATCCAGGGCTTTTCCCCGTGAGTACACCCGCTTCATAAGCACCGCGCATTTTCTTATACTGTCCGAACATATAGCCAATTTCGCGTGCTCCTACACCAATATCACCTGCTGGCACATCTTGATCAGGTCCAATATATCGGCCGAGTTCACTCATAAAGCTTTGAACGAAACGCATGATTTCTCCATCAGATTTTCCTTTAGGGTCAAAATCCGATCCGCCTTTCCCTCCACCGATCGGCATACCAGTCAGTGCGTTTTTAAAGATTTGTTCAAACCCTAAAAACTTGATAATGCTTGCATTGACGGTTGGATGGAAACGAATTCCTCCTTTATAAGGACCGATGGCACTATTGAATTGAACCCTAAACCCTCGATTGACTTGTACTTTGCCCTCATCGTCTACCCATGGCACTCGAAATATCACAAGCCGCTCAGGTTCAATGAGCCGTTCTAAAATGCCCTGTTTTTCATACTCTGGATGCTTCGCAAAAACTGGGACGAGTGATTCCAGAATTTCTTTTACCGCTTGCTGGAATTCCTCCTCGCCGGGATTTCGTTTTTCCACCTCTTCTAACACACGGTGGATGTAGCTTTGTGCTGTTTGTGCTGCTCGATCTAAGGTCAACATGTCGCATCTGCCTCCTTGTAGATATCTCCACACTTTTAATTGTTAGATTTTCTAACGCATATTGAGATTAATTTAACACCAATTGTAAAATCTGATCAATATTGATAACAGATGAAAATGATGCCGAATTGAGATAGATCAAGCAGCCGCAGCAATTGACTTTAAAAATAAGCGCTCAAGGAATGACTAATGTGCTAGAAACGAACAAGCGGATGTTTCTCATCCCGTTTTCTTTGACAAATACATGAATCATGATGAATTTCTAGCTTGTTTTCCAACGAAAAAAGGGTCAAAAGTTTGATCGGATGCACTCAATCTTTTCGGAGCTTCCCGCCTCTTTTTCGATCAGGTAGCACGACACAAAGCCAATATAAAATAGAAGACGATGGAAAGTTAATGAGACCGACAATACCCCAGAACCACTTGTAACGCCCTCTTTTCTTTGCATCCATAAATAAAAGAAAGCCCTGTGCAAACAATAACGGCAAGACGCACAATAAGATGATCATTTCTGTCTGACTCATAAGGAAGACCCTCCTTTGATATGTTGATATTCCTTGTAGCCAACAATAAAGCAGATGGGTATGCTCACTATTTGGAGAAGAATGAAGATGATAGGCAAATGGGTAATGGCAGCTGCAAAGAGTGCCAGAATGGTCAAACTGATCAAAACGTATGCCAGCACTTCTTGTTTAAAACGCCTTTTCTCTTGTTCCTTCGCCTGTTTCAACATCATCATGACAGCCTGCTCACTTGGCTGTTTCACTTCAATTTGTTCATCTAGCTGCTGCAGCTCTTCTTTTAAACGTTCGGTCAAACGATCTTCCTTCATACATCCCACTCCTTTCGAATTTTCTTTAATCCATGATGAACCCTCGATTTCACAGTGCCTTCTCTCATTCCGAGCATTGAAGCCATTTCTGGGTAGGTAAAGCCATAATAATAGTGCAGAATAATGGGTGCTCGCTCCTGAGCCTTTAATTCATTTAAAGCATCCCACATGTCATGCCATGTGTTCCCCTTTTGCTGAACGTTCCATTTGAAACGGCGTATGGCCTCCTGATTCGCTTTTCCTTCTCTCAATTGTTCACGTTTTCTTTTCTTCTGGTGATCTAAAAATTGCCTAGATGCAATCGAAATGAGCCAGGTTGAAAATAAGGCATCTCCTCTAAATGAAGAAAGTTTCATATACGCTTTCAGCATCGTTTCTTGCATGATTTCCTCTGCCAGCTCTTGTTGAAGGGTCAGCTTCAACATATATCGGTAAAGAAAGGAATAATGATGCCGATAAAGGGCTGTAAACGCAGTATCATCGCCCTGTTTTGCCCGCTGAATCAATAATGTCTCTTCTGTCTGCTCCAAACACGTCCCTCCTTCCTTTTCTTCTCTTACTCATGAGACGACACGAATGACAATACCGTTTAAAATAGACCTTATTTTTTAGCATAACTTCTATGAAACCCATTTTATATGCCATTTTTTCTTATGTAATGATTATGGCATTCCTTCTTCTCTAACAAAATGATGCGTTTTGATTTTCTAGCAAATGAAGAGCCTCCTCTCCATAATCATGATGTCATCCACATACCTATCGACAATGGTCCTTATCTCATGAAGATGAAATAAAATAATCATTGGCTTAGCTTCCTAGAAAATCATGGAATACGCTGCGCCTATCCTTAGCCGATGATACCTTTTTGCATGCTATGCTCTTCCTACATTCCAAATGAGGCGATGCTTGTGAAGGAAGGAGGTTTGGGTGAATCACAGCTTATTTTGGAAACGTTTTCATTAAAACAAAATAAAGAATGGAGATGTTGACTTTGAAGAGAAAAGTTCCAATGTTAGCCGGTGTATTAGCTGTTGGTCTCGTCACTTCATTATTTGCACCAAACGGGGAGGCAAAGGCAGCAGCCAAATACCCAGAAAGCCCTTCTATTATGGCCAACTTTAATCAACAAGGCTTCTCCACATTAAATGGCGGCACAACAGGCGGTGAGGGCGGTAAAACCGTCACAGTCAAGACTGGAAATGAATTATTGGCTGCCCTCAAAAATAAAGGAACAAACGAAAAATTAAAAATTGTAGTAGACGGGACGATTACCCCTTCTAATACATCAGCCAATAAAATCGATGTGAAAGATACAAATAATGTTTCGATCGTCGGTAAAGGGACGAACGGCGAATTTAATGGGATTGGTATTAAAGTATGGCGTGCCAATAACATCATCATCCGCAACTTGAAAATCCACCACAGCAAAATCGGTGACAAAGATGCGATCGGGATCGAAGGCGGTTCTAAAAACATATGGGTCGACCATAATGAACTGTACAACACATTGAATTCTGGGAAGGATGACTACGATGGTTTATTTGATGTGAAAAATGACTCTGACTATATTACCTTCTCGTGGAACTATGTACATGACAGCTGGAAAACAATGCTCATGGGCAGCTCCGATAACGATAACTACAATCGAAAAATTACGTTCCACAACAACCGTTTTGAAAACCTGAACTCTCGTGTACCGTCTATGCGCTTCGGGGAAGGACATGTCTATAACAACTATTACAAAGGCATCTTGGCAACAGCGATTAACTCACGTATGGGCGCAAAGATGAGAATTGAACACAACGTATTTGAAAACACCAATAATGCCATTGGAAGCTGGGACAGCCGTCAAGTAGGAACATGGCATGTCATCAACAACTCTTATATTAACAGCACAGGCAGTCTGCCAACATCTTCAACAGGTACGTATAACCCTCCTTATAACTACTCTTTGCTTAACGTGAACAATGTGAAATCAGAAGTGATCTCAAATACAGGTGTTGGTAAAGTAAACCCTTAAACCACAAAACGTTCGGGCAGAGATTTCCTGTCCGAACGTTTTTGTCATTTCATTTAGATTGTAGAAAAAGGACGATCCATTTCATACAGCTTTTGATAACGCTTGTTTTCTTTTAGTAAAACCTGATGCTGACCCTGCATCTCAATGCGTCCGCCTTCAATAAACATGATGCGGTCACACGCCTCACAGCCGGTCAGATGATGGGTTATCCAAATAACTGTTTTCCCTTTTAACACACGGAAGATGGTTTCAAGCAATTCACGCTCTGTCCGTGGATCAAGCCCGACGGTCGGTTCATCTAATACAACAACCGGCGTATCCTGCAGCAAAATCCGAGCTAATGCCATACGCTGTCTTTCTCCACCTGAAAATCGAACCCCTGTCTCCTGAACACCTGTGTGATAACCTTCTGGCAAAGACTCGATGTAATCATGCAGCTGCACTTGTCTAGCTGCTTCTTTTACCTGCTCTTCTGTCGCCTCTGGAGATCCTAAACGAATATTGTTTAAAACAGTCGTATCAAATAAATAAGGCTGTTGATTGAGCACAGACACATAGGCAGACACATTCTCTTGAATGCTTTGAACCGGTTTTCCTTGAATACTGACAGCTCCTTGATTTGGAACGACTGCCCCTTCTAACAATTTTAAAATGGTCGATTTGCCTGCACCGCTTTTTCCTAATAGTGCGAGTGATTCCCCTTGCTTCAGAGAAAAGGACAGGTCTTGAAGTACATATTGATGCGTGTCATACCGAAAGGACACTTGATCGAAACAGACAGCTTCATCGTGAGAAAGGATTGACTGATCCATTGCCTCGCTCTCAGTTTCTCCTTCATATGACTGCTTTTCATAATGATGTAATCTGCTGACAGCATGCTGATAGACAGGGATATCACCTGCCGCATCTGACAGCGGAAGAAAGGCTTCTGTTAATGGAAACAGCACAAGCACAAAGGCTGCAATCAGGGTGTGTGACATGGATCCTGACTGAACGACCGAGCCGCTCCAATACACGACAAGTACGACAGCTCCTCCAATCAAGAGCTGTGCAAAAAATTGGCGCAGGCGGATAAACCGGTGCTTGGCTGATTCAAGCGCTAACAGCTGCGCTTCTTTTTGTTCATAACCATCAACAAAATCTTTCTGCCTGCCGCTGAACAGCCAGTCACTAACGCCCATGACTGCATCTGTTAAATGGCTGTACAGTTCATTTCTGCCTTTTTTCATTTGAATTTGTCTTGCCCGGTTCACAAGCACTGTGACGTATGGGAAAACGAATACGAGGAGTGCCATATAAAGCAGCATCAGTCCAGCAAAAGGCCATGAGAAAAGGCCAAGTGCTCCAATGGATGCGGCATATAAAAGCAGTGCACCGATGGATGGAAAGATGGTTTTTAAATAGGCATCCTGCAGTCTCTCTACATCATCTGACAAGAGACCAAGCATTTCACCTGTCCCCAGCTTTGTCTGTTTGGCACTTCGTTCAGCCATGTCATACAGACGCACACGCATTTTTTCAATCATTGTCAAAATGAGCTGATGGCTCGCCAGCCTTTCTGCATAGCGGGCAGCAGAGCGCGAAATACCAAAGGTACGTACAGCCACGATTGGGACGTAGACCATGAGTATATTCTCAGGTCTTGTCGCGGCTTTTGAAATGAGAAAGCCCGACGTGTACATCAGCATAGAAGCAGAGAATACCGCAATGGCTCCTAAAAATAAAACCAAGGCAAACAGCTTTCGATTCTCCTTGATATAAGGTATAAACCAGCCTTTACTGATCATGTGTGACCGCCCCCATTTGCTCCTGTGCCAATTGATAATACACGCCTTTTCTTTGCATTAATGATTCATGTGTCCCCATTTCTGCGACGGTTCCTTGATCCATGACAATGATTTCATCCATGTCCGGCATCCAATGGAGTCTGTGTGTCGCTAAGAACACAAGTTTATGTTCAAACAGTGGAAGCATTGTTTTTTTCAATTCATACTCTGTTTCAATATCGAGATGCGCCGTTGGTTCATCTAACAGCATAATCGACCGCTGGCCCAGCACAGTTCGAGCAAGGGCAATTCTTTGCGCCTGTCCGCCGCTTAGCCCTCTTCCCTGTTCTCCAATGACCTCATCCAGGCCATTTGGCAGCTGCGTGACAAGCTGAGTTAAACCAGCCTCATGCACAGCTCTTTCCACTTCTTCATCTGTTGCATTCGGTTCATAAAAACGAATGTTTTCTCTTAATGTCATGTGAAATAAATAGGGATGCTGCGGCATATAGACAACTTCCTTTTGCCATTCCTTCATCTGTAAATGAACAAGTGGCTGGCCGTTTAGCGTGATTTGACCCGAAGACGGTTCAACAAAGCCGCCGAGGACATCGGTTAACGTCGATTTCCCTGAACCACTGGCACCAATAATGCCGATTTTTTTCTTCCCTTTGACAATGAGATCTACATCCTGAATGGAATAAGGGGCATGTTCATCATGCTGGACACAAACATCTTGCAGCGTGAGCACGGATTGTGCATCCCACTTGTCCAGCTGCACAGATTGTGTCTCCTGCGTGCGAAAGCCCTTTTCTTCTAAAATGACCTGCATAGCTTCATTCGCTTCTTTTCCATTTAACGTCGCATGATAATCATTTCCTACTTCACGTACCGGCAGGAAATACTCTGGCGCCAGCATAAGCGCCGTCAAAGCCGGCAATAAGAGAAGCTCTCCTTCAATTAATCGCAAGCCAAGAAAAACAGCGACGGTCGCAATTGATAGCATGGAAAAGAAATCGAGCGCAAACGATGACAGAAAGGCGACCTTCAGTGTGCTCATGGTCGCTTTTCGATATCGCTTTGACACCTCCGCAATATTACGGGAGTGTTTTTTGCTGATACCTAAGTAACGAAGCGTCTCAAGGCCGCGGAGAGAGTCAGTAAAATGATTGGATAATTTCTCATACGATCTCCATTGTTTAGCCGCTTTACGCTGAGCAACAAGGCCTAGCAAAATCATAAAAATAATTAAAATAGGCAGCGTCACAATTAAAATGACGGCCGATGTTTCATCTAATGTCCACACATAGATAAGGACCATTGCCGGAATCACTGCCATGTTCACCATTTTCGGCAAAAACAGCTGTAAATACTGACGGTATTGAGCAATTCCTTCCATTGCTAATGTGACAAGCTTTCCTGTCCCTTTTTTCTTTGCGAAGGCAGGCCCTAATCGAAAAAGTTGGTCTAGCAGCTGCTTTCTGACGTCTGCTCCAATTCGGGAAGAGTACGTAAACATGACCTTCTCCCGAATCAAGGTGAGACCGTGCCGCACAAGAAAGGCAGCAAGAAATAGCAGGACATATGGCGTTGCCTGCGAGAGGCTTTTCCCGTCAAACAGCGTTGTAATGGCATGTGCCAGCCACTGTGCTTGGAAAATAATACTTGCTCCTTGGATGAGTGACACAATACCTAAGAGGGCAAGAAGCCCTCTCATTCCTTTTAGTTGAAGCAAACGTTTATCCATTAGTAGGTCATTGGCTCCTTACCGCTTACACGTTTACGGAAGACGTAATAGCTCCAAATTTGATACCCAAGCACAAAGGGCAGCAAAGAAATGGCCACAATCGTCATGACCGTCAGTGAATAAGATCCAGATGCAGCGTTTTGAATCGTGAGATCAAATGAATGGCTGATTGAACTAATCATGACGCGCGGGAACAATGCAGTGAACAGCATGGACACCGTCACCATGATGCCTGCGCCTGTGAATAAGAATGTCCAGCCATCACGTTCTTTTCTCATCAAAACAAGAGCAGCTATATAACAAGCCACAATCAGCACAGTTAACGGAATGGTGATGATCGGGCGTACGGTATAAATGTCTGTTTCTATGATGGACACACCGACAAAAATAACAAGAACAGGGAGTGCAATAAGCAGGACACGCTGGCCCAGTTTTCTTGCACGATCTCTTAATTCACCCTCTGTACGAAGTGTGACGAAAATCAAGCCATGCAACAGGCAAAGAACTGTCACAGCTACCCCGCCGATCACTGAATAAAGATTCACAAAGTCCGTAAAACCAGCGTACATGTTCATGTCTTGATCAATTGGCATCCCGCGTAAAATACTCGTGAATAATACACCTAGTAAAAATGGCGGAAGCAGACTGCCAAAGAAGATGACCCAGTCCCACACCTTGATCCAAGAGGCTTTCTCAACCTTCCCTCGGAATTCAAAGGCGACCCCGCGCCCAATGAGCGCTAAGAGGAGAACCGCAAACGGAATATAGTATCCGCTGAACATCGTGGCATACCAGTGAGGAAATGCAGCGAAAATAGCGCCGCCAGCTGTAATCAGCCAGACCTCATTCGCATCCCAGAAAGGACCAATCGTATTGATTAAAATGCGGCGCTCGTGCGCGTCCTTTCCAAGCAGCTGCATGGACATCCCGACACCAAAATCAAATCCTTCTAAGAAGAAAAATCCAACAAACAATACTGCGACAAGAATAAACCAAATCTCGTTAAGATATGCCATGATATGCGCCTCCATCAAATGGATCTGTAGACAGGTCCGTTTCATCCTTTTGATCTGTATCTTCTTCAGAATGTGCACCTTTTTTAATTTCTCGAATGAATAAGTAAGCGAGCACAATAGCAAGAATCAGATACATCGCCGTAAAGCTAATGACTGAGAATAACAGCATGCCATACGATACGTTCGGTGAAATCGATTGAGCCGTCGTCATCATGCCAAAGACGGTCCAAGGCTGACGCCCGATCTCAGTCATGATCCAGCCGGCTGAGTTCGCAATAAACGGGAACGCAATCATCCATACCATGAAGCGTAAATACCATTTGTTTGTTTCAAGTTTCTTTCTAAAGCTTAAGTACAAGCCAATCATACTAGCAAAAATCATCAGCATGCCTGCACCGACCATGATTCTAAAGCTCCAGAATGTTGTTTTCACTGGCGGAATATAGTCCCCGGGACCAAACTTGGCTTCATATTCTTTTTGAAGTGTCAGCATACCTGGAACATCCCCGCTGAACTTCGAATAAGCCAAATAACTTAAGGCAAACGGAATATTGATCTCCGCAGAGTTTTCTTTTTTATCTGTGTCAATGTTGGCAAATAGTGTCCAAGCCGCTGGATCTCCACTATCCTTCCAAAGGGCTTCACTTGCTGCCATTTTCATTGGCTGTGATTTCATTAAATGCTTCGCTTGATCGTGTCCAGAGAACGCCACACCTAAGCCAGAAATTAAAGCGAGGACCATCGCAATCTGGAATGACTTTTTGAAAAAGGCGATTTCTTGCTTTTTAATCATTTTATAGGCACTAACTCCTGCAATAAAGAAAGCTCCTGTTGCCAGTGCACCAAACAGAACGTGCGGGAATTCAACCCAAAGCTGCGGGTTCGTTACAAGAGCGCCAAAATCATTCATTTCTGCACGACCATTTTTAATGGCAAATCCAACTGGCTCCTGCATAAATGAGTTGGCGAGTAAAATCCAAAACGCCGAAAAGATCGTACCAAGGGAAACAAGCCAAATGCACAATAAATGAATTTTCTTCGGCAGACGATCCCAGCCGAATATCCAAAGTCCAATAAATGTAGATTCAAGGAAAAAGGCCAAAAGCGCTTCAATGGCAAGCGGTGCACCAAAGACATCACCGACAAACCTTGAATAATCTGACCAGTTCATCCCAAACTGGAATTCCTGCAGAATCCCTGTTACCACACCTACTGCAAAGTTAAGTAAGAACAGGTGACCCCAAAACTTCGCCATCTTTTTATAGATGTCTTTTTTCTTGACGACATAAAGGGTCTGCATCAATGCGACGATAAACACCAAACCTATTGACATAGGAACAAAAATAAAATGAAATAATGTCGTTGAAGCAAATTGAAATCTTGCTAAAAACAGCTCACTCACAGCCTTACATCCTCCCTTACTTTCACATGCCGAACGATTCATGCTCACCATTTCACAAAATGTTCACTATTTGTTCAATGTTTCACAAATAAAAGTCCATTTGAAATGGTTCACTCGGTGAAATTTTACTCTTGATTTTCATTCGGTTAGTTATTTATACCTGTACTTTACACCCATACGCTTCAAAAATAAAGTAAATTTTACCTAAAAATTGGATGGTATTGTGTCAGTTATTTGAATACTTTGTCAACAATATGTGACGGAAAATAAAAAAACGCAAAAAAAGAGCGCTGCATGTGGACCGCAGCGCTGTGTTTCTTTTTTAGGCTTTTTTCTGTAATGCAGGTCTCGTGACTTGCACTTCATAATACGTAATTTTGTTTTTTAATAGTCCTTCAGGTTTCGCTTTTCCATGAGCGTGTGCATCTCCAAATGCCTGAGATTTTGTCCAGTTCACAAAATCTTCTTTTCGATTCCAGCGGGTATGAATGGTCACTTCATCGTAATCGGTTGTCTGCTGTGTGACCCAAACTTCCATGCCTAAAAATCCTTCCATGAATTCTACTTGTCCCTGCTTGTTAAAACGCTTGACAAGGTGGTCTGCACTGCCTTTTTCTACTCTAACCTGGTTGTTTACAATGATCATGTTTGATTCATCTCCCTTTTGTTGTTGGATCGAAGCGATTGGGATAATGAGCGGATGCTCTCCATCTAAGTGAACCTCTGCCTGAATCCCAAAGACTTCTTTGAAAAAGTTTTCTGTTAATACTTCGTTTGGTGTCCCTATTTGGTAAACCTGACCACGCTTCATCGCAATCAGGCGGTCACAATATTTTGCTGCCTGCTGCAGGTCATGAAGAACCATTAAAATGGTGATCCCATGCGTTTCATTCAGCTGTTTGAGCAGCTCTAGTAAATCAAGCTGGTGCGCAATATCTAAGTAAGTGGTAGGCTCATCCAGAATAATCGTCTCTGTTTTCTGAGCCAGTGCCATTGCAATATACGCCTTCTGCCTTTCTCCGCCTGACAATGTATGCAGCATCCTGTTTTCATTCACGCGGCTATTTGTCACATCAAGCGCCCACTCTATCGCTTCCTGATCTGTCTGCGAGCTCTTTTTCCAGATCGAACGATGCGGACTGCGTCCAAGTGCAACCAGCTCACGTACTGTCATCGATGGGATGGCAGTTCTCGTCTGCATTAGAACGGCGATTTCCTGTGCAATCTCCTGGGCTGTCATTTCTTTTTGCGGGATATCGTGAATATAAATCATGCCGCTTTCGATCGACGTAAGGCGTGCGGCCGCTTTAATAAACGTCGACTTCCCTGACCCATTCGGTCCAATAATTCCTGTTACACTCCCTTTAGGCACAGCTGCTGAAATAGACGACAGCCGAAAGCCTCCTTGACTGAGGCTCACGTCATCCATCGCAATCACATCCAACTTAACCCCTCCCTTTCTTTTTTAATAAATAGAGGAAGAAAGGTGCACCGATACAGGCAAGCAGAATACCCACAGGCAGTTCAACCGGTGTAAACCATACCCGTGCTGCTGTATCAGCAAAGACCACAAGTACGCCGCCGCCAAGCATTGAGATCGGAAGCAGGTACCGGTAGTCATCTCCAATTAAAAGGCGGATAAAATGAGGGACGACAAGACCGACAAATCCAATTAAACCGCTCACGCTTACAGCCGCACCCGCCAAAAGCGCCGCCAGTGCAATTAAGAAAAATCGGGTTCTCTCGACTCTAAGGCCAAGCAGCTGCGCTGACTCATCACCAAGCAAAAGGAGATTTGCGGGCTTGATCGCAAAAAAACAAAGACACAAACCGGCAAGCGCATAGGGTGACACAAAGCTCAGATGATGCCAGCTCCGTCCATTTAATCCTCCTGATAAAAAAGGCAGAACAGCCTGCACACGCTCACTATAAAGCACCATCAACCCATTCATGACCGCACCAAGCAGGGCATTGACTGCCACTCCCGCCAGAATCAATTTCAGTGGCGAAACCCCTTGGTCAAACGACAGGATATACACAACGAGTGCCGCTAATAAAGCGCCAAGAAAGGCAGCCGCTGGAAGCAGATATGTGAATTGTGGGAACACAATCATGCTGAGTACAGCAGCTAACCCACCGCCGGCGGTCACACCGATGATGCCGGGATCAGCGAGTGGATTTCGGACGACTCCTTGTAAAATCGCTCCTGATGCTGCGAGACAGGCCCCGACGATGAAGCCTATGAGAACGCGCGGCAGGCGTAAATCCATGACGATCTTTTCATGGACAGGCTGGCCTGATCCCGTCAAAGCAGCGATCAAATCTGGCAGCGATAATTGAACAGAACCTAATGCAAGCCCTAGACATATGCCCACACCTAGCGAAAGAAGCAGTCCTGGTATCAGCCACCTTCGTCTCGACTGTCTTTTTTGAAAATCTAACTCTGCATTCACCTTCATGATGACAATCGCTTCAATCTCTTTTCTAGTTCATCAATCGCCTTGATGACGTCTGCGCCTGGATTCGTCCCGAATAAATCACTAGGCAAAATCTCCACGCGACCATTTTTGACAGCTGATACGTCGTGCCATGCTGCATTTTGTTTCATTTCACTCATAAAGCCCGCTTTCACATCTTCAGGATTGCTGTGTGTCATGAGCAGAATGAGATCAGGATCGGCTTCGATCACCATTTCTGCATTGATTTGGGCGTATTGAGGGAATTTTTCGAGTGCCGGTTCATTCTCAGCAATGTTTGCACCCCCGGCGATATGCAATAAATCTCCGCTTAAGGATTGAGGAAGCGCCGCCATATATGTGCCGGGTGCACCGTACACAACGAGTGTTTTTACTTTTTTCTTAGGCTGCTTGACCTGCTTTTTCCGCTCATCAATTTGATCATTGAGTGCTTTAGCCTTTTGCTGCTTCCCAAGCAACTCCCCAAATAACGAAATTTGGCGCTGGATGTCCTTCACTGAATTGGCGCTTGTCAAAAGAAACTGTGAACCAATTCCTTCTATTGTCGAGATGTCCTTGCTGTTTAATTGTTCATTTCCAAGCACAACATCAGGTTGTAGGCTTGTGATCAGCTCTACATCAAATTGATGCGTTGTGCCAATCGTTTGTACGGACTTTGCCTTTTGTAAGCTGTCTGGTAACTCGGCAGTTGGCCTGCCGACCACCTCACCGCCTAAAGCATATAGAATGCTCAAGTCCCCGGTCGATAAGGCGACAATACGCTGAGGGGATTCATCAAATGACAGCGTTCTTCCGGTAAAATCCTTTATCTTCAGCGCTCCTGCCGCGCTTTCTTTCTCTACAGGTGCTGCCTGACTGCATCCGCCGAGGAGAAGCATTAAGACGAGTCCCGCCAAGATCACATGTGAAAATTTCAACCGTATGTCTCTCCTTTTCTAGTAAACTTTCTTTAGCTTTGCCTGTACCACGAGACGCCCGTTTTTAGGTGCAAGCACATGATCACAGGTCGATAAGGTGAGGATGAGGTCATCTGTGGACACGTCTGTCTTCGTTTGATAGATTGATTTCTTGCGCACAGCTTGCAAGTAATGGGCATATTCGCCAAGATCCTGAAAATCGGTTTGAATATAATCGAAATCAACCGTTGTTTCATACACGGCAAAAATCTCCGCTTCATAGCTTTGATACAGCGTATCGTACTGAAATGTCCGGTGCTCATTAAAGAAATCTTTTTTTAGATAGTTTGTGAGTCCAGCAAACATGGATCCATCCCTCATCCGATGGCCGTACACCACTGTATTTGGGCTTTCATGCAGGACATCATTACGATAATCCATAAAGATACTGCCTGCCCGGGTGTCGTTTTTTAAATAATTACGAGTTAAGTAGAACGCATTATCGCGAGATTGAACGATCGGATACTGAATCATCGTATCCTCCATATTGATCCAGCCGACAATGTCCTCATTCACCTTCCGCAGCTCATCAAATGACGAACGGATCTTTCCCGACTCCCGTTTTTCATTCATTTCTTCACGTCCATACATCGTCTGGGCCTTTGCAAGCACCTGGCAATTTTGATAATAACCGAAAAGTTCGAAGCCGATGGCTGTACCGCTATAAATAAATACACCTAAACAGACGATCGTCAGCATCCGCTGCCAGAGCCGTTTTCCTCTTTTCACACTGTTTCACCTGCTTTTTGCCCAGCTTATATACCAACAGGCACGATGTACATCCCTGTTTCTGCATCCTGTCGAATCGTGACGGACACATCATAAATGTGCCGTACGTTCTCTTCTGTTAACACATCGTTTGGCTGTCCTTCACTGATAATCTGTCCATCCTTCATCGCTATGATGATATCGCTGTAGCGGACAGCCTGATTCATATCGTGGAGCACCATGACAATGGTTAATCCATGCCTGGCATTCAGCTCACGAATCAGCTCAAGAATGTCAAATTGATAGTAGATATCCAAATAAGTTGTCGGTTCATCTAAGAAAAGGATCGGTGTTTTTTGCGCAAGTGCCATCGCAATCCATACACGCTGCCGCTCTCCACCTGACAGTGAGGCGAGCGGCACCTTTCGTTTGTCCGTTAGCTTTGTACTGGACAGCGCCCACTCTATCGCTCTCTCATCCTCTTCCTTGTCTCCTCCGCGCATTGTCTGGTACGGCGTTCTGCCGAATGCCACGACCCGTTCGATCGTTAAATCAAGAGGTGCTTCATTTTGCTGATGGACGACAGCCAGCTTTTTTGCCAGCTCCTTTGGCTTGAACGCATTCAGAGCTTGCCCGTCTAAGTGAATCTGCCCTTTATTTGGACAATGATTATTTGCCATTAAGGAAAGCAGTGTGGATTTTCCCGATCCATTTGGACCGATAATGGTTGTGATTTTCCCCTTTTCAATCTGTGTTGTGACCGATTGAACGATGTCCTTCTGCTGGTCATATGAGAATGACACCTCACGAATGTCCATGGAGACGGTCCCCCCTTCTTAATAAAAAGATCAGAAACGGCCCGCCAATCACGGCCATGATCGTAGAAGCAGGAATCTCATTTGGCGCCACAAGCGTCCTACCAAGCGTATCAGCCGTCAAAATAAGCAAAGCCCCGCTTAACGCAGAAAATGGAATCAGTACTCGGTGATCCGAGCCGACAAGCCTTCTTGAAATGTGCGGAATGAGCAAGCCGACAAAAGCTATTACGCCCGCTACTGCTGCTGTCACTGCCGCAAGTAAAACGGCTGTGATGGAAATCAAAAGGCGCATTCTGGTCACACGCAAGCCTAAGTTTTTCGCTGTCTTGTCTTGAAGAGCCAACAGGTTACACCATCTGCTGAAGAAAAGTGCCACGACAAGGCCAACGACACCATAAACACCGATTAAACGGACATCTCCCCACGTTTTCATCGTGAGATTCGACTGTCCTGACTGATTAATTGTGATATTGAAATAGCTGCAAATGGTCACAAAAGCTTCAGCCATCCCAGTAAACATGGCATTGATGGCAATCCCAACTAAGATCATGCGGATCGGGCTTAAACCACCCTTCCAAGACAGAACGTACACGAGGAAACACGCAATCGCCCCGCCTAATACCGAAAATAAAGGTGAGTAGAAATAAAATTGAGGAAGCGCTGTAATCGCCATTAATGAAAAGAAGCTGGCTCCTGATGAAATCCCAATGACGCCGGCATCAGCTAACGGATTCCTCATGACCGACTGCAGCAGTACACCGGAGACAGATAAGGCGGCCCCTGTAAACATCGCGATGAGCACGCGGGGGATTCTCAAATCTTTAATGATTTCTACCTGTGCATGTTGACCGGTGATGAGCCCTTCTATTAATTCAATGGGGGTGACATGAATGCTCCCAGTAATGGCTGAATAAATAAACACGCAGACCAGTAAGAGACTGACTATCAGAAATAAAAATCCTGTTTTTTTCATCTTGAACGTCCTTTTATCATTAAGATTCGCAAACTTATGACGGATACAACATACGAGTCAATTCATCTAATGCCTCTGCTGCCTTTAAATTACCTGTTGTCCCGAATAAGCTTTCTTCGAGGTCATACACCCGGTCTTGTTTGACCGCATTAAAATGTTTCCAGATGTCATTTGTTTTAAATTCTTGATCAAACATTTTGACGACTTCATCCGGCATCCCATGTGCGGCTCGGAGTATGATATCTGGATTCGCTTTTTGTAAATACTCCGTATTGGATTCCAAATACTCCATTTTCTCGCCTTCCACAATGTTCTTTCCTCCTGCGATACGTACAAGATCACCAATATATGAATTTTCTGTCGCCACCAAATAACTTCCTGGCACACCAAGCAAAATCAGAACGGACGGCTTGCGTTTTCCTTTTGTCTTCTCTTGTATGTCTTTCTTTTTTTGCTCAAACGCAGACACAATGCGCTCAGCCTGCTTCTTCCTGTCATACTTATCCCCAAGCTTCGTGATGGCCTTCTCCATGTTGGCCATACTCTCGAGATTTAAGTATGTGGCAGGGACACCTGCTTGCTGAAAGGGTTTCTCTAAATCATATTGAAGGGTTGTGACAGACAGGACATCTGTCGGTTGAAGTGATTGGATGATTTCCATGTCCGGGCTCATGGGATTGCCGACTTCCGGCAGTCCTTTGTAACGAGCTGGCAAGGATTTTTGACTTGTTGGCACCCCAACAAGATCAACCTCTAAAGCATCCATGATCTCCGCGGCTGCTACAGTCGTTGCTACAATACGCTCACTTGATTCAGCGCTTTTTTTGCCTTTTGCTGAGCTTTCAGCTGACTGTGAGCAGCCCGATAAGATCATGCACACACTGAAGGCAGCGATCAAGGTACATAACATTCGATGCTTCAAAAACAGAAGCCTCCTTTCGAAAAAAGAGAGTGGATGCGCCGAGGAAAAAGGCGCATCTCACTTAAAATAAAACGAACTATCTTATCCGTGTTTGATATTTTCTGACGAGTACGAATAACGAACCGCCGAATAAAAGAATATACACCCAAAGAAGAGAGGTATCTCCCGTTTTCGGATTCAGCTGTCCAGACTCAGATTTGGTTTGGTCATCTGATGGCGTAAATGTCATCTGCTCCGCACCCGTTTCCTCTGGTGCTACATTCTCAAGTTGAGTTGTTTGAGAATCGTGATCATTTGGATTTTTGATAAATCCGATACTCTCATCGTCTCCAATGACCGTTGAAATTCCGCTTCCCTCACCGAGAGCGATTCCTTTTGTGTCATAGACAAGTTTGACATCGTACTGCTCATGGTAGTTCGCAGCTGGAATATCAATTTTTACGCGTGCAGCCTGAGCACTGCTTAAACTTTTTGCTTCATATTGAATGACACGTGTATCTGCTTTTTGATCTGTTTTCGCGACAAGTGTCTCTTCAAACTTTCCGCCTGTTCCTACTTGGAATGACGTGATGGCTGAGCTGTTTTTCACTTTATATGAAACGAAATGGCGGCCATTTTTCACAACCAGTGTCGCAGGGCTCACGACGTAATCGTTCATGCGGGAAAGCTCATCCTTGTCTGCTTTCTTCATTGAGAAAGGAAGCTTGTATACACCATCTTTTAGCTGAGTAGTCTCTTGATCAGCTCCGCTGTTATTTGTTTCTGGTGATGGTGTATTTGGTTTTGGCGTTTCTGGTGTAGCTGGTGGTTCTTCCTCTACCACCTGTCCGTCCTTCACTGGAGCGATACTCTTTGAGTCAAATTGAAAACGAATATCGTAGGTTTGGTCATAGTTAGCGGCTGCTACTACAATGTGTACTTTTCCTTTCACCGCTTTTTTCAAATCAGCAGCATCGAATGAAACCACTCTTGTATTCTTCGCTTCATCTGTGCTCACTATCTTTGCTTCTTGATAAGAACCGTTTTTCTCTGTTTTCAAAGAAGCGACAGACTTATGATCCTTCACCGTAAAGGAAATGGTCTGCTTTCCATTTTTGACGGTTAAGGATGCGGGATGTGAGAAGTATTGATTCATTCGAGATGCTTCATCCGTATCCCCTTTTAGCACACTGTAATTGATACGATATACGCCATCTTTTAATTGATTTTGCGCAGAATCATCTGGTTTTGTGCCATTGTTATTGCCTGGTGTTGTCGATTGATCGTCTGGTTTTGTACCGTTTTGATCATCCGGCTTTGTTTCGTTATCATCTGGCTTTGTACCGTTTTGATCATCTGGCTTTGTACCGTTTTGGTCATCCGGTTTAGTTTCATTGTCGTCTGGTTTTGTACCGTTTTGATCATCTGGTTTTGTTTCGTTATCGTCTGGTTTTGCAGGCGTAACGAGTGTTAAGCTGCTTTGATCGAATGCAAGCTGTACGTCATATGCTTCGTCATAAATAAAGCCGCCTAAATCCCAGTAAATTTTCACCCAGCCGTTTAATTTCGCTGATAAGTCGGCGACATCAAATTTGATCACACGTGTATTGGCTGTTTCATCCTCACTGACTGTTTCAGTGGTGACGAGCGCACCATTTTGTTCAACCTTGAAGTCTGTAATTTCTTGGCTTTGTTTCAGTGTGACATAAGCTGTTGTCTTGCCATTTTCCACAATCAGCTTAGCTGGCTTTTCTGTATAGGTATCCATCATAGACGCTTCTGAGGTACCATCTTTTAAAATGGTGAATCCGACTGTGTATTCCCCATCAACGAATGATGCCGCTTGAGCTGTTCCTTGAGGAATCTGAAACGCAGTCAACAAACTGAATAAAACAAGCAGAATGGCTGCCTTTAGATGAAAAAGACGTTTCAAATGGTGACACTTCCTTCCGTTAATGCTTGATGATCCACTTTCTTGCTAAAAACCCGCCAGAACATAAGACAAGCACAAGGAGCCACCCTGTTTGGCTTGTATCACCCGTTTGAGGATTTTCTTCTTGTTTCGTTGTGGATGAATCAGCTTTTTTCGTTGATTCTTTTGTTGGCTGCTTACTTTCTGCTGCACCCGTTGATTGATTTGCACTGTTAGACGAAAGTGACTTGATGCTGCTTTCATCGAATTTCAGCTGAATGGTGTAATCATGATCATAATCAGCAGATTTCACAGTGACATGAATTTTGGACTTGATCGGTTTAGACAAGCTTTGAGCTTGGAACTGAACGAGCCTTGTATTGGCTTTTTTATTTGTTGAGAGAACGGTTGTATCGACATAGCCGCCATTTCCCGGCACTTTAAATTCCGTTACCCAGCTGCTATTTTTAATCGTCATTTGTACTGTCAGGTTTCCATTTTTCGCTATCACTTTTGCTGGCTTCAACCAGTAATCATTTGCCATTGAGACTGCATTTCCTTCAGCTTTTAGCACTGTATAATTGACGGAGTATGTACCATCCTTTAATGCGGCAGCCTGTGCGTTTGAAAAAGGCAGCATAAGTGCCAGTAAAAAAACCGCCATGAAGACTGACAGCCTCATTCTTTTTTTCATCAAGCGAATTTCCTCCCTTTCTATTGAACAGATGGCGCATCAAACTTGAGGCGAATGTCGTAATTGCCAGTATATCCGATGGCTGGTACAGTCACACTCACTTTTGCTGGTACAACCTCAGTCAGGCTGTTCACATTGAATTCTACTGTTCTCTTATTCGCAGCTGTATTTGTACTGATCACCTTCGCATCTTTGTAGACACCTTGATCGAGCGTTTTAAAGCTTGTGATCCAAGAGCTGTTCGTTAACGTGACTTGTGCTTTGATTTTTCCATCCTTTACGACAAGCTTGGCTGGTTTTTCAAAATACGTATTCGCTGTTGAAGTCGAATCGCTATCTGCCTTCCATACCACATATTGCGCTGAATATTGACCATCTGCTAAGCCAGCTGCTGAGGCCGAGCTAACAGGTGCTAGAGCAAATAATAGAACAAAACTAAGGAATAATAATACGGGTGATGTTGAACGAATGACTTTCATGTGAACCCTCCTAAATGATATTGATAATTATTCTCAATAGATAATAAAAAAAATAACCTTCACAAGTGCTGGAACACACTTATAGATGATTATGATAATCATTATCAATTGAGTTAAAAAAATAAATCTTTGCTTCCTAAAAGTCAAAGATGTCTGCTTCTAAATGATGGATTGATACGAGTTTTAGGCAATCTGTCCCATTTATAATACCATGGCATAACCTCCATTCCATTACAGGGAAAAGAACCCTCTTCTCCTTGATATTATATAATGCATGAAATGATTGTCAACATCATTTTTCATACTATTGTCTTAGTTTTCTGGAAAATCACACAAAAAAATTTCGATCAGACACACTGATCGAAATGGATTAAGATGAAACATGTTCCTCTATTTTGCTGTGTTTACGATCTAAAGACCAAGCATACATTTCACGAATAATCGGTTCAATTTTCTTCCCTTGAACTGTTAATTCGTATTCAATCCGTACTGGAATATCGGGGAATACTTTTTTCTCAACAAGTCCCTCAGCTTCTAAATCCTTCAGCCTTTCTGATAGTAATCTTCCGCTGATGTTCATTTCATTTTCAAGCTGACAAAAACGCTTAGGCCCTGTCAGAAGCTGATTGATGATGAGAATGACCCACTTCTTGCCTAGAATCTCCATGGCATCTGTAATTGGACAGCCATCTACTTGAGCCATATCTTACTCCCTCCTGCTTTTTTCTCTTTTTTTTATTATAACACAATTAATTACTTGAAATAAGTCACTAACTATTATATAGTTTAGTTACTAAAAGTAACAAGGTATTCATTTTTTATAGATTTTCAAAAACATTTGAACATGCCGATGCATATATCATGAAGGAGATGACCGAGCTTGAAGACAATTGAGCAGCTAAGGCTGGGTGTAACAGAATTACATGTGTCCAGCTTTGATCGTTCTTTACCTTTTTATACAGACATTTTAGGATTTTCTATATTAGAAAAGACAGATTCCACGGTGACACTTGGCAGCAATGCAAAGGAACCGATTCTTTTGTTAAAAGAAGATGCACAACTGAAAGAAAAGCCTGATCATGAGCCAGGACTTTATCATTTTGCTGTTTTATTACCTACCAGAAAAAACCTGGGCACATGGCTGGCACATGTAATCAAAAAAGGCTATCCTTTAATTGGAGCAAGCGATCACTTTTTCAGTGAAGCCATTTATTTAAGTGATCCTGACGGCATTGGCGTAGAAATTTATGCTGACCGTCCTCAGGACATTTGGGTCGGTGAGCATGGAGAACTGAAAGGTGGCGGAAATGCACCGCTTGATGGAGATGGACTCCTGCAAGAAGCAGCTGATACCACATGGGAAGGACTCCCTGCCGGTACAGTGATGGGACACTTGCATTTCCATCTCAACCCAGAAGAAGCGGATTCCTTTTATGTCAATACGCTCGGTTTTCATATCCGAATGGCTCCACCAGCAAGCGTATTTATCGCCGCTGGTGTGTACCACCACCACCTTGCCTTTAATGCATGGGGACGCGGACGAAAAGGAGCCATTGATCCACGTTTTTCAGGAATTAGAAGCTATACACTGGTTTTCCCAGAAGAAGCAGACAGACAATCCGTCGTCGAACGTCTGACAAAAGCAGGCACTCAAGTCAACACGACAGGAAAAAGCAGCGAATTTGTTGATCCATTTGGCGTTCTCGTTCGTTTACAGATTGAAGAAACAGACTAAAAAGAAGGTGCAGAATATGGACAAACACACAGAGCTTAAAACAGCCATATTAAAAGATAAAATCAAACGAGTACAGCAAGAAGACGGGTATATCTATATCACTGGACCCATTAAACTGCCAGTGAATTTAGACGGCAGAACCGTGATGTTTAACTGGTATTCATGGTTAAAAGACGATGGAAAAGAGCCACTGTCAGATGAAGCTTTAATTGAAAGCCTTTCGTCCCGCCAGCTGGCTGATCATCAGCAGTCAAGCGTTCTTGTGTATGGGGATTTCGAGCACGCTGACGAAGCTCTTATCCGTATGCATTCCATTTGCCACACTGGCGATATTTTCGGAAGCAAGCGCTGCGACTGTGGATTCCAATTGAAGCAGTCTATGCGAATGATTGAGGACAATGGAGCAGGAGCCCTGTTTTACTTAGCCAATCATGAAGGCCGCGGCATTGGTCTTTTCAGTAAAGCCATGGCTTATATTCTTCAAGAAAACGGCTATGATACAGTAGAAGCGAACGAAGCACTTGGTTTTGAAGATGACACACGTCAATACGAAGAAGCCATTGCCGTTCTTCAAACACTTCGTACAAAGCCGGTCAGACTCATTACCAATAACCCGAAAAAGACAGATGCGATCAGCCATGCAGGTTTATCTCTTTCTGGACGCATTCCGCTTTGGGGAGATGTCTCTGAATTTAACGAAAAATACTTGCAGACAAAAATCAACCGCTCAGGTCACATGAAGGCGGAGCAAGAGGTGCGTACGATTGCCACATCATGAGCGATATATGAAACTAGCCCTTGATAATGCACGGGCAATGAAAGGTCAGACATCTCCGAACCCGCTCGTCGGGGCTGTGATTGTGCGAGAGAATGAGATTGTTGGCGTCGGCGCTCATATGAAAGCTGGCGAACCGCATGCTGAAATTCATGCACTTAACATGGCTGGAGACAAGGCAAAAGGAGCCACGATTTATGTGACCCTTGAGCCTTGTTCCCACCATGGGCGCACAGGCCCTTGTGCCGAAGCACTTGTGAAAGCCGGCGTCGAAACCGTTGTCGTCGCGGCTCTTGATCCGAATCCACTTGTCGCTGGCCGCGGGATTGCCATTTTACAAGACGCGGGCATCCAAGTTATCACGGGCGTACTTGAACAAGAATCCATACTGATGAATGAAGTATTTAATCACTTTATTACGAAAAAAACACCTTTCGTGACGCTCAAAGCGGGCATTACCTTAGATGGGAAAATCGCCTCTGCCACGTCTGACAGCAAGTGGATTACATCTGAGACATCCCGTTATGATGCTCACCATATCCGCAGTATCAATGATGCGATTTTGGTCGGTGCTCAAACGGTCATTCACGATGACCCTTCATTAACTGCGCGGATTCCAAATGGAAACAATCCGATTCGAATTGTCTTAGACTCTAAGCTGTCAACACCACTGACAGCAAAGATCGTCACAGATCAGATGGCACCTACATGGATTTTTACAACAAAGCAAGCCGATGAGGAAAAACGAGCGGCTTTAGAAGAAGCTGGCGTCCGTGTCTTTATGACAGACAGCGACACGCGGGTTCCCCTGCAGGAAGTGCTTCAAGTGCTGGGAGAAAAAAATATCTCCTCCCTCATGATTGAAGGCGGCGGCCAGATTAACGCCTCTTTCTTAGAACAGCAGCTTGTAGATAAATTGGTCATCTATATGGCGCCTAAACTCATTGGCGGACGACTTTCCCCTTCCTTTTTCGGAGGCGAAGGCATACGCCTCATGAGTGATGCCATTGAACTGGATCAACTCGCCGTGGAACCACTCGGGAAAGATATCAAAATGACGGGCTATCCCGTTTATCAATAACAAGTAGGCTGTCGAGGAAATCTCGACAGCCTTATTTTTGTCTTCTAGTCTCTTCTCTCTAAAAACTCAATTCGATTCCCAAATGGATCTTCTACATAAAACCGATTGGCTCCCTCCAATGGCTCATCTTCTTTTATACTAATCTGATGCTTCAATAATACCTCTTTTAATTCTGATAGACTCTTTACAAGAAAAGCTGGATGAGCTTTCTTTGCAGCTTGAAAATGTTCCTGAATGCCAATGTGAAGCTGATGATGACCGCATTGGAACCAGACTCCTCCACGTTTAGCTAAATTACTAGGCTTAGGTATTTCTTTCATCCCTAAAATTTCGCCAAAAAACAAACGAGCTTTCTCTTCACTGCCTTTTGGGGCAGCTAGTTGAACATGGTCGATTCCAAAAAAGTTTGACATATTTCCCTCCCCTTTCTGTTCTCAATTGGTTTTTCAATGTAGTTTGATTGTTTCTTCATTGGTGGGCTTGATACTTGAAGACTTTCTTTGAGGTGTTTCATAAGATGCAGGGTTTGAATGCAGTATTTTTTTCAAAAACAGAACTCCCATGGTCATGAAAGTTCTGTCCATCTAAGTGTCTCTTGTCATGACATTTGAAACCAAGATATATCATGATTCATTTTGATGAAACTTGTCGTAAAATGTTTCATGTGAAACATTGATCGTTACTTCGCTTCAACCAGCCTGCCAAAGCTTTCTGGTGAAAGTCCCGGTGAAATGCGGATGCGGTGCAAGGACATCATGCCTTGTTCCTTCTTCGCATGTCCTGGTTCAGTGGTAACAGCCATTTGGTATCCGGCTTCCTTCGCCAGCTTCAACGTCTCTTCATTATAGCGCCCAACAGGATAGCTGACCATTCTCGTACGCTGAGAAAATCGCTGATCAAAGAATGTCTTTGATCCTTTTAACTCCTCTTCCTGCTGCTGCTTTGATAATTGATTGAGCTCTAAATGATGAATCGTATGACTCTCAATCGAGATCCCATGTGCGATCATCTCATCCATTTGCTCATCCGTTAAGTGATTCGGACGGCCAATGGATTGCTCAATCATGAAAATCGTTGCTTTCATTCCATGCTGTTTTAAAATCGGAAATGCCTTTGTATAGTTATCCGTATATCCATCATCAAATGTAATGAGGACACTCTTCTTACTTGGCATCGAATTTGTTGTGAAAACGCGGTACGCCTCTTCTGGCGACAGTGTGACATAGTCGTTGTCCTTCAGCCATTTCATATGGGATGCAAATTCGCTCTTTGGCACACGTAACGAGTTACCGCTTGAGATGCTGTGATACATCAAAATTGGAAGCTCGACCGGCTCCTTTTGCTTCATCCAGTTTTGTGTCTTTATCACTGCCGTTTCTTTTTTCTGATGCATATCTTTTGTTTGTAATGGACCCTTTTCCTCTTTGACGACTTGCTGGCTTCCTTCCGCCTGCTCCTTCATTCCCGTACAGCCCGAAATGAGCAGCAGCATAAGACCAACCGTCATCAGCATACATGTTTTCTTCATTCACCAATCCTGCTTTCTCTTTATCTACCGAATGATTATAACAGAAATTGGTTATTCATTGATATCTATTTTGACAGGGTATTCATTTTTTTACACATTTCGATCATCTCGATGGCGAGCAGATGAATGGTCTCTGTTGTGAGCATTTGATCTTCTGCGTGTATCAGCAGTAAAGAAAACGGAAGCTGTTCACCTGCCGCTTCTTTTTGAATCAGCGACAAGTGCAGGTTGTGGATGCTTCGAAACGCTTCCTCCCCTTTTTCGATCAACTGCTGCGCTTTTTCAAAATCATCAGCTCTTGCTAGACGAATCGCTTCTACATAATGACTTCTTGCCTCGCCTGCATGGGCAATGATTTGAAAGGCTGCTCCCTGCATTTCCTCTAATACCGTCATCTGCTTCTCCTCCAATTACTCAAGATTCATTTGCTAGTTTCAGTGCATGATTTAGGATTTTTTCTCCGTTTGCTGTTCCGTATAATCTCACATTGACGACATCGACAGGGATTTGATAAGGTGCCGCTGTTTTTTCTGCTGCTTTTTTCATAAAACTTACTTGCGGTCCAAGTAAAATCGCCTTTACATCCTCTCCATGCTCTTCTAGTTCATCCGCAATGGCTCCTTCAGGTATAGCATAAATATAGTAATCCAGCCCTTTAGCTTCTGCGGCGGCCTTCATTTTCGACACCACAATGGACGTCGACATTCCTGCTGCACAAGCGAGAATGATTCGTTTCATATCCCATCACTCCTATTGATAAATGACTTCTGTTTCAACTGTCAGTCCCCTAGTTTTGATTAATGTCTGGTACCAATACGCAGATGCTTTCAGCTGTCGATTTCGTTCATTTTCCAGCTGGATTTCGACTAAGCCGTAGCGATTTTTAAAGGCATTCATCGGTGAGACATTGTCTGTAAATGCCCAAAGCATATAGCCCGTGCAATTTGATCCTTCTGCTTTCGCTTGAAGTGCCCGCTTCAAATGCTGGCTGATAAATGAAATGCGATACTGGTCATCAATGATACCGTCTTCTTTTTTAAACCGTTCTTCCTTTTCTACACCCATGCCATTTTCGGCCACAAACCACTCAATATTTCCGTATTCTTCTTTTATCCTCATCCCCATATCGTAGACAATCTTCGGGTAGATTTCCCAGCCTCTGAAAGGATTCATTTTTCTCCCTGGAAGCTCAAACATATCGTAATAATAGGATGGATGAAAAGGCGTCCCTTCGTTCCAAGCCTTACTCGGCGCCTTGACACGATGCGGATAGTACAAGTTAAGTCCGACGACATCTACCGTATGATTCTTGATGATTTGAAGCTCTTCCTCTGTGGAATCGAAAAGAATATCATGCTTTTTCAACACATCGATCAGTTCCTCTGGATACTCCCCTTTGATGGAAGGATCTAAGAACACTCGATTAAAAAACAAATCATACATACGTGCCGCTTCTTGGTCATGCGGAGCAGACGATCTTGCATACGTCACTTCTGGATTGAGAATCACCCCAATTTTGGCTCCTGTCGATTCCTTCAAACCCATCTCCTGAAACAGCTTCACCACTTTTGCTGTTGCCAGTGCTTTATGATAGTTCCACTGCATCCATTTCTTCGTATTTTGCTCATACGGATATCGGATAGCATCTAGATAAACGCGTGTCTGGACAACAATCGGTTCATTAAAACTAAACCAATGCTTGACCCGGTCTCCGTAGCGCTCAAACACTTTTTCTGCATAGAGAACAAACAGATCAACGACATGCTTTGATGACCATCCGCCGTACTTCTCAAGCAAAACGGCAGGAAGCTCATAATGCTCTAAGCAAAACATCGGTTCTACACCTGCTGCGATTAATTCATTGATCAGATCATCAATGTAACGAGCGTAGGCCTCATCCACTATCCCATTCTCGTAATCTATGAGAAATCTCGACCAATTGATCGATGTCCTGTAATGTGTCAGCCCAATCTCTTTCATTAAGGCTACATCCTCAGGATAGCGCTCGTAAAAATTCGTTGCACCAGCCGGCCCATAGCCTTCGTGCCATACGTGATACCCTTCCTTATACCATAAATCGATGTACGAGTCCTGATGCGCCCGCTTTCCCTTCCAGCCCTCCGTCTGCCATGCAGAAGCCGCAGCACCTAGGATAAAATCTCTTGGAATCTCAATGCTGTTCATGTTGCCGCCTCCCTTTTCTTTGTCTGAATGTTTATTCTGAATCTGGTGCTGCTTCTGGCTTGCGGTTAGACAAGAGAACAAACGGTAAATAGATGAAAACAGCAACCACAATGCAGATAAGCTGTGTGATGACGGCTCCCATGCTGCCAGCGGTTGACAGCCATGCATTCACAAGCGGCGGTGTTGTCCACGGCACCATCACGACCGCTTTTCCAGCGAATCCTGTAGCCGTCGCAATATAACCAATCGTACCTGTCACAAGCGGTGTGACGATAAATGGGATCGCCATCACAGGGTTTAGCATGACGGGTAATCCAAAAATAACGGGTTCATTGATGTTGAACAGTCCGGGTCCTGATGAGAGCTTGGCAATGCTTCGCATCTCTTCCCTTCTCCCAGCAATAAAAATCGCAATCAAAAGACCAATGGTCACACCTGAACCGCCGATGCTCATATACACATCCCAAAACGGCATCGTGATAATATTCGGGATCTCTTTTCCCTCTTGAAATGCAGTCATATTCACTGCAATTGATCCTAATAAGAGCGGCTCCCGGATCGGCTTAATCATCTGGTTACCATGGATGCCGATCACCCAGAAAAATTGTGCCACAAACATCAACGTTAAAATCCCTGGCAGCCCCTGCACAACACTTTCTAGCGGACGCTGCACAACGTTATACACTGCTTCATGCAAATAAATGCCTGTC
The DNA here is from genome assembly GCF_056172715.1 of Bacillus sp. ABR. Taxonomy (NCBI): domain Bacteria; kingdom Bacillati; phylum Bacillota; class Bacilli; order Caryophanales; family Bacillaceae; genus Bacillus; species Bacillus sp. ABR. Next base: position 223,499 of record NZ_JAOYSL010000001.1, on the reverse strand, counting down.
ACACGATGAAATGCAAACCCGAATGAACTAATGATCGTAATTGTAATGATAGAAGGAAAAAGTGATGAAAAAGACGTTGCCACATTCGACGGAACCGAATCTGGCATCTTGATTTGCAGCCATTTCACCTCAGTCAGCTTACAAAAGATTTCCACAGATACGATCGCAATGATCATCCCTAAAAATAAGCTTTTTGGATCGGAAAATTGTCTTGCCAACACGTCTACAACCTCACGCATCGATCCATCAACTTCAAGAAGAAGTGTCGTTGGAATAACGGATATAAATGAAATCAACGCCATCAATCCTGGGAACAGCGACTTGTGCCCGTTGATTTTCCCAAGCTCAATCCCAATGAGGAACACAGCCCCAATGGTTAAAAAGTTCAGCGTGGCATAATTGATTGCCTTCATAATAGGCTGAAGCTCTGCTAAAAACCTGAATATCTCAAAATGAGCAAGCCCTGTTTCCGGGCTCATGATCATATTCGCCACCAGTACAGCAAAAGCTCCTGTAATGATGATCGGCATCAGTGTGACAAATGCCTGTTTAATCGCCATAATATATTTCTGATTGGTGATGCGATAAGCCACATGCCCCATGACATCTGCCGCTTTCTCCTTGAAGCTCATGATCCGTCTCCCCCTTTGCACAAACTCGTGATCATCCTCCTTTTTGATGTTATTTTAAAAGCGCTTTCATTAACATCTAATCTTTTTCCTCACAGATGCGGAAATGGGTGTCGCGTTTTTTCATTTGGCTGCTCCAATACTTGAAGTGCTGCTGTCAGTTCTTCAAATGAAGAGGCTTTGATGAGCTGTTCCACCACTTCCTTCCGTTCTGTCAGCCGCACAAGAAATTGATAAAGCGACTGTAATTCTTTTTGATACGTCTTCTGGATGCTTAATAAGCAAACGACTTGTACTCGTTCTTCTCCCCACAACACCGGCTTTTTTAACGTACAGATTGCACAAAACGTATCGTCTGTTGCCGGCTTAATTGGATGAGGAATCGCAACCAAATGACCGAAAGAGGTGGGTGACACTTGCTCTCTTTCTAGCAATAATTGTTCAAACTCGTCTGGGATTCGATGCTGCTCCTTTAACACGTTCACGAAAAATTGAAGAACCTCTTCCCTTGATTGAAGGTCTTGCTGAAAAAATGTCATCGCCGGACTCACATACCGCAAAACCCCTGTATCCTGTGAATTTTGCACAAATCGTTTCAGCCGGACAATATCATCATCACTTAGAATCGTATGTACATCAATTACTGGCACAGGCAATGTATTCTGAAGCGGAATGGTACTAATAATAAAATCAATGCTTTTCAAATCATACGAAGGAAGTTCCCCCACACTTGCAGTTCCAGCGATCTCCAGTCTTCCGCTAAATGCCGCCGTGAGCTTATGAAGAAGAAGCTGACTGCTGGCGACACCCGTCGCACACACAATAAGACATGTCTTTCTCACATGCTGTGTTTTTGTCCGCTCGATTGCAGCTCCAATATGAAGTGCCAAATATCCGATTTCATCCTCAGGAATCTCAACACCCTCTTTTTCCTTCAGCCACCTGCCCATATAAACACCCGCCTCAAACGCAATGGGATAGTGCCTTTTAATGTCTGGTAAATAGGGATTTCGAATATTCATATCGTATCTAAAACGATGAATGGCGGAACGCAAATGAAGACTTAAACCAACGATCAGCTCCTTATCAAACTGAATATCAAGTGACATATGCTCCTCCACATAAGCAAGCAATTGGTGAGTGAAACAAAAATGATCTTCGTCCAGCAGATGAAATAGCGTATGGCCAGCCTCTCCATATGCCATCATCTTTGCCCCCATTAAGTGAATTGCGATGTACGCCATTTCAGATAACGGAAAATCAATCGCTAATACGCGGCGAATATCTTCTGTCATTTGTTGAGCTATTTGGAAAACTGGCTGCACTTGAATTTCTCTCAATTCCGCTTCTGGCATCTGAACCAGCTTTTTTTCTTCTATTCGTTTGCATGCGATGGCAATATGGGTCACTAAATTACTTAAACCGATTTCTGATAAATGAAGCCCGGTGGCTTTTGTACGTGAACGCACGATGTCCTGAATCAGTTGATACGTTTCTTCAGGTAACAGTGTAGAGTGCGCTTGATCCTGCTGAAATACATGCTCTGCCATACAATATCTTAATTTCATTTCATCGCCTGTCAGACGCAGTCCATATTTAGGGCGGTGCGATATAGAAAGTCCATGCAATGAAAACAAATGCCTGACAGCTTTTAAATCATTTTTCACTGTGGATTCACTCACAAATAATTCCTCTGCCAATCCCTCTAATTTGATATATTCTTCTGACAGAAGCAGCCTTTTCAATAGATAAGCCACGCGGTCCTCAGGCTGATTGGGAATGGACTGTTCCTTTTTCTCATTTCTTTCTCTCAGTGATTTTTTCAAAAATGTACGAAATGCCCCATAATCTTCAACGCTCAATGTATAGCCTGCCCCGCGTTTAATATGTAGTGCGGCACCATGTTCTTCTAAGATCACTTTAAGCGCTTTCATATCTGTGCGGATGGTTCGTGATGTGACTCCGATCACACGGGCAATTTCTTCACTTGTCAGTTCCTGCTCCGCTTGCATCAATCTTTTCAGAAGCTCCTCCTGACGTAGAGATAGCATGGGCTCTCCTCCCTTGGCATTTACTTTTGCCTATCATCATAAACGAAAATAGAACTCTTTGCCCAGTTTTTCTTTCAAACCGGGAACCTGGATATGGCTCATTCGTATGAATATGAAACTAGAGGAGGGATGCATTATGGGTACTTTTATGTTTGTTGTCATTATCATATTAGCTTTTTTAGGAGCCATCATTGCCAGCTTGTTCACACCAAAGGATAAACGTGCATCTGCTAAGCGTTCTGCACATCATAATTCAACGACAAGTACATATACTGATTCGTATACCCATCACGCTTCTGACGCCTCCTGCGGGAGTGATTCAGGTGATAGCGGCGGTGGTGGATGTGACTAAACAAAAAAACAGCCGCCCTTTTATGAGACGGCTGTTTCGTTTATGGTTTTAAAGAGCTTTCCAGCCCCGTTCAATCAAATGTTTAACGTCCTTTGCAAAATCCTCGCCCTTTTCCATCACGTCCTGAGCTCTTCCTGCAAAATTACTGGCAACGGCCAGCTCCATTTTTTTCAATTCAAAGTGTAAGATTTTTTGGTCAATCTCTGTTATATATTTTTCATATTCATCGTTGACGATGTTGTGCATCACCCTGTAAGCGTCTTTCCGGTGGCGATGAAAGTCGGTTCCTCTCTCGCCTTTCCATGACGAATCTAGAGCAGGCTTCTTGATTTCTTTGATATCTGACTGGGCAAGATCTTGTTCTGTTCGAATATTGCTTTTGGCTGTCTTTAACCGAGAGATCATTTCGTCAAATTCTGCACGTTTGTTCTCAATTCCCATATGCAGATGGTGCAGCATCTCGGATAAACTCATGTCATCCACCTCTATCTGACCTCATACGAAAGCACGGCGTGAGCACCTTTGGAAACCATCGACTCACTTGATTTTTCCAATCCTGACATTTCTATCGTTCTGCTTTCATTAAGTATAGTATAAGGTGAAAAGCCTCAGGCTTAAATAGGGAAAAGGTGTCCTTTTAGTGACGTGTTTGGAAGAAAAACGGAATAATACAAGGTCTTACACCCCGAATTTTATATGAGTCTTTATAACTACAATTACTTCATGTAAATGATATCCATAAATAAAAGCGATTGTGCTGATTATTTTGCAGCAATCGCTTCGTCTTGTTCTTTTAATGTTTTCACGTTAGAACGTGTATCCTGAACGTTTTTGATTAGGGCTTCTTTAAAGCTTGAAACCATTTCGCTTACCTCTGCTTCACGTGCCGTCCACTTGGTTACAAATTCAAGGCTGTTTTCACCCGCTTTATCTGCTGCCTTTTTCATCGCTAAAGCTTCGACTGCTTGGGAGACTTCATCTAGTTTATCCATGACTGTTTGGTAGTTTAACTTAATTTGTCCCATTGTGATATCCTCCAGATTTGTTCAGCATGAATCTTGTTTACAAGCTGCTCCATGCTTTTGAGATCAAGCGTTTTGCGTCCTCTACTGCGTCTTCTCCTTTTTCAGCAAGGCGTGCGGCGTCTCCAGCTAAGGAACTGGCAAAGGATAACGCAGCTTGTTCTGCTTCTAATGTACTGATTTTGAATTCGATACGGCTCACATAGCGTGGGTATTTATCGTTCACGATCGTTTGCAGCGCATCATGTGCTTCATTTCGGTCTGTTTTGAAATCCTGGCTTCGCTCACCTTTCCAAGAGGTCCCAAGCTTTGGCTGCTTGATTTGCTTTAAATCTGTTTCTGCCGCATCTTGTTCACGTTCAACTTTGCTTTTCGCCTTTTTGAGCCGAGCGATTTTCTCTTCAATTTCTGCTTTTTTATTTGAAATGCCACCGTTAAGGGCAGACAGCATATCCGATAAGCTCATATGGGTTCCTCCTCCTGTCAAAAAATAAAAACGCTGCTTAGAGTTCCTCTAAACGAGCGTAAGGTGAATAGCACTTTTTCCAATATTGTTATTATAAGGTTCAAAGACTCATGTTTGAATAGGGATTTGTGCCCTTTTTATGGGATAAATATGCTTTCACTCTACTTCACACTCCCCCTTTTGACCTCTTTTATAGGAGGTCTAAATTCCTGTTCGTTTGCTATATGTGACATATAGTCTCTCGGTCCTAGGACAAACAAAGCCGCCCCGTGCAGGAGCGGCTTTTGCAAACGGCTTATGAGGCCGATTCTTCTCTTTCTTGTTGATCTTTCACGTACCAAATGAATTTGCCCGTATATCCGTAAATGATCGCAAGACCAATGGCGACAAAGCTCAACCACATAAATGGTAAATAAGAGAATGTCGATACGCCAAGAATTCCTGCCATGTAAATACCGTTATCTGACCATGGAACCATACCAGAAGTAAGCGTACCACCGACCTCAGAGTTTCTGGATAAAACTCGTCTGTCTAACTTTAATTTATCGTAGCTCTTTTCCATAATTTTTGGTGTAAGGATTAACGATACATACATCGCACAGCCAAAGATATTGGCGAAGAACGCAACAACGAGTGTAGACAGCGTTACATTCCCTGCATTATGTAATTTTTTCTCAAATGTCGCAACGATGACTTTTAATACGCCTAAATATTCTAATACTCCACCGAAACCAAGTCCGAGAATAATGACCACTAAAGATCCAAGCATATTCACAATACCGCCACGGTTTAACAGCGTATTTAAGAATTCTACATCTGAATTAATAGAGAAACCATTATAAGCTGTACCAAGTGCATCGGCTGGATTCATTCCTTGGAATGCCATTGCCCAAACTGCGCCAAGAAGCGCACCAATCGCAATAACAGGCATTGAAGGTTTTTTCAAGACAAGTAATAGCACAACAATAAGCGCCGGAATGATCATCCAAATATTAATCGTGAATGTATCTTGCAGTGCTTGTTTCAAAAACTCTACTTTTCCTTGATCAATATTTTTTCCGCCATACATAAACCCGGTAATGGTAAACATAATGGCAGTTATGACAAAGGCAGGTATGGATAAGACCATCATCGCTCGAACATGTGCGAGCACGTCCACTTTTGAAAGTGAGGAAGCAAGGACAGTACTATCAGATAATGGAGATAATTTATCACCAAAATAGGCTCCAGATAAAACAGCACCAGCCACGATAGGTAATGGAATTCCCAAACCTTCACCAATCGCAATCATGGCAATACCTGCGGTTCCAACTGTACCCCATGATGTTCCTGTAGCAACAGACATAATGGAACAGATAATCAGTGTAGCTAGTAAGAATATATTAGGATGAATAAATTCCAGTCCATAGTAAATTAACGTTGGTACAACTCCACCAGCAATCCATGTTCCTACAAGTGCACCTACTGCAATTAAAATTAAAACAGCTTCTAAACCATTCGATATCCCTTTTGTGATTGCATTTTGAAGATCCTTATAAGAATGACCCAATCGAATACCCAACGCAATAACCATAAACCATGAGATAAACAATGCTAGCTGAATATCTAATTTGAAGTAAAGAGTAAATGATAAAACAATTGCTAAAAACAAGCCAAGTACAGCTACGACTTCTAAAATAGATGGTAGACGTGGTGTTTTCATTGTGTTTCCTCCCTTTGTGCGTGCGTTAAGCGTTTTCAAAATATTGTGAAAAAAGTGTGTCAATTCGAAAGAAAGTGAATTGCCTGTTTTTTCTCTTTTTCACAGGCAATTCCACATATTAATAAAATAAAATTTTTGATAATATTATCGCTCCAGGAGCTCTGCACCCGCAATGCCAGGCTTTGTCATCTCAAATGGATTTAAGATAATATCAAGTTCTTCTTCCGTTAAAACATCGTACTGTAAGCAAAGATCTCTGATCGATTGACCTGTTAAGATGGCTTCTCTTGCAATTCTAGCGGCTGCTTCATAGCCTAAGTGAGGGTTCACGGCAGTGATTACGCCTGCACTTTTTTCTACATATTCTTTCAAACGTATTTCATTTGCTTCAATGTCCACTAAGCAATGATCTGTGAATGAGCGGAATCCGTTATTCATTATACTAATAGACTGAAGCAAGTTAAAGACCAGAACAGGCTCCATCACATTTAACTCAAGCTGGCCTGCTTCAGAAGCAAGACAGATCGTGTGGTCATTCCCAATGACCTGGAATGCGATTTGGTTAATGAGCTCTGCCATGACTGGATTGACTTTCCCAGGCATAATGGATGATCCAGGCTGACGAGCTGGCAATGCAATTTCAGCAAGACCTGCACGCGGACCAGAAGCCATTAAGCGAAGGTCATTGGCAATCTTAGACATGTTCATCATACATACTTTTAAAGCGGCGGATACTTCTGTGTAAGCATCTGTATTTTGCGTTGCATCCACGAGATGCTCTGCGCCTACAAGAGGAAGACCAGAAATATCAGCGAGCTTTTTCACCACGATCTCAATATAACGAGGATCTGCGTTTAAGCCCGTCCCAACAGCTGTCGCACCCATATTGACTTCATATAAATGCTGCTTCGATTGGTTGATCCGCTTAATATCACGGCTCAGCACACGGCTGTAAGCTTCAAACTCCTGTCCCAAACGGATTGGAACAGCATCCTGCAAGTGCGTACGACCCATTTTGATCACATGATCGAATTCTTTTGCTTTCTTTTTGAAGACGTCCTGCATGGCTTGCATCGTTTCAAGCAGAATGTCTAACTGCTTGAGCACAGCAATATGAATCGCCGTTGGGAATGAGTCATTCGTTGATTGCGACATATTCACATGTGTGTTTGGGCTTAAATGGATGTATTCACCCTTTTGATGTCCCATGATTTCTAGCGCTCTGTTTCCAATCACTTCATTGGCATTCATATTCATGGACGTTCCTGCGCCGCCTTGAATTGGATCGACAATAAAGTACTCGTGAAGCTTGCCTTCAATGACTTCGTCAGACGCTTGAACGATGGCATTTCCAATTCCTTCATATAAACGTCCGACTTCCATATTGGCTTGAGCTGCTGCTTTTTTCACGATGGCAAAGGCTCTGATTAGTTCCTCGTGCATCCGATATCCTGTAATCGGGAAATTCTCTTTCGCACGAAGGGTTTGAACCCCATAATACACGTCTGCTGGAATTTCTTTTTCACCAAGAAAATCCTTCTCATAGCGATAAGTTGCTTGAACCATCTCTTATGACCTGCTTTCTATAGAATAGTTAAATCACTAAATCTTCTGCGATTGGCGTTTCCATAATCTTTTTGACTTCTCTTGGATCTGTTGTTTTGCCTAGTGCCCACATCAGTTTCGGCACGATAGCTTCTGTATTCATATTTCTTGAACGTGCCACCAATTCTTGATTGATCTTGCGTCCTACCTCATACACACTCATGTCTTCGCCTTCTTCAAGACACTGAGTGGTGATGACAACAGAAATGCCTTCTTCCAGCAATTCGTTGATCTTTTCTAAAAGGTTTCTTCCTTCGAAAGGAATTCCGCCGCTGCCGTAGCTTTCAATGACAACGCCTTTGTACATGCTTTTGACTGCATCTAAAAACTCAGGCTTAAGGCCTGGGTGCAATTTTAACAGACACACATCTGTGTTCAAGGATGCATCTAATTTAAGCGGTTTCATTGGTGTTCTTTTTACTTTGCTATTGTATTCAATTTGATGGTTTTCAATTGATGCAATATATGGGTAGTTAATGCTTTCAAATGCATCATAGCTTTTCGTTCTTAGTTTGATCGCACGTGTTCCTTGGATGACTCTGCCATCAAACACGACATATACGCCGCCAACACCGTCACATGCAAAACGAATCGCATCTGTGATGTTTTTCTTCGCATCTGTTTTCTTAAAAGTAATCGGAATTTGTGAACCTGTAATCACGATCGGCTTATCAGGATTTTGCAGCATATAAGACAGCGCTGCTGATGTATAGGCCATTGTATCGGTTCCGTGAGTCACAACAAACCCATCATACTGATCATAATTCTCATAAATGGCTGTTGCGATATCAACCCAGTATTCAGGCTGCATATTTGTACTATCTATACTCATTAGGGACTTTGTGTCCATTGTATATTCTGCATTAATTTCGTTTAAATAGCTCAAAAGATCCTCAGCTTTAACACCTGGAGCTAATCCATTTTCACTCTCTACAGATGCTATCGTCCCACCAGTCGTTAAAAGCAATAATTTCTTCAACAGGTCCACCTCTTTCGTAAAATTACTTCGTTTGTCACACATATTATAAGCTAGCTTGTGCTATTCTATAATATACGCTTTACGCGTACCTTCATTGCCATTATAGTCACATAACGCGAATTAATCAAGAAATTGTTACGCATAACGCGTACATTCTATGCCAAAATATGATATACTGTTGTTGTAAATAAAGGAGCGTTCATGTATGATACTCGATCGTTTAACCACTCTTAGAAAAAAGAAAAAATGGTCTCTCCAGCATACGGCAGATCGCCTAGGTATCGCCAAAAGCACCTATGCCGGTTACGAATCTGGGTACCGACGACCTTCGCTTGAAGCAGTGAAGCTGCTGGCTGATTTGTATGATACGTCCATTGATTTTTTACTTGGTAGAACGGACGAGCCAGAGATACAACGCAAAATCTCTGATATCAAAATTGAACTGACGGAAGCAAAAGAAGGAACCATTCATGTAGACGGCGTTCCCCTAAATGATGAAGAAATCAAACAGCTTGTTGCCTTTATTCGGGCGAAAAACACTCTAAAAGTATAAACACAGAAAAGAGAGGCACCTATCAAACAGGTGCCTCTCTTTCCTTTTCCAATCTCAATATGGAGAAGACAGCTGGCTTAATTCCTCTAGCCGCCGCTTCGCTTCTTCTTTATTAAAAGAACTATAATAGCGATAATTCTCCTCATCTAGGATGCGGTAGTGCTGACTAAGTACATTTTGCTGAAGGCGAAACGTGCCTTTTTTGACAGCCGTCCTCCACCAAACCTTTCCGCCAATCGTACGCTCAACTGATAGATGTAATTCATCATGTGCCACAACTTCCAAAATCTCAAGCGGGTCATCCCCTAGTGTCCCTTTCAGAATGTCACTATCTCTGAATAATGCACATACGGCCGCGGATTGCGTCCAATTGAGACGCAGCCTGTTTTTTTCAACCTGCTGTAAATGCCGTTTCGATAGACCAAGTACCTCTGCCATGCGATCCTGCGTATAATCCTTTTCTTTTCGAATCCGTGCCATTTGTTCTGTGACGAGGTCGATTACCATCTCTTTATCCATATCTCATCACCTCTTTCGAGTGTTCAGTCTTTACTGACATCATACACGATTTTTTCGAAAAAGTGGCGCCTCATCCTATACAATTCTGACAAAACAGCTTAGTCGGTCTTCTCTTCTCCCTGGCCATGCTGCTGTCTCCAATTTTCTTGGGCTGCCTGATGTAAATATGGATAGATCTCCTGTTTGACGGTCTGCTCAAATACTTCTTCATCTAAAATGCTGTACGCCGGAATTCTGATCAATTTCCCATCTACTTTCCGAATGAGCACATCCATAAAAAGAAATCCTCTTATACTGTAACGATGCCTGCGCATGTCGATTGATTGAATATCTTGAAAAGGAATCGTTCGCTCCCTGTACAGCACAGCGCCATTCTCTCCACGCTGAATCCGAAAAATCACATTTCCCCTCTTCGTAAAAGCAGGCAAAATCATCAAAAAGGAGATCCAGCCATAGACAATACCTAATAGTCCGCCTAAAAATAAAAACAATGTATAGTTCGATTCAAATGTAAGAGCTTCTGAAAATAACCAAATACCGATGATACCGAAGCCGCCCGTTGCTAAGAATGCCCATACTCTTAAAAAAGGTCTGCTCCTTACTTCTATTACTTCACTTGGATTCAAGCGTCATTCTCCTTTTCTCCATTAGAATATAGAACGGAACCCGTCTCGATGAGCCGTCTCAATGCGAAATTGATTTTCTTTTACTCCTGATACAAGCCACGATTGGTTCTCACCTGGAATGACAAATATCATCGACTCCACATCAGGCGTATTATTTTTGTCATAGACGACCTTCATGAGGGAATCCATCTTTCCTTTTCTCGTCTGTACATCAGAAACAAATGCCTTCACGAGCTCTTGATTCTCTGCTTGATTCAGAAAGGATGGCCACTCATTTTTTGCTTCGCTTGCTTGCTCTAACAGCATTTCAAATTCCTCCGCCTGGAGACTGATGACAGGTTCAGGGTGATCATTCATCTGTATGTTGAAAAAGGCTGTCACTTGCTCTTCTGCCTGCTGATCGCCGCTCAGTTTACGAATCTGATGCACTTGTTGATCATAAAGCGTATGATGCGCATATACACCCGCCTGAGTTGTGTGAAAGGAGGTGCTGATTTCTTCATCTAAATCTCCAAATCTAGACGCCTTGACGGTGTAAGAGGCATCATTCATCGCCTGGATGAAATGACGGTATTCCGCTTTATAACGGTATTGTCTGTTTCGAAATTCCAGTACACCTTTTGCGAGCAAAGAACGGCACGCAATTTCAAATAAAAACCCAAGGCGCTCATCCTCAACATCAGGATAATACGCTTCCTTTAAGGACATGCCTTGTTCAAAATAGCCTTCACTGTAAAAACTAAAGATGAGTTCCTCAATACTTAGACTTAGCTGATCCAACTTGATCTCTCCTTATCCAAAAGAAAATGCACCCTTAAAGAAATCGCCTGCACCCTTTATGAGCGAATCTGCGGTTTCTTTTGTTTTCTCTATCCCTTTATGTATCACCTGATTTGCCTGATCAATGGTATCATTGACAGCTTTCACACCTTGACCCGCCAGTTCGAATGCTTTTTTCCCTTTATCCACGACCGCATGAATCGGGTCCTTTAATTTCACTGCCATCTGTTCAGCAAAACCGGATGTCAGCTTGGCGACTTTTTCTCCAATAAATCCACCTACCGCTGAACCAATGGCTCCGCCAACAACGGTACCAATCGGGCCTGCAAAGCTTCCTAGAGCGCCGCCGACAACGGCACCTGCGACAGAACCGCCAGCGATAAAGACCGTATTGTTCACTGCATTTCCAACAGCCTTTGCATTTTCACGCTTAAGAACTTCTGGCTGATCACCGAATTCTGCATAGTTCTCGGCAATTTTCAATCCACAGCCCACTGTTTCTGTTGCACCAGTGACAACTGTTGCAATGATGGCATTCCCTTTCGCAAACCTTGCACCATTTTTCAGAACAGACTTGATCGCAGCTGTGTCCTTCCAATTAATACTTCCTTTTGTAAAATCACGGACACTGTTTGTGAACGCAACTGTATCGTCAGGATAAAATTTTGTGAATTTCTTATGGACCAAGTCAGCCATCGGCCAGTTCGATCGTTTTAATAATTCTTTTTTACTCAGCCAAATCCTTGCTAACCTGTCAAATCTCGTTCCTTCTACCCGGCTGGTCAGATCAAGCAGCAGCTTCGAATGCTGCGCTGCATATCGGCCATTTTCTTTAATGAAGGTCGTCATCCCAAGCCCGTAATATTTCGCCTGCATCATCACGATACCTGCTAAGCTCGTGAGTGTACCATATTGATCATAGATGCTGTACAATTTCCGCAATATATCATCTGCTTCGACCATTTTATCTGTTGCATGACGAATGGCAATATCATCGCTGCTCAATTTGCTGATTAACGCTTGTCCTGCTCCCCATGCATCCCCGACACCAGAAAAACAGCTTCTATACCGAGGATCGCAGCCTAAAATCAGCCCGTCCAGTTCACTATGTAAATCGCGGTGCTTCGTTTCAATGGCTGACAGCTCGCCTACAAAATCATTCGCCAGCCCTGTCAGCTGATCTGGATCAACCACAATGTCACGTGCCATCACATCATCTCCCTTCTCTGTTTCTTTCTCTCCGTTCTTCTCGTCTCTTTCGCTCAAGCTCTTCCATTCTGGCAATTTCAGCTTTACGCTCCTCAATTTTGACCGCTGCATCACGCAGTTCCTGACTTGTTTCAAGCAAATCCTTTTCAAATTGATCATAGCGTGCCGTTGTTTCTTCAAAGCTTTGATCAAATTTATCTCTTGCTTCTCCCTGCCAGCCTGATCCTACTGCCTTCAGCCGATTTTCCAGCAGCTGCTTTGACTGCCGAATCTCATCAGCCGCTTCCTGAAACTTTTGAGCGAGTGCCAGCGTTTGACTAGAATCCAACTTTCGCACCCCTTTCTCCCAATTTAACGTACAAATGGATGATTTTATATGTCCTCATTATAAATAAAAAGACACCCAAAAAAATCACCCTAAAGAACCATTCAGCACATCACCTAATGAAAGTAGGCCTTTTTCCTCTCTAATTGCCAGAGAAAGCCTTTCTTGTTATGAAGCGCATTCAAGACGTGATAAAATGGACGTATTCTACAAAAGGAGTGACGTATAGATGAAAGAGGAAATGATTCAGCGTTTCACAAGTTATGTGAAGGTAGATACGCAGTCAGATGCAGAAAAGGAAAGCTGCCCATCTACTGAAGGACAATTGAACCTGGCGAGACAGCTTGTTGAAGAAATGAAGTCCATTGGGATTCAAGAAGTGACAATGGATGAAAACGGCTATGTCATGGGAACAATCCCGTCTAACACAGACAAAGACGTGCCGACCATTGGCTTTTTGGCTCATATCGACACAGCCACTGATTTCACCGGCAAAAATGTAAAACCGCAGCTTCATGAGAACTATCAAGGCGGCGACATTACCTTAAATGAAGATCTACATATCGTTTTATCTCCACAACAGTTTCCAAATTTACAAAAGTACCAAGGACATACGCTGATCACAACAGATGGCACTACCCTGCTTGGTGCTGATAACAAAGCTGGTATCGCAGAAATTATGACAGCTATGCATTACCTAATCGAACACCCAGACATTAAGCATGGAAAAATCCGCGTCGCTTTTACGCCAGATGAAGAGATTGGCAGAGGGCCGCACAAGTTTGATGTTGATGCCTTTGGCGCTTCCTATGCTTACACAATTGACGGCGGACCGCTTGGCGAGCTGCAATATGAAAGCTTTAACGCAGCAGGTGCGAAAGTATCCATTAAAGGAAACAACGTCCACCCAGGAACAGCTAAGGACAAAATGGTCAGCGCTGCGAAAATCGGGATGCTCTTTCATAACAAACTTCCTTCTGACGAATCTCCGGAGTATACAGAAGGCTACGAAGGCTTTTTCCACCTGACGAAATTTGTAGGAGAAGTAGAAGAGGCGGAGCTGCAATATATTATCCGTGATTTTGATAAAGAGAAATTCAACAATCGCAAGGCATTGTTTGAAAAAATAGCAAATGACTTAAAAGCCACCTACGGAGAAAACAGCATCACCCTCAGCATTCAGGATCAATATTATAATATGAGAGAAAAAATTGAGCCGGTGAAACATATTGTGGACATAGCTCATGAAGCCATGGAAAATCGCTCAGTCACACCGGTCATTGAACCAATCCGCGGCGGCACAGATGGCTCCCAGCTTTCATATAAAGGTCTACCAACGCCAAACATCTTTACTGGCGGAGAAAACTTCCACGGTAAATATGAATTTATTTCCGTTGAAAACATGGTGAAAGCAACCGAAGTTATCGTTGAAATTGCCCGTCTATTTGAAGAAAAAGCATAGACATGTTTACAACCGTTCCTGTTCGGGAACGGTTTTTTAATAAAAGTTTACAATTTTCTGAAACTTTTATGACACTTATTCGTACTAATAGAGACAACCCCAGAAAAAATTCTTCTTGACGAGTGAAATAACTGGAAATATAATAGTTAAAAACAACCAGTATTTTAGACCTAAAATAGCAGATCGAATGAACCTTAAGGACTAAACCGATTCTGCTGCTTATTTTCAGTTATAAACATCACTCACCCTGTCTACACTTAAAGAATAGGATGAATTGGAGGAATGTCATATGATGATTTTATTGATTATCGCTTCACTTTGCTGCTACTTACTATTCTCTTTCAAAAAAGATAACCGCACCCAAAAAAGAAAAAGCGCAGAGCTTTCGGAGTTTGAAATCTTTCGTATGCGCCGCCACTACAACGGAAAACGCCGTCACCCACTAAACGAAGCACCTAAACAAGTATAAATCCAAATAAAAGAGCCTCATGAGGGGCTCTTTTTTGTTTGCATAAACAGCAAAAAACGACCAGATTCAGTGGTCGTTTTTCTTTTTATTTATATACCTTCGCAGGAACTTGAATCATAGGAATTCCAACATAATAAGGTGAAATTTCATATGGCTGGAAGACAACAGCAATTCCCTTTTTCGTGAAGTAATACTGTGTGTTGTAGTTGATTTCAATGTCACTTTTTTTCAGGTTCGCATAGAATTTACTTTTATGTTTCTTTGTGTAGTTATAAATATAATCTCTTACTTTCGTACGCTTTTTCTTTGTTTTCACAACGTCAGTCAAGAACAGCTGCTTTGTTTTTTTCTTTGTTAACACATAGTTCATGCTGGAAACCATTGTGTCCCCGTGCATGCTGCCATCATTCATGTAGTCATAGTTTAAGATACTTAGTTTCTTCCCATTGTTAAATTTCGTTTTAAACGATCTCTCGTACGTGATCTTCCCAAAGCCTTCCTTTTTCGCTTCATCCTTTAAGAACAAGTAAGTAGAATAAGAGAAAGCAATATCTTCTTTTAAATCACGATTGATGGTTTTCATATGCGCCTTGCTTAGGTTTTTCACCTGTGCATATTTGAACGTTTTTTTCTTTTTATAATAGTGTGTACTTACTTTTGCTTTTTTGGCTTGTTTGGCATCCGCAGATCCAACTGGCGCAAACAAGGAAACAATCAGTGAGAAAATAAGCAGGCTGATCGTTAGGCCTTTTTTCATTGTCATAGTAAAAACCCCCATTTTTGTCTATTACCAGATGAGTATACCATGACAAAAGAACCAAAAGAAGTGTTTTTTCCATATTATTCTTCATTTTTCCACATCTGGTTTGTTTACCGTTTTCATAAGTTCCTGTATGCTTAATATAGAATGCTAGATGAAGTGTGGTGTTTATCATAGAAGAGAATATTTTTAGTCACATTCGGACGACGTTTCATAGTTTGTCCCCAACCCAGAAAAAGATTGCCAATTACATCTTACAAAACCCTCAGAAAGTTGTGCTTCATTCTATCAGTGCACTCGCTGCTGAATGCAGCACAAGTGAAACGACGATCTTTCGTTTTCTAAGAAAAATTGGCTATGAATCGTATCAAGTGTTTCGTGTCCATGTCGCACAAGATATCGCGACCAATACACCTCAATCCATATACGGCGAGATCGAAGCATCAGATAGTGTAGCTGACATTAAGCATAAGGTCATAGAGTTAACAACAAACTCTATTCAAGATATGAAGCATATTTTAGAGGATCATGCCGTCACACAATTCATTGAACACATGAAACAGGCACATAAAACCGTCTTTTTTGGAGCAGGTGCGTCCAGCTTTATTGCTGGTGATGCTTATCATAAGTTCCTGCAGCTTGGTTTTGAAGTGAGCCTCTGCAGTGATCCGCATATGATGAATATGATTGCAACACACGCCACGGAACACGATTTTATCGTCGCAATCTCCCATTCAGGAGAAAGCAGAGAAATTCTTGACGCCGTACAGTTTGCAAAAGAAAAAGGGGCAAAAATTGCCTCTATCACCAGCTATCCGAAATCTGAGCTCGCAAAACGGTCTGATTTTCATCTGCTTAGCTCTTCCAGAGAGACAACCTATCGATCGGACTCCATGATCTCCCGTATCAACCAGCTTGTGATCATTGATGTACTATACGTCGCCGCTGTTTTAGAGCTAGGATCAAATGCCATTGAAAACGTGAAACTATCTCGATTAGCCGTAGCTAAAAATAAAACATGAACACAAAAGACCGGAACTGATTCCGGTCTTTTTTTGTGACTTTTTTCATATTTTCCGTTGACACGTTCTATCACGTCATGTACATTAAATGAACAATAGTTTATTTCCTACTATTAAATTTAAAAGATAGTATATATACTAACATAAAGAAAAGAAAGCGCTTTTTGTAAGGGTTTTCTATATAGGAGGCGGACAACGTGACAAAGAAGATTGGATTTATTGGACTAGGTATTATGGGAAAACCGATGGCACTCAATCTATTAAAAGCCGGTCATACTTTAACGGTTTTTGACCTAAATGAGGAAGCGATTCGATCGTTACAGAAAGCCGGAGCAAAAGGTGCTGTTTCAGCAGCTGAGGCAGCTTCTGAAAGCGATATCATCATCACAATGCTTCCTAAAGGAGAGCATGTAGAGGCAGTCGTTTCAGGTGATCAAGGCATTTTAACGACAGCCGCACCTGGCACTGTCATCGTAGATATGAGCTCAATCTCTCCTGTAACCTCTAGGGCTTTAGCTGCTCTTGCCAAACAGCATCAGGTGGAATTTATCGATGCACCTGTCAGCGGCGGAGAACCGAAGGCAATAGACGGAACACTTGCCATCATGGCTGGCGGCGAAGAATCGATCTTTGAGCAAGTGAAGGATGTCCTGCTTGCGATGGGCACTGAGGTCGTATTAGTTGGGGCAAATGGCAGCGGCACAACAGCGAAGCTAGCCAATCAAATCATCGTCAATTTAAATATTGCCGCCATGTCTGAAGCACTCGTTCTAGCCGCTAAATCAGGCATTGCCATTGATAAGATGTATGAAGCCATCCGCGGCGGACTGGCAGGGAGTGCCGTTCTCGATGCAAAAGTTCCTCTCATCTTAGAACGAAATTTTGAACCTGGTGGACGCATCGACATCAACTTGAAGGATTTAACCAATGTCATGGAAACTGCTCATGATATCGGTGTTCCTCTTCCCCTTTCTAGCCAGCTGCTTGAAATCTTCCACGCCCTCAAAGCAGACGGAAAATCTGGGCTTGATCATGGCGGCATCGTTCAATATTACGAAAAAATGGCTCATGTCGAAGTAAAGAAAGGATGAGATGATCATGAAGCAAACCACTGACATACTGAATGCCATTCCGAAAGCAGATTCAAAGGCCATTCAATCAGCATACGAACAAGCACTGAGCAGCTTTCAGCATAAAGTCATTGTATTAGACGATGATCCAACAGGGATTCAAACCGTACATGGCGTCTCTGTTTTCACCGATTGGTCAGAAGAAAGCATTGAGGCTGGTTTTCTTGAAGACAGCAGCATGTTCTTTATACTGACCAATTCTCGCAGTATGACAGAGAAAGAAACTGCCGCTGCGCACGAAACCATTGCTGCAACCATTGTAAAGGTGGCTGAACGACTTAATCAGGAATTCATCATTGTCAGCCGGGGAGATTCTACTCTTCGCGGACACTTTCCGCTTGAAACTGAAGTACTCAAAACGACCATTGAACAGCAAAGCTCCCCCCAGTTCGATGGAGAAATCCTTCTTCCTTTTTTCCAAGAAGGCGGACGCTTTACGATCGACAATATTCATTACGTACAGGAAGGACACGAATTAATTCCTGCTGGTGATACAGAATTTGCAAGAGACCGTACATTCGGCTTTCAATCCTCTCATCTAGGAGAATGGATTGAAGAAAAGTCAGAGGGATTGTTCACAAAAGAGAACACGACCTACATTTCGTTAGCTGATCTGCGGGCTTTACGCATCGATCAAATCAAACAACAGCTCATGGGTGTGAAGGATTTCAAAAAGGTGGTTGTAAACGCAGTGGACTATGACGATGTCAAAGTCTTTGTCATCGCTCTTATTGAAGCCATTCAAGCAGGACAGCAGCTGATGATCAGAAGTGCGGCGGCGCTCACAAAAGTACTTGGCGGCATAGGGGATCAGGCCTTATTAACAAGAGGTGACTTGATACAAGAAGAAAGCCCTCATGGTGGTCTCATTATGATCGGTTCTCATGTGAAAAAAACAACAGAACAATTAAAAGCGCTTGAGCAAAATAAAGAGATGGCTTTTATTGAATTTAATACCCACCTCGTGTTAGAGCCTGATGCCTTTCGCAAAGAAATTGACCGCGTCATCCAGCAAACTGAAACACTGTTGGTAGCAGGTCAATCTGTGGCTGTTTATACAAGAAGAGAACGGCTTGATCTTGGGGATGATCGCCAAGAGGAAGAATTAAAGCTCTCTGTACAGATTAGTGATGCTGTGACAAGTATTGTCCAGCGCCTCACCATTCGTCCTAAGTATCTCATTGCCAAAGGCGGAATTACTTCCAGCGATATTGGGACAAGAGGTCTTAGCGTGAGACGTGCGACCGTGGCAGGTCAAATCAAACCAGGGATCCCTGTTTGGCAAACAGGAGAAGAAAGTAAATTCCCTTTCATGTCTTATGTGATTTTCCCGGGAAATGTTGGGTCAAAGGATACGTTAAAAGAAGCTGTAGACATACTTGAAGGATAAGGCATAGGGGGTGTTTGCGCCCCCTTATGCACCACAAAGGAGGAAAGATCATGTCGTTAGTGTTTATTGGACTTGGCGTTTTGTTATTGCTTTTACTCATGGTTGTCTTTAAGTTAAACGCTTTCATTTCTTTGATTATTGTCTCTTTAATTGTTGCTGTGTTAGAAGGGATGACACCACTAGAAGCGATTGCTTCCGTCGAAAAAGGACTTGGCAGTACGCTCGGACACCTGGCACTCGTTCTCGGTTTTGGAGCGATGCTTGGGAAATTGATGGCTGATTCTGGCGGTGCTCAGCGTATCGCGATGACACTCATTGACCGATTTGGCATCGGAAAAATCCAATGGGCGACGATGCTGACTGGATTTGTGATTGGAATTGCTCTATTTTATGAAACCGGATTCATTATTTTAATTCCATTAGTCTTTACGATCGCTCAGGCTGCAAGACTTCCTGTGCTGTATGTGGGCATGCCGCTTGTCGCTGCTCTCATCACCACACATGGCTTCCTCCCTCCTCACCCAGGGCCGACTGCCATTGCGAATGTCTTTCAAGCAAACATGGGACAAACCTTATTGGTTGGGATTATTTTAGCGATTCCTGCTGTTTTAGTAGGTGGACTTCTGTTTACAAAACTATTTAAAAAAGACCAGTTGCACGCACATATCCCAAAGAACTTATTTAATCCAAAGGAATTCACAGAAGAAGAAATGCCTAGCTTCGGCATTAGCATTTTCACCGCTGTTTTGCCTGTATTGCTTATGACTTTCAGAGCATTTCTAGAAATTTTCTTCCCTTCCTCCCCATTGCTGCCTACCGCTGAGTTTTTAGGCGAACCGGCGATTGCACTATTAATCTCAGTGCTGCTTGCCATCTACACGTTTGGGCTTGGAAGAGGAAAGAGCATGCAGGACGTGATGAAGTCCATCACGGATTCTATCGGCTCCATTGCTATGATTTTATTAATTATTGCGGGCGGAGGCGCCTTTAAACAGGTGCTCATTGATAGCGGCGTCGATCAATATATTGCAGGGATTATGCAAGGAAGCACACTTTCTCCCCTGCTTCTGACTTGGCTCATTGCTGCTGTCCTTCGTGTCTCTTTAGGATCAGCGACTGTCGCCGGTCTCACGGCGGCTGGCATTTCTGCACCACTGATTGGCCTGACGGGTGTCAGCCCTGAATTAATGGTGATCGCAACAGGTGCCGGCAGTATCACGTTCTCTCATGTGAATGATGCGGGTTTCTGGATTTATAAAGAATACTTTAACCTATCAATGGCTCAAACCTTTAAAACGTGGACATTGATGGTCACCGTGCTTTCACTTGTCGGACTTGCTGGTGTTCTTGTTGCTGATTTGTTCATGTAGGAAATTAAATTGTAAAAACCATTGACTTTTCCTCGAAAAGGTTGAATAATTGTGTTTATTAAGAAAATTGAATCAAAAGGTAACCTTATTAAGAGTGGTGGAGGGACTGGCCCTGTGAAACCCGGCAACCGCTGTTCCTAGGAACAGAATGGTGCTAATTCCTTAAGCAAGCAGATGCTTGTTTGAAGATAAGGCAGAGTTCTCACAGTATATGATGCTCTTCCTTATCCAAGGAAGAGCTTTTTTATTTGTTTTTTTAACCTGAAGAAAGAAGGGATTCAGCATGACACAAGTACAAACCATTGGAAAGAAAACAACGAAACCGCCATTCCGCGCAGATCAAGTAGGAAGTTTACTTCGTTCAGAGCGCATCAAGGAAGCACGCAAGCAAAAAGCAGATGGTACGCTGACAGCAGAGCAGCTCCGACAAATTGAAAACGAAGAAATTACACGTATTGTAGAGAAGCAAAAAGAAATTGGGTTAGAGGTTGTCACAGATGGTGAGTTCAGACGTGCATGGTGGCATTTTGACTTTCTGGAAGGACTCGATGGGGTTGAAGGATTTGAAGCAGATCAAGGCATTCAATTTCATAACACAACGACAAAAGCTAGAGGTATCAAGGTAACAGGCAAGATCGATTTTACAGATCATCCAATGCTGGAGGATTATCGTTTCCTGCACAGCATCGCTGGTGATCATACGGCTAAAATGACGATTCCAAGTCCGAATATGCTATTTTTCCGTGGAAAGCTTGAAGAAGGAGTGTATGACAGCTTAGAGGAATTCCACCATGATGTGGCACAGGCGTATAAGAAAGCCATCCGTGCTTTTTATGATGCAGGCTGCCGCTACTTGCAGCTGGATGATACGGCATGGGCCGTGTTCTTTTCTGAAAAAGGTCACGAGCAAATCAAAGCCTTTGGCCGTGAAGAAGATGAACTTCGCGAGTCGTTTGCGAAGACAATCAATGAAGCCGTTGCTGATCGCCCAGAGGATTTGGTGATTACTATGCACATTTGCCGCGGTAACTTTAAATCAACTTGGGCAGCTGAAGGTGGTTACGAAGCAGCGGCAGAAACAATTTTCGCCGGCTTAGATCTTGATGGTCTCTTTTTAGAATTCGACGACGATCGTTCTGGCGGATTTGAGCCCCTTCGATATGTGAAGAACCCAAACCTTCAAATCGTACTAGGCCTTGTCACTTCAAAATACGGTGAGCTTGAGCCAGTTGAACAGATTAAAAAACGCATTGAGGAAGCGGCTCAATATGTGGACATTAACCAAATTTGTTTGAGTCCACAATGCGGATTCGCCTCAACAGAGGAAGGCAACCTGTTAACAGAAGAGCAGCAATGGGAAAAGCTGCGTCATGTGATTGAGATTGCTGATCAAGTGTGGACTTCGTAGTCCCTCAAAGGACAAAAAAGACAAACCGCAGTATGAGCGGTTTGTCTTTTTCTTTTATGCATCCAAATGTTCACCATTAGTCGCAATCACTTGTTTATACCAATCGAAGCTTTTCTTTTTCTTTCTATCTAATGTACCGTTTCCTTCGTTATCACGGTCGACATAAATGAAGCCGTAGCGTTTTTTCATTTCAGCCGTTGATGCGCTGACTAGGTCAATTGGGCCCCAGCTTGTATAACCGATCAGGTCTACTCCGTCTGCGATGGCTTCTCTCGCCTCTAGCAAATGGCTTCTGAGGTAATCAATTCGGTAATCGTCTTGAATTGATCCGTCTTCTTCTACTTGATCGACAGCACCCAATCCATTTTCTACGATAAACAAAGGCTTTTGGTAGCGGTCATACAGCTGATTCAGTGTTGTACGAAGTCCTTTCGGATCAATTTGCCAGCCCCAATCACTTGCTTCTAGATAAGGGTTTTTCACACCTTCAAATAGGTTACCGCCAGTAACTTGTTCAAGAACCTTTGGATCTGTACTCGTCACAAAACTCATATAATAACTGAAGCCAATATAGTCAACTGTATGGTTTCTTAAAATGTCTTCGTCCCCGTCTTGGAACTCAATGTTGATGTCATTTTCAAGGAAATAACGTTTCATGTAACCTGGGTAATAGCCTCTTGCCTGTACATCTGAGAAGAACAATGTTTTACGGTCTTGCTCAATTGCAGCAAACATATCCTCTGGTCTTGAGCTGTACGGGTATGTGGTCATCGCTGCAATCATACAGCCAATTTTTGCATCTGGAATGATTTCATGTCCTGCTTTAACAGCCAGAGCACTTGCAACAAATTGGTGATGCGCTGCTTGATATTGAATGCTTTTCTCGTCTTCCCCTTCTTCAAATACAAGCCCGCCGCCAGTGAAAGGTGCATGTAACACGACATTGATTTCATTGAAGGTCATCCAATATTTCACTTTATCTTTAAAGCGAGTAAACAATGTTTTAGCGTATGTTTCATAAAGATCCACAAGCTTACGGTTTCTCCATCCACCGTAGTTTTTCACAAGTGCAAGCGGCATTTCATAGTGAGAGATCGTGACAACTGGCTCAATTCCATGCTTATGCAGTTCATCAAATACTTTTTCATAAAAAGCGAGGCCTGCTTCATTTGGTTCCGCATCGTCGCCATTTGGGAAAATACGCGGCCAAGAAATAGATAGTCTGAAGCTCTTGAATCCCATTTCTGCAAAGAGTGCAATATCTTCTTTATAGCGATGGTAGAAATCGATGGCATCATGATATAAGTTTAGGTCTTTCATTGATTCATCGAATGGATGCATAATACCATTTGGCGATACATCAGCTGTCGATAAGCCTTTTCCATCTTTATTATATGCGCCTTCAACTTGGTTAGCTGCAACAGCGCCGCCCCATAAGAAACCTTTAGGAAATGTTTTTTCTAACTTGTTCATGTTGAATGCCCTCCTCTTTTTCTTCTACACTGACTGTAAGCAGTGTCTCTTTCACTGTAATCGCTCCATCTGTTTTCGCATCAACTTGAGCATAATCATTTGTGTTGGTAACAATAACAGGCGTGGTCACATCATAGCCTTCTTGCTGAATACCCTTGATATCAAATTCAACGAGCACATCCCCTGCTTGTACAAGATCACCGGACTGCACATGACTTGTGAAATACTTTCCGTCAAGCTTTACCGTGTCAATCCCAACATGAATAAGAAGTTCTGTGCCTTGGTCGCTCTTCAAGCCAATGGCATGTTTTGTGTGAAAAATGGTTTCAACCTTGCCGTTGAACGGTGCAACAACGCGTCCAACAGTTGGCACAATGGCTGTACCCTTGCCCATGATTTCATTAGAGAATGTTGCATCATTTACTTGATTGAGCGGCTTTAATTGACCTTCAAGCGGGCTTTGTACCACTTCATTTTGAAGCGCTGCTGTATCTTTCTTATCTTCTGGTTTGTCTGCTTTTGTATCTTCTTTTACTGGTACATCTTTGAAGCCTAGAACAAGTGTCATGATCGTTGCTACAACAAATCCGATCACTAAACCGATGATTGAGTAGACAAATGTTGGTCCAATGAATGTTGGGAGACCTGGGAGGCCTGCTGATCCAGATATCACATATGATTTTACTTTAAAGATCGACATGAACACGCCGCCTGCTGCTGCACCAATGAGGGCTGCAAGGAACGGTTTTTTCAATCGCATGTTCACACCATACATAGCAGGTTCAGTAATACCCATTAAGGCTGTGATACTTGTAGACATCGCCAATGATTTGAATGTTTTGTTTTTTGATCTTAAGAAGACACCGAATGCTGCGCCTGCTTGTGCCATATTCGCTACAAACATCATTGGAAGAATAAAGTCAAAACCGTTTAATGTAATGTTGTTAATCATGATTGGAAGCAGTGCATAGTGCATGCCCGTAATGATCAATGGTGACATGAACCCGCCAATCAAGAGTCCGGCCAGAATACCTGCATGTTTAAACAATAAATCAATTCCACCTGAAAGGCCATTACCGATAATTCCACCAAGTGGTCCAACCGCGATGAGCATAACCGGTACAACGACAAGAAGTGTAACTGTTGGAACAAGGATGATCTTTAATGATTTTGGACTATATTTTTCTGCGAATCTTTCAACATATGAGCCGAGCCAAATGGTAAGAAGAATTGGAATCACCGATGAAGAATACACAACGGCAACCACTGGCAAGCCGAGAAATTCTGTATTTCCCGCACCCAGTAAACCGGTTAACTGCGGGTGCAGTGCTGCTGCTGCAATGGCAGCTGCGATATACTGATTTGTACCAATTTTTTTGGCTACGCTTACAGCAAGTAGAATCGGTAAGAAGTAAAAGGCTCCATCTCCGATAGCTGTTAAAATCGCATACGTGCTGCTTTTATCTGATATCCAATGGAATGTGAGCATAAGTGCCAAAATCCCTTTGATCATACCGGCTCCAGCGATGGCTGGAAGAATCGGTGTGAAGACACCAGAGATAAAATCAAATAGCTTTGATATCACATTTTGTTTTGACGCTTCTTCTGTACCGCCTGATTTTACATCTGTTGATAGTCCAGAGTCAGCAATCATCGCTTGATAGACATTTGAGACATCATTGCCGATAATGACATGATATTGACCTCCGCTTTGATTCACGCCCATGACGCCGTCTGTTGATTGCAGCTTTTCTTTATCTGCCTTGCTTTCATCGTATAAGTTGAAGCGAAGTCTTGTCATACAATGTGTGACTTGCTTAACATTTTTTTCACCGCCGACAAGTTCTAGCACTTCTTTTGCTGTTTGTTTGTGGTTCATTGTGTTACCCTCCAATCGTTGATTTCATCTTGATATAGAAAAAACCTAAACATCCATTAATGTCCGAGAAATAGCGATTCAGACATTAATCGATATTTAGGTTTTGCCTGCTTAACCAGTAACAATCCTTCATAGCGATTGATCGTTATTTAATTTTTATAAGTCTTTAGATATAAAAAAACCTAAATCATGCCTTATCAAAGATAGGGACAATGATTTAGGTTTTGCCTGCTTGACCAGTAACAATCCTAAAAGATTGTGGGTTATTTAGTTTATAGTTATAAATTATCATGTTAATTTTGTGATGTCAACGCTTTCTTTTTGAATTTATTTTCTTTTTATTACTCTGTCTATATGCAAAGTTAAATATAGCATTTCATCTTCTATGAGACTTCGGTTGTATTCTTTTTGAACATAATCGTTAATTTTTTCTGCGCACTGAAAAGCGGCGGTGTTTTTCTCTTTTACCACTTCATACAGAAACTCATTTTGATTTTCCATTTGTGTTTCGTTAAACAGACGCTGACCAAAAAACTTCAAATGCGTCACAAAACGGAAATAATTTAATGATTCCTCATCCAAATCAATTTGAAAGTGATACTTAACAATGTTTAAAATATCTTGAATGAGCTTGGTGATTTGAATAACGTTTGGCATTTCCTCATTGAGCTCTGCATTGACAATATGCATGGCAATAAAGCCGGCTTCATCCTCAGGAAGATGGATGCTCAGCTTGTCCTCAATGATTCGAATGGCTTCTAAACCGCATATAAACTCATCTTTATACAGCCGTTTGATTTCCCAGAGCAAGGCATTTTTGATGTCCATTCCTTTTTGATGACGTTCAATGGCAAAGGTGATATGATCCGTCAGCGTCACATAGATGCTGTCATTTAAATTTTTGTTAAGGGTTGTTCTCGCATGCTCAATAATCGCCTCACACACTTGCATATACTCGATTGGAATATCATAAAGCAGGGTTTTGAATTTTTCTGATATATCTTTATTTTGAATTGAAAACACTTTTTCGATACGTTCTTCGTCAATTGGGTCTCCGCTTTTCTTTTGAAAAGCGATTCCTCTGCCCATTATGACCAGCTCATGCTGCTCGTCATCATACGCACTGACAACATTATTATTAATTACTTTCGAAATAATCAATTGATACCCCCCAGTACATTCCGCTTTTTCGAGCATTTTATCTTTGATTGATATGTCATGTTATTATTATTTTCAAAAAAGAGGACTTTAAGATGATTTTACATTTTTTTTTGATCCGGTCAACTAGAAAGAATGACATATTACCTCTCAAAAATGACGAAATAGGGGCAAAAAAGTCTAAAAACATACACAAAAACACTCTATAAAGAGTGTTTAAAGTGTGTTTTTTACAAAATTAGGAGCAGTCCCAATTATAGACAACATTCTCGAAATTTTTTCGTTTGAGGTCTTCTGGTTTGATAAAGAAGTTGGCAATACCGCAATCTCCCCACATCAAATCTACTTCGTCATCTGAGTCAATTTGTAATAACAAAACGGTATGTTCTTGATCTACATAGGTACGCGGGTCTTCTTGTGTAAACCCTGGGTACCCGCCCAATTTGTGACCAAAGCCACTCGCTGTTTCATAAAATTCATCCAGCAGGGCATCTGCTTCATCGCCATTAACACCATCTGCATCTTCGAATAGGTCCCAGCTGTTCTTTCCTGTGACTTTTTCAAAGCGGAAATCTCCTACACTAATCGTTTCGCTTGCTAATTCACCTGTAATTGCGCCTTCCTTCGTTACAGGAAAATAAAAATCGTCTGGAATTTTCACAAAAGAAAAATCAGTCAATAACTCTTCTTCTGCCAAGAAAGGTTCCTCAATAAATTTAATTCGAAAATCTTTTTGCTCTGTTTTATGGTCAATATTCATTCCATAAAGATCATCATGCACAGAAATAAATACTTGCAAAATCCCTGTTTCTGGATAATCCTTCAGCTTTGGCAGCTGGCCGAAATTAATTTGCGCCAAAAGTTTCATAGGATGCCCTTCATCATCAACCGGATATTCGTCGTTTTTGGGGAAGTAAGGATCACCAGCTATTTTGCTGTCGTATGGTCCTGTTTTTCCTTGTTTCATCTGCAATTGTATCATTGGTTTTTCCGTTTCATCTAACAACGGACGGTAGGGTGCAAGTATTTCTTGCAGCTTTGCTGATTGTGTCACGATGATCTTCCTCCTTATGAATAGGTCTAATGACAAAACTAGTCTCTCTTTTTCTATCATACAGAAGTGTATCCTGCCTGTCAGCGATAAAACGGTCATAATCCTAACAAGTTTCTCACCTTGAAATGATAAAAAACCTCCAATTCAGGTGGAGGTTTTATCGTTTTTTTTTATTTCACTTGATAGTTCACTAAGTCGTTTGCTAATGCTTTCATTGTTTCGTTTGTTTCATGAAGGCCTTCAATAATTTTTGTAAAAGTGCCTACAAGTTCTGCCTGATGCTCAGAGGAAGCGACAATTTGCGCAATTTCTTCTTCCATTCCTTTGATCGATCCCTGCACATCTTTTAGGGCTGTTTCAATATCAGTTGTCGCCTGTTTCGCGTGAGTAGACAGCTTTCTCACTTCTGTTGCGACCACTCCAAAGCCTGCTCCTGCTTCTCCCACTCTTGCAGCTTCTATTGATGCGTTGAGTCCAAGTAAGTTCGTTTGATCAGAGATACCTTTGATGAGATTGGACACTTGATTGATTTTAGAGGAATTTTCGACAGTGGTTTTCGTATTTTGTAGAATTTGTTCACTTGTCGCTTGTAGTTCCTCTGAATGTGCGGCAACCTGCTGTACCATTGCGACTAGTTTTTCGGAAGCTTCATTGCTCTCCGTCATGATGTGCTCTAATCGTTGTTGATTGGTTTGGTCATAGGCCACACAGAAGGCAGCAACCACTTGACCTGATTCATCAGTAATTGGAACGGCTACGATATCCATTGGAATCCCGTATACTTCTTTCGGAATTTGGATAAACGATGGTTCTCTCCCATTTTTCAGCATCGCAAAGTTTTGGAATCCAGGATCTACTGTATCACCAGCTTTAAATCCTAAATCAATATTCCCATGTTGCTGATAATAAAGAACCTTCTCTTTCCCTAAAACAGAAAAGGTTAGCTGTTCTCTCATAGCAAGTCCAATGATTGGTAAAGCGTCTATTATGTTATCAATTCTCTGTGACATTCGCTTACGTTCATCCTCTCTTTTTCTCAGTACATCTTCTTTATCGGTTCGTTATATGATCTATTACAGCCTGTAATGTGTACTAATATCAATCAAATGACCTAAGACATATAAAAAGCCCACATTCTATCAAGAGAATGTGGGTGTTTTTTAAACATAGTAAATGCACATGAAGACACTGATACCGATGAGAAAAAGATACATATAGTCAATCCATGAGGTGCTGATGATATGATAATACGTTCGCTCTCTCGTCCCTGTGAAGCCCTTGGCTTCCATTGCAATCGCTAAGCGTTCTGATTTTCGTACGCCCTGCGTAAAAAGGGGTAATGCATAACGCATAAAGGCCTTCCAGCTGTTTTTTTGCTTGTAGCCTCTGATTTTATGTGCAGCTTTCATTTGTTTTAATTCACTTTGAAATAACGGAATAAACCGGAACCCGGCAAGCATTCCATACGCCCATTTTGGGGACATTCGGCATTGATGAATCAAACTCATCATAAATGCCGTCAAATCTGTGGTGGACGTAAAAAGGAGGCCAAATGTTACAAATCCAAGCATTCTGAAAGCGATGGTGAGACCATTTCTTAAACTCTCCTCCGTGATATGAAACCACGCCCACTTCCAAACAGTATGATCCCCCTTGCCGAAGGCCGCCATCATCCAAAAGACTAGAATAAAAAAGAGCAGATAAGGGAGAAGTCTTGTGATGAGATACTTCATATTCCATCCACCTAAAACAAGTCCAATGCCAAGAGCAAACAGCCAGATGATAAAGGTTGTTTTAGGATCAGATATCGCCATGAGGCAGCCCATCGCAAGCAGGTGAGCGAGTAATTTCATGACTGGATTCACAGTAGAAAGAAAGGAATGATTACTTTGCAATCGTCAGCACATCCTTTCTTTCTGCCACATAGCGATAATGTAAAGGAGCTCTCAGCTGATAAGCATCGACAAGTTCCTGATTTGAAAATATATCATAAGGGGGACCATCATATATATGCTTGCCTTGATGAAAAAGAAGCACTTGATCGGCACATTCATCGACAAGTTCCATATCATGTGTAACCATCACAATGGTCGTGCCTTGGCGCTGCCGTTCTTTTAAACGCCTCATTAATTCCTTCGCTGTTTTTTCATCCTGACCGAAAGTCGGTTCATCTAACAGCAATACATCTTGATCAAAAAGGAGCATCGTGGCAACACTCAATCTTCTTTTTTGCCCTAAACTTAAGGTGAAGGGATGTGCTTTTGCATGCTTCTCTAAACCGAACTCTTTCAGCAGCTGGACCGTTTTTTCTTGTACGACTGATTCTGGCCAGTTTCGCTGTCTGCCGCCAAAGGCAATTTCATCGAATACTGTGTCTTGTATAAATTGAAGCTCCGGATTTTGAAACACAAAGCCTGCTTTTTCATAGAGTAGTCGGTCAGACCATTTTTTAAGGTCTGTTTCTTTTAAGAAAATATGACCTTTTTTAGCTGGCTCTAAGCGGATCAAATGTTTGAGAAACGTACTTTTTCCGCTCCCATTTTCTCCAATAATCGCCACCCAATCTCCTGCTTTGATATCAAGCTGAAGATTACTCATAATCCTTTTTTTCCCGTAGCTTAATTGAAGATTTTCTGTACGAATCATTGTCTCTCGTTCGAATGACGGCACTTTTTCATGCTTCGCTTTTCTTGCTTCATAGGTTTGCATAAAGGTTTGACTTAGTGGATGAAATGGATCTTGAATAATCGTGGACCATTTCTCGGGAAATAATTTTGGCCGCCAAATTCCTGCCTCTTTCATTTCTTCCTCATATGTCACGAGCACATCTTTTGGAGCCCCATCTGCTAAAATGCAGCCTTGATCATCTAATAAAATCACCCGATCCATCCATTCGATGACACCGTCTAGCACATGTTCTACAAAAATCATGGTTTGTTGCTGATCGGCTGCAAGCTGCTGCAGCAGTTGAAATATGTCCATTCTACCTGCTGGGTCAAGCTGTGCGGTTGGTTCATCAAAGAATAGAACATCCGGCTGTAATGCTAGTAAACAAGCAAGTGCCAATCGCTGCTTCATGCCGCCAGATAAAGTGTGAATCTCTGTATGCGGATCAACATTCAGTTGGACTTTTTGCATGAGTTGCTGAATGATATCATCCATCTCTTCCCGAGGGACGGAACGGTTCTCTAAGCTAAAGGCAATTTCTTCATTGACGCGGTGCATACAAAACTGAGAGTCTGGATCTTGAAACATGACGCCTGTATGTCTTTGTAACACCACTTCACCCTGCATGTCTGCTTCCACATGCTCTGGAATGATTCCAGCCAGAACCGAAATGAGCGTGGATTTCCCGCTTCCGCTCGGTCCTAAAATAAGCACCTTTTCCCCTTTTTGAATCGTCAGAGAGATTTGATTTAAAACAGGCTTAGGCTGTTCATAAAAACGAACAGTCAGATCATTGCACGCGAGAAATGAATTCATGCTGTTCACCTTTGTTTCGTTTTTCTTTCATGATGGCATATTGATTCAGTACACCTGTTTTGGATAGTGCGTCCACCACCACTTTCGCAAGGCAGCCGCCAAGTATCATTCCACTAATAATTTGAGTCACAAGGGTCATAAGTAAAACTTGAGGCGTGTAATAACTAAAGCCATTTGCCACGAGACTGTACGCCATCGCTCCGATAGCGGCAAAGGCACCAGACAGCATCAGTGTCCACATGCGGTATCGTTTATACCCAAAAAGAGCAAAGGCGATTTCTGCCCCAAGCCCTTGGCATACACCAATCAGCAAAGCTGAAAGTCCGAAGTGGCTGCCTGTCAATAATTCCACAGCCGCGGCAGCTGTTTCCGCAATCAGGGCAGCCCCCGGCCTTTGAATGATATACGCAACGATTGGACTAGCAATGACCCATATTCCAAACATGATATTGCCTCCTGCTGGGCCAACAAGTGCTGTAATCGGTAAGTAAAGTGTGGACCATCCTAAATAGATCACACCGCACGCAACGGATAAAATCACAGCAAGGACGACTTCTTTCATCTTCCATGTCATGATGAATGCACCTCCAGTTGAACTGGCCACTCTTCAACAGTGAAGGCCATTTCCCAAAACTTGTATTCGAGCTGGCAACTTAAGATAAAATGCTGTTTCATTTTTTCCTTTTCCTTCTCACTTGCTGCTTCCGCCAATTGATCGAGCCGCTTGCAAAGCTCACCTGTGACAGAATCGGTTAATCCTCCATAAAACGTGATCCATTCATAAAACGGATGTGACGGGTCTGGCTGCACATCTGTGAGCATTCGTTTCCCTATTTCCCAATATGTCCAAGGACATGGAAGCAGGACAGCGATGATTTCACCAAGCGTACCTTCCTGTGCGACTTGCAGCATGTGATGAATATAGTGATGAGCACTCGGAGCCAAAGAAGCACCTTGGAGCTCATCATATGCTACTCCTGCCACTCGGCAAAGGTTTTGATGGGGGTGCGTTTCACTATCTAGTACAAACGCAATCTGCTGATGAAAAAAAGCAATATCCTCTCTGTCTGTACATCTGCTAAGCGCTGCTGCATAAATTTTAATGAATGCTTGTAAGTATTCTGCATCCTGTTTGACATAATGAATGATCTGTTCCTTTTCCAGCTTTCCTGCTGCCAGGCCTCTGACGAACGGATGCTGATAAATGGCTTCAAATAACGGTTCTGCTTCTTTCCTTAATTGCGTAGAAAATGTCATAAAAAAAGCCTCCTCTTCTTCAGTTGAATAAATGAAAAAGCCACCCCAAATGGAGCGGCCTTCTTATCGATTCAATCATGAATAAGACAAGGTCCAGCTCCACTTCCCTCCGCTAGTACGAACTAGATCAGGTTCAAAGGGTCCAAGATTTTCTCTTGTCTCAGTCATACATGACTCCCCTAGTGGACTTTTGTCATTTAATTATCTTTACTCTACACATGTGGCGATTTGATGTCAACCGCCTTTCTTAATTCAACGTTCTGATTGTTGGCAGTTTCTCGATCCCTGCAGCATAGTAGAAATTCAACACACTGAAGAAATCGATCGGCTTTCCTGTTTTTAAATCTACAGCTAAAATATGATCACCGTAATTTGTCATATCATCAATATCTAAGCGTCTTGGTGTCGTCTTCCCAAGTGTATCAACAAAGCTACTATGGTAGTACTGCCCGCTAGCAAACGATGATTCATGATACATAAATAAAGTCTCCACATCTAAGTAGACGAGAATGGCCTCTGAGGAACTTGCGTATGGAGCAGAGTACGACACTGGTGCCGAAATACTTTTCACCTTCACACTGTCAACAGAATGAGTTCTCTGTTCATATTTTCCATCATATGAGAAGTAAAATACACGCTCCCATTTATAATCGGCGATCTTAGATTGTTTGTTATATACTTTTGTACCATTTGCGAAAACATCCCCATTGGCATACGTAGCGACAAAGTATTGCAATGTTGATGACAGGGATTCAGCACCTGTGAAATTTGGTGGGTTTTTGGCATTCACCTGTAATGTATATGAGTCTCCAAAGTCTCCACCGCTGGTAATACCAAACGCATAATCACCCGCTGGTAAATTGCTTAACGCAATCAGACTGCCTGCCGGTTGAATAAGATCCGTTGGGTAGGCTTGTCCTGTTTCATAATCAACAACAAATAATTGAACGAAATAATCAGGGTTTGAAGAGGTAATCCGGCTGATGAGTGCCTGAGGTGAAGATGTGCTTAAAAACCATAAATCAACTGGGTCGTCCTCTGTTAAGACAGCCGATTGATTTATGGCTAGTCCATCAATGGAGCGAACGGCAGACGTGCGCATTTTGCCATCTTTAGCAGCTTTTCGTTTGATACTGATTCCTTTCTTCTTATTCACTTTAAATGATTTTTTCACTTGCTTCTGTTGGATAGCGGTTCCTTCATCCTGCTTTAAAAACGACTCTTGCACTTGCTGAATCGCTTTTTCTGTCAGTGGTGATCGTTTCCCACTTGATTTTGGTGCTTCTTCTGCTTTTAATGCTGGTGAAAACAAACCTGTTGCGACGAGTAAAACAGACAGTAAAGCTGCAGTGATTTTGACATAAAATGCTCTCACAGGAACATCCCCTTTTCCTCATTTGGGTTTTTTACCCTGTGATAATTTTACCATTATTCCAATCATTGTTTTGGTCTTTTTTGGGACATTTTTATAACAAAAAACCAGCCGCATGAGTAACGGCTGGTTTTTGAACGTTTTATGCAATAGTTTTGACAAACAAACGTGCTGTTTCTGCACTTGATCCTGGGTTTTGTCCAGTAATGATTTGACCGTCAACGACAGCAAATGGCGCAAAGGCATCTCCTTTTTCAAACGCTGCCCCTTGCTCACGAAGTTTTGTTTCCAATAAAAATGGAACCTTTGATGTCAGCTGCACGGCTTCCTCTTCTTCGTTGGTGAAGCCTGTGATTTTTTTGCCTTCGATAAATGATTTGCCATTTTTGTCCTTCACATCAACGAATGCTGAAACACCATGACAAACGGCTCCGATCGCACCATTTTTATCTGAAACCGCTAAGATCGCCTCCGCTACCAATTGATTAGACGCAAAGTCGATCATAGGGCCGTGTCCCCCAGCAAAGAAAATGCCGTCATAATCAGCTGGATTCACATCTGTAAGCGCCTTTGTGTCTTGAAGTCGTTCATACACATCTTGATATTGCGCTGGGACACCTTCAGGAATTGAATTTTTGTCAATTGGTACAGTGCCACCTTGAATAGAGACAATTTGTACTTCTAGTTCATTTTCTTTAAAAATATGAAATGGCTCTGCTAACTCTTCTAACCATAAGCCTGTTGGATGTCCATTCATTTCTGGGCTGCTTGTCGATACTAATAACACTTTCTTACTCATCTTGATCATCCTTTCGATTTATCCTGTGGTTATTTTATATTTTGCACAATTAAATATCAAGCAATATGACTTCGGGTCAGTTCTTTATGTTATACCCGATTTTCTAAAAAATATGGTATGACTCAAAATCTAATCAATATGTCACATTCTATTGGTAGGGAATTTCATGTAAAATTGTCATTGAGTGATATAATATGAGGAAAGATTGACAGATCTCTCGTGTCACATGAGGGGATTTTTAAAGGAGTGGAAAAAGAGATGAAAACCTATTCGATTGTGATGATCATCATCACGCTCTGTATAATATTGGCCGTCTTTTTGATGAACCTAACAGGGGTCATGTACGGAAAAATCATTTTGGCCGTTGCTGTTGCCCTTTGTCTGACATCCATTATTCGTTTGATGGGACTTCGAAAAAGATAAAAGCCGCCCTTTCTAGGGGCGGCTTTATTTTAAGATTAGATCGCCAGCATCAGTGCAATTAATGCAAGAAGCGCTGGTACTCCTTGTTTGATGATAATTGATTTATTGGATGTTACACCGCCAAATACTGCTGCGATGATCACACAAAGAATGAAAAATAGCTGAATCATATATCCAACAGTATTCGATCCAAGAATGAGTCCCCAAATGAGTCCTGCTGCTAAAAACCCGTTATAAAGCCCCTGATTAGCAAACATCACTTTGACATTTGGATCTTTTTGCAAGTGTTCTGGCAGCTTAAAAGATCTCTTCGCCATCTTTGATTCCATAAAAAACATTTCTAATAACATGATGACAATGTGTTCTAATGCGACAATTCCTACTAAAATCATTGCTAAAATATTCAATTTAGTTAATTCCTTTCTGATAGACGGTCACGAATCTCTATTTTGTCCGTGTATAAATCGAAGTCTTGTATTAATTCTAGCGCTTCTGTAAAGCGACTTTGTGGAATGTCTTTCATTTTTCTCACGCCGAATTCCTTTTTAATAAAAGCCATGATGGTATTGATATGAAGCTTACCATGACCATCATACTCCAAATGGCTGCAAAAAGTCTGCATCGTCCCTCGAATCACCTTTAATTGCTTGGCAGTGACATAACTCATTGGTAACGCTCATCCTTTCCTTTGTTTTAACAGCTAAAAGAATCATGGTTGAAAGAAAAACCTTCCAGGCTCTATTATATAATGGTTTCATTCGGATATCAAAATAAAAAAGAACAGACATTCGATTAAAAACCAAATCGTGTCCTTATAATCCTTTTCTCACATATCAAAAAGCCGAATTCAATAGTAGAATCCGGCTTTCTATTTAGTTACTTTTCGAAATTAACACCTTTCCAACAGAACGATCCTTACTTTGTCCAACGACTTTAAAGGATAATCCATAGTTCGGTACATCGCGTCCTGCATCTGGGTTATTTGGATTCACATAGTTCTTTTTATCACTAAATGTACGAGTCGGGCGAATGTAGCGATCTTGCAAAGTTAAGCCCGTTGTTGCTGTATAATCGATATTCAGCTTCGTACTTGGATTCAAAGAGAATGCTGCATCATGTACTTGGAAGCCTGTGGCAGCAATGGAACCGTCACTCCATTTTAATACTTGCTGATCTGCATCTACTACGCCAAGGAAGCCGTTCCCCGGATGCTTTCCAACCCAGTTATCACTGTATGATTGATCGACTAACCACACGACCAAACCGTTATTATAGCTCATCAGACTTGCACCACGTTTAATATGCTTTAAGCCTTTATCGACATCAGCATAAGAGCGCCACTCTAGTAAATAGTATTGTGCTGCATATTGTTTTCCATTAGATTTTGAGAATCCATTAAAGGTAAAAGTAGATGTATCCTCGGCATCATCTGACCATACGTTCGTTCCATCTGCTTTGACGTTCAGATCATCTACAAATAAACCTGGAAGTGAATAGCCTGCATCGGTTGTGTAACGGAATTGCAGGTCGATTTTCTTCCCTGCATAAGCAGACAGGTCAAAGGATGCATCTACCCAGCCGTCTGATTTTCCATCGATGCCATTGCCTTCGTTTGCACCTGCTTCATTTCGATCATTCGTGATGTTACCCGCGATGGTCTTCCATTGATCAGTCCCTGTTTCACGCACTTCGACATACGCATAATCATAATCTTCTTCAATATCGTACCATGCTTTAAATGTCAGCTCTGCTTTGCTTCCTTTTGACAAATCAATACCTGTTGTCGTCATGGTTGCATTCAAATTGTCACCCGTTCCGCTGAAGTACGAATATTTTCCTTGAGCAGGTGTCGTAACGACAATCTCTTTATCTGGTAAATCGACTCGAACGGCATCATGGTTCGTTCCTTTTGTTGCTGCTTCATCAATTAAGACGGTTTTGCTTTTCTTTAATGTTTTACCATCGATGGTTTGTCCAGAAAGCCAGTTGCCCCCATGTAGATTTTGAAGCATTTCTTTCGCATATGGGCTAAAGCCTGTTGGTTCCGTGCCAGGCACTTTACCTGCCCAGCTTCCGCTTGACATGATCGACCAGTAAGAAACGGGCTCTCCGTTGCCTGTGTACTGTGTATCGTACTCGTCAGGAAGACCAAGATCATGTCCGAATTCATGTGTAAACACACCTGCTGCGCCATCTTCAGGCTCAATGGTGTAATCCAATGCGCCTATTTTCCCGCCTTGTCCGACTTCAGATTCAGTATCCGGAATTTCAAATACATCACCAAGTGACCAGCGGTGTGACCAAATCGCATCAGCGCCAAGTTGTCCGCCGCCTGCTTCTTCACCTACACCCGCGTGAACGACCATCAGATGGTCAATGATGCCGTCTGGCTCGTTATAAACACCGTCGCCATCAATATCATAGCGGTCCCATTGATCATACTCCCCAAGATCAACATTTGGATCTTTTGCTGCTGCTTCGAGTGCTTCTTTTACCAATTCGCGCGGTCTGCCGTCACTGCCTGAATCGTCAGGTACGTTCCCTCCGTAATAAGCTGCTTCATGCTTCGCTGTATACCATCCTGCAACTGTTCCACTGACTGTGTAACTGCCGCCGGACTGCTTTTCATAATATTGCTTCATGGATACTTTTCGTTTCCCATCTGGACCAATGTAGCCATTTTTTCCGAAAAGCATATCTTGATAATGCTGTTGATCAAACTTGTCATAATACATATCAGTCTCTTCTTTTTTGATACTATTATGCTTATAATCTTTAAAATCTACTAATAAAACCAATACCTTATCATTGCGGACGTCACCTTTATACTTTTCCTTTTTGACCGGCTTTACTTGATTGCCTTCTTTTCCTTTATGCTTCTTTAACTTTTTCTTTTTTGCAAGTTTGTTATGTACCTCTTGTTTGTATTCTTTCAGGAATTCAGGCTCTTCTGTTAAGGTGCTGGCACTTTGTTTCATTGCCGATTCTTCTTTTTTCTTTAGATAGTTCTTTAATGCTTTTTGGGTTTCTACCTCATTGGCATTCTTTTTGATCTTTCCTTGTTTTTTCAAGGCTTTGACGAGACGGTCTTCATTTACGACACTTGAGTCAAATGGAATACCTGAATAATGACCGCCATCAGAGGATGTTGATTTTTCTGTGGTGTGGGCAGATAGAGGGGTGCTGAAAGCTGTCAATGTTCCTAAACTTAGGACAGCGGTTAGTGCAATTTTCGTCCATTTCCCTTGTTTCATTTTGGTTCCTCCCTATTTTGGTAATAAATAATATCTAATTCTAGCATATTCCAATATAGTTAAGTCGAAAAACATTTTATTTTCAGAAATTTTGTGGAAAATGCACAATACGTGAATGAAATGGGTGGAACCATATGTCGAAAATAAAAGAACCCTAGGCGATAACCGCCTAGGGTGTTTGTTGTTTTTCTATGAAAGCTGCTGGCCTTGAAAGGCAACCACGTCAAGTGGAGCGGCTAAGAATTCTTTTGCCTTCGCTACGAACGCTTGGAAATGAGCACTTGCATTATGGCTTTGAACCGCTGCGTCATCTTTCCACACTTCTACCATTAAAAAGGTATTTTCCTTATCTGTATCCTTGAACAGCTTGTAGGAAACATTGCCTTCTTCAGCCTGTGAAGCTTTCATTAATTCATTGATTTCTTCTAAAAATACGTTTTCTTTTTCTGGATGAATGGTCATCCCTGCATGAATAATAATCATTTGATCGTCTCCTTTTGAAAAGATATTATTTCCACTCAGCAATACGATCAACCGGTAAACGGTAAGATGCATAGCCTTCGTCAGCTGCTTTCCCAATTGATAGCAGCATGACTGGTACATAACGTTCTTTATCCCAGCCAAAT
Organism: Bacillus sp. ABR; assembly: GCF_056172715.1. Taxonomy (NCBI): domain Bacteria; kingdom Bacillati; phylum Bacillota; class Bacilli; order Caryophanales; family Bacillaceae; genus Bacillus; species Bacillus sp. ABR. The sequence continues at coordinate 184,892 of NZ_JAOYSL010000001.1, read as the reverse complement.
GTTTCAGCGATTACTTCTTTATCATATCCGCCAATTGGATTTGTATCATAACCGTGTGCACGTGCAGCAAGCATAAGCTGCATAGACACAATCCCACCGTCAATTAAAATTGTTTCGCGGTTCACTTGCTCTGGAAGAACTTCAAAGTGTGCAGTTAATGCAGCAATTTGTCTTTCTTTCACTTCTTGCGGCATGTAGCCATGCTCTACTGCTTTTGAATAAATTTCTTCTAAGTATTCATCGCTTTTCATATCTGCAAAAACTGCAATGACAGCTGCTGATGTTGACACTTGTGTTTGGTTGAATTTTGCAAGTGGTGCAAGCTTTTCTTTTCCTTCTGGGCTGTCAATCACCATGAAGCGCCAAGGCTGTGCATTCACTGATGATGGTGCAGTTGTTGCTTCTTCTAAAATCTCTGTCATTTCTTCTTTGCTGATTTTCACAGATGGATCATAGTTACGAATAGAGCGGCGCCCTTTCATAATTTCCATAAAATCGTTTGTTTTTAATGTTGTAGCCATGTGTAACACTCCTTTAGGTTGTTTGAATCTTTTCGATGTTTTGTTGTATACGGATGAGCACATCAGTGAGAAGCCTTCGTTCTTCTTCACTTACGTTTTCAAGCATTTCTGAGATAAATCGTTCTTTTTCTATTTTAGAAGCTTCGATTCTTGTTCTGCCTTCGTCTGTTAAGCGAACAAGTGTGACTCGATTGTCTTCTGGTTTTCTTCTGCGTGTGACCATTCCTTTTGTTTCTAACTGTTTCAAGTGACGCGTCACAGCTGCACTATCAATATTTACTTTTTTCTGCAAATCTGATTGGCTGATTTCATCGGCTTGGAATAACAGCGATAGCAACTCAAGTCTTGATTGACTGATGCCCGTGCATGCTTCGAACTTCACGCCCATCATACGGTTCACGCACTGCAAACGATATAATACCTCTGCCTCTTCAGAGCAAAATGCAGTCAATGCCATCCCCTCTTTTCTATTCAGAAATCAATTACTTGATATATCAATCATTGACTCGTCAATTAATATACACCCATTGTTTGATGATTGCAAGAGGTTTGTTTCATAAAGTGAATTTTTTTATTTCAATAGAAAAAGACGAGCATAAAAAAAGACAAAAGCGACGAATCACTTTTGTCCTTTTTCTTTATTCAGTAATGACCGTGTGGATCAATGTTGGTGCATCGGCATGATCAGCGATGCGGATGTTGTCATAAATTTTCTCCATGACATTTGCAACATCTTCTCGATTCGCATGCAGAGTCACAAGTGAATCTCCTTTTTCAACACGATCGCCTACTTTTTTGTTCAGCATGATGCCGACAGATAGGTCGATATCATCCTCTTTTGTTGCGCGTCCTGCTCCAAGGATCATCGCTGCAACACCGATTTCATCCGCGACGATTTCAGCTACGACACCTGATTCTTTTGCAGGTACTTCGATTTTGTAAGGTGCTTGCGGCAGTTTTTCAGGCTGATCCACAATTGAGCTGTCTCCACCTTGGTTTTCTAAGAATTCCTTGAATTTCTCAAGTGCTTTGCCGTTTTTCATCACTTCAATCAGCTTTTCTCTTGCTTCATCAAGTGTGTCTGCTTTTTTCGCAAGAACGACCATTTGACTTCCTAATGTGAGCACAAGCTCGTTTAAGTCTTCAGGACCTTCGCCTCGAAGCGTATCAATCGCTTCTTTCACTTCAAGAGAATTTCCAATCGCTAATCCTAGCGGCTGAGACATGTCAGAGATGACCGCCATCGTTTGTCTGCCTACGTTGTTTCCGATGCGCACCATGGCCTTTGCAAGCTTCTCTGAGTCTTCTGGTGTTTTCATGAAAGCACCTGCGCCTGTTTTCACATCAAGTACAATCGCATCTGCACCAGCAGCAATTTTCTTACTCATAATGGAGCTTGCAATAAGCGGAATTGAGTTAACAGTTCCTGTCACATCACGAAGAGCATACAGCTTTTTATCAGCTGGTGTCAGGTTGCCTGATTGACCAATAACCGCTACTTTATGACGGTTCACGAGCTCGATGAATTCGTCTTTTGTAATTTCTACGTGGAAGCCTTTGACCGCTTCAAGCTTGTCCACTGTACCGCCTGTATGCCCAAGGCCGCGCCCAGACATTTTCGCAACAGGTACATCTAGTGCCGCAACAAGAGGAGCGAGTACAAGCGTAGTTGTATCACCTACACCGCCTGTTGAGTGCTTGTCTACTTTAATACCCTCAATAGCAGACAGGTCAATTGTATCTCCTGAGTTCGCCATAGCGAGTGTTAAGTCTGCACGTTCTTGATCTGTCATATCTTGGAAGAAAATTGCCATAGCCAAGGCACTTGCTTGGTAGTCAGGAATTGTTCCGTCCGTATAACCTTTGACAAAGAAAGAAATTTCCTCTGAAGATAATTCTTTTCCGTCACGTTTTTTCGCAATGATATCTACCATTCTCATTGTTTTCACCATTCCTTTTTTTAAATTAGAAAATTAAACCGACAACACCTGCTGTTAAGAAGCTGACAAGAGTTGCACCGAATAACAGCTTTAATCCAAAGCGTGCGACAACGTTCCCTTGCTTTTCGTTTAAGCCTTTGACTGCTCCTGCAATGATACCGATAGAAGAGAAGTTAGCGAATGATACAAGGAATACAGAAATGATCGCTTCTGTACGAGCACTGAATTGGAAAGCATCACCGGATAGAATTTGCATTGCCACAAATTCGTTAGATACCATTTTGGTCGCCATAATGCTTCCTGCTTGTACCGCTTCGCTCCAAGGAACACCAACAATGAACGCAAATGGAGCAAAGACATATCCAAGTACATCTTGGAAAGAAACACCGATGGCAGCTGTAAAGATACCGTTAATCATCGCAATTAATGCAACGAATCCAATTAACATTGCAGCAACAACAATCGCTACTTTGAAACCATCCATAATATATTCGCCAAGCATTTCGAAGAAGGATTGTCTTTCTTCCTCAACGACTTCAAGCATATCTTCGTCCTTAGATACTTCATATGGATTGATGATCGATGCGATAATAAATCCACCAAATAGGTTCAGCACAAGTGCTGTAACCACGTACTCTGGCTTAATCATTTGCATGTACGCACCAACAATCGACATCGATACCGTCGACATTGCAGATGCACATAATGTATAAAGACGCTGCTGAGGTAATAATCCAAGTTGTTTCTTAATAGAAATAAAGACTTCTGATTGACCTAAAATCGCAGACGCTACTGCGTTGTAAGATTCTAGTTTTCCCATACCGTTTACTTTACTAAGCAAATATCCGATTCCACGTACGATAAGCGGAAGAATACGCCAATGCTGCAGGATACCGATTAACGCTGAGATAAAAACGATCGGCAGTAAAACATTGATGAAGAACGTAGACGCTTTATCATTCATTAACCCGCCAAATACAAAGTTGATTCCTTCGCCGGCATAGCCTAGAAGCATTTGGAATCCTTTTGCAAAGCCTCCGACTAGGAAGTTTCCAACACCTGTATTGAGCAGGATATAACCTAAAATAAATTGCAGTACAATCATGACAATTACTGGACGGAATTTCACTCGTTTTTTCCCATTACTAGCCAGCCATGCAATGGCGAGAATCACTAGCAAACCGATGATACCAATCACGTATTTCATGTTTTTCCTCCTTGAATGAATTCGTTTACATTAATGCGCTTGTATGGAACAAACCCTATTTCGTAAACAAAACACGGAAGAAATTCCCAGAAGTGAGTTCCTTCCGCATATGACTTTTTCATCATTTATGAGTCATGAATGTTATCCTACCATAGGATCGTATGAATTAATAGTCTTTCGAAGGAGATGATTGATCCCCTTTGATAATGGAAACGCCTGCACTCGCGCCAATACGGGTAGCACCTGCAGCTGTCATTGCCTCAACGTCTTCTTTTGTTCTCACGCCGCCTGATGCTTTCACACCGATGTCAGGTCCTACTGTTTTACGCATTAATGCGATGTCCTCAGCTGTTGCACCGCCTGTACTAAATCCAGTCGATGTTTTCACAAAATCAGCGCCCGCTTTCACTGAAAGCTCACAAGCTTTGACTTTTTCTTCATCAGTAAGTAAACATGTTTCAATGATAACTTTCACTAATGCTTTGCCTTTTGCTGCGTCTACAACTGCACGAATATCTTGTTCAACCACATCATATTCGCCGTCTTTCAATGCGGCAACATTGATGACCATGTCCACTTCTGTTGCACCGTTTTCAATCGCATCCTTTGTTTCGAATGCTTTCACCGCTGTTGTGTTTGCGCCTAACGGGAAACCGATGACTGTACATACATCAACACCTGTTCCTGCTAGTTCTTTCGACGCAAGAGATACCCAAGTTGGGTTCACGCAAACAGATGCAAATTGATGAGTCTTTGCTTCTTCAAGTAACTGCATAATTGCAGCTCTAGATGTATCTGGTTTTAGTGCTGTATGATCAATGAGCTTTGCTATCGTCATGCTTCACACTTCCTTTTAATTATGATACTTTCATCATATATGACGGATGAACAATTGTAAACATGGTTATGAAATTTTGTTCATCTATTTTGTGACATTTAAAAGAGCCCTCGCTGTGTGCTGATCGATGATCAATACATTCGCATATTTTCCTCTTAGTGCGCCGTGTATAGAAGCCACCTTTCGATGACCGCCAGCGACAAGAATGGATCGTTCTTTTTTCCTTAAATCATCTAACTCCACACCAATTGTGCGATTGTTAATGGCTTTACTGCAAATGCGTCCATCTTGATCATAAAAACGCGAGCAAATGTCTCCGACACTGGATGCCTTGAGGAGCGCTTTTTCTTCTTCACGGAAATAACCTAGTCTAAACAAAAGTGCCTCATCTCTTACCGTTCCAACAGTAAACACAGCGATATTCGCCTGCTTGCCCATTTCAATAATTCGCTGAATGTGTCTGTCCTGCTCAACCATTTCCTTGACAGCAGCACTATCAAATACAACAGGAAGCGGCAAATAGCGCGGTGCTGTTTTAAAAGCCTCAGCAAACAACTGAATGGTTTCCGCAGAATATGTATTCACATGAGAATGGCTGATTCCGCCCTTGAGCTGGACAACCTCTACACCTTTTACCTGTTTAGGTTGCATCTTTTGTGCAATTTGATACATAGTCGTTCCCCAGCTCACGCCAACGATATCACCGTCTTTCACCGTTTCTTGCAAGTAATCTGCACCAAATCGGCTCAAATAATCGGTGATGGTTGGATAGTCGTCCTTTGGCGAAAACACCACATGAGCTTCGAGTAGGTCATATTTTTCCTTGAGCAATGAAGAAAGCTCGTTTAAATCCTCGAACGGATCCATCACCGTAATTTGGACGTATCCCTTCTCTTTCGCATATTGAAGCAGCCGAGATACAGTCGGTCTCGACAAGTTGAGCTGCTTGGCAATTTCCTGCTGGCTGTAATCAGACAAATAGTAAAGCCTTGCCGCTTCAATACTCAGCTGTTGTTTCTCTCGATCCATTCATACGCCCCCTTTTTTCTTCTATCATAACAAATTGTTCACCTCTTCATGCACAATTGTTCATTTGAAGAAAACGGTATACGTTGCATGAAAGGTCTCATTCATTTCTAACGTTTGAATGCCAAACTTCTCTTTATACTCCCCATTCGTCCCTTCCATATCGGCGATGCCATACCACGGCTCAATACAAACAAAAGGAGCCATCGTTCCTTTTTCTTGATCATAAGGCGACCAAATGCCCACGAACGGAAAACCAGTGAGGTCGACCTCAACTCCGTGACCTGCCCTAGAAGTCAAAGACACTCGATTGATATGGCTAAAGATCATCGCATCATGCTGAAAAAGCTCTGGCCGAAGCTGGATCGGCTCAATCTCAATGCCTTTTCCTTTCTCTCTGACAAGTGAATTCCGCAGTTCATATTGCACAGGGAGATGTTCAGTCGAAGGTGTCAATGTGAGTGAATAATCTGCTGCTTGCTCACCTTCAACAAGAGGAACTCGAAATGCTGGGTGCCCTCCAATGGAGAAATACATCGTATCATCTCCGTCATGATCAATTTCCCAGGAAATCTTCAGTCCATTTTCTAATAGTTCATAACGAATACGTGCTGTAAATTCATACGGGTATTGTTTCACGTGCCGGCCTCTTGATTCATATTGAAAGGTCACCGTATGCTCCGTTTCTTCATATAAATCAAAATTGACATCACGCAAAAATCCATGCTGCGTGAGCTCGAAGGTTTGATCGTCAATCTTGTATTGATCATTCATTAATCGCCCAACAATCGGAAACAAGACAGGCGACACCCTGCCCCAATAAGCTGGATCACCAGACCACATATAGTGACGCCCGCTTTCCTTGTCAAGCACCTCCCTGACTTCCGCTCCCTTTTCATGAATTTGAATCAATAACTGATCATTTTCGATCGTTCTCATTCAACACATCCCCTTTCCTTCTACTTTTATTATGACAGGGATTTTGGTTTTGAGTATCAAATTCGACATCTCTTCACCCACCAATTCCTTTTTCATATAAAAAATTTAAAAAAAGACAGAAATTCGCCAACAAAATGTAATGCTGATTCGTCTAATCTTATATAAAATAAAAGAATCGTTGCTCTTTTGAATGAACAACAAAAAGAAGCGTTTGACATTGATGGGGGATTCATTTTCATGAACAGCAAGGAAAATCGTTTTCGTTATATTTTAGGATTAGATGGACTAAGAGCCGTTGCTGTATTGGCAGTCATTGCTTATCACTTACATATCGGACCCGCAAGCGGCGGGTTTCTTGGCGTTGATTTATTTTTTGTCATTTCTGGTTACTTGATTACAACGATCTTGTTACATAAGCAGGATTTAGGCTATCAAGAGCTTTTGCCATTTTGGATGGGACGGATCAGGAGGCTTCTTCCAGCTGCTTACATCATGATTTTTATTACCGTCAGCTGGTGCGCGATTGCTGGTTCAAACGCATTATTGTCCATTCGTGGCGATGCCATATCGTCCTTTTTTTATGTCAGTAACTGGTGGTATATTTTTCACGAGCTTTCATATTTTGATAGCTTCAATGCCCTATCTCCACTGAAAAATTTGTGGTCTTTGGCAATTGAAGAGCAATTTTATATCATTTGGCCGGTCCTGTTGATTGCAGGGCTGAAATGGGTAAAAAACAGATCTCACCTGCCTATGATCACCTTTGGCCTAGCACTTGTCTCCGCCCTATGGATGGCGATTCTTTATTCACCAGATACAGATCCAAGCAGGGTTTATTATGGAACAGATACTCGTGCATTTGCGCTCTTGATTGGATGCAGTCTGGCATTTGTGTGGCCTATGCAAAGACTATCCAGCAAGAAATTACTTCCTGTTGGCAGACGTATTTTACATATTGCCGGGTTCGGTTCGTTTGCGATTTTCCTACTTTGTATTTATGCAGTGGACGATTTCGATGCCTTTCTCTATCAGGGCGGCATGCTTTTATTCTGTCTGAATGCGGCCATCTTAATTGCGTGCGTCTGCCACCCTGCAAGTCTTATCGGGAAATGGCTGTCCTTTCAGCCGCTCGTCTGGCTTGGTAAGCGTTCTTATGGTATTTACCTATGGCATTATCCCATTATCGTACTGACCACACCGGTCATTGAAATTGGACAGCCTTCCATCGCGCGTGTCACATTGCAACTCATCGCCATTTTACTAGTTGCTGAGGCTTCCTATCGCTTCATCGAACAGCCAATCCGCCAGCATGGCTTCAGACAATATTTTGCCTCTTGGTCTATTTGGAAAAAAGGCATCAAACAATGGTCTACATCTAATAAGGTGTTCCTGGGAATCACCGCAGCTCTTTTGATCTTATTTATCATTGGCATGTCTAACTCGTCCACTTCCTCCCCACATGTGAAGGAAGTGACGCAAATTAAGACAGCACCGAAAAAAACAGCCGAACCTTCTGAATCAAAAGCGAAAAAAAAGAAAGAAAAGCACGAGAAAAAAGCAGCTGATCAAAAACAATTTCACCAAATTCTTGCCATTGGTGATTCTGTCATGTTAGACATTGCGCCGAATCTTGAAAAAGCATATAAACAGATCACCATCGATGGGAAAGTTGGCAGACAGATGAACGAAGCCATCAGCATCGCCCCTCAATACAAATCATTTAATCAACCTGATGCCGCTGTTATCATTGAACTTGGCACAAATGGTTATTTTACTGAGGACACGCTGACAGCATTCATTCAAAACTTTTCAAAGGCACATATTTTCCTAGTGAATACGAGGGTCCCGAGGTCATGGGAAAATGATGTGAATGCGGTAATTCAGCGAGTGGCCGATCAAGATCAAAATGTCACCTTGGTTGATTGGCATTCAGCCGCTAGTGGACAGCCATCCTATTTCCAGCCCGATGGTGTTCACCTTTCAAAAAAAGGTTCTGACACATTGACCCAGCTCATCACAGCGAGCATCAAGAAAAAAGGGGATGTGTCGACGTCATCATAAAAAGACTAGCATCCAGCTTGTCAATGTGAAGAAATTTGTGCAGGTGCTCTACTATGAAGCAAAACGTATTTTTATGGAAGATGAAAAAAAGACATGCTCTCCCATGATGGGGCGTCATGTCTTTTTTTGTGATGGATTGCAGGAGCTTATGCAGCACGGAGCTGCATTATGTTTTACTTTTAAAGGACCAAACTATTGCAGGTATGAGAAATAAAGATAAAATTCCTCCGCTTAAAGATAATGTCGCATAACTCGTATTCGCAGCTACCATTCCTGAAAGAGCACCGCCAGCAGCACCTGCTAACGCAATAAAAACATCGAGTGTTCCTTGGGTTTTGGCCCGGGTTGATGGTTCTGTAGAATCAACTATTTGAGCAGTACCACTAATTAAACCAAAGTTCCATCCCAATCCAAGTAAAGACAGAGCAATGATTAATAGAATCATTGAATCACTTGGTGCGAATGCTGCTAATAAACCAGCAAGTAACAATGTTATGCCCGACGCTATGCTCATAGTTGTTCGTCCTAATTTATCTACAAGTACACCCGTGATAGGTGAAGGAAGATACATTGCACCTATATGAAAACCAATAACAATTCCCACTTCGGCTAATCCATAACCATGATGCTGCATATGTACCGGTGTCATAGTCATGAGTGCAACCATGACAATTTGAGTTAAGATCATAACCGTGGCACCTACTGTAATCCCTTTTTTATCTATTGTTTTATCAACAGCATCTGGTTGATTTCCATGCTCATGTTTTGCTTTGTACGCTGCTATTCTTTGTGCAATAACTAACGGATCAGGACGCAGCAGAATAAAAAGGACAAGACCTGCTACAATAAATGCTGCGGCTGATAAAATAAAGGGACCCGCAAGTGATGGAACACCAATTGATACAGCGAATTTACCCATCATTTCAACTAAATTCGGACCTGCTACAGCCCCAAATGTTGTCATGACCATTGTCATACTAATGGCCGTTGCACGTTGTTTAGAGTTCGCTAAGTCAGTCCCAGCATAACGAGCTTGTAAATTTGTGGCTGTTCCCGCACCGTAAATGAAGAGCGATGCAAATAATAAAATGACACTATTTATCATAGCTGCAATCACAACGCCAATTGCTCCGATCCCTCCAACAACAAAACCTGTCGATAAACCGATGCGTCGTCCATAACGTTGTGAAAGTTTTCCTACAATGAAAGCTGCCCAAGCCGACCCCAAAGTAAATAAAGCCATTGGCACTCCTGCATAGGCTTCCGTTTCAAGCATTTGTTGAGCTAAAAGGGCACCTACCGTAATCCCTGCGGCTAGTCCAGCCCCTCCAAATATTTGCGATAAACTAACAACGAACAATACTCGTTTATATAATTTTTTCAATTTTTGGGGTGAATCTATATAATTCTTAATGATATCTTGTTCTGTATTTAACATTTGTAAACACCCGCTTGAAATTTATTTGCAAAACGTAACCTTTTTATCATTCCCGTCTACAACCCTCCATTTGAATTACCCTATGTTCGTATTCTTTTATGCGGTTAAAAGGCTGGCTTTCAGCGCTAACACACGCTTTTCCTTCGTTTTTTGATCCACCAACGCAAATTCTCCATTCTCATACGCTAATGAAAATAATTGTTCGATATGAAACACACCTGTCTGAAACCGCCTGCTCAATAAATGTAGTGCTGCAGCAGAGGCGACTTGAGCTGTGGCTTGAGACTCATCATGCCCTTTTATTCCAAGCGCTGCTTGATGAATCTTGTTCCTCTCCATTCCTGTCGCCTCCACTTTCACTGCATATTGATCTGTTCCCATTTGAGCCGATTGAATCATGGAAATGGCTCTTCCCTTGATTTTCGGAACAGTGAGAAGTGACGTCATTCCAAGACTCCTTGTGAAGGCAAATGCCCGCGTTGCCGCGCGAGAATCAAAACAAAGCCTTGTCGTCACAGAAGGCACGCTGAGTGTCAAAGGCAATGTCTGCTGATCAGAGAAGGGGAACTGATAGGCTTTCCTCTTTCCAAGTTTCACCCCAAAATCTATACGCTTGCCTCCAGTAAAGCTTTTGACTTTTTTACGTTGATGATGCTCAGTAAGCACATAGTCAGTATGGACATTGTCAAGCGTCCATTCAATGGCGGCTTTTCCATGCTGATCACCCAATCCAAGCATAATCCCTATATCTATTTGATTCACTGATGAGAGCATAGATGATGCTTTTGCTGCCAATAAATTCGTAAGGCCAGGCGCAAGCCCAACACTGAGTAAAGCCGTTGCACCGATGTACTGCTGATCCAGCTTTGCCACCTGTTCCATGTACGCCCCTTTCGCAGAGATATCTATATAATCAATACCTGACCGCAGAACTGTTTCAGCAAATGACGGGTCTTCTTGATCGAGACACATGATCACCAGCTTTGTGTGATCCACCCAGTCCGAAAATAACGGCTCACTGACATCAAGTTGATAGGGAAGAACCTTCCCTTTTGTCTGGCGTGAAAATTTCTCTGCCTTCTCATAGCTTCTGCCTGCTGCAACAACTTGACCGGGATACACTTCACTTAGCTGTAGACATATTTGCTGTCCAACATGTCCATAGCCGCCTATCACCATCACCTGTGTTCTCATTTCTCATCCGCCTCTCTACGATTCCGCTTGCAAACAAGCCCTTTGATCATTCCTGCCTGAAAATAAGGTCTGATGTCTTCAAATCCTGCTTTGATTAATTGCGCTTTTATTTCTTCCTCGGGAACAGGGTGTGTCGTCTGTCCCAGCCTGTTTTTAAAGGACGTAAACACCTCTTTTTCTAGGCCTTGCCGCTGCATGAAAAGAGAGAGCATGTGAAGCTCCTGTTGAAATGCATGGGACTTCATCTCGCCTTGTATAAATGCCAACATAAACGGTGCTTCTGGTTGAATCCTGCGGGCAACCTCGTTTAAAAAGAGCTGGCGCTTTTCTATAAAATGAATGACAAGCAAGCTCACTGCTGCATCGTAAACAGGTTCAGCTGAAACCTTATCTAATGAGGCCTCATGCCATGTGACACGCGCCTCCATTTCTAGCTGTGCAACTCGTTGTTTCGCCATGTCCAGCATAGAAGGTGACGGATCGACCCCTGTGATGAGCCAGTCTTCTTTTCTTTGTAACATGTTGATGATCTCTTCGCCCCCACCTGCTCCGACAGTTAGAATACGAGAGCCCGCTTTCTTTATTTCAGTTTCTAATACATCTACTGTTAACTCATGCAAAAGGTGATAGCCGGGTACTTTATGTGAAATCGTCGCTGCATATGACTCAGCAACAGGATCGTGCCAATGCTGGTTTTCTTTCATGTCCTTCTCCTCCAGTTCCTTTCCGCTTTCCATCGTTTCCTGTACACTAATGATATAACATCTTTATTGTAAAAAGAGACACCAGAAAACACGATCCCTAAAAGTGGGGATTTTTGAGGAGGAGATCATGTGACCAATCCAGCCACTCATTTTCAGCAGCTGAGACAACACATTCGGGATGAACTTGCTGCCGTCCTTGATTTTGATGCCGCCTGTATCACGACCATTGATCCAGCCACTCTCCTCTCGACAGGTTCCTTCACAGATGAATCGATTGAAGAAATTCATGACCAGCTGTTTCAAAATGAGTTTTTAAAAAGGGACGTACATCAGCATGAGTTTCTAGCCAAAGGCCCTATTCATGCTGCGAGCCTAGTCCAAAGCGGAGAATATCTTAGCAGTGAGCGCTACCAAAATATTTTGTTACCTAAAGGATGGTCTGATGAATTGCGGGCAGCTCTTGTGATTCAGGGGGAATGCTGGGGGATTGCCAGCCTCTATCGTCTAAAGGACAAGGAACCTTTTCAAGAAAAAGATATCCAAGCGGTCATCGAACAAACGCCCAGACTCGCAGCCAAGCTAAGAGATGAACTTTTCAAGAAAAGAGATACTGAAGAAGACGCGGCGGCGGAGCAACAAGGCTTCCTTATTCTTTCGCACGATTACAACCTTCTTTATGGAAATGAGACAGGTCTTCATTGGCTTCAGACGTTTCAAGCCTTTGAACAAATCCATGACAGGGCGATCATGCCACGCCCGTTTAGAGCATTAGGGGCAAAACTTTTATACGGCGGTATTGAGCAAACACCGGCAAGCATGACGAGATTGCCTACGGGGTTGTTCCTCTCTCTTCAAGCCTTTCGATTAGCGCAGGCTGACAGGCAGGAGGAGGCTGTCATGATTCACATCAAACGAGCTCAAACAAATGATATCCTTCCTTATGCGGCGAAAACGTACAGACTGACAGAAAGAGAAATGAACGTCCTCGACTGCTTATTAAAGGGCCAGTCGACAAAGGAAATTGCGAGCACGTTATTTATTTCACCCCATACCGTTCATGATCATGTGAAAGCGATGCTGCAAAAGACGAATTTAAGTAGCAGACGTATGCTTGTTTACTTTTTCTCCAATATATAAAAAAGCGGCTACCGCACTGGTAGACCGCTCTCTCTTTTTATTTTCCTAAAACCAGCTCATGCAGCACATGTGCTACTCCGGCTTCATTATTAGATTTTGTTACAACATCTGCTACAGCTTTGACATCATCAATGGCATTTCCCATAGCGACGCCGCAGCCTGCAAACTCTACCATTGATATGTCGTTCCCGTTGTCACCAATGGCCATGACTTCTTCACGAGGAATTCCCAGCTCCTTCGCTAGAAGCTTCACAGCATTTCCCTTACTCACATCAGGATGCAAGATTTCAAGGAAGAAATCTGTACTTTTCACCATCATATACTTTTCCTTCACTTCAGACGGGATGGCTTGTATCGTTTTTTCCAAACGTTCTGGCTGATCAATATACATCATTTTCGGAAGTCTCATCGATGAATCTGCCTCTTCAACAGGCATATATTTCAGCGGCAGCTTTGTTAAATAGGCTTCATGCACTGTGTATTCACTAATATCGCGATTCGGTGTGTATAAATTGGCCGAATCGAAATAATGCATCGGTGTATCCAGCTGACGGCTCAATTCATATAAAGAAGTTAAGTCATCATAGGATAATGTCAGCTCTGACACCACTTCATTTGTATGGCTGTTTTGAACAAGCGCTCCATTATAGGCGATCACATAATCTCCCTCTTGATCAAGCTGAAGATCAGTTAAATAGCGATTTACCCCGCCAATTGGCCGGCCTGTACATAAAACAATTTTAATTCCTTCTGCCTTTGCCTGTTGAATGGCTTCAAACACTTCATCCGGCACCATATGTTGATCATTTAATAACGTACCATCCATATCAATTGCGACTAATTTATACATTCACTGGTCCCCTTTTCTCAGCAAAAACGTGCTGTCACTATTTTGAGCCACCACTCCCATGATGACAGGTTATTTCATTACTATTTACCTATTTTAGCCTATCGTTTTTTCTTCACGCTGTCTACTTGTTCATATCTGTAACAAATATCACATGAGTCTACTCTATTATAACGTATTCTTTTCATCGTGCTGATCCCCCATTTACAACAAGTAAAATAGACCAATTGTTCACCACTATAGAATGTTTTGAAACTAGCAAATCTAATTGTATGATGGATAGCAAAGAAAGGAGGTGCAGGGAATGATTACGTTTACGAGAGGTAAATTGTCAAAGATGTCTGGAGTACATATTGAAACCATTCGTTTTTACGAAAATGAAGGGGTGCTCCCAGAGCCCAAAAGAGCGCATAACGGCTATCGTCTATATGATAAAAAATATGTACTCATGCTATCATTTATCACCGAAGCGAGAAAGCTAGATTTCTCCCTTAAAGAAATTCGTGAAATTATCAAATCACTTTTCGAAAAACAGTCAAAAACAGAAGCTGAACAGCTGCTCGAGCAAAAAGTCGAAGATATTCAACACTCTATTCAAGAGTTAAAAAAAAGGAAGGCAGCTATTCAATTGTTAACAAAGCAAACATTAGCAAACATCAGCTGATTGTAAGGGCTACCAAAGGTGTGCCGGTCTTGGTCACTGGCACACCTTCGCTCAGGTATCTCATTACACGTCCAATGAGAACATCGGTTATACTAGAGACAGCTTAAACGAGTGGAAGGAGTTTTGGAGAATGAACATCGCAACCATTGGATCAGGTATCATTGTGGAAGGCTTCCTGCAAGCCATTGACCAGCTCGAAGGTGCTTCTTGCCACGCTGTCTATTCAAGAAAGGAAGAAACGGCAAAGAAGCTCGCAGACAAATTTGGGGTGCAGACAACTTATACGGATCTTACCGCTATGCTAGAAGATCCTCACGTAGAAGCCGTTTACATCGCATCACCAAATCGTTTACATAGCGAGCATGCAACGGCTGCATTGAAACACGGAAAACATGTGATATGCGAAAAGCCTTTCACCTCAAATGTTAAAGAGCTGGAAGCCTTAATCGCTCTCGCAAAGGAAAAGCAGCTTCTCCTATTTGAAGCCATTACGACCGTTCATATGCCAAACTATCATTTAATCAAAAAGCATCTTCATCAATTAGGTAAAATCAAACTGGTTCAATGCAACTATAGTCAATATTCAAGCAAATATAATCAGCTGCTAGCCGGCGAAACGCCAAATGTCTTTAACCCTGCGTTCTCTGGAGGAGCGCTGATGGATATTAATATCTATAATGTCCATTTCATCATGAACCTATTTGGATCACCAGAGCAGGTCCGATATCAGGCAAACCGCCATCCAAACGGTATTGACACATCTGGTGTTTTGACATTCACTTACAATGATTTTATTGCGACAAGTGTGGGCAGTAAGGATACAAGCAGCATGAACTTTGCATTGATTCAAGGAGAAAAAGGCTTCATTCATGTGAAAAATGGGGCGAATGGGTGCGAGGAAGTGCTGCTGCATGTTGATGATAGGGTCGTCTCACTCAATGCACAAACGAATCCAAACCGTCTGTTTTATGAGGCTGAAGCTTTCCAGCATATCATTGAAACAGAAAATCACGAACAGTGCTATGCATGGCTTGATGAAAGTCTCTCCGTGATGAAAGTCCTTGACGCTGCAAGAAAAGATGCAGGTATTGTTTTCCCAGCAGATCAATTTTAATGAAAAAACCGCCTTCGACGAGAGGGCGGTTTTTGACGATTAAATACTCTTTGAATACGCCACAAGACGCTGAGACATGTGATTCACTTCATCGACTGCAGCGTTCACCTGCTCTGTTAAAGCAGCCTGAGTTTGCGTAAGAGCTGTCATATTCGAGATATTTTCAAGAATTTCATCAATTTGTGTTTTCATATCCGTTAAACTAGATTCGATATTTTCCGTTGCATTGGCACTATGCAGCGCCAGCTTTCGCACTTCATCTGCAACGACAGAGAATCCACGTCCTTGTTCACCAGCTCTAGCTGCTTCAATCGCAGCATTTAGACCAAGCAGGTTCGTTTGGTTCGCCACTTCTTTGATTAAGTCAGAAATATTTTTCGTCTCATCTGCACTATTTTTTGCTAAGTGGGCGGCAGACGTTGACTGCTCTTGAGCAACAGCAAGCTCCTGTGCTTGATTTGTCACAGAGCTAATGCCCGATACCATCTCGCTAATAGAACTTGAAAGCTGTTCTACTTGTGAAGCCATTTCATCCGCTGTTTTCTCTTTGTTTTTTTCTAACGTGATGTCACGAATAGTTCCTGCCACACGAAGAGGAACACCTTTTTCATCACGAATGGTTTCACCACCCGCATGATACCAGCGGTACTCACCATTTTTACTCTGTAATCTGTAATCAATGTCGAATGGTGTGCGGCCTGAGTGGTCATTTAAATGATCTGCAAAAGCTTGGAGAGCCATTTCTTGATCCTCAGGATGCAGACGATCGCTCCAGCTGCTCAGAACATTCGGGAAATCTTTTTCATCCGTAAAGCCAAGAGTTGATCTGAACTGCGGAGACCACCAGAATTCGTTATTTGGATTGACTGGATCGCCGGCCTCTACCACCATGTCCCAAGGAGCTTCGACAAGCGCACGGTTGATTAAGTCATATCTTGTGACAAATGCTTGCAGCTCTTCTTCTTTCAATTTCTGATCATGAATATCAAAAAGTGCTCCCGCCACACGAAGAGGGACACCATTTCGATCACGAACGGTCGTTCCAGTTGCTTTGAACCAGCGATAATCTCCGTTTTTTAACTTTAAGCGATATTCGATATCATACGGCGTACGCCCCGAATGGTCCAATAAATGCGAAGCAAATGCATCTAATGTATATTCTTGTTCATCCGGATGTATTCGAGATGCCCAGCTGTCTAATAGATTTGGAAAATCGTGCTCATTTTGAAAGCCGAGCATTTTGCGGAAATCATCCGTCCATGTGAATTCATTCTTTGGATTAACTGGATCTCCAGCGATAACGACCATATCCCATAAGCCAACTTGAATGGCTTTTGTCACTAAATCCATCCGCATTTGAATATTTTCATTGGCATCCTGCATCTTTTGCAAAGCTTCATTAATTTGCGCTACCGCTTCTATCGTTTGGCTAGAAGAAAATGCAGCAGTATCTAATCTTGCTGAAAGGTCTCCTTTTTCGATTCTTTCTATTAATTGGCTGCTTTCACTCAGAAGGATTCCAGCCGATGAATCATTTGCTTTTCTCTTAAACATCTTTCATAACTCCTTTCAACTCTAACGTTATTGAAATATTTTACAGTTATAAACAATTCTTTATTAGGACTTTAGTAATACAAATGATATATCGACAAAAACTGAAAATTGTTTATGTCAGAATGAAGGCAAATGTTTATTTTTTTCATGGGATTTCATATGTTGGATTTGGATGAAGGAAGTGTTTTATGGAGTTATGTGGGTAAAATGATAGAATCAACCTCTGTTTTTGTCTGAAAAATCTCTTTTTTTATATTGACACTGGCGTCTTGAAAAAAGAAAATGGAACATAAGCATTTTTAAAAAAGGAGAACGTCATGAGCGCGAATCAGGAGCAACAAGAATTAAAAAAGCTTTTATCACCGCGTCACATTCGCATGATTGCGATGGGCGGGGTCATTGGTACAGGAATCTTTAAAGGAAGTGCCGATACAATTGGTTTAGCAGGTCCTGGGGTGATCTTTTCGTATGTATTTGCCGGATTGCTGCTCCTCATTGTGATGGCAGCATTAGCCGAAATGGCCATTGTGTACCCGGGAAATAATCTACGCGACCTTATACAAATTGCGCTTGGTCAACGTTTTTCATTTGTTGTCGGCTGGGTTTACTGTTTTATGTGGCTCACTGTATGTGTCATTGAGATTATTGCAGCTGGCAGTCTGCTTCAATACTGGCTGCCGAACGTACCGCTATGGTCACTATGTTTACTTTGCTCTCTCTTAGTCATCGGAATTAACTTAAATAATGTAAAATACTTTGGTGAAATTGAATTTTGGTTCGCTGGAATGAAGATTTTCGTTATTATTGTCTTTATTATTCTCGGTGCAGCATTATTATTTGGGATCATTCCAAACGAACAAAGTACACCAGCGCTTACCAACTATCAAAACTTCGTCCCGAACGGATGGGGTGCGATCTTTGCATCACTTTTAGTGGTTATTTTCTCTTATGGAGGCTCTGAATTGATCGGGCTGACCATTACTGAAACAAAGGATGCGGAGAAGGTCTTGCCTGGAGTAGTCAAAAGTATGATGTGGCGGATTATCTTATTTTACACATTGCCGATTTTGATCATCTGCGGACTCATTCCTTGGAATCAAATTGACCCAAATAACAGTCCTTTTGTCCAAGTCTTCTCTGCTGCTGGTATGCAAGGCGCCTCTCACTTCATTAATTTCGTCTTGATTACAGCCGTTCTATCTGCGGCCAATTCTGGAATTTATGGAACGACGAGAATGATTCATTCTCTTTCTAAATCAGATGGCGGTCCGAAAAAGCTGGCACAAGTCAACAAAAGAGGCGTACCCATTTTGAGTTTATGGGTCACCGTTCTATTTCTTCTCATTGGAACATTCTTTGCTTACTTATATCCGGACCAAATTTTCAGCTATATGCTGGCTATTCCTGGTTTTGCGGTTTCACTCATTTGGATCAGCATTTGTATGGCACATCTAAAGCTGCGGCCAAAATATCCACAGGAGCCGTATTTCAAAGTGTGGCTGTTTCCGTATTTGACTTTATTTGCAGGTCTTGTACTCAGCTTGAGCTTTGTTTTGTTCCTATTCAGACAAGAAAACCTGCCTAGCTCCATTATCAGCATCGGCTTCTTAGTCGCTGCCATCATCGCTTCATTCTTAATGAAAAAGAAGGCTTAAACGCCAAAACCCGCCGAAATGGCGGGTTTTTTCATGAGCTTCTATCTTCTGTTACTTCAAAATCAACCGATGCTTTTGGAATGCCGTTGATGATAATCGTTAAAGTATGGATTCCCTCATAGTGCTTTCTCGTCGTCATATTTTGAAAGGACTGTGACCTGACGAATTCTCTATGTAACGCTGCACTTGTTTCAAACTCTGTGATTTTAAATACCTTTTGGTTGCGGGTACCCCGAGCTTTGACATAGTCTATGGCATACTCTACACGCAGCTTTAGGGGCTTAGCGGCCTGAAGTGTAAATTGAAAGGTCATTTTCTCTCCAATACGAATGGGATTTTGCACTACCTTCAAATCCGTTACTTGAACAGATGGATCGTCCCCATAACCAAACAAAGCCATGATATCTGGATCGCCTTTTTTTAGTAAGGTACGGGATGCATGTTTGATGATCCAGTTCGTATGTTCATTCGTTCCATACCAGCTTTTAACCGTCTTCTTCATCAGATCAGGCTGAATTGCAGAAATATCATTTAAGTGGTTCGCTACACTTTTTTGCACATACCGCGCTGGGTCCGACTTCAACTTTTCCAAAATAGGCAGCGTAACCGAAGGGTCCTTTTTAAGTGCAGGAACAGTTAATCCCCATGGCAAACGTGGTCTGCATCCTTCACTAGCAAGCCGCCGAATATGCTCATTTTGATTCTGTGACCATACGAGCATTTGCGCCAGCATTTTGTCTTGATCCTGAATCAGAAAAGGCCGAACGGCAAATTCAGAAGTGGAAAAAGGTGTAAAGAATTCGAGCGCCTTGATCGAGATATCCCAATGTGCTAGACCGTACGTCTCGACGTAGTCTGGAAATACAAGCGCACTAAGTCCTGAAAAATGCGGGGCTGTCTGACGCAACACCTCAATTGCCTGCTCATAATCCTTAGGTAGACAGGCATGCATTGATTCAGTGACTCTTCTCATTCTGCCTTTTAACTCCAGCTGCTCCCAATCCTTTTGGAGCACAAGCCGTTGGAATTCTTCAGCATCAAATCCAGTCGACGCTTGTGCAAGTTTCTCGGCTAATTCTGCAATAAATAATTCATGATAAACGTGTTTTAATGGTTCGATCTTGTCCGCCTCCCACTTCTCAATATCTTCATTTTACCCCAATCTGAAAAAGGTGGTATGGCTAAAAGCAAAAACAGCCCCATTCCGAAGAATCAGGCTGTTGCGTTTCGCTATATAAACATATTAATGATCATAATAAATGCAATAGCACTAACAGAAATGATCGTCTCCATAGCCGTCCATGTCAAAAACGTTTCTTTAATGGTCATACCAAAATACTCTTTAATCAGCCAAAAACCAGAATCATTGACGTGAGACAAAATCAACGAACCCGCCCCTGTAGCTAACACTAGAAGCTCTCTGCTCACATCCGGCATAGATGCAGCAATCGGTGCGACAATCCCAGCTGCGGTCATCATGGAGACCGTAGCAGATCCTGTTGCCACACGAATAACCGCAGCAATCAGCCAGCTAAGTAAAATTGGCGAGATCGGCGAGTGTTTGGCTAAATCTGCAATATAATCACCGACACCTGAATCGATAAGCACATTATTGAAAGCCCCGCCTGCTCCAATGACAAGCAGAATGGAAGCGATCGGACCTAAACACTCATTACTAAAGGAAAGCACCCGGTCACGGCTCATCCCTTGCACAAAGCCAAGACTGAAGAAAGAATACACGGTTGCAATCAACAGTGCTGTAATTGGATCTCCAATGTACTTGAATATCTGAAACCATAAACTGTCCTCTGGTAAAATAATATCTGCCAGTGTGGCAAGAAGCATTAGAATCACTGGCACCAAAATCGTAAACATCGTATTTGCAAAGCCGGGAAGTTTTCGATCTTCATTGCGTTCAGTAAATTGCTTTCTCAGCAGCTCCGGAACTGGTTTATGAATCCGTTTTCCAATCCACTTTCCATACAGCGGCCCAGCAATAATAGCTGTCGGTAAACCGACAATAATGGAAAAGAAAATGGTTTTCCCCACGTTGGCATGATAGATGCCGACAGCCGCCATGGCAGCTGGATGAGGCGGTACAAGACCATGAACGACAGACAAGCCAGCAATGAGCGAAATCCCAATTGTCACGAGCGAGATGCCCGTTTCAATCGCAATCGTAAACAATAAAGGAATGAGAAGAACGAATCCGACCTGGAAAAAGACAGGTATCCCCACAATAAAGGCAACAAACATCATTGCCCAATGCACATTTTTTGTCCCAAACCGGCCGATTAATGTGTGAGCGATCCGCTCAGCTCCACCTGATTCAGCCATCATTTTCCCAAGCATGGTGCCAAGCGCTAGAACTATGGCCAATAATGATAACGTATTGCCTAACCCCGTTTTAATGGATTGAATGATTTCCTGCAGGTCCATCCCTGTGGCAAAGCCGACTAACATAGAAGTAATAATTAAACTCACAAACGGATTCAACTTAGCAACTGTTATGAGGATGAGTAAAAGGACAATTGCTGCAATCACGATGAATAAAAGCATGCTCTCCCACCTTTTCCCTGATGTTTAATGATTTTGTTTTAATTGCAGCGCACTGATGACATCAAATTCATCCTTCAGTTTGTCATAGAGGCGCTCATATAAGTAAAACAATTCTATGTATGTTTCATTGTTCTCCATATTTGGTTCATGACGGGCAGAGATTCGAATCCAATCTTGAACCTCTTCTATCTCTTTCATATAACCTAAACTATGAAGTGCGAGGACAGCCGCCCCAAGTGCTGATGCCTCGTAGCTTTCTGGAACAAGTACTTCCCTGCCCATCGTATCCGCTAAAATTTGCCGCCACAGCGGAGATCGCGCAAAACCGCCCGATGCCCTGACATCCTTTGCTGAACCGGTTAAATCCCTTAAGGCAACACCGATTGAGAAAACACTCATAATGACGCCTTCTAACACAGCTCTTATAAAATGCTCCCGCTTATGCTGAAGACCGATCCCAAAGAAAGTACCTCTCGCATTTGGATTCCAATAAGGTGCACGCTCACCCGTTAAAAATGGCAGAAACAGCAGCCCCTCTGAGCCGGCTGGAACTTTTTTCGCGATATCAATCATCAGATCGTAAGGATCCACTCCAAGGCGCTTTGCTACCTCCACCTCCGAGGATCCAAATTCATCCTTCAGCCATCTCAGCATGATTCCGCCATTATTCGTCGGTCCTCCAACCACCCAATGCTTATCAGTCAGCGCATAGCAGAACGTTCTTGATTGTTCATCTGTGATTGGTTTGTCCACGACCGTACGGACTGCACCGCTTGTCCCAATCGTGACAGCCACCTCACCTTTTCCAATCGCTCCCACACCTAAATTCGCTAGAACCCCATCATTCGCACCAACCACAAATGGTGTATCTTCCGCAATACCCATTCGCAGGGCGATCTCTGGCTGAAGACCTCTCAGCTGATGCGTCGTCGGAACAAGTTCAGACAATTGATTGGCTTTAATTCCAGTAATACGAAGCGCCTCTTCATCCCATTGAAGCGTTTCCAATCGGAACAGCCCTGTTGCTGAAGCAATTGAATAATCGACCACATACTGGCCAAAGAAATGATAAAGAATATATTCTTTGATGGAAATAAATTTCGCTGCCTTCTTGAAGACATCAGGTGCCATTTCCTTGAACCACCTTATTTTTGAAAGCGGTGACATTGGATGGATCGGTGTACCGGTTCTTTTATACACTTGGAAGCCATCCATGTCCGAAATGATTTGCTTCGCTTGTTCTGCACTTCTGTTATCTGCCCAAATGATACTGTTCGTTAACGCCTTGCCATCTTTATCCATCACAATCAAGGAATGCATCGCTGTACTAATTCCGATGCCTATGAGACGTTTTGCATCAAATGCTGCTTTCGTCAACACACCTCTTACACTTGCAATGACAGCTTCTAATATATGTTCAGGGTCCTGTTCAACCCATGCTGGTTGGGGCTGAATGAGATCATAAGGAACCGAATGCTTTGCTATCACTTTCCCCTGTTGTCCAAACAGAACCGCCTTTGTACTTGTTGTTCCAATATCCAAACCAATTACCGCCTGGTTTCCCTTCATCTGTATCACGCCCAATCATTGATTTGAAATCATATTTACTGTTTTCATATACCTGTTAAATCCCATTATAGGAATAATTTTTTCGACATTCAACGACTGAAAAGAAAATTTTTTTCACTTAAAAGCTCACAATCGTTACCACAACAGCATTTTTCATTAATAGAAAAATTTATTTTTGAAACCATTACACCCTTTTTTGTGAAATGGTTTCTCTCATTTGTTTTAAATTCGATAAAGTTTCCTGCTGCCTTAAGTGAGCAAGTGCAAAGTATAGTACGTCAATGACAGTGAGCTGAGCAAGTCTTGCAGACATCGCCTCTGTTCGAAAGGCCGTTTCCTGCGTCGATGTATACAATGTAACATCAGCAAGCTGGCTTAATGGAGAGCGCTGATAGCTTGTAATACCGATGGTTTTCGCGCCTTTTTCCTTTGCTGTTTTCATCGCATCGAGTAAATCTTTATTCCGGCCAGAATGAGATATACCGATCACTGTACTGTGCTGGTCGAGAAGACCGGCAGACATCGCTTGAAAATGAGAATCGGTGTGAACAATACAGTTGATGCCTGTCCTCATAAATTTATGAAAAGCGTCTGTTGCAATGAGGCCAGACCCGCCACTCCCATAAAACTCTAAGCGCTTTGCTTCATGAATGAGTTGTATGGCTTTTTCTACATCTTCTGGATTCAACAATTGAAAGCTATCCTTTAATGCGGATATATTCGCCTGAAAAACCTTTTGCATAAAAACGGCCGTATCATCATCAAGACTCATTTCTTCGTCTACATAATCAGGCTTTGTTTGATCTATTTCCTGGGCAATTGCAATCTTCAAATCTTGAAAGCCCTCAAATCCAAGCCTTTTACAAAGACGAAAAATCGTTGCCTCTGAGCTCGCTGTCTTTTTGGCAAGCTCGACAATAGATAAATGAATAATGTCGCCAGGTTCACTCGTAATATGTTCTGCTATTCCTTTCAGCTTTGGCGGCAACCCTCTGCTTGCTGCTCGTATTTTTTCAATACTACTTAAACTGACAGAAGCCAATTGACTTCACTCCTTCCTTTTCATGTGAGCGCATACATTTCCTCATGTTCCCATCTTATAAAAAAGAAGCCTGTTTGCACAGACTTCTTTTTTATGAATTCATCGTTTTGATCAATAAATCAAAAAAAGCTTCAGCATCTACATCCATACACACTTGGACATTGCGCTCCTTCTGCCATTGGTGCTGAAAATCACAGATCATTTGACCGTCACAAAACTCACTCTTCGTCTCCACTTCTACATGAAAAGCCTGTGTGCTTACAAGCTCCTTGTTAATGGCAAGACTTACAGCAAGCGGATCATGCATGGCACACGCCCACACACCATTGCGCTCAAAATAGCGCTGGCGGTAAATGCTTGTACTCTCTCTGATGTAAGCTGCCAACGTTTCATTTTGAATGGCATCGATTCTCCCATCTGTTAACAAGACCTGTCTCGTGACATCCAACCCTACTTGAGTCAATGAAGGGAACCCAGCCTCCAGCACCAATTTTGCCGCTTCTGGATCTGCATATGTATTAAATTCCGCAACCGGTGTGACATTCCCCTGTCCCTGCACGACTCCCCCCATAAAAATGACCTCTTTCACGTGATGAATCAGCTCAGGGCATTTTTTTACCGCAAGGGCTAAATTCGTTAAGGGCCCTGTCAACACAATCGTGACCTGCTTCGAATACTGCAGCACTTGTTCAATGATAAAATCAGGCGCAAAACCAGCATCTGCGGTCTTCTTAGGCCAGGCATCCTTTAAAGCGCCGCCAATTCCATCCTCACCGTGTACCCGATGTTCATAATGAGGTGCTCTTAAAAGAGGGGTTGCTGAACCTTTGATGACAGGAATGTTATCTGCCTCAACCAGCTCAAGCACTTTACACGTATTCAAAGTAGCGGTATCGACAGACACATTCCCGCACACCGTTGTAATCCCCAACATATCAAACTGCTTACTTTTCACTGCCAGCAAAATCCCAATCGCATCATCGATTCCAGTATCTACATCCAAGATCAATTTCTTTGTATTTACCATGGGTGAAATCTCTCCCTTGTTTGTAAGTGTTGTTAGGTGAATGATAGCATATGCCTGTTTCAACTATTTAGGGAATATTAGCAGGTTGATCTTATTACTCTTTTTCTCCAATGTCTTTGAGATATTGCTCTCGTTCTTTTTCAGAGAGTCGTTTAAGATAGTTTTCCTTTAATTCTGGTTCATCTTTAAATTTATCCCAATCTTTAAAACGATATGACAACTCAGGATCATAACTCATTGAACCTATTTTTTTAGCTCTATATTGTAAAGAAGCTGAAAATCCGTACTTCTCCGGTTTATTATTTATATAGCCATCGATTGTAATGTCCCCCATTGGATTGATGGTCACATCTTTTTCAAACGTTATGGTTTTGATAAAGTTATGAATATCTCTTTTGTGCAAGTGCTCTTCAACCTTAGGTTTCATCTTCTCTGCAAAATCTTCTGCTATTTCTTGATCACTCTTTTCTCTTTCTTCCACGATATTTTTTCCTCCTGCATCGTTAGATTCTTTTTTCTTATCAAGTTGTAGAATAAGTAACATCACCGAGATAAATAGGACGAGAACTAGAACACATATAATTTTAATTGTGTTTTTCATTTATACAATATCCACCTTTTATTGATATAATACTTGCTCTTTTTTGTATAATAAGCCATGTATTTATAATAGATATTTATACCAATCTATAATATAATTAACATAGATAAATATAACAGGAGTGTTATTATTGACCATTAAATCAAATCAATTTAAGCTTACTGACGAAGATTATAAGGAAATATCATCAAAATCTTATGCAATTAAAAATTATAAACACTCTCAAGAGATAGAAATTAGTAATGGTCAAATAATGTATGTTATTGACTATCAAGAAACAAAAAAAGGTCTTAATTCACTAACCCTTGTATCCGAGATTGATTTCGAGCGCTCTGATGGCGGCAAAGACCTCACCAAAATCAAAAACGCCGTCATCGCCTACCGTGGCTCAGAACCGATTGGTGCAGACCAATATAAAGATACCATTAAAAAACATGGAAAAAAAGAGTCAGATGATCTTCTTTCTACCATTTTGACGAAGCTGCCTCCTTTTAGTCGGTCGAAGGGTTCACAGGAAGTGACGACTAAGTTGACAACAGGCACAACCGCCTATACAAATGAAATCGTTCAAGATTGGATGGTTTCGGATACAAAGTATCTGATTAAAAATATCCCATTTGAGCATGGTGCAGAGAATCAAATGGTCCAAGCGGATCGGTATGCGAAAGAAATCCATAAGAAAATGCCGAATGCGAAGATGTATGTGACAGGGCATTCGCTTGGCGGGTCAAATGCTTCCTATGTTCTTGTCAAAAATGATTTTATTCAAGGCGGGGTCACCTTTGAGAATCCGAATATTTACCCAAATCTATCGGATGGTCTACAAGCTAAAGCATTAAAAGGCGATTACCGCAGTAGATTAACAGAATATATCAATCTCAATGACGGGCTTTCTCTTTTAAATCGGCATACGACAGAAATCGGTCGAGTGAAAGTGATGTATGATGCCGCTCTCCCTGAAGGCGTCGATTACTCCGAGGACTCCTCAAAAGCCGTCCAATTCATAAAAGACCTCCTCAATCGGGCAATGAGTGTGAATCCTTCACTGGATGCGAATTTATTTCTTGAAGCCCTCGCTGGCAGCCATGGATTAGATCGTTATACCTTTTCGCCAGATGGCTCCGTTCAAACCATTGATGATATGTTGAAAAAAAATCCTTCTCTTACTACGGCCATGTTACAACAGTTGGGTCAATCTAATGTTGATCCGCATAGTGTAGTGGCGATTTTAATTAAGTCCCACGTTCTCATGAACACAGGGCGTAAATTCTCGACATATGCTGATCACCATATGCAGCAAATCATTCGCAAAATTGAGAAACTCGATGACAAAGTAGATCAATCGGTAGAACGAGTTCGTTCGAGATACAAACAAATTGTCGGTTTCGGTTCGTATGATCAGCTGACGGCTTCAGATGTAGATGCCGTGATTCGCCACTTAAAAACAGAAGGTCTTGAAAATGAGTTCTATTCGGTCAAAAAGTATGATACAGCGATAGATAGCGCTATGAATATGAAAAGGTGGATGGACTCAATATCAGATGATATGAGCGATCTTGGAAAACAATACCACAATGCAGATACAGCCCTGGCAAAGAACATGGGTATTTCTTAAGGAGTACGATAAATGGAATTTTCAAAGAAACAACCAACTGATGCAGATCGTTTTTTGCAAAGAATGACAGATACGCATACATCAAGCTCCATCTTCTCAAACGCAAACTTTGACACGGAAGACATGACACCAGCAGAGCTGGCAGCTTTGAAAGCAAAGATTAAAGAAGAACAGAAAACAGCACTTATCAGAGCCATCCGGTATCAGCTTCAAAATGAGTTTGCAGATGACCGTCAAGAAGCGGAAAAAATTTTAGATCTAATCGATGAACTTCAGATCAAAGTGTATACACATCAAAATCGCATCCAAACACATATGTCAGGTCAAGCCATTGATGCCTTAATAGAAAAAATTGAACAAAGACTCAAGTTCTACGAAATGAAAGAAGATGTTCGTTCCGCCATCAACTCGATTGGCATTTAGATGAACCTTCCATCCGATGAATCTTTTCCCCGCCTCACTCGTATATACTAAAAGAGTGATTGATTTGAAAGGAGATCTGTTTGTGGGATATATTCTGTTATTTTCGGTTGTGATCGGTCTTGTCCTGACCCTTTTGCTCACACCAATTAGGTTGATTATAAGAAAGAAAGGAACAGAACAGCAGGTGCCGTTCATGTGGATTGCTGGCCTTGCTTTACTGTTTATGATCGGTATTTTTGTTTTCTATTACATCACCAATTTAGATCGGAACCCTTCCTCCCTATGGCTGATTGGTCTTGTTGTGACAGCAGCAGGCGCCTTTTTGTCAGTTGGATTGGAGCGTAAAATCAAAGGCGTGCTGTTCCTTATTCTATTACTGCTCGGTGTTTACATGGCGACAGCTTTTCTATTCAATGCGAATGAGAAATTCGATGTCTCCAAAATGGAGCAAAAAGTAGAAATCAAAGCGTTTGAAGAGACAGAAACACCTGCGAGTGTACCGCCTCAATTTGCTCGTAATAAAATGAAGAAATCGTTCGGACAGGTTCCAAATACAAGCTACTATGAGCTTGGCAGCTTGCAAATTCAGAAGGTCAACGGTGAGTATGTTTACATCGCTCCGGTGGAATTCTCGGACTTCTTTAAATGGATTCGTGCAGGCAGCACGCCGGGTTACTTTACATTAAGCGCGACTGACTCATCTGCTAATCCAAAGTTCGTGAAGACGGAGATGGTTTATACGCCTTCCTCCTATTTCAACAAAGAAATTGAGCGGCATATCCGTCTCCAGTACCCAGATTTGATTTTCTACGGCGATACACAGCTGGAAATCAATGATGACGGCAAGCCTTATTACATTCAAACGTATGGCGATTTCATCTCTGCACGAAACGGCTTTAAAGCTTCCGGTGTGGTCGTTGTTGATGCCAAAACGGGTGCCACGAAGAAATATGCTCTAGATCAAGTACCTGCCTTTATCGACGGTGCTGTTTCACCAGAGGCGGTCAGCCTGCAAAACAGCTATTTCGGAAACTATATTCACGGGTTCTGGAACAGTATGTTTGGGAAGTCAGATGTAAAGCTGCCTTCCGATGAAGGAACGGAAGCCAATGTGAGCCCAGTGTTTGATTCAAAAGGAGATATGTATTACTTCACAGATTTCACAAGTCCGAAAGAGGGCGTTGATTCCATGCTCGGATATGCCCTCACAAATGCCCGGACAGGAAAAGCGACTTATTATACCGGAAATCTTGAAGAATCCTATATGGATTCTCAGGGCGCTCTGCAAATTATTGAGAAACGATTCATCGAGAAGAAATGGAAAGGGCGCATGCCGATTCTCTATAATTTCTATGGTGAAGCCAGCTGGCTCACACCGGTTCTCGATTCAAATGGATTCCTGCAAAACTACTTTATCGTTTCTGCAGCCAATCCAGAAATCGCTGCGTACGCTTCTACACCAAACGAAGCACTGAGAGCCTATAAAACAGCTCTGCAAAAAGGCGGCGGTACCGTTAACAGTTCCTCTAAGCAAGAAAAGAAAGAAGCAGCAGGGAAGGTCAAACGAGTCTACAAAGAAAAGACCGGTGATTATACAACCGTCACCTTCCTGCTAGACGATGGAAAAAGCTACACTATGTCATCTGAAAAAGAACCTCTCGTCATCTATTTAAAAGAGGGCGATCAGGTCACCATGAAATATACAGATACAGGTGAAATCTTCCTTCCAGTCGATGAAATTAAAATCAAAGGGTTATAAAAAAAGAAGCTTCTCCTATTGTGGAGAAGCTCCTTTTTTCTCTTTCCTTAACAATTCAACGAGCAATTCCTTATTTTTATTTCCCCCAGTCATCGGTGACTCGACATAGGAGAATTTTCGTTTGAAATCCATGCCTCTCACAGAAATAACAGCCAATTCACCGCCAATGCTGCCTCGCTGGAGGACATATTTAGATAAAACAGAAAGACCCATTCCGTGGATCACAGCTTCTTTAATGGCTTGATTGCTGCTAAAGGTCACAAAGGTTCGTGCTTTCAGTCCATTTGATTTCAGGACATGCTGTAAATATTCTCCTGTCCCTGATCCCTCTTCTCTCGTGATCCATGTTTCGTTTTGTAATTGATCAATGGTGACATCTTTCTTCTTGGCAAAAGGATGATCTAATGGCGCCACAATATACAGCTCGTCCTCTAGAAAAGTTTCTACAGAAAGCTCTTTGTCATTGGTTTGTCCTTCGATCAAACCGATATCGACATGGAATAAACGGACGTGTCCGGCGATCGCCTCTGTATTATCAATGACCACCTCAATATCAACATGCGGATAGAGCTGATGAAACTCCGCCAATATTTGCGGCAGCACATACTCACCAATTGTGAAGCTCGCCCCGATGGTCAGCTTTCCTCTTGCCAAATGATGATGCTCATAAATGTCCTGCTTCGCCTGTTCATAGAGACGAATGATTTGTTTTGATCGATGGTACAGCATATCCCCAGTTGGTGTAACGGTTAATTGCTTTGGCGAACGATTCAGCAGAACGGTCTGGAATTCCTGCTCCAAGTTCTTAATATGAAGACTGACACTCGGCTGAGAAATCCGCAGCTTTTGGGCTGCTTTTGTAAAGTTCTTCTCCTCCACCACTGTTACAAATGTCTTCAGTGCATCGTAATACATCGGTCCCTCTCCTATCAGAAATCTTAATCCAACACCTTACATATATATATCTTACTAATTCCTTTCCAGCACGTAAAGAACCGCCTAAACGAAAACAATTTAATAAAAATATTTACTAATTTTTTTAAAGACTCTATACTAAGAGGAGATATTTTCTATAGGAGGTGCTGATTTGGCAGCTAAAATAAAGGACATTGCAGAAAAAGCAGGTTTATCCATTGCAACGGTATCTCGCGTACTGAACCAAGATCCCAACCTATCTGTCACCGATCAAACACGCGAAAAAGTATATGCCGCCGCAGAAGCTTTGTCCTACCAAAAGAAGACATTCAAACATTCATTAAAAAAAATCGCCTTTCTCTATTGGATGACCGAAAAGGAAGAGCTTGAAGATATTTATTTTAAATCCATTCGACTCGGCATTGAGGAACTCACCAATACTCGGAGCTTAAATGTCACCGCTTACAATCCTTCTGATGGGCTTCATTCCATTGATCCTGCTACAGAAGGGATCATCGCCATCGGCCGATTTAAAACGTCAGAGCTTGACCAATTATATGCGGTCACTCCGCACATTGTCTTTATTGATACGACACCGGATGAAGATCGTTTTGATTCTGTAAAGCCGAACCTGAAACGAATTGTTGAAAAGATCGTCGATTCTTTTATCGAAAAAGAACACTCATCCATTGGATTCATTGGCGGCACAGATCTTGATCTCAATACGAATGTGCACATTCCAGATATTCGTGAAACGACTTTCCGTGAATACATGCTTGCCCGCCATATGCTTGATGAGCGATTGGTCTATATCGGCCACCATTTCTCAGTCGATGAAGGCTATGCGCTCATGATGAAGGCGATTGATGAGCTTGGTGATGATCTGCCCACCGCTTTTTGTGTCGCTAGTGACCCTCTTGCCATTGGCTGCTTACAAGCATTAAATGAGCGCGGATTTTCTCTGCCGAATCGCGTCAGCGTTTTTAGTATCAACGATATTCATGTATCTCAATATGTGTCGCCGCCGCTCACCACGTATCATATCCATACGTCATTACTTTGTGAGACAGCGATCGATTTACTTTTAGAAAGACTTGTGGACGGCAGAACATTGCCTAAAACTGTTCTGATTGCCTCAGAGCCTGTTTTTCGAAAAAGCACCATATAATCAACTGGAAGCCCCTCCTAATATGGAGGGCTTCTTTTCTCTCTATATGAGTAAAAAATTTTACTTAATAAATTTAATAAAATATGTTTACTTTTTTTACTTAAGTTGATATTCTCACATTAAGAAAGCGTTTTCTTATCATCTGTGAAAAAAGAACGAGAGGGGATTACCAATGAAAAAGGGAAAATGGGCGACATTATCAGCAGTCGTTGGTACTGCTGTGCTTCTGCTTTCAGCATGCGGGCCAGGAGATGACAATTCAAGCGGGAGTCAGCCAGCATCTACAGGTACAAAGACCTTGCTAGTATGGGAGGATGTCAAAAAGTCTGATGGGATTCAAGACGCTGTAAAAGAATTCGAAAAACAAAACGATGTGAAAATCAAAGTGGTCGAAAAAGCGTATGCTGACCAAATCGAAGCTCTCCGCCTTGATGGAGCAGCCGGGACAGGCCCAGACGTCATCACAATGCCTCACGATCAAATTGGATCAGCTGTCACTGAGGGGATATTACAGGAAATCAAGCCTGATCAAAAAGTAATCGATTCCTTTACAGACGAATCCATTCAATCACAAACGGTAGACGGCAAGCTGTATGGCCTTCCGAAATCCGTTGAAACGACTGTGCTTTTCTATAACAAAGACCTTGTCAAAAAGGCACCAACTACACTTGATGACTGGTATGACCTTTCGAAAAAGCTGACAAAAGACGGGAAATACGGTTTTGTTGCGAAAT
The DNA here is from genome assembly GCF_056172715.1 of Bacillus sp. ABR. Classification (NCBI taxonomy): domain Bacteria; kingdom Bacillati; phylum Bacillota; class Bacilli; order Caryophanales; family Bacillaceae; genus Bacillus; species Bacillus sp. ABR. Next base: position 152,641 of record NZ_JAOYSL010000001.1, on the reverse strand, counting down.
GGGATGAAATTTACTATGCACAAAGTGTGTTAGGCGGATCAGGGGGCTATATTTTCAAACAGAAAAGCGATGGCTCCTATGATGTGAATGATATTGGCCTGAACAACAATGGCGCCATCGAAGGCGGAAAATACATTCAAAAATTCTTTAGCGAAGGACTTTTCCCGAAAGGTATCATCGGTGAACAAGGAATCAATGTCCTCAACTCCTTATTCACAGAGAAAAAGGCGGCAGCTGTCATTTCTGGTCCATGGTCATTTGGTCCATATAAAGAAGCTGGAATTGACTATGGCGTAACAGAGCTGCCAACACTCCCTAATGGAAAGCATATGAGCTCATTCTTAGGTGTAAAGAGCTACAACGTCTCCTCTTATTCTAAAAATAAAGACCTTGCTGAGAAATTTGTTGAGTTTATCACGAATGAAAAAAATTCGAAGAAGCGATTTGAAGTAACAGAGGAAATTCCACCAGTGAAAAAGCTGATGAAGGATCCAATTATTACTGAAAACGTCAATGCGGATGCTGTTTCAAAACAAACGAAATATGCCACGCTGACACCGAATACCCCTGAAATGGCAGAGGTGTGGAAGCCGATTGACAGCGCATTAGGCCTCATTGCAACCGGACGAACAGATGTGAAAAAGGCATTTGATGATGCGGTCAATCAAATCGACTCTCAAATTAAAGCAAATCACTCCAAATAATTATCAAACACGGGTAGCCTTTAAGTCTATCAAGCTGCCCGTATTTGATCTAATTTCATATGAAGTAGGTGTTAGACGTGACGGGTAACCTTGAACTAGACCGCACACACATAGTGGAATCAAAGACACACCGGAGACGGGCGCTAATGTTCTCCCTTATACCCGGGATGGGGCAGATATACAATAAACAGTACGGCAAAGGGGCACTTTTTTTCCTATTCGGCGTCTCTTTTATCATCGTATTTTATGATTTATTTAATATTGGCTTCTGGGGGCTGTTCACACTAGGTACGATGCTGCCTCGTGACAACTCTGTTTTCCTTTTGGCAAAAGGGATTATTGCACTGTTAACAGCTGGTTTTGGTATCGGCTTTTACGTACTCATGATGCGTGACGCTTTTATAAACGGAAAAAAACGTGATCAAGGGGTTCCGCTCCATTCCATTCGAGCTCAATATCATCAGCTTATCGACCAAGGCTTTCCTTACTTAATGAGCACTCCTGCTTTCTTTTTACTTCTATTCTCTGTTGTCTTTCCTATTATGTTCAGCTTTGCGCTGGCTTTTACGAACTACGATCTATACCACTCGCCTCCTGCCAATCTGATTGATTGGGTAGGGATCAAGAACTTTCAAAATATCTTTTCAATTGATATTTGGAGAGACACTTTCATTGATGTACTTGGCTGGACCGTCGTATGGACGTTGGCTGCGTCGACCCTTCAATGTGCCATTGGCATCTTTCTAGCGGTTCTGCTCAACCAGAAGGATTTAAAGGGAAAACGGTTTTTTAGAACGATTTTGATTCTTCCTTGGGCTGTTCCAGGTTTTGTGACCATTTTGGTGTTTGCCGGACTGTTCAACGATACATTTGGAGCCATTAACAACACACTTTTTGCATCGATTGGGATTGATCCAAAACCATGGCTGACAGATCCATTTTGGAGCAAAATCGCCCTCATCGCGATGCAGACTTGGCTTGGATTCCCTTTTGTTTTCATTATGACAACCGGTGTTTTACAGGCGATTCCAGAGGATCTATACGAAGCTGCGACCATTGATGGGGCAAACTTCTTTCAGAAATTCCGGTCCATCACGTTACCGCTTGTCCTTTATTCCATTGCGCCTATATTAATCACGCAATATACGTTTAACTTTAACAACTTTAATATCATCTATTTATTTAATGGCGGAGGACCACCTGTGGCTGGCTCAACTGCCGGGGGAACGGACATCTTGGTTTCTTGGATTTACAAACTCACGATGCAGTCTTCTCAATATGCACTTGCTGCCGCAGTCACGATCTTACTTTCAATCTTTGTCATCGCCATTGCACTCTGGCAGTTTAAGAGAACGAATTCATTCAAAGAGGAGGACATGATGTGATATGGGATCAAAACAAAATAAGCTCATTCGCCTGAGCATCACTTATTTTATCCTTTTCATTGCCTCCATTTGTATTCTATATCCACTGCTTTGGACGATCGGTGCTTCCTTTAATCCTGGGAACAGCCTGATGAGTACCAGTATGTTTCCGAAGGATCCAACGTTCAGCCATTTCACCGAGCTGTTCTTCGGTCAGGGGGCACTTTATGCAAAATGGTATTGGAACTCAATGAAGATCAGTATTGCCACTATGGTTTTAACGCTGATTCTTGTTAGTTTTACAGGCTATGCCTTTTCCAGATTCCGCTTCAAAGGACGTAAAAATGGGCTGATGCTCTTTTTGCTGCTGCAAATGATTCCTCAATTTTCAGCGCTGATTGCGATTTTTGTTCTTGCTCAAATGCTTGGACTCATTAATAGCCACCTTGCCCTGATTTTGATTTATGCAGGTGGACAAATTCCGATGAATACGTATTTAATGAAAGGCTATCTTGATGCGATTCCGAAGGATCTCGATGAATCAGCCAGAATGGATGGCGCAGGGCATTTCCGGATTTTCATCCAAATTATTATGCCGCTCGCTAAGCCCATCTTAGCCGTTGTCGCGATCAACTCATTTACAGGTCCACTGGGTGATTTCATCATTTCCAGTGTCATTGTCCGCTCACCCGAAATGTATACGCTCCCAATCGGTCTGTACAATCTTGTGTCAGATAAAATGGGTGCCAGCTACACGACCTTTGCAGCCGGGGCTTTACTCATTGCGATTCCAGTCGCTTTATTGTTCCTTGTTTTACAAAAACAATTTGTGTCCGGCCTCACACAAGGCGGGACAAAAGGATAAGGGGAGATTTGATGAAGAAATGGTTGCTTGTCACTGTTGCCTTTTTCTTTCTGATAGGGTTAGGTGTTTTGCCTGAAGCTAAGGCAGATGCGATTTCTGTTCAGCCGATCAATGGATTGCAAGGTGATTTCATCAAAGGAGCCGATATCTCTATGCTTGCAGAAGTAGAGAAAAGCGGTGGCAGATACTACAACCAGAACGGACAGCAGGTTGATCCGCTCAAGCTATTAAAGGATAAAGGCGTCAACTATGTGCGTATCAGACTGTGGAACCATCCATATGACAATCAAGGCCGTGCTTATAACGGCGGGACAAATGATCTCAATACAGCCATCGCTTTATCGAAACGTGCAAAAGCACAAAATATGAAAGTGCTGCTTGATTTTCACTACAGTGATTTCTGGACGGATCCGGGTAAACAATTCAAACCGAAAGCGTGGGCGTCCCTCTCACAAAGTGATTTAGAAAAAGCAGTCGGCACTTACACAGGCGATGTGCTCAAAGCGATGAGAGCGCAAAATGCCTTGCCGAATATGGTTCAGGTCGGGAATGAGTTGAACTCAGGTATGCTGTGGCCAAACGGAAAAAGCTGGGGTGAAGGCGGTGGTGAATTTGATCGGCTCGCTGCTTTGCTAAAAGCTGGCACAAATGCCGTCCGCTCTGTCGATTCAAACATCAAAATCATGCTTCACCTTGCACATGGCGGAGACAATGGTGCATCCCGCTGGTGGTTTGATGAAATCACAAAACGAGGCGTCTCCTTCGATACGATCGGTTTATCTTATTACCCGTATTGGGACGGCGGCTTTAGCGGTCTGACCTCCAATATGAGTGATATTAGCGCCCGCTATAACAAAGACGTCATCGTGGTAGAAACTGCTTACGGCTTTACGACAGCAAACGGTGACAACCTAGATAACTCATTTAATCAAGACTCTGTCAACACAGCCGGCTATCCAGCCTCACCTCAAGGCCAGGCATCTTTTATACGAGATCTATCCGAAAAGATTTCAAAAGTAAACAACAACCGCGGAAAAGGGTTCTTTTATTGGGAGCCGCTTTGGATTCCAGCGAAAGGTGCTCCGTGGTCTAGTCAATACGGGCTCGCTTATATTCAAACCACCGGTACTGTCGGAAATGCGTGGGAAAATCAAGCGATGTTTGATTTCAACGGAAAAGCACTGCCTTCTCTTGATGTATTTAAACAAATGACACCGTAACTAAAAGGATAGGACGTGACAAAATGGGAAAGCGTTACCCACTCGTTCACCCAAATGTGAAAGGCTTTTTGCATGGTGGCGATTACAATCCAGATCAATGGCTCCATATGCCAGAGATCATTGACGAAGATTTTCGATTAATGAAGCTTGCACACTGTCAAACATTCTCCATCAACATATTCGCATGGAGTAAGCTAGAGCCAAAAGAAGGTCAATATGACTTTGCTTGGCTGGATGACATTATGGACCGCTTGGCAGCGCAGGGGGCACACGCCATTCTCGCTACGCCAAGCGGGGCAAGACCTGCTTGGCTGTCGCAAACATATCCAGAAGTATTGCGCGTCGAAGCGAATCGTCAGCGTAACTTACATGGACTGCGCCATAATCATTGCTTCACCTCTCCGGTTTATCGAGAGAAAACGAACACACTCAACCGGCTGCTTGCGGAACGCTACAAGGATCATCCAGCACTGATCATGTGGCACATTTCAAATGAGTACGGCGGCGAGTGTCATTGCGATCTTTGCCAGGAAGCATTTCGAGACTATTTGAAGGACAAATACAATCATGATCTTGAGGCTTTGAATCAAGCATGGTGGACAGGATTTTGGAGCCACACGTATAGTGATTGGTCACAAATCGAGTCTCCCGCACCACACGGGGAGCACATGATTCACGGCATGAACCTGGATTGGAAACGCTTTGTCACAGCGCAAACGATTAATTTTTATCAAAATGAAATTGAACCGCTGCGGGAATTGACGCCTCATATCCCAGTAACCACGAACTTTATGGGTGACTATCCACATATGCGTCCATTCCTTGGGCTGGATTATCATCAATTTGCTAAAGAGGTCGATGTGATCTCATGGGATAGCTATCCTGCTTGGCATACCGGCAGAGAAACAACGGCCGAATTAGCATCAAACGTCGCCTTTGTACATGATTTGTATCGTTCATTAAAGGACGGACAGCCGTTTCTCGTCATGGAGAGTACGCCGAGCCTTGTGAACTGGCATGAAGTCAACAAGGTCAAACATAAAGGCATGGCACACCTTTCTGCCATGCAGGCCATTGCCCACGGATCAGACTCCGTGCTTTATTTCCAGTGGCGGCAAGGCCGAGGCGCCTCTGAAAAATTCCACGGTGCCGTTGTTGATCATTCCGGTCATGAACATACGCGCGTGTTTCAAGAGGTAGCTGATCTAGGAAAACAACTGGAGCAGTTGCAGCCAATTGCGGGCACATCTGTTCAGCCAGAGGTTGCCATCATTTACGATTGGGAAAACCACTGGGCCATTGATGATGCGCAAGGCTTAAATAATACAAACAAACGCTATGTAGAGGCTTGTCAAACTCACTATCGAAGCTTTTGGAAAAAGGGCATTCCTGTTGACATTGTCGGAATGGAAAAGGATTTCTCATCCTATCGTGTGCTCATTGGGCCAATGCTCTACATGATCAAACCAGGCGTTGCAGAAAAAATTGAAGCCTTTGTCAAAGCGGGCGGCATTTTTATTGCGACTTACTGGAGCGGCATGGTCGATGAAAATGATCTCTGTTTCCTCGGCGGTTTCCCTGGTCCTCTCCGCCATGTACTTGGCATTTGGGCAGAGGAAATCAACACATTGATGCCAGATGAACATGTGTTAATGACGACAGGAAATGGACGCACCTATCATGTCGGACAATATTGCGAATCCATACATCCTGAAACGGCCTCTGTGCTAGGGCATTTTGAGAATGGCTGCTACGAAGGACAGCCAGCCCTGACTGTCCGTTCATTAGAAAAAGGGAAGGCATACTATATGGCCTCAGAAAATGAACAGGCTTTTTATGATGAGTTTTACGAAGACCTTATCGCAGGCATTGGCATACAGCCCGTCCTATCCACTGCAATTCCAGAAGGAGTCAGTGTACAAAAACGAACAGACGGTACGCAGGACTATGTGTTTTTGATGAATTTTTCAGAAGAGCAGCAGAACATGTCACTAGATTCAGAGGCAAGCTATGAGAATATACTGACTGGCCAGCAAGTGCCTGAGCAGCTTCAACTTGATCCTTACGAGTACGTCATCCTGAAAAAATAATTGAAAGAAGCGTCCATTTATTGGGCGCTTTTTGATTTCAATGAGTATATATACCCATATTTATCGCTGTGAATTTATTAGTTATTTTTTATCTAAATTTTTTTGCAATATTTGATGCCGCATTACGACTGGTCTCTCCATCCTTTTTTACCATTGTATAGGTATGAAAGCGGTTGCTTCATACTCATAAATTTGATAATCTTTTTTTTCAATGCACCTATGGGAGTGCATTGGATGAAAAGAATAGATAAATGTAAACGGTTTATTTGCAGGGGGAGGGGCTTATGTTAACGTTTGTTGGATTGTTGATTATTTTAACGATTGTTGTGCTGCTGATTTGGGGGAAAGCAAGTCCAATTGTCGCCATGGTCATGGTGCCTTTAATAGGGGCACTCATCGCGGGATTTGGGATCAATGACATTCAAACCTTCTTTGAGGAAGGGATTATCAAAGTATTACCGGTGGCGACCATGTTTATCTTCGCCATTTTATTTTTTGGCATTTTGCAAGATACAGGGTTCTTTGAACCTGTAATTAAAGCTTTAATCAAGCTGACAAAAGGAAATGTTGTCACAGTTGCAATGGGAACTGCTTTGATTGGGGTTATCGCACACTTAGACGGAGCAGGGGCTACGACCTTTTTATTAACTGTACCTGCACTGCTTCCGCTTTATAAAAAATTACATATGAGTCCTTATTTGCTGCTGTTATTAATCGGGACGAGTGCCGGATTAACCAATATGATTCCATGGGCCGGACCGACTGGACGGGCAGCAAGTGTCCTAAATATGGATCCCTCTGAACTGTGGGTGCCACTCATTCCAATTCAGCTCATTGGCGTTGTGCTCGTATTAGGGATGGCATTCATTTTAGGAAAAAGGGAAGAAAAACGAATTCGGGTGAAAATTGCTGCAAATGAAATAGCTGCGGTTCAACTAGAAGGTGCAGATTGGGATCGTGCCATTCAGTCTATTAGTGAAACGGGAGACGCCTCTTTAAAGCGTTATCATCTCATCTGGGTCAACCTCATCCTATTTGTATCTGTTGTCGTGCTTCTCGTGTTGAACGTGATTCCTGCTAGTTTTATGTTTATGATTGGCCTGTCACTGGCACTATTGATTAACTTTCCGAATGTGAATCTGCAAATGGAAAGGATTAAGGCACACGCACCTAGTGCGCTGATGATGGCGGCTGTCATTTTCTCCGCAGGGTCATTTTTAGGAATTCTTGAAGGCACGGGGATGCTGAAAGCCATTGCTGTGGACAGTATTCACATTTTACCAGCCTTCTTGCTGCCATTTTTACATATCATTGTTGGGCTGCTTGGGGTGCCTCTGGATATGCTGACAAGTACAGATGCCTATTATTACGCCCTTCTGCCAATTGTTGAATCCATTACATCTGAAGTTGGCGTACCAGGCACTTCTGCGGCATATGCCATGATGATTGGGAACATCATCGGAACCTTTGTCAGCCCGCTTGCTCCCGCTGTTTGGCTCGCTGTAGGTCTTGCAGGGGTTGATATGGGGAAACACATCCGCTACTCTTTCTTTTGGATGTGGGGATTCAGTATTATCCTTCTGTTCGTGGCGATGCTGATTGGCATCATTTAAAAAGAAAGACATGCGCGGATATGCGCATGTCTTTTCTATCATTATGAAGGATATTCACTTGTGTGAATGTCTGTATTCGGCTTTCTAATAAGAGACATTAATCCAATGATAAACAATAGAACCATTGGAACGAATGCAAGGCCAACTGTTCCAATTAAAAGAGTCACAGCAGAAACCAAGAAAAGAATACCTGATAGCACGGCACGGCGGTCAGTTTTCAAGAAAATCACACCAACAATCGACAGCACAGCCGCAATTGCGGAAACGACCATGAACTGAGTACCAAATGCATGAACCGAAGCCTGAAGCGTTTCGATCGGCAATGTTTCTCCTTCCTCTTTTAACACTTCATTGATTTCATCATAAAAAGATGGACCCACAGAAAGGATTAATGCCCCAAACCCAACACCAATGGCATTGAGGACAATACTAATAATCCCCATAATTTTTTCACCTTTACGTTTCATCATGTGTAAACCTCCTAAAAAGTTAAATTAACCTGTTTTCACTTCACGCTTTTGGAAGACAATTAAGGCAATGGCTAAGAAAATAGCCCAATAGATGACTAGGACGATTAATGAGAATCCTAGAGACATACCTTCGATAAGAGTAACCTGTTCCATAAAGTATTGGGATGGATCGTTTGCAAATAACAGATATTTTGACCAATCAAAGAAGAGCATTAAAATACCTGTGACTGATCCACCCACAATATACGCTAACACACTAATGGCAATGGAGATAGCTTCACTTCTAAATACTGTAGAAATGGCGAACGAAAGGGTTCCCAAAACGACAAACATTGCACAATGAGCAAGATAATAATAGACCATATTGGCAAACTGCGAACGTTCAATCACTTCACCATTTTGATACACCAAATTCACATAATCAGTGTTAAGTCCAAAGAAAATAGCACCCAATACGAATGACAAGATAAATAGCACCACAACAAGTAAAAGAGCATACAGCTGCACCGTAATATATTTAGATATTAGGATCTTTAGCCTTGATGGTGGACGAATCAATAATAATTTAATTGTACCATGCTTGTATTCAGCCGACACAATGGTGGAAGCAATAATGATCACAAACACACCGACTAGCTGAAGTAAATTGGCGTTTGTTTTCACATAGTCCCATACACTGCCGCTAAACTGATCAGCTGGCGGCAAGTTATGCTTGATTCGATAATCATTAATAGCGATCTCTTTTTCAAGCTCTCTTTTAAAGAAACCATTCTCTGTCTCTTTGAGCTCCCTCTTGTTTTCCTTATTCATCATTTCTAGCTGGGTTTTCCAATCACCTGAAGCTTGATCTTTGTCATTTGTTTTCACTACAAAGATCAGCGTGGCAATCATACCTAACACAAGAAGCCCAACCATAATCCAAGTACCAATACGATAACTGATCTTCATCCACTCGTTTTGAATGAGGCGAATCATACGTCTGCCTCCTTTTTACCTGTTAAGCTTAAGAACTTATCTTCTAAGGTTTGTTTTTCGATTTTGATTTCGTACAAATGAATAGACGCGCTGCTCAAATGACGAATTAATTCTGGCATTTTTTGTTCTGGCATAGAGAAGAATAAATACTGCTCCTCTCCTCTTACAGTGACGCCTTCCTCAAATGCACCAATGAGCTTCTGTGCTTCTTCAAGCTCACCAGCTGCTACCTTCATTCGATAATTAACCAAATCATCCTGCTTCGTCTCAGCACGCTGATCCTCAATGGCAACTAGCTTTCCCGTTTGGATAATTGCAAAGCGATCACACATCAATTCCATCTCTGACATGAGGTGACTTGAAACAATAACAGCCAGCCCTTCTTCCTTTGCAAGCCTTCTCAAGTAATCTCGTATCATTCGAATCCCCTCAGGATCAAGTCCATTGGTTGGTTCATCTAAGATTAGCAGTTTCGGTCTATGTATGAGTGCCTGCGCAATGCCCAATCGCTGTTTCATTCCTAATGAAAATGTACGCACACGTTTATGTTTCACATGCTGTAAGCTGACTAGCTCTAACAGCTCATCAATTCGCGCTTCATCCACTTTCCCATTCATTCTGGCAAAGTGAACAAGATTTTGTCTTGCCGTTAAGTGATTATACATTTCTGGGTTTTCAATAATGGCACCGACATCTTGGATGGCATGCTGATAGGAGGTTTGAATACTATGACCATTAATCAGAATGTCACCAGATGTAATGGGAGAAAGACCGACCATCATACGAATGGTTGTTGTTTTCCCTGCACCATTTGGTCCTAAGAAGCCAAAGACTTCGCCCGCTTGGACAGTAAAGCTCAAGTCTTGAACAATCTTTTTACCGCGAATATGTCTAGATACATTATGCAGTTCTAAAACGTTCGTCACGTTACCTCTCCTTCTTTGTCTAAGTTTCATCTATCATTCTATTTCCTGATAAACACCATGATCCGTCAAAAATAGAAATACACTTCCATATGGTACAGCAATGCCCAAAAGTTGTGAAGGGGATTAGCCAAAATTTAGCGAATCATCTGCCTTTTTTAAGGTGGGGTTAAGAAAACAGCGGATTTTTATGTGAAAAGAGGCTTGATTTTTTAAAAAATGAACCTTTTTCAACAGGTATATATGTATGGAATTTTGTTTGAGATTATTCCTTTCACCTATAAATAAAGAAAAGAGGCCTCTTACAGCCTCCTTTCATACATTATATCTTCTTCACAAACTCTGATTTTAATTTCATTGCGCCGAAGCTAGGAATTTTACAATCAATGTTATGATCGCCTTCCACTAAACGAATGCCTTTGACCTTCGTTCCTATTTTCAAAACGGATGAAGAACCTTTTACTTTTAGGTCTTTAATAACAGAGACCGTGTCCCCATCACTTAACAGGTTCCCATTCGCATCTTTGACAACAAGCTGTTCCTCTGCCGCTTGCTCTTGTTCAAGTGACCATTCATGCGCACACTCAGGACAAACCAGCAGACTGCCGTCCTCGTATGTATAAGGTGAGCTGCACGAAGGACAATTCGGTAGATTAGACATTTTTGTTTCCTCCAACTTTCTACATCATTTATATCGATTTTACCACATTTCTATAGAAGGAATGTGATAGAAAAGGAAACATTTTTCATCGTTTACTTTTTTATTCCAAATTCTAACACAGCCGCGATATTCCGAGCTGTTCTCTCTACATGAAGATTCGCATCGCGTATCGCCTCAGAAAGAGAGGTAATACCTGGAACAATACTAAAAAGTGCATCAATTCCATGATCATGTACGACTGCACTGTCTTTTGAAAGAGAGCCTGCGATGGCAATCACGGGCAGATTATACTGCTTCGCTGCTTTGGCTACGCCGATTGGCGTTTTTCCATAAATGGTCTGCCGGTCAATTCGGCCTTCTCCCGTAATGACAAGGTCTGCCTCCTTGATGATGTCATCAAAATGAACAGCTTTCAGCACAATATCAATTCCTCTTTGCAAATCGGCTTTTAAAAAGCCTAATAAACTCGCACCAAGTCCCCCTGCAGCTCCTGCCCCTGCTGCATCTTCAAAGGATATATTGAACTGCTTTTCAGCTACTCGTGCAAAATGAGCTAGATTCTTGTCTAACACTTGAACCATTTCTTCATCTGCTCCCTTTTGAGGGCCGAAAACGGCAGACGCTCCTCTCTCACCTGTTAAAGGATTATCCACATCACAAGCCGCCTCCAGCCGGACAGATTGCAGCCTTGGATCGAGTCCAGATAAATCAATTGAAGCTAATTGATGAAGTGCCCCGCCGCCTGACGTCAGTGCATGTCCTGTTTTATCAAGGAAAGCTGCACCTAATCCTTGCATCATTCCAACACCGCCATCATTTGTTGCACTTCCGCCAAGCCCAATGATCACATGCTTCGCTCCTTTATCCAGCGCTGCAAGTATTAATTCACCAGTTCCTCTCGATGTCGTCCATAACGGATTACGTTTTTCTCGCGGAACAAGGTGTAATCCAGAGGCTGCAGCCATCTCTATGACAGCAGTCTGACTGTCCCCTAACATGCCAAAAAAAGCATCCACAGGCTCACCAAGCGGGCCCGTGACCACTTGATAAACAATATGCCCGCCCGTCGCATCAACCAACGATTGAACAGTTCCCTCTCCGCCATCTGCCATTGGCAGTTTGATATACTCTGCGTGTGGCAAAATAGAACGAAATCCTCGTTCAATGGCACATGCTGTCTCATAAGCAGACAAACTTTCTTTAAATGAATCTGGTGCGATCACAATTTTCATCCTATCAGCCCCTCATTTCTTATCATGTCCTTTAGCCAAACAGCTGGAAAACGCCAAAAATAATGGTCGATACAACGGTTAACGTCAAACCGATTAACGATTCAAAAGGCATGAGCTTTAAACGCTCTTTAATATCCATTTGAACACTTCCTGCTGTTGCATGGAAAAAGCTCCCGTGCGGCATATGGTCAAGTACTGTTGCGCCAGCATGAATCATGGCTGCCCCTGAAAGAGCAGACACACCAAGCCCAATCAGTGTTCCGCTAAACACACCACTCGCTACCGCCGTGCCAGCTGTTGTCGAAGCAGTAGCGGCTGACATAAATATCCCTGAAGTTGGTGCAAGTAAATATGGAGGTAAACCCGATGCATCAAGTGCCTGAATAAACACATCTTTTAAGGTAGAATTCGATACGATTCCTGCTAACGTACCTGTCCCTAATAACATAATCGCGACACCTGACATTTTATGAAGCCCTGACATCGCATAATCATTGAGAAATTTCCCTTTTTTCATGAAAAGAGCGCCTACAATCCCTCCAATTGGTAAGGCGATCATTGGATCTATATTGATTTGAAAAAGCGGCCTTAAAGCCAACAATAAAATGGTAACGAGCGGACCAGCCAGTGCTTGAAAAAAAGCAGGTATTTGAACTTTACTTTGCCCGGTTTCCTCTTCAAGAACGGGTGTCCCTTTGTTTGCAAGCTTTTTAGCTAATACATATGTAACCGCCAGCCCGAACATAGCTGGAATGACACCCGCAGCCATCATTGAAGTCAGAGGTACACCAAAAGCATCTGAAGCGGCAATGGCATTCGGATTCGGTGACATGATATTTCCTGCCTTCCCGCCTCCAATCATAGCAAGAAGAATTCCCGTTTTTGAGAGCTTTGCGCGTTTGGCAATGGCAAGTGCGATGGGCGCTACCGTAATAACCGCAACATCTACAAAAACGCCCACTGTTGTTAAAATCATCGTTGCAAGTGCGAGTGCTAATAGCGCCCTCGCCTCACCAAGCCTTCTCACAATGGCCTCAGCGATCGATAACGCAGCACCCGACTCAATGAGAACACCAGCCAATACACCTGCCGCCATAATTCTAAGGACAGCTGGAATCATGTCCTTAGCACCTTCCATCATGACGTTGACGGTCTGAACAATATCTACACCGCCAACCAAGCCGCCTATAAATGCACCTGCCAGCATGCCATAAGCAGGTGATACTTTTTTTAGAATGAGAACAATCGCGATCACAAGCGCCGCCAGGGCTCCCAAAGTACTTACCGTTACATCTCCACTCATCCTCAATCCCCCTAAAAATATCTTTCTCCAATTGTAAGCGTTTACCCAAAGGGATTGTGTTGTGAATCTGGATGAACTTTTTTCATCTATCACTCTACTCAATTGTGCATTTGCACAATCAAGATAATTGATTCATTAGCTGCGCCATATAAAGCTCGATTAACTGTTTTACATGACGAGGGTCTTTTCCAGTCAATTCTTGAATTTTGTCTAAACGATAACGCAATGTATTCCGATGAATAAATAAACGATCAACAATGCTCTGCAAATCACCGCCCTCTTCAATGTAAACCCTTAATGTATGGGCGAGCTCTGCTTCTTGTGTCAGCGGCTTGTAAAAGTCAGTCCATCGACTTTTCTTTTCAGCAATTCCCGCAATCATGAATAAGCTTTCCAGCTGATAAGACTCAAAGAAATACATACTTTCTTCCGGATCAAGAGCTTTCCCTAATCTCAGGGCTTCTCTCGCATGCTGAAAAGAAATTGGCAGCTGGCTGATGTCGTCAGCGACAGTCCCTATCCCCACTAGCACTTGGCCTCCTATTGCTCTTTGCATTGTTCTTTGCAGATGACCTGCCATCTGCTTTAATTGATGTTCAGGTATTGAATGACTTAAAAGAATCAATTCATGACAAAAGGTCATACCAAGTAAATCATCCGACTTCTTATCATATTGAATCGCATGCATCAATTTATGAACAGCATCCTCTGAGGATGGAACTGGCTGAAAAACAATAGCCCTTCGGCGCTTGTCTAAATCCATTCCCAGCCAAGCAGCTCGATTTTTCAGCTGATGATCCCCAACATCAGAATATGAAATCAACTGATTGACAATTTCACTTTCTATTCGATGACGCCATTGAACCCGTTCGAGTAGAAAAGATTGCTCTAACACCAGTTCAGCTGCCATCTTCACCAGCTCGGCATGATGCCGAATGTCCTCTGGCTCACCAGTAATCCCAATTACACCAACTACTTGTTCATGAAAGCAAATAGGCAGGTTGATCCCCGGTCTCACTCCTTCTAAGCGCAAGGAGGTCTCATGGTCAATTTCCACACTGTTCCCGCTTGTCAGAACAAGTCGTGCACCATCATGTTTCTGGCCAATCCTGTTTCGTTCACCAGAACCAATAATGACACCATCTGCATTCATTACATTGATGTTTTTATGTAAAATATGCATCGTACGTTCAACCATTTCTTGAGCCAATTCACTGGTTAAAAATTGCATGAGGCATCTCTCCTGAAGGTGTTTTCATTCAATGTATCATAGTGTCTTTGAACAATAAATGCAAAGTGTTTAAAAACCAGCCATTGACAAAGACACCCTAAAAAGTGTTTAATCAAATCAAAGACCGACCGACAGTCTAGTTAAAAGAAAGGATGGCTTTATGAGAACCGTTAAACATCCTGAGGAACGTAAAAATGACATATTAAACGCAGCAGAAGCGCTTTTTTCAACCAAAGGCTATCAGAAAACAACGATTATTGACATATTAAAATCCGTTGGCATTGCAAAAGGCACCTTTTATTACTACTTTGCATCCAAAGAAGAAGTAATGGATGCCATTATTGACAGGATCATCAAAGAAGATATCATCGTGGCAAAGCGTATTGCGGCTGATCCAGACCTTCCAGTCGTTGACAAACTATTTCGTATCATCATGGCGCAATCACCTCAGCAAGGAAGCCATAAACAGGGGATGATCGATCAGTTCCATCAGCCTTCTAATGCAGAAATGCATCAAAAAAGCTTAATTAAAGCCATTAAAGAACTATCACCAGTGTTGGCAGAAGTCATTCAGCAAGGTGTAGAGGAAGGGACATTCAAAACGAAGTATCCGCAAGAGACGGTTGAATTCCTTCTCGCTTCTGCACAGGTCATATTTGATGAAGGCCTGTTTCAATGGACAGCCGAAGAAAGTATACAACGCGCTTTAGCTTTTATCGATATACTCGAATCCTCATTGCATGCAGATAAGGGGAGCTTTTCCTTCCTGCTGAAGCGATTATCTGGTGAGCAGGATGAAAATAATCAGTGATTGGTCACTTCAATACCAATCCTGCATACATTATAGACTGACGGTCGGTCTAAAAGGAGAGTGATATTTATGAATGTATTATTCAAAAGAGATTCATCTCACTTTATCTACCTCGTTCTCGGACAGATTATTTCCGTTTTCGGATCTTCTCTCATTCGATTTGTTCTATCTTTACATGTGCTTGATATGACACAACGAGTTGATTTATTTGCCTTACTTTTCGCTTTATCCAATATCCCGTTCCTTCTCTCCCCATTAGCTGGTGCAATCGCTGACCGGTTTAACAGAAGGAACTTGATGATTTTATTTGACGTCCTCGCCGGCATCATGATTCTTGCTTTTTATTTCTGTTTATTATCTGGAAATGATTCACTCTACATGATAGGAGCTGTCATGATACTTCTTGGTGTGATGAGTACGTTCTATGCACCTACTGTGATGTCCAGCATTCCACAGCTAGTGAAAGAAGATCAATTAGAACAAGCGAACGGCATCGTCAATGGCGTTCAGGCACTTTCAGGTGTTCTCGCACCTGTTATCGGTGGTGTTCTATACGGAATGATTGGAAGTCAATTCATTATAGGTGCCAGTGCCATCGTATTTTTCCTATCTGCGTGCATGCTCTTACGATTAAAAATACCCTTCTCCTCTAGTCCGCTGACAGATTCTATGGGCAAAGTGCTCATAAAAGATATGAAACAAGGATTTTCTTATATCGGCAGCCAGCCGTTTCTAAAAAGAACCATGCTGCTTGCTGCAATGTTAAATTTCATCCTTACACCATTTTTTATCGTAGGTGGCCCAATCATTTTAAGGGTTACAATGAAAACAAGTGACATCATGTATGGAGTAGGAATGGGCTTGATTGAGTTCGCTGTCATCGCAGGTGCTCTGCTAGTTGGACTCGTAGCGAAGCATTGGCGCATTCCTACTTTATATCGCTGGATGCTTGTCATCGCCATCATCCTACTGCCTGTGGCGTTCTCAACATCGACTATGGCTCTACAATTTGGCACTTATCCAGCTTATTTTCTCTTTTTAGCAGGATGTCTTCCAATTGCTATGCTGCTTACAATGATCTCGGTCGTTGTGATATCACATATTCAAAAGAAAACTCCAAATCAGCAATTAGGAAAAGTGATGGCCAATCTAACAATGGTTTCTCAATGTGCAGTTCCGCTTGGTCAAATGATGTATGGGTTCTTGTTTAATACGTTTTCAGCCAACATGTATGTGACTGTGTTAATCGTCAGTGTTTTCATGTTTGCCCTAGCCTACCTAACAAAAAATATGCTTCAACATGAAGGGGAATCAGCCTCATGAGATTCGCCTTTATAAAGAAAGACTTAACCCGCCACCGTCTTATTTCAATTGGTTTAACTATTTGCATCATGATGACTTCATTTCTCGCAGCAAGTGCCGCTCAAATGACAGTACAGCTGAATGGGTCCATTTCTGGCCTGCTCCATTCTGCTAAAGCGCCAGACTTTGTCCAAATGCATGACGGCGACCTAAATGAAAAAGACATTGAAGCATTTTCAAGTAAGCAGTCCATGGTAAAAGCTCATCAAATCGTCCCTATGATACCAATTGAACATGCAAACATCAGGTTCGGACATGAGCCTGCCCAAGCAGGTGTGATGGATCATTTATTTGTGAAGCAAAATCGCAATTTTGATTTTCTTTTAAATCAACAAAACGAGAAGCTCATTGTCAATAAAGGTGAAGTGGCTGTCCCAATTTATTTTCAACAAAAGTATCATCTCAACATAGGTGAAACATTACTGATTGAGAAAGGAGCTAATCAATTCACCTTTCGCATCAAAGCGTTCTTGCGAGATGCACAAATGAACCCCAGTCTAGTCAGTTCAAAAAGATTTCTTCTTCATAACGAGGATTGGGACGCAATAAATCAAGTGTTTCAACAAAAAGAGTACTTAATCGAATTTTTACTGCATGATGCCGCGCAGACAGATGCTTTTCAAGCAATCTATCAATCATCACAGATGCCACAACAAGGCCCAGCTGTCACACTGCCTTTGCTGCGCATGCTGAACGCATTGACAGATGGAATGGTGATTGCCATTCTTTTGCTTGTTTGCCTGCTGCTCATTAGTATAGCCCTTCTCTCACTCCATCTTGCTATGACGGCTTCTATAGAAGAAGATGAACGTGAAATTGGCATACTGAAGGTACTTGGGATTCCTTTAACAAAAATTAAGCAATTATACGTTGGAAAGTATGCCGTGCTTGCTTGTGCAGGATGTATAGCAGGCTATGTGTTAACACTTATATTTGGTGATATGTTTACGGCCAATATTCAGCAATACATGGGGAATCAGCCTTCTTTTGATCATTTGTTAATCCCGCTTTTTGTTTCTATTGTGACAGCAATGATCGTCATCTCTTGCAGCTATGCTGTCCTAAGAAAGTTTGGTCAAATATCAGCTGCTCAAGCCCTTCAAGGTGGTATCCATTCATCGAATCATAAGAAAAAAATACCTATGCACCTCAAGAAAAGCAGGTTCTTACCAATCCATATTTGGCTTGGTTTAAAAGACCTGATATCACGAAAGAAGTTGTACACAACGATTACTTGTATTATTGCACTTTGTACATTTTTAATGCTGATGCCTATTCAGCTATGGCATACCTTACAATCACCGAATTTCATCACCTACCTTGGCTCGGGTAAAAGTGACCTTCGAATTGATATACGCCAAGGAAATCAACTAACGAAAAATACAAACGAAATAGAATCAATGATTCGTGAAGATCGGAGCATTCAAACAGCAGCCATCTATGAGACTGCTTCTCTTCAGGCGAAATCAAAGGAGAATTCATTAGAAACGCTCTATTTAGAAACAGGTGAGCTCTCAGCATTTCCCCTCACCTATTTACAAGGCCGGCAGCCTTTAAAGAATGATGAAATTGCCTTATCCGTGTTAAATGCAGATTCACTTCAGAAAAAGATAGGAGAAAGAATCACTCTCGTAACTAACGGGCATGAAACCCAAAGAACGGTGACAGGTATTTATCAGGACGTCACCAATGGAGGCAAAACAGCAAAAGCAATATCACAGCCATTTCCTCAATCAGCTCTTTGGAAAACCATTCAAATCCAACTAAAACCAGGAGTAAATATTGCAGAGAAAAAGGCGATATTTGAAAAAAAGGTATCTCCTGCAAAAGTGACAGATATGAAAGAATACGTTCATCAAACGATCGGCAGCACAGCAGCTATCGTAAAAGTCGTTGCATTTTTTGCTACATTAGCTGCTTTTGGGACCGCCAGCTTAATGCTGTTCATGTTCTTGCACATGTTAAAAGCTAAAGATTCAAGCCGGAACAACATGTTAAGAACAATTGGGTTTTCTATAACAGATATAACAGCACAATATATAACAAGTTTTATTGTTGTTCTCTCTTTTGGCGCCTTTATTGGAACAATCGCGGTCAATACAATTGGTCCTGCTTTGATGAGTATAGGTGGAGCATCATTAGGGGCGTCGAGCCTCCAGTGGCTGTCATCGCAATGGGTGTCGGTTGTGTATCCACTCATACTATTTATTGTCAATTTAGCTTTGATCGCCTGGTTATTGAAGACGTTTTTTTCTAGCCAAACGACAAGGCATACACTTTAATAAGGAGTTGTTTCACATGGAACACTTGATTGAAACGAAGCGATTGTCATTGCATATCAATTCATTAAAAGGACAGAAACAAACGATTCTTAAGGATATTCATTTATCGATAAAGCGCGGGGAATTCGTGACCATTATGGGACCTTCTGGATGTGGAAAAACATCCTTACTTTATCAGCTTAGCGGCATAGAAACAGCTTCAACAGGAGAGATCAAATATAAAGGCCGAACACTATCAGAAATGACAGAAAAACAGTTAAGTGCTCTGCGCTTAACTGAGATGGGATTTGTCTTTCAGCACAGCCACTTATTAAAAAAACTTAATCTATTTGACAACATCATTGCAGCAGCTTATTTAGCAAAGAAAAAGCCAAGACAAAAAGTGAATGAACGAGCTCAATATTTAATGGAAAAACTTGAAATTGATCATTTGGCAAATAGATATTTGACAGAAGTATCGGGAGGACAGCTTCAAAGAGCCGCTATCTGCCGAGCGCTCATGAATGAACCAGATATACTTTTCGCTGATGAACCTACAGGTGCTCTTAATTCCAGTACAACAAAGGAAGTAATGAATATTTTTTCAAGAATCCACTCTGAAGGAGCAACACTGCTACTTGTTACACATGACCCCAAGGTGGCTCTTCGTTCTGAAAGAATCATGTTTATGAATGACGGAGAAATGGCAGACAGTTTACAATTAGGAAGATATGATCATTCAACTGTCGAGAAACGAGAAATGAGATTAAATCATTGGCTGCAAGATTTAGGTTTTTAATTTGAGTACAAACAGGCAGAAACTGCCTGTTCTACTTTTTCTGGCACTCAAACGAGTAATCCATAGACAAACTATTTGTTTCTAAGATGATTTTGCCGCCAGCTTGTTGACAAGATTCTATCAACAGCTCAATTTCTTTGCTATAAAAGTATCTCTTTGACATATATAGAGTCACTAAAACAAGTAACAGAGTCGTGATAATGACTGTGATTTGTCTGTTTAAGCTTTGAAATCTTTTTTTCATTTCAACATCCTTTCTTAAAGGTCGGAGTTTGTGTTTAATACTTACTTTTGTCGTCATCTATCAGTTTCTTATCTCATGATCTAGCAACATCATACCTGATTTTCTTTCCTAGATCGACCTTCCATTTCCCCTCTTAAATAGCTAAAATTTCTTTATATCAAATATATGAGCGGTATTTTCGTACATTATCTTAAAACCCGTTGTATATAACCCTTTTTTAGATTTCTAAAAAGAGATTTTATTCATTTGTGTTAACAAGCATTCTCCCTTACAATATCGTACATCACATGACCTTAGGTCCTTTTTATTACCCCTTGTCAATCGCCTCACCGAAACGATTATATTTTACCAAAAATTGTGATATCGTTTTTTATGAAACAGGTGAAAGGATCTTAAAGAGGTGAAATTTCCATGGCTATCATTTCTGCTGAACAGGTGGGGAATCGTTTAAATGATTGGAGAATTGCAATTCGCAAGCATGATGTACACAGTGCAAAAGCAATGTATACAGAAGTAAAGGAATTACTTCAAAAAATGGAAGAGAATCAGGAGGTCTTGACCTATTACTCATTGCTAGAAGGCAAGTATAAGCTCATGTTATATGAACGAAGAGGTACGAAACTGAAGGAACAGCTAGAGCCAGATTGCCCCTCTAAAACAAACGACTTAATTGAATACTATTTTTACCTATACAAAGCCCTTTACGCGTCATATAAAAGAGACTATGCATCAGCCATTGGACTGTTTAAAATTGCCGAGAAAAAACTACAACACATTCCTGATGAAATAGAAGTAGCAGAATTCCATACGAAAATTGCCAACTTATATATGCTGCTTCGTCAAAGCCTAATTTCTCTACACTACATTCAGAATGCTATTGATATTTTCAAAAGCCATGAAGGATATGAAAGAAGACTAGCTGCAGCCTTTGTCATCGCCGCTGCTAATTATATGGACATTGGCGACTTTATAAGGGCAGAAAATTACTACAAAAAAGCATTACACATCGCAGACAGTCTAAACGATCATTTTCTAACATCACAGCTTTATCATAATATCAGCATTTTGTATGCCGAAGCTGGCGAATCAAAAAAATGTATCGATGCCCTAGAAAAGGCTCTTAGTGACGAAGACTATTTCTCATCGTGTTACTTCCATCACTCCATGTACATGTTAATGAAGGAGCTACTCTCTATCGATGAAAGGACACAAGCTCTCTATTACTTCGAATTGGTTAACCAAAAACATGAATCAGAGAAATGCCCCATCTATACAGCAAAAATGAATTTGCTTTACCATCTATATTTCACTGAAGATATGGCTCAAAAAGCTCAAGCCTGTTTCGATGAAATCAGCATTCTTAAAAAATTAAAAGATGCTGAAGGAGTCTGTGAATTAAGTGCGTTAGCAGCAAAACACTTTGAAGAGCTGGGAGCAATTCATCAAGCCTATCTCTTTTTAAAGGAAGCTGATCGCATGAAACATCCTATCATTGACTGGGGGAATTCTAATGAAAAAAATGAGTTTATTGATTATCACTTTGACCATCGTTGTTTTAGGACAAACAGGGACTTTCAATTCATTAAATGATGAAAATGGTACAACAGAACGACCTATCGGAACTTAATATAAACATTTGAAATAAAGAACCACTCGCCTCATCAAGGCAAGTGGTTCCACATTTATTTTAGTTGCTGATAAGAAATAAGGCGGTGTATATGTACCGCAAGATAAGTAAGCTCATCATTAGGAATGATGATACTATGCACCTGTTTAATATAATCTTTGATCTTAAAAGCAACATCCATCGCTTGAGGATATAAATGTGCAATTTGTTCAAATAACTCATTTTCCTGATCTGATAATAATTTATCAGCATAAAATCTCTCTACAAAGAATTTCACATGTGTAATGAACCGACTGTAATGAATATTCTCTTGATCCATTTTCATATTCAACGTATAGCGCACAAGATTAACAATACTTCCGATCATCTTGGCGTATTTCATACCATCTTTGGACTCGGACTCTTCACCTAATGCATTAATCAAGTGAAAGGCGATATTGGCAGCTTCTTCTTTTGGTAATTGTATGCCCAATGTGTCATTGACTAACTCAAGTGCGTAGTTCCCTACTTCAAATTCTTCTGTATAGTAATTTTTGATTTCCCAATACACACGATTCGTAATATTAATATTCTTTTTATGACGTTCCACTGCAAAATTCAAATGATCCATTAAGGTAAAATAAACACCTGAATTTAAAGTTGAGTTTAAACGTTTTTCTGCATATTGGACGATTTGCTGAGTTAAATCGATAAACTCCTGAGCCATTGAATCTAACAATTGAAGAAATTCTTTTGCTCTCATGTTATCGACTGACATAAAGACTTGGTCCGCTTTTTTCTCTTCTATCATTTGACCTGGTTTCTGGCCATAGCCAATTCCTCGGCCGAACAAAACCATCTCCTGTTGGTTCTGATCTTCAGCCAGGACCACGCTCGAGTTTAAAACTTTTTTGATTTTAAACATCGTCATCACCTGTTTTCATGATTGTGGTGTTCAATCAAGCGATTCACCATTTGTCTCAATGACTTTTTGGTACCAATAAAATGAGTCTTTTCGAGATCGTTTTAATGTCCCGTTCCCGTCATCATCTTGATCTACGTGAATGAAGCCGTAACGTTTTGACATTTGTGATGTACCTGCACTAATAATATCAATCGAGCCCCAGCTCGTATATCCAAAGAGATCGACGCCTTCTTCAATAGCTTCTCTCATCTGACGGAAATGCTCTTTGAAATAGTTAATACGATAGTCGTCATGGATTGAGCCATCACTTTCAACTACATCCTTTGCACCCATGCCGTTCTCGACAATGATAAGAGGTTTTTGATAGCGATCATACAATTCGATCAAAGAAATTTTCAGACCAACCGGATCAATTTGCCAGCCCCAATCAGTTGAAGGAAGATAAGGGTTTTTGACTCCACGAATGGTATTCCCTTCTGTCTCTTCTAATCCTTCTTGGGCTGATTCCGTTAAAGACATATAGTAGCTAAATGAGATAAAATCTACTGTGTTTTCTTTTAAAATGGTAAGATCATCTGCTTCCATATGAATATGAATATCTTTTCTCTCAAGCATACGCTTGATCAGTGGCGGATACTCGCCAAACACCTGAACATCTGCATAGAAATAGTTTTCTAAGTTTTGTTTCAAAGCTTGTTCTACATCATTCGGGTGGCACGTATGCGGATACGTTGTCAATTTTGTCAGCATACATCCTACCTGACTGCCTGGGATGATACGATGGCAATCTGCTGTTACGAGAGCAGATGCGACAAATTGATGATGAAGTGCTTGGTACACCGTCTCTTCTACTTTTCCTTCTGGGCAGCGATCAGGAATAATTCCCGCTGTAATGAAAGAGTGGCGGTGAATACTATCAATTTCATTAAAGGTAAGCCAATATTTCACATCATCTTTATAACGTTCGAAACAAACATTGGCGAATTTCACAAAGAGGTCAATTACTTTTCTTTCAACCCAGCCGTTATATTTCACACTAAGGGCTAAAGGCATTTCATAATGAGAGAGAGTCACGATCGGTTCTATGTTGTGTTTTTTCATTTCTGCAAATACACGATCGTAAAATTGCAGCCCTTTTTCATTCGGTTCCGCTTCTTCTCCAGTAGGGAAGATACGACTCCATGCAATAGAAATTCGAAGTGTTTGAAATCCCATTTCAGCAAAGAGAGCCAAATCCTCTTTATAGTGATGATAGAAATCGACACCTCTGCGTTTTGGGTATTTTTTATCGTCTGGATCTTTCATCGCACGATCTATATTTTCAGTGGTAACTGCAAGATGGCCTTCATAATCTTCTACACTCAAGTTGGAACGGTACATTGCAATATCTGCAACAGACGGCCCCTTTCCATCTATATTCCAGGCGCCTTCTGCCTGGTTAGCAGCAATGGCGCCGCCCCATAAAAATCCTTTTGGAAAACCTTTGATTTTTGTCATATGATTAGCCTCCTAATTGTGTAACAACCATCAATGTATCTTGACGATTGACCTCTTGTAATGGCTGTACCTTAATATCATATTGATCTGTATTTGTGACTACAGCAAGTGTTACTGGATCATATCCTGCTTCCATGATTTTTTCTAGATCAAATTCAATCAATAAATCACCCGCTTGAACACGATCTCCAGCCTGTACTTTTGGATGGAAATACTGCCCTTCCAACTGAACGGTGTCAATGCCGATGTGGAATAATACTTCAACTCCATGGTCCGTTTTCATACCAAGTGCATGGTTTGTTTCGAACAGCAAGGTTACCTCTCCATCTACAGGTGCATAAAGTGCTCCTTTTGAAGGTACAATGGCAATTCCTTCTCCCATGACCTTTGAAGAGAAAATATCATCTTTCACTTCAGATAGAGAGATCATTTGGCCAATCACAGGGCTCTTGAATGTTTCGCCTGCTCCAATTTTTTCAGCAAACCCAGCTTGGTCCTTTGTCTTTTCTTCTACTGTTCGATCTTTACCTAATACAAAAGCAGCGATAAAGGCGACAATAAACGAAATGACCGCTCCAATGATAGCAAACATCAGATTTCGCGGTAGCTCATCTGATATAAACATCGACATGCTTGCTAAACCAGGGCCAACAAGCACAAAGGCTTGTATACCAACTAATCCAATGAAAATTCCGCCAACAAACGAACCAATCATGACACTTCCTAGAACTCGCTTATTTTGCAGTGTCACACCATACAACGCTGGCTCTGTGATGCCAAAAAAGGCTGATATCCCTGCCGAAATGGCTGTTGATCTAAGTACCTTGTCTTTTGTTCGAAGTGCCACAGCGAAACACGCTCCACTTTCCGCAATATTATGCGCAAGTGATGCCGGCAAATAAAGTGCTTCTTTCCCAAGGGTTCCCATCGTTGTGACTGCATAAGGAACCATTGCTTTATGCATGCCTGATGCCACCATGAATGGGAGGACCGCTGCTAAAATGGCGACAGCTACCCAGCCTACCGTATTAAACATCGAAAGAATAATAGATGAAAAACCTTGCCCCGCTGTAAAACCAATCGGTCCTAACAGAAGTAGCGTAACTGGTACAGTAATGACCAATGACATCATCGGAACGAAGAAAATCCGAATTGGTTTTGGTGAAAACCGTGTAAAGAATTTTTCCATTTGCGCGTAAAGCAATACAGAAAGGATGGCTGGAAACACTTGATACGCATAAGCTATATTTTTCACATCGAATGACAGTAATTGTGCACCTTCTGTAAGCATCGCCGTCATGTTCGGCAGAAGAAGCGCACCGACTGCTGATAGTGCGACCAGTGGGTTTACTTTTAGTTTATTCGCCGTCGTTACAGCAACTAGTAAAGGCAGAAAGTAAAGTGGTGCGTCACCTACCATGTTCAGTATTTGATAGGTTTGTCCCTTTGCATCCATCCAGCCTAATAAAGAGAAAAGGAGAAGAAATGATTTTAAAATTCCTCCGCCTGCGATAGCTGGTACAAGCGGCTGAAAGACACCGACAATGAAATCTAACAGAACTGTGCCTGCTTTTCTTTTTTCTTTTGGCTGATTGGATGGCACGTCTTGGCTTGATGAGCTGCTGCCTATTAAATTTGTTACCTTTTGATACACTTCAATGACGTCATTCCCAATGACTACTTGGCATTGTCCTGTCATTCTGACAGCTATGACACCCGGTGTTTTTTCCAGTGCTGGTACATCTGCTTTTTTCTGATCAATGAGTGTGAAGCGAAGTCTTGTTGAACAATGCTCAAGGTGCGCAATGTTTTCTTTGCCACCTACATGCTGTAAAACGTCTTTGGCAACTTGTGTGTAATTCATTTTTTCTCCCCCTTTTCTCATACACGAGACCTATATTTTGGCAATAAAAAAAGGACCTAAAACGACAAATAAAAGAAAAATTCATCGTTTTTAGATCCTGCCTGCATGACCAGTCACATGTCTAATTTATTCATATTGGATTTGTTTTTAGTATATACGCATTATATGAAAGCGTCAACATTTATTTTTCTAAAAATTATTAGGGTCTATATACCTAAAATACTTTTCTCTATTCACTTATAGGAAACCTTCTACTCTTTTGTTCCTTCTATCATCAATCAACAATATTTTTCTCCACAAAAAACCAGATAAGTTGATTCACTCATCTGGTTTAAATTCATCTATTTTTTCTTTTCTTCTGCCCTCTTTTTAAATGCTTTCGCTTGTTTTTCATACTCCTTTTTCGTGACAGCTTTTAACTCTATTGAATCGCCTGTCATGATATATGGTTTAGGGAGTTTTTTATATTCCTTCCTCGTGAAAGCTTTTAACTCTACTGTACCGTCTGTCTTTTTAATTGGCAGCTTTACTGATTTTGCATCTCGATCAGTCGAACCTATAATGACACCATCTTCAATTATAGGATCATAGCTCATTTCGAAAAATCCTGCCCCATCAGTAAAGCCCCCGACCTCTATTTTCATTTCTTTATAGGGCTTACAACCTTCTTCAGTAACAGTTTTTATTAAAAAGGAGCCGTCCCATCCATTCTCAACATGCATGCTTTCCACTTGTAAAAATAGTTGTTTATCCTCTGCCGTATATAGAAAACCATATACTTTCGCCACTTTATCCCTGAAGTGTCTCATATTTTCATAAAATCTAGTTTCTGATGAATCAACTAGATTTTGATGTCGATTTTGAATCTTTTTTTGATACGTATCTAGCTTTTTTTGATTGATTGCTTTATAAATCGTGCTTTGCTTCTCGCCTTGTTTTTTCACAGAAAGGTTTTTCCCCGAAAAATGAACTTCGTATATGATCGTTTCTTTTCCTTTTTTCATTTGAAATTCATACCCATTTTCTTTTGAATGGCCGGTTATGACATATTGTTTTTTATATAATTGAGGGTCCCACCAAATTTCTTCTATATAGCTTTCATTCAAATGACCTGTTACTTTGCCTTTATTCTCAGATATCTCGAACCAGTTCAGTCTATCCTTAGTTTTATACGCAAATGCATAGGAATGATTCAATGAATTTTTTTGTGCGATTGCTTGATATGCTGTCCAGCCGCCTCCACCCAAGATGAGTACGGCTAGGATAGACACGACCCAGATTTTCAATTTGCTCATACGTACCTCCTCTAATATTTAATTTGAGAAATCAACATCAACAATATTTTACCATATATTCAACTAAATTCTTATTTACTTAAAAATAGATACTAGAAAATTTAGATAAATATTTTAGTAATTATATCTTACATCTATGCAAATAATATCCTTTTTTTCATGGAGAATTCAGATATGTTATTAACCCATATTCACCTGATCCAATACGGTCTATTTTTTCTTTTCTTCAGCCTGCTTTTTAAATGCTTCCGTTTGTTCTTGATATTCCTCTTTCGTGACAGCTTTAAATTCTATTGTACCGCCTGCCATTTTAAAAGGAAGCTTAATTGAGGTTGCGTCTCGATCGGTTTCACCTACAATAAAATCATTTTCAATCCCAGGGTAAGTGACCAAATCAAACATCATACCGTCCGAAATACCTCTGGCCTCATATTTTGTTTCTTTATAAGTTTCACTACTATCTCCAGGAACGGTTCTCATCAGAAAAGATCCTGACCATTCAGACTCAATATGCATGCGTTTTACTTTTAGAAATAGCTGATATGAACCATCCTCTGACGTGTACAAATAACCGTAAGTACCTGTTACTTTTTTGATGAAGTTTCTTACATAATCATGAAATCTATTTTCAGTGTCCTCCATCAGTTCTTCATATCGGTCATGAATGTCCTTTTGAACAGCACGTAGTTTTGTTTGATCGACTGCTTTGTATGTGATGCTTTGTTTTTCACCTTGTTTTCTCACAGAAAGATCTTTTTCAGCAAGGTGAACTTCATATGTGACCGTCTTTTTCCCTTGCTTCACTTGAAATTCGTAACCGTTTTCAATCGTTTTGCCGGTTAATTTATATTTGTTGATAAATAGATTAGGATCAAAATGCCTTTTTGGGTTTTCCTCCAAAATGGTTTCATTCAGATGACCTGTTACTTTCCCTTTTTTCTCCGTTACTTTGAACCAGTTCACATGATTCTTGGTCTTATATGCAAAGGCGTAAGATTGATTCAATACACTCTTTTTTGCATTTGCTTGATATGCTATCCAGCTGACAGCACCCATGATTAGTACCGCTAGAATTGCCACGATCCAGATTTTCGATCTATTCATACATACCTCCACCGACAGAATTTCATTTTTTCTATCAATATATGAGTGAGTCACCTCCTTTATCGAATTTATTTTTCAACAACCCCTTGTATCTGCCACTCCCCATCATTTATTATATATCTAAATGATATATCTTTTAGATAGGTGTGCTGATATGAAAAAATACAATGATACGACGTATGCGATTTTAGGTATTTTAACGACAGATTGTAAGTCAGGGTACGAAGTGAAGCAATTAATTGATAGGAGCTTGCATCATTTTTGGAAAATCAGTTATGGACAAATTTATCCAGCTTTAAAGCTAATAGTCGAGGAAGGCCTTGCGGAGGTTTCACCTGCTGCTAGCTCTGGTCGCTCAGACAAGCGGGAATATCATTTGACTGAAAAAGGACTGGACACGTTAAGAGAATGGCTGGCGCAGCCGCTCGATCAGTTACCAACAGAGCGGAATGAGGTGTTATTAAAATTATTCTTCGGTCAATATCTTTCGTTTGAGAAAAAACTAGCGCTTTTACAGGATTATGAGAGGCAGCTCCGTATTCGTTATGAGACATATGTTGCGATTGAACAAAACATTCAAGAGCTGTACCCAGATGAAGCGGATGCGAAGTATTGGCTGTTTACTTTAGATTATGGGAAAAGAGTGGCTCAAGCTGGAATTGATTGGTGCGTGGAGACATTCCATTCGATGAAGAAGGAAGGGTAAATGAATGAAAAAAGACATACGTGCTGGCAGATTTACAACGGACAATTCTGATTCGATTGTGGTGTTCATTATCGGAATGAGGATCAACAAACGCTGGGCCATTCATCAATGGATGCCTGTGTTCATGGCGATGCCTGGCATGATCAAGGAGCTGTATACCCATCAAGAGGAGCTAGGGTTTCTTGGAACAGAGAATTACTTTGGATTACGCACGACAGCGATGATTCAATATTGGAAATCAACAGATGACCTCCTTGCCTATGCCAAGATGGAGAAGCATTTGGCTGCTTGGAAAAGATTTAACCAAATGGCACGAAATAATGATGCGGTCGGCATTTATCATGAAACATATCAAATTCAAGCCGGCTCGTATGAATCCATCTACGTGAACATGCCTTCCTACGGACTGAGCCAAGCGAGAGCGCCTATTCCAATTGATAAAGGAAAACAAACAGCGAAGGAACGGCTGAATACAACAAATTCCTAGAGAGCGATTCTCTAGGAATTTCTTTTTGCAACAGATACAAAATGCTTTAATATGCGGGCTGTTAATCCCCATATGGTGTAGTTTTCATAATCATAAAACCATTCCTCAATCGACCGGCTCCCCCAGCTGTATTTTTCACCATTCATGATTTTTTCATAAGGGAAGTCCTCTCCTGGTGTTGGCTGAACGGATACATGATGTAGGTACGGCTCATATTGGCTGAGCCATGATAGAGGCACGGTAAAGGTCTCTTCTACTTCTTCTTGATTATAGGAGTGTTTCACTTTTTGCTCATCAATGATACCGACATATGGGTATACGACGAAGGATGGAGAAGCGATATAAGGACTGAGCTGTCCAAGGACATCGACCGATTCTGGCGGAATGCCCAACTCTTCATGTGTTTCTCGCAGTGCAGCCTCCTGTGCTGTTTCGCTGCCGTCGAGCTTGCCCCCAGGAAAACTAATATCACCCGGCTGTTTTCTCATGGTGAGCGATCGTACCTCAAATAATATATACCATTCTCCATTTACTTGTACTAAAGGGATCAGGACTGCTGCTTTGAACGCTGTCTCTTCTCCAATGAACAACGGTTGTGATTGATGTAAGTCATTTTTTAATTGATCAATGAACACGGCCATCACCTGTTTTCTGTTTCTCTTTCCTTTAGCGTATCATGGTTCACCTTTTCAATAAAGATGATCTTTCTGACAATTATTTTTATCAATTTGACAACTTTACTTGTCAAATTGAATATAATGCTTTACAATCAAGGAAAGATTTCAATTAAAACTTGAGGTGACAGAATGAAAAATCGGTTAAAAGAGCTTCGTGCGCGTGATGGTTTAAACCAAACTGAGCTTGCGAAACGTGCAAAGGTCTCTCGTCAAACCATCAGCTTAATGGAACGTGATGAATTAATGCCGTCTCTCTTGCTCGCTGTTAAGCTTTCACGAATTTTTCAGGAACCCATTGAACGTATTTTTCTATTCGAGGAGGATGAACTATCATGAAAACTGTATACAAAATGCTCTTAGGTGCTCTCCTTGGCTTTCTCGGTGCTTACTGTCTGCTGGCAGCCGAATTTGAGATGACACTTATTGATATTGCATTTGAAGCGACTCTTGTCATCAGTGGAGTGACAATTTTATTGATTATTTATTGTTTTTCAGGGATTTCACGTATGAAAAAAAGAGTGTCTCTTTCGGTCTCTGGAGATGAGGAAGATGAACTGGAGGCTAAGCAATATCGGACCTTTACTGATTCGACATTAGCCAATACGGTGAGTACGATTTTGTCCATTATTGCCATCGGTATAACCATCGTCACCGAGCAGCCACTCTGGTTGATTCTGGTCAATGCTGCTTTATTTATCGTCACCATTATTAGTTCTTATGCAGCGATATCCGTCCTCAAACTTGTCTATCCTAATCGCAATCTACCAAATCCGTCCGACAAAGACTATAGTAAAAAGCTGCTCGCCATTTCAGACGAAGGGGAAAAGCATGTCATGCTTGGCGGACTGTTTCACACGTATCAAATGATGAATATTCTATTGACTAGTGCCATGTTTATTTTGATTGTGTATTCGCTTGGAGCCAATCACTCTCAACTGTTCTCGATCGTGGTCATTGGGATTGTTTTGATCATTTTGAATGCAAATTATGTGTTGAAGATTAGAAATCGTTAAATGATAAAAAGCACAGCTCTGTCAAAAGGCTGTGCTTTTTCCGTCCGTTACGATGCACGGCGTTTCTTTCGTGCATAAATCAAAAATAAGAAACCAAACCATACCGGTGTCAATAGCAACGCAGGACGTGTTGCATCTGCGAAGAGCATGATCACGAGAATGGCTGCAAAGAGCGCAAGAACGCAAATATTCACAAAAGGTGTGAACGGTGCTTTAAAGGTAGATGCTGCATGCAGTTCAGGCCGTGTTTTTTTATATTTCAAATGACAAATTAAAATAATACTCCATACCCAAATGAAACAAATGGCACTGATCGTGGTAACAATCCCAAAGGCTTGTTCGGGAATCAGCTTGCTTAAAAGTGCACCGACCGATACTACAATCGTTGACACGAATAGCGCATTACTCGGGACAGCGTGCTTGTTCAAACGCCCAAAGGAAGCTGGCCCTTGCTTTTGATGACTGAGATTATACAGAATACGGCTTGTCGAGAACATGCCGCTATTACAAGCTGATGCCGCAGACGTCAACACAACAAAATTGATAAGCCCCGCTGCTACTGGTATCCCAATGAGCCCAAAGGTTTTCACAAAAGGACTTTCTGATGCACTGAGCTCAGACCATGGGTTGATACATAGTAAAACAAAGATCGCACCCACATAGAAAAATAGAATTCTTAATGGAATTTTATTAATCGCAGAGGGAATGTTTTTTTGCGGATTGGCTGTTTCTGCTGCGGATACGCCAACCAGTTCAACTCCCACATACGCAAAAATCACCATCTGGAATGACAGCAAGAAGCCTGTGACACCATTCGGGAATAACCCGCCATGAGACCATAAATTCGTTACTGTCACCGGTCCGGCATCGGTTTGAAAACCAATGATTAAAAGAATAATTCCAACACCGATCAGTAATAGAATCGTAATCACTTTAATGAGTGCAAACCAAAATTCCATTTCTCCGAAAAGCTTCACCGTTAATAGATTCAATCCTAGTAAAATCAACAAACAAATGATAGCAGGAATCCATTGCGGGATATCAAACCAATACTGCACATACACTCCGACCGCAATGACATCCGCCATCGCTGTCATAATCCAGCAAAACCAATAGGTCCACCCTGTCACAAAAGATGCCCACGGGCCGAGATAGTCCTCTGCAATATCGGTTAATGACTGATAGCCCGCCTTCGATAAAAGCAATTCTCCAAGTGCCCTCATGACAAAAAAGATGGCCATTCCGACAATTAAATAAGCAAAAATGATTGATGGACCTGCCAATTGAATGGCTTTTCCAGAGCCTAAAAACAGCCCTGTTCCAATGGTTCCGCCAATAGCAATCAATTGTACATGACGGTTTGATAAATCTCGTTTTAATTCTTGTTGTGCCAATGCTAACACCCTCCTACGACACGATCTTATACTGAAATAATGAACTCTTTAAAAAGTCCATAAAAAAAGAGATTGGATGCGCTCCAATCTCACGGTCATAAAAGAATAGCAAAATAGAGAAAAGTAATACACGGCATCATCCATGCATCACAAATACAATATTTCGTACTCTTCTGTCCTTTTGCCTGAGATTGTGAACCCTTCGGCGCCGCACACACATGCGGTCTCTCCAGAAGCTGCTCCTGCTATAGTGTGACCCACAGCAATCATAGCCTTCGTTATTTAATTAAAATGTTGCTATTTCTGAATAATTTTATATTTTACGCCTCAATCAGAAAGCTGTCAATGGTAATCTTTTATGATTTACAGTGATACCCATATGTCTTCACTTCATCAATCCCCCCTAATTCATGTATAATAAACCAAAAGATGTTCGGCTCGTCTGATGGAGAAATCCCTCTTGATCATGAACAAAGTTAGGCAATCCATTGAAGTTGGTGAAGACAAATGAAAAAAATGAACAAACAGCGTGTCACATTACAGGAAGTCGCCAAGCATGCCGGTGTCTCGACTTCAACGGCATCACTCGTTGTTCGAAATAATCCTAGAATCTCTGAAGCCACTCGAAACAAAGTGCTTCAATCCATGGAAGACTTAGGGTACGTATATGACCGCGTAGCTGCCAACATGCGGTCAAAAAGCTCAAATATCGTTGGTGTGATTGTCACAGATATTTCTAACACCTTTATTTCGGAATTTTTAATCGGCGTGCAAACCACGCTTGAATCACTAGGCTATACTGTTTTACTTGGTACAACCTTTGACAGTGTCGATAAACAGGAGCGGCTCATTTCCACTATGGTAGAGCACCGAGTGGGCGGAATCATTTTAAACCTAGCTTCGAAAAGCTCGGCTCGGACAGCCAAACAGTTAAATCAAATTCGCACCCCAAAAGTACTTGCAAATCGTGAATTATCAGATGTGCAATGTGATTATGTCGGTGTTGATTATGAACAAGGCACTTGGATGGCCATTCATCATCTTCTTCAGAAGGGGCATCGACGTATCGCCTTCTTAGGCGGCATCAAGACCTCATCGACTTGGATTGAGCGGATGAAAGGTTTCAAAAGAGCTCATGACGATGAAAACCTGACGATTGATGATTCCCTTATTATTGATATCGTACCTACTCGTGAAGGCGGGAAAGAAGCACTCGCTCAAGTGATGGATCAACCCGAGCCTCCTACCGCTATTTTTTGTTTTAGTGACTTAGTTGCATTTGGAGTCATGCAAGCACTGTCAGCACGGGGCATCCAGCCAGGTGAAGATATTGATGTGGTTGGATTCGATAATGTTCCTGAAGCGGAGATGTACCATCCGCCGCTCACCACTGTTTCTTCATTCCCCCGATCCATCGGGGCAAAAGCAGCGAACCTTTTATATCATAAAATGAACGATCAGGATGAAGAGCTGCAGAGATTGATTTTAAAACCTCAACTTCATATTAGAGAAACCTCTCCATCATGATGAAAAGAGAATTGTGTGCAGCAATTCTCTTTTTTTATTGAACAAGTCAACTATTTCTTTGTTTCATTTTTCTTTTTTTAAATCACAAAGTCATAAACTTGACACATTTAAAATGCAGGAGTATATTTATCTCGTTGCTTCTTTTAGTATATCGTTATACCTATTTAGTCCTATCGTTATTTCTATCAAAAAACAGTTAAAAGTGATTTTTTATGATTCTGATCAAATCATGAAGTTTCACTTCCTAATCAAGGCTGTTATTATTTTTTACATTTTAGTAGAACGATGTACTTGATTGAAGAACAGATGAATATTCATTATTTTTTCATCAATAAGGGGTGTTGTGATGGGCTTCATATTATTCATTTTGAAGGAAACAATAACAAAGGGTATACAAAGAATTTGACCTTAAAGGGGTTTCAAATATAGGAGTGGGAACATGAAAAATCCTTATATTAAATCGTCACTTGGCATGTATTTAAACTACTTCATGCTTGGCATGATCAATATTATTGTAGCTTCCAACATGGACAGCTTATCTGAGCGCTACCATGTAGATATTCCGAAAATCAGCTTGCTTGTATCGGCGATCGGAATTGGTAAACTCATTGCTCTCTTTTTCTCAGGTCGGTTAGCCGATAGCTGGGGACGTAAGCCTGTCATTATTACAGGAAATTTTCTTTACTTATTATTCTTAATCGGTATTCCAACGACAACGAGTTATACACTGGCATTTATCTTTGCGATTTCAGCAGGTATTGCCAACTCACTGCTTGATTCAGGAACCTACCCTGCTTTGACAGAGTCATTTCCGAAAAAAGCAAGTTCGGCTTCTGTTTTAGTAAAAGCGTCTGTATCCATTGGGGCGACTGTTCTTCCATTTATCTTGGCGTACCTAGTGGCACATGACATCTTCTGGGGCTGGGCGTTCTTTGGACTAGGGCTTCTTTATTTACTTGTAGGAATTTACTTAATCTTTATGCCATTCCCGAACCATAAGCAAGTTTCTTCACAAGACGCTCTTCCAGTACAAGACCAGCTGAAGGAAGAACCAAAAATGCTTGGCGAAGGCTTAGCTGTTGTACTGATGGGATTCACGTCGACTGCATTGTTTGTCGTATGGCAGACATGGCTTCCGCAGCTCGGGTTAAAATTAATCGGACTTGGCACAGGACAAGCCACACAGCTTCTATCTTATTTTAGTATTGGTGCACTCGTATCTGTTCTCTTGCTTTCGATCGTCTTAGATAAATTCATTTCACCGATTATGGTGGCAATCATTTATCCAATTGGGGCGTTCCTTGCAATGCTTTCACTTTTCCAAATCGAAACGTACAGCATTGTCATTGTCAGCACCTTCTTCTTAGGGCTATTTACAGCAGGAATCTTCCAGCTGGCGATGAGTATTATGATGAAATTGTTCCCGACAAACAAAGCAACGGCTTCATCCTACGTTAATATTGCGGCAAGCTCAGCGTTTATTCTCGTGCCGCTCATTACAAGTGGATTGGTCAGCACGTACGATATTAAAATGACGTTATTTTTCGATATGATCATTGCGGTTATTAGCGTATTACTAGCGGTCTTTGTTCTTGGACGCATGAAAAAATTATTTAGATAATTAAAGGAGATGTCAATCATGACAAACATACATGAACGAAATATTGATGGAAAAACAAAATTAGTCGGTCTTCTTGCTACACCAATCGGACACAGCCTTTCACCACGTATGCATAACCTTGGCTATACACTAACAGGTATCAACTATGCTTACCTCGCATTTGAAGTAGGGAATGATGAACTAGAAGCAGCCGTAAACGGTATGAAAGCAATGGGTGCAGCTGGATTTAACGTCTCTATGCCGAACAAAATGAAAGTACTAGATTACTTAGACGAACTAGATGATTCTGCAAGATATACACGTGCAAGTAACACTGTAGTAAACAAAGATGGTAAACTCATCGGCTACAACACAGATGGTCTTGGATATGTGAGAAACTTGATTGAGCATGGCGTTGAATTAGCCGGCAAAAAAGTCACACTCGTTGGCTCTGGCGGCGCGGCAACTCCGATTGCGATTCAGCTTGCACAGTCCGGCATTCGTGAAATTAGTATATTTGCTCGTAATGACCAATACTTTGTTCAAGCAGAAGAAAATGTAAATTACATCAACAACGAAATGAAATCTTTCGGTGTCAAAGCAAACATTTTCCCACTTGAAGACAAAGACGCGTTCCGCCGTGAAGTAGCAGAAAGTGCGATCCTGGCAAACGGGACAAGCCTTGGCATGAAACCACTAGATCAGCTCAGCATTATCGATGATACACTTGATGTACTTCGTGAAGATTTGATCGTGACAGATGTCGTATACAACCCGCAAAAAACAAAGCTTCTTGCACAAGCACAGGAAGCTGGCGCCAAAACGATTAACGGTCTTGGAATGATGTTATGGCAAGGAGCACTTGCTTACAAACTCTTTACTGGTGAAGATATGCCAGTTGATCAAGTAAAACAAATTCTTTTTGAAAATGACCGTTTCTAAAACAAAAGAAAGACGACTTCCTAAGTGGAGGTCGTCTTTTTTTAATCATGTACCATAACTTGACGGTAGCGATACAGGATATACAGTGCGCCGATAATGGCTGCAACAGCCACCACTGCATCGAACATAAAGATTTGTAAAATGGACGCGTGACTCTGAATTAACCCTGTTACGACCGGGATGACGATAGCCGACACGCCGCCTGCTGTGGAGATAATCCCTGTCATCGTCCCTTTGTTTTTCCAGAAGAATTCAGCCATCACAGTTAACGTCAGCTGAAAAACTCCTGCTGTTGAAAACCCTAATACAAAAGCATTGACGGTTCCTATGACTGGCGATTTCACGACCAAGAGTACACAAATAGAAATAAGTGTAATGATTGGATAGATCAGCAGCACAGTGACCGGACGGACAAAGCGGCGCAAAAGAAACGCGAGCAACACAACAGACAGCAGCCCGCCCATGCTATAGTAACTGAGCAGTTTCACAGCACTGCCCGATGCCATCCCCAAGATGGCCTCACCGTACGTAGGAAGCCAAATTTGCGGCAGCGCATACAGCCCATTTGATGTAAAGCTGATTAAAATGAGTGCGATCCCTTCCCTCCAAAATGTAGGCTCTGTCGAGAAGCGCGGAAGTCCATCATGCTCCGTTACCTGGACTTGCTCCACCTTGCGATGATTCGGAAATGGCAAGGTCCACAGCATCAAGACATTTACAAGATAGATCAGAGCAGGAACAAAAAATGAAATTCCATAAAACAAATCATGCTCTGCTAAAAAGAAAATCGCCAGTGGCAAAATGGTTGCCCCAATGGAGATAAAGGCCTTCACCATCACATTCGCAGATCCTGAGTTTTGCGGAAAAGCCTCCATTAACGCAGGATACGTTCCTGCATCCATTGCCGAATTCGCGACCCCTGCCAAAATCGCAAACGCAAACGCGATTTGATAATTCGGAGACAATGGGATTCCGATGAGGAACACCGCCATCAGCACACCAGAAACCAAAATGACCGGCTTCCGCCCGAAACGATCTGACAGTACGCCTGATAAACCATACGTGAGCACCCTGCCAATGCCAAGCGCCGAAATCATATAACTAATTCCCGCACTATTGGTATCTAATTGTTTGATTAAAAATGGCATATTTGAAGCCAAAATAATATTGACCATACCTAATAAAAAGTAATTAATATACAGACTAGAAGCCGTTCTCACATACGGATTCCTCATCCTGACACACCCCTCAACACCATCGCAATGAAGTGACAAATAATGGTTACGCTTACAAGATCTCATATGTGAGGAAGAACAGCTTTGCAGCCTTCACGTTCATACATCTCATCATGTCATGCAGCTCACAGCTTACACGCCCTTCATGTATCAAGCATTTCTTCAATTTTTCACTGCTCTTATTTTATATGAATGAGAAAGGTAAAGATAGTGAATTGCTTAAATTTGAGGGGAATTCATCGATCAAGCGTATGACACCATCGATAGAAAAAAGGAGTGGTTAGCTGCCACTCCTTAACTGATGTCTCATTTCTGTTCATCGTTCATTTTCAACCCATTTTGACGAATGACTTCTTGATACCAGTAAAAGCTTTTTTTAGGTGTTCGATTTAACGTTCCGTTTCCATCGTTATCTTGATCAACATGGATAAACCCATATCGCTTTTCCATTTCAGATGACGAGTAACTAATTAAATCAAGAATTCCCCAGCTGGTGTAACCTATTAATTCGACTCCATCCTCAATGGCTTCCAGCATCTGCTGGAAATGCTGCTCATGATAGCTAATCCGATAATCATCATTTATCTTTCCATCTTCCACCTTGTCGTATGCACCTAATCCATTCTCAACTATAAATAGTGGTAGTTGATAGCGATCGTATAAGTCATTTAAAGAGATACGAATTCCAATCGGGTCGATCTGCCAGCCCCATTCACTCACTTCTAAATATGGGTTTTTCACTCCACCTATTGTATTGCCGCTGACAGTTTCCATGCCTTCACTATTTTCAGTAGCAACCAAGGAATTGTAGTAACTGAATGAAATAAAATCAACAGTATGCACCTTTAATAATTCGTCATCTCCCAGCTGTTTCTCAATGTGAATGTTTTTTTCTTTAAACAGTCGATTGATAAAACGCGGATACTCACCACGCACCTGTACATCTGTAAAAAACATATTAAACTGATTGTTCTTTGATGCCTTCAGAACATCCTTTGGATTACAAGAATACGGATATGTTGTTAATTTCGTCAGCATACACCCTATTTTTGCCCCTGGGATCATTTCATGACAATATTTAACGGCCAAAGCACTTGCAACAAATTGATGATGCAATGCTTGATAAACTGCCTGTTCTACATTGTCAAAGCGCTCTGAAACGATTCCACCACTTGTAAATGGATGTCGGACAATACTATCAATTTCATTGAAAGTCAGCCAATACTTGACTTTATCTTTATATCGATCAAATACAACTCGACTAAATTTCACAAAGAAATCAACGACAATGCGATGAGACCATCCTCCATATTGATTCACTAAGTATAGCGGCATTTCATAATGAGATAACGTAACGAGTGGTTCAATATCATGTTTCTTCATCTCATCGAATAGGCGGTCGTAAAATAATAATCCCGCTTCATTTGGCTCTTCTTCATCACCGTTTGGAAAAATACGTGTCCATGCAATCGAGACACGTAACGTCTTCAATCCCATTTCTTTGAACAGCGCCATATCTTCAGGATAACGATGATAAAAGTCTACACCTCTTCGTTTCGGATAACCTTCAGCGGTATCTGCACGCATCGCTTGCTGAATTTGTTCTTCATCCACTTTGTTGTGCTTTTTATAATCAGACTTACTGAGACCTTTTTTAAAGATCGCCACATCAGCAGTCGATAGCCCTTTTCCGTCTACATTCCATGCGCCTTCTGCTTGGTTTGCCGCGATGGCGCCTCCCCATAAAAATCCTTCTGGAAATTTCCTGATTTGATTAGACATGTTTCTTCCTCCTCAAGACTATGCGTTATTTCTTTGAACCACTCGATTGACATGAATAATTAAATACATTTTTTCGTCACTGGAAATCGTGTAATCCACACTTGTTTTAATATATTTCTCGATTTTCTCCACACATTTTACTTCTTCAGGATACTTCCTCATGATTTGATCAATTAGATCGTGATCATCTGTTTCAAGCATTTTGTTCTCCAGCAAACGCTGAACAAAGAACTGTAAATGTGTTAAAAACCTGGAGTAATTAATCGTATCTGTCGGAATGTCGATCTTATAATGCATTTTGATAATATTTAAAATGTCTTTGACCATATTAGTCATCATCACGATTTGATTTAAATTATCTTTGGTCTGCTGCGCATTTACTAGATGAAATGCAATATTCGCCGCTTCTTCTTCAGGCAGCTGAATGCCTAACTGTTTTTCAATCAGCTCTAGTGCATGCAGACCAATACTGAATTCTTCGGGGTAAAATTTCTTCACTTCCCACAGCAGGCGATTTTGTATCGTTAAATTTTCCTTAAAGCGCTTCGTAGCCATGAAAAGGTGATCGGTTAAAGAAATATAAAGATGCTCATTTAAGTGTGTAGATAAACGGCGCTTCGCATAGGATATAATCTCATCTGTCATGATTAAAAATTCCTCTGGGGTCTCCCTCATAAGCTCAGCTAAATCATTAGACGTGCTTTGATCTTCTAGCACATAGATCTTTTGAATATCAGACTCTTGAATAAGACTGCCTGGCTTATTTTTAAATCCAATCGCCTTACCCATTACGATGATTTCCTTACCGTCATCTCTTTTAGCGAGAACCACACTGGTATTCAGCACTTTTATAATTTCCATACCATATCACCTTCCTGGATACATTCAAAATCGATTTATAAGACCGTTAAAAGTGGCTGCTGATGACCAGAAACAGGATTCGTTTTTCCCTCTTGGGGTAAAATTTCTAAATAATCAGCTGTATTTGTAATAATGACTGGTGTTGTTGTATCATAGCCAGCCTTTTGTATATTCTGTTGATCAAATTCAATCAGAAGTTGACCTTGTTTCACTGTATCACCTTTTTGAACATGTGAAGTAAAATATTGTCCATTTAAGTTTACAGTATCAATACCAATATGAATCAGAACTTCCACACCAAGGTTGGATTTTAAACCAATGGCATGATTTGTATGGAAAATCATTTCTACTTGTCCATCAAAAGGAGCAAATACTTTCCCTTCACTAGGTTGAATCGCTGCCCCTTTCCCCATCACTTCTTCAGAGAATACTTTATCATTCACTTTTGCTAAAGGAATGATGTCTCCTTTCATTGGTGCATAAATGACTTCACGATTTCTTGTGCTTTCTGATGTGGAAACAGGCTCATTTTTCTTCTCGATGTTTTCAGTTTCTGCATCTTTAAAGCCGATGATGTAAACAGCAATAAACGCGATGACCGCT
The DNA here is from genome assembly GCF_056172715.1 of Bacillus sp. ABR. Taxonomy (NCBI): domain Bacteria; kingdom Bacillati; phylum Bacillota; class Bacilli; order Caryophanales; family Bacillaceae; genus Bacillus; species Bacillus sp. ABR. The sequence goes on along the minus strand of NZ_JAOYSL010000001.1, from coordinate 111,395 downwards.
GCCATGACTGCACCAATAATAGCAAACGTAAAGTTTGAAGTCCCTTTTTCAATAAAGATTGGCATTGTTGCAATACCAGGTGAAACCATGACAAACGCCTTTAGCTTAATCAATCCAACAAAAACACCTGAAACCCCTGCTCCAATCATACATGCGAGTAATGTTTTCTTAAGTTTTAAATGAACGCCGTATAATGCAGGTTCTGTTATACCAAATAAAGCAGAAATTCCTCCGGACATCGCAATTTGTTTTAACTTAGGATCTTTGGTTTTAAATGAAACAGCCAAAGCACCTCCACCTTGCGCAAAGTTCGCCGCTAACATAGCGACCCCAATGAGAGCATCGTATCCAGGCGAAGCAAGAGAGGCGATAACAACTGGATAGAACACCTTCTGCATCCCAAACATGACGATAAAAGGTAAGAAAACGGCTAAAATCGCAACAGCTGCCCATCCCGCAGTTTGCTGGATCCATAAGACCCCTGCAGCTAAGCCTGCACCAAGATACATACCGAGCGGCCCTAAAAACAGTAAACCAATCGGAGCGACAATAATCATCGTAATTAAAGGAACCATAAAGATTTTGACCGGTCCCGGTGATAATTTATCTGCCAGCTTTTCTACATAAGACATCAGCCAGACAATGAGTATGATCGGAATAACCGATGCACCATAAGAAACAGCTTTTAGTGGGATGCCCGCAAAGACAACTGGATCACCACTGCTAAACAGGGCTGTTAAGTTCGGATGTAACAAAACTCCAGCCAAAGCCATTGATACCATAGGGTTTGTGCCAAATTTTTGTGAGCTTGTATAGGCTAACAAAATTGGCAAGAAGAAAAACGCTGCATCTGAGATGATTTTCAATACCAAATAGGTTTGGCTGTCTTCTTTCATCAAATTCAGCATCGGCAATAAAATTAATAGAGCCTTCAACATTCCTGCACCAGCGATCGCAGGGATGATCGGTGCAAAAATGCCAGTGATCAAATTGGCAAAACGATTGAAATATCCTTTCAAGCTATGATCTTTATTCTGTACAATCTGTCCGCTTGCTTCCGGATTTTGATCAATCAGTTTTGCAAACTCTTTATAAACATAACCCACATCATTTCCAATAATAATTTGATACTGACCTGCTGTATCTGCTACTTGAATGACGCCATCAAGACGGCTAATTTCTTCAGAGTTAGCGCGTGAAGAATCTTTTAAAGTCAGCCTTAATCTCGTCATACAGTGGATGGCATTTTGAACATTTTCGCTTCCGCCAATATGTTTTAGAATGTCTTGAGCTAAGTCTTTATGATTCATTAAAGTCACCGCTTTCATTTTTGATTATAGGCGCTCAGGGAACAAAAAAAGACCTGGATTGGGTGGGAATATACAAATACAGATATCCCATCCAATCTAGGTCTTGCCTGCCGAACAGTAACACGCCTTATTGAATGTACGCATTATTCTATTTTTAAATTTTCATCGTTTCATGAAACCGCTTTTAACATGTTAATATCTTTATAGTAATTAATTCTTTTAACAAAAGCAATGTTTTTCTTACAAATCAAATCATAAATTTATTAAATATAGATCAAAGAGCACTGTTATATCATCTAATCGTACCTTTTTAGGATTCATATTGAAGGCGAGAGGTATTGTTTTAACTAGAACAGTCAGGTGATGATATCTTCGAATAACACCCAGCCGTTCCTATCAACATATCCCTTCTAAACTTCACAGCCACAAGTACTGAACTCATAAAAATATTCCGTCCTCTCGATGCATAATCCAAAACGGAAACCCTCTGCCACTAAAATACCCACTTAAAAATTTTGTTTGCTCAAGAAAGCGATTTAAATGAATAAAGACTTCATTCAAATTCACTTCAAGTGCTTCAATTTCATGCTCTCGATATGTTCTCTTGATTGAAGGCAAGCAAACACCTTCTGGCAAAACACATGTGAAATTGTACCATTATGGGGAACATCATCGCTTTCATCAACAAGTTGGAAGACGGTAAATATCTGAATATCAAGATAACATGAGAAGTTAAAATTAGGAGGTTTCTATCATCTCCACCATCTGACAAACATTACGCAGCGATTTTATAAAATCCATATTCGAATTCTATGGAAATTAAACAACCAGTCATCGAAAGAGTTTCGACAACTGGCTGTTTCATACGGTGTTTTGATCCCAGTCTCTTAAAAACGGGGGATCAGTCCCGAATGTGGAGATTGTTTAAAATATTACGGATCATTTTGAAGATACTATGAATGGCTTTGTATTCGCTCCCGTATTTTCTGGGTATGATCTTTATTTAAAATCATTGCCAATTCGGCCTCATTTAGAACAGATCCCCATCTAAAGATAATTTCACTATTCAGACCATACTTCAAAAAAAGCGCTTGATAATCTACTTCATTACTATTCTTATCCAATCCTGAGTAAAATAAATCTTTTATAGATTCCTCTGAGAGCATAGAATCCCTTCTACTGGCAATCATGAAACTAGATTGATACTGATCCATTATTCGCAATGCTTTATCTAAATCATGTTGAGGAACCTTGGCCATACTGACATAAAAATGATTTTCATGTTCATCTAAAAGTAATTCTGGCCCCTTTTCAAAACCTGAAGTATTTATTTCTGAATCAATAGATTTCCATACTTTTCGGAATTTTTCTATTAGAGAATGTACATCACTTACTTTCTTACTCAGAAAGATATAAAAATGGTAATTAGTCAATTGATCGCTAAAAATTTCGATTAGTTCATTTTGACAATAACTTTGAAAAGTCTTAATACCACCATCATCTAAAAAGTAATATCCATTAATACTATATAAACTTAACTGTTTGAGTTCATTTACTTTTTGATCTAACCACTTATAGTAGTTTGTCACTTCTTGTTCGAATTCAAGTTCTATTTTCATTAGGCACCTTTTAATCAGTAACGAATTGAACAACCGCTTTTTCTTTTTGTAAAAACTCCTCAAAAAGAGATACTAATCTATTTATATTCTCTTCTTTTGAATACAGTAACGGATTATAACCATCTGAAGAGGGCATATAATGAATAAACGGTTCCATGTCCTCAGGATAGCCAAAATCTGCGTATACTTCAGAAAGCTCATCCAACAACTCTTCAGGTGAATTCTTATTTTTTTCTTTTAAGTGAGACGTTATACCATATCTCCATTTCCTTTTTTCAACGTCCCATTGACTGGATTCTTCTTCTACCAAATCATTATATAAATCTACCAAGATCATTTGAAGTTTTCTAAAATCCTCATCTGGGTCGCCAGCCCCCCAAGCTAATTCTAAGATTAAAGAATTTTCACATTCAGTATGATTAGATAAGTATTCCACAGCATACTTGCTTATTTCTTTGTATGAAATCAAATCTAGCCTAATTCCTACATATATAGTTTTCCAATCATAATGAATATTATATGTTTTTAAAACCTCTATAGAAAATTTCATTTTTCTTCACTCCTATCTCTTAGGATTTTGATTGGGCAATCCTGTAATTTCACCTTCTGGAATAAATCTTCTATGAGTAACTCCCTTATTTGGATCGACAATCCACTCAAAAATACCATTTTGATCTTTAACTGAAAACACTCTTTCAATTATTCGCAAATCTTTATTATAAACATCCTTGTAACTATAGTATTTCATTCCACCTTCTATTTGGTATAGCTTAACCTTTGTTTTATCACCACCAACCAAATCAAACTCTTTAGCTAATGGTGTGTAATTGTCAATTATATCATTGAAACCATGTTGGCCATCCGGCTTTTTCAACGCACTTCCGACTCTTTTATTATCTAATACCGGATGTTCAATTTTATCCCCTTTAATTCCCATCTTCCCATGAAACCCTTTCGCCCCAAACGGCAAAAGCATTCCAAGCGCCGCATTCATACTGGCTTCCTGCTGTTCTTTTGAGATCTTGTTTCCAAACATATCGCGGCCTGTGATTGCTTCGCTGAAGCCGTTGGTGGCGGTGAGGCCATATAATCCTTTTTGAGATGTTTTCAGGGCGTCAAAGGATTTTTGTGATGTCTTGTAGATGTCGACTGCTCTGACTGCAGCTGATGTGGCTTGAGTCGTTTTATAGACCGCCTTTCCACCTTTAAAAATGCGGCCTGCCCAGCCGACGATTGGAATGTAACCGGCTGCTGCCATTCCACCTGCCGCGACACGCTGTCCAGCGGTGAGTTCCTCGCCCGTGATTGGATCAACGCCTGTTGCGGCACGTTTTGCATCGTTCACACCTGTCAGTTCATTGACGATATTTCCACCGTAATCGAGCGCTTTTTCATACCAAGGACGGTTGGCGAGGGCTTCTTGTTCCTTTGCAATCTCGCGGGCTTCTTCTTGTTCTTTTTTGATTTTCAGATATTCAGAAGTTTGCTTTTCAATATCACTTTTTGCCTTGTAGATTTCGCTATTTTGATACGCTTTCTTGTCAAAATTCATAGGCGAAATCGCTTTTCCGTCATTTGTTGCATTCATCATTTCAGCGTACAATGCCATTGTAGCTTGCTGCTCCGTCTCTGACAAAGCATATTCATCTTTTAAATTTTGATCAAGCTCTCTCAGATCTTTGACCGTCTTTTTTCGTTCATCTTCCGCATCTTCTATTTTTTCGTCAAAGTTTTGGCTATCAAATACCTCTAAGGAAATGAGGTCATCAATGTCTTGAAAAATCGTTTTGAGTGCCTTTTTTTGATCCTTTACAATGCTTTTGGCATTCTTGATGCCCATATGTACTGCGTTGTCTAAAAAGTGTTCTTCTACAAAGGTATCGCCGCCAAAGCTCGTATCATCAAGTGTCCCAGAAACACCTTCATGAAAGGCTTTTTGCTTATCAATGAAATTGATAAACATATCAACATTACCCGCTAGTTCTTTATAAAAGCTTTTAATGTTATCGGCACCTTTTCCAGTAAAATCATCACCGAGGTTGGCAACACCTTGTAATGCCTTTTTTAAATCTACCATTTGTTCACGGAGTTCCTGATAGTGTTTTGCTCTTGTGTCCATGGCACTTGTTAGTGCTTTTGCATCAAGTATCTTGCCCAGAAGAAGTCACTCCCTCCATTATTGATCATAAAGTCTATTTTACCGTGCCCCTCAAAACGGAAAAATAGGCTAATTGACACGAAAAATGGGATAGACTCTCTATTTAAAGGTCAAATAAAATAAGCTAGACAATGCACTTTGCTCTGTCTAGCCATACATTCGTTTTATTTATAATCATTGATTGGTCCTTTATCCATTAAAACATCAATTTCATTAGAAGACTTCATTTTTAATTTAGGTCTGCGCTCGGAATTTGGTTTGCTGTAAAGCTCTAGCGGACGGATGATCACACCATCATTTGTATTTTGAAGCATACCCGGCACACAAGAATAAATTCGATCATTATCATTCGCATGTTTGGCATGAATTGTCACAGACGTTCCTTGGTGATTATCGATACTCATAGATACCCTATATCTATAAAAGGAACCTGTTCCGTTTGATTGTGCAGAATAAACAACCGGAACGATAGCAAGGATATCGTCATTTAACCGTAATTTAATGACTTCTGTTTTCATCGATTCACGGTCTCTACCGACATCTCCCATATGCTCTACAGCTCCGTTTCCGTAACTTTTAAGAGCAGGAACACCTTTTGCGCCAAACATGGCCACATCTATTTGTTTTCCTGACTTCGTATAGACCAATGCATAAATATCATAATCGGTTCCAGACTCCCAGGATACTGTAGCTGTAATCTCAGGCGTTTTTTCAATGATGATCGGTTTATGACCTTTGTCTAGACTAATTTTACCTTGAACTTTCTCTAAGCTAATTGGTGCAGCGACTTTCTCTTTAGCAGCTGGCTTCATTGGAGAAGCAGGCTCATCAATTAATTTTTCAGAAGTCATTTGAGGAGGTATAGAAACACCCTGTTCATCAGGTTCAACCTCTACCCCAAAAAGCTGACATAACCCTTCTAATCCAGAATCGAAGCCACGCCAGATGGATCGTGCTTTCGTTTCACCATTTCTGATATATAGCTCTACTACGACAATACCCTTTTCATTTGTAAAGCTTACTGGTGTAAGGTATAGTACCTCATCGCCTGTTTGAATTTCTGCTTGCAGATTCTTCACTTGAGAAAAACCAATTCCTTGATCCTCTGTTAGTGTAATCGCCACCTTTGTGATTCCAGCAGGCACTTTGCTCATATCAAAATACAATTGATGCCTTTTCAACTGACCTGATATCTCTGCTGGTAAAAGTGTCGCGACACCCGTGGCACTCTCCGGCTGATTGTAAAAAATAATGCCATGATCTCCTTGAACTAGATCTGAATCTGTTAAGAGAAACGCTGTTAAAGAAATATCAATTGCAGATGATACTTCATAACTGATGGATACTTGTCCCTTTGGAGAGTTTAGTACAGTATTGGCACCCATTTGCAGAGTTTGATTCATTTCAACAACTCCTATTCTATATCTACCATTTATCGCTTTTATAGATCAATTATACCAAATGGTTTAGTAGAGCCTATTAATATCTTTTTCAATCTCTGCCATGATATGAGACAATGCCAATTAAAAACAAACTACTCTCGAAAGGAGAATCAATGTGTATAAAAAAATCATTCCTGCTGTTATGGTGATATTCGGTTTTTGGATTCTTCTTCAAATATCCTTGAACATTAAGATCTTTCACAATCCAATGAACTATTTTGTCTCCATTACCCTCTTCTTCCTTTGTATTCAGGCTCTATTAAAACATAAACAATGAAAAAACCCGAACAAGCATATACCACGCTCGTCCGGGCTTCTATTTTCCTTTATTACACTTCTTCACCGTTCGTTGCGATGACGTTTTGATACCAAGTAAACGAATCTTTTTTGAGGCGCTTCATTGAGCCATTTCCTTCGTTGTCGCGGTCAACGTAGATCATGCCGTAGCGTTTTTTCATTTCGCCTGTTGTGAATGACACGATATCAATGATGCCCCAAGGTGTGTAGCCAATAAGATCGACACCGTCGTATTCAATGGCTTTTTTCAGTGCTTCGATATGAGAAGCGAGATATTGAATTCTTTCTGGATCGTGAATAGAACCGTCATCTTCCACTTGATCTATTGCACCAAATCCATTCTCTACGATGAATAACGGGATTTGATAGCGATCGTAAAAACGATTCAATGTATATCTTAAGCCTGTCGGGTCAATGGACCAGCCCCAGTCACTTGATTTGATATAAGGGTTATCTACACCATGCGGCAGGGCTCCGTTGACAATGTCTCCGTTGTGATCAGACACAGTATCACTTTTAACCGTTGTCGACATGTAGTAGCTAAAGCCTAGATAATCCACTTTCCCTTTTCTTAAGCTTTCTTCATCGCCTTCTTCAAATGGAATGTGATAGCCTTCGCGTTCGAATTCTTTTAATGCATAGCTCGGATAGTAGCCGCGCACCTGTACATCTGGGAAGAAATAGCGCTGTCTCATATATTCCTCTGCGAGCATGACATCCTCTGGATTTGAGGAATACGGATAGATTGGCACGTGAGACACCATCGCTCCAATTTGGAAAGCAGGATTGATTTCTTTTCCTTTGGCTACTGCCCATGCACTTGCAAGTAATTCATGATGTCCTGCTTGATACATGACTTCTTTGGCATTTTCGCCTTCTTTGACTGATACCCCTGAATTTGTCCAAAGGAATAGTGGGTTGTTGACATCCATTTTGTTATTGATTTCATTAAATGTCATCCAGTATGTGACTTTGTCTTTGTATCGATTGAAGCATACTTCTGCGAATTTCGCGAAATACTCAGCGACTTTTCGGCTGCGGAACCCGCCGTACTCTCTTGCTAAGTGGAGCGGCATCTCAAAGTGAGACAGCGTAATCACAGGCTCGATGCCATGCTTGAGCAGTTCATCAAATACATCATCATAGAATTGTAAACCTGCTTCATTCGGTTCTTCTTCATCTCCCTTAGGGAAAATCCGGCTCCAGCCAATCGATGTACGTAAACATTTCAAACCCATTTCGGCAAACATTGCGATATCTTCCTTATAACGATGGTAGAAATCGATCGCTTCATGGTTCGGATAAAATTTATCTTCTTCTATCGTTTCAGTTATTTGTCTTGGTACTCCATGAGCACCTGCTGTCATCACATCTACAACACTTGGGCCTTTTCCAGCTTCGTTCCATCCACCTTCAAATTGATGTGCAGCTAATGCTCCGCCCCATAGAAAATCTTTTGGTAATGTCATTATTCATTCCTCCTATTTCACAATTGTGATCATGACGTCTGTTGGCTGACATGTCGATTGTTCTTCTACAATCACATCTTCGTACGCTTGTGTATTGGTGATGATGACTGGTGTGATTGTTTTTAATCCTTTGCTTTCAATGGCTTCTTGATCAAATGTCATCAACAAGTCACCCTTCTTCACCTTGCTGCCTTCTTTGATATGCAGAGTAAATGCTGAGCCATCTAGGGAAACCGTATCAATTCCTACATGAACGAGTAACTCCACCCCGAATTCTGAACGCAGTCCAATTGCATGCTTTGTCGGCGCAAGCATAACGACACTGCCGTCAAAAGGTGCATACAGCTTGTTGTCTGTCGGTTCAATCGCAAACCCTTTGCCCATCGCCCCCGAGCTAAATACGGCATCTGGCACTTCAGATAACGGGATCACTTTCCCTGCAAGCGGTGCAGGAATGGTTTCTTCATTATTCATCGAAGCATTCATTTTTTCTCCAACTTGCTCTTTATCAGACGTTGCACCGGCTGTCTGTTCCACTGTATCTTCCCCATAACCAAACATTTGAATAAGCACAACTGGTAAGATCAGCGCAATTGCGACACCAATCAATATGCCGATGATCGATGTTGGATAATCTGAACTAATTCCGTTTACAATCGTCAGTGGACCAGGCAAACCTGCATACGCAAAGTAATAAGGCGTAAAGAAGCTGGCAGCAATGGCACCGACCGCTCCAGATATACATCCGAAAATAAATGGTTTTTTGAAACGCAGGGTAACCCCATAAATCGCAGGCTCAGTAATTCCAAAGAGACCCGTGATTCCCGCTGAAACCCCGACTTTTCGTGTTTCGCGGTTTCTTGCTTTTAAAATAACCCCTAACACTGCGCCGACCTGAGCGATAACAGCGATGGTTTGATATGCCTGGAAGGAGTCACGTCCATATTGTTCAAAGTTGGCGAGCACCATTGGTGTGATGCCCCAATGAACACCGAAAATGACAAGCACTTGCCAGAATCCTCCGATAATAGCACCTGCTAAAGCTGGGACATTTTCCGCTAAGACATTGTATCCGTTTGCAATCCCATTTGCACCGGCTGTCGAAAGAGGACCAATTAATAGAATCGTTAACGGAACCATGACAACCATGCAGATAAATGGGACAAATAACGGTTTGACCACCTCGTGAATGCGTTTGTTTAAAAATCTCTCTACATATGAAAGAATCCATACCAAGAATAGCGGCGGCAAAACAGATGACGTATAAACTGTTTCAGATAACGCTATGCCTAAAAAGGTAACGCCTTCCCCTGATGCCACGCGTCCAGCAATCTCCGTCCAAGCTGGACTGACAAGCGCTGCTGTACACGCTACGGCGATATACATATTCGTTTTAAAATGCTTGGCTGCTGTGATGGCGATAAAGATAGGCAAGAACGTAAACGGCGCCCATGAAATAAAGCTAAAGACTTCATACGTTCCCGTTTTCGAGAAGCTTGGAAATAATAAATTAATGAGGATAAGTGCACCTTGTAAAATACCTGCTGCTGCCAAAATATACACAAATGGCGCAAACACAGCAGACATGGTCGCGATGACACGGTTCAGCACCGTTCCCTTGTTTTCATTTGGCTGATCATCATCAGACGGCTGCAGCTGAACAAGGCTTGAAAAATGCTCATATACCTCACCAACATGCTGACCGATAACGACCTGAAATTGACCGCCATTTTCCACCACGGTAATGACGCCAGGCATCGCATTGACTGCTTCCTTTGCCTTTGGATTCGAACGTTTCAAGACCAAACGCAGCCGCGTGGCGCATCTTGTAGCACTCACCACATTTTCTTCTCCGCCAACTGCCTCTAAGATGTCTTCTGCAAGCTTTTGATAGTCCCTCACTTTTGACATATAAAACCCCCCTTTATCACTACTAGTATATGTACATTATAATTATACCGGTACAATTTATCAATACATATATAATTTTAAATAGCATATCAAAGGAAATTTGGTATGTGCTATAATACAAAGACAATAAATCGTGAAAACAAAGAGGAATAGCCATGTTAAAGTATCAACAAATTGCGAGCGATATTGAAAAATATATTGTCACCCATGAGATGCAACAAGGGGATAAGCTCCCTGTACTCGAAACACTCATGAGCCAATTTGCTGTGAGCAAAAGTACCATTATCAAATCGTTAGAATTACTCGAAAAAAAAGGAATTATCTATCAAGTGAGGGGCAGCGGCATCTTTGTTCGAAGACACCGGCGCAAGGGCTACATTAGCCTTTTATCCAACCAAGGGTTTAAAAAAGATTTAGAGGAATTTCAACTGACATCAGAGGTTTTAATGCTAGACACCATCAAGCCGTCCGAAGAAGCTGCACTTAATTTGAACATTGAACAAGATGAAGATGTTTTTTACCTTAAACGCATTCGTTACATCAACGGACAAACCTTATGTTTAGAAGAATCCTATTACCGAAAAACGATTATTCCTTATCTCAACACAGAAATTGCCGCCGATTCTGTTTTTAAATTCGTCAGTGAAGGTTTGGGGCTCAAAGTCGGTTTCTCCGATATGTACTTACAAGTAGGCAAATTGAATGAAACCGAAGCGACGCACCTCGGCCTCAAACAAGACGATCCCGCTCTCCGCGTCGAGACGGTCTTTCACCTCACAAACGGCCAGCCCTTCGACTTTTCGAAAATCACATATAACTACACACAATCCCAATTTTTTATTCAAGCGAATAATTATTATGGGTGACGGACGGAAAAAGCCTCCTGAGAGTATCAGGAGGCTTTTTTACTATTAGCTTTTAACCTTTAAACATTCTATCCTTCTTTTTTGAGAAGAAAGATCATCAATCGCCACATCACCATAATAAATATCTATGTGATTTCCTTTCCCAATTAGAGCAACTGGAAAAGTATGCTGGTCTTGCAGGCACTTTTCAAACTTATCTGGATGAATCTCGACTTCAATTTCATGTCCAATGAACGCATATTCAAACGTTATCGTATGATAAAGATCCACAAGACAGCGTATGATTTCCTGCTGAAGATGAATGACATCATGAGAAACGACCTCTGTCCACTTTAAACAGATAACGAACCCTACATAACCTGCTTCTTTTTGTATGTTAATGGTCATATCATTTAGCTTCGACCCCGACAATTCAAATTCTATATAATAACCTGAAAAGTCATCATCTTTGATGATATTCTCTTTAACAACGTGTTCAATCCATCTTTCTCCGTCAGGGTCCTGACTAGACTTTACTTTCGTAATAGACATGTCTTTTTGAGCTAGATAATCAATCAATTGACGAAAAGTATTTGGTATATGAATGGTCTCATAAAAAACGAGTCCGATATTGATGTATCCACCCAGATCTATGTCGCATCCCTCACTTCATTTTTTCTTTCATTATACTTTATTCAAACTATTATTCTGCGAAAACTTCCTCTATTACATGAACACTTCCGATTTAAACCATCAAAAAGATTCATTTTACGAATACATCAAACAAACTTATGATAAACGTAACAAAAATGTATAGGAGGGTTCGTCAGATGAGAGACATTAGAGTGTATCATGTTGATGCGTTTACAACTGAGAAATTTGGAGGAAATGCCGCTGGGGTGGTGTTGGATGGTGAGTTTTTAACAGAAGATGACATGCAGAGCATCGCCAAGGAGTTGAATTTACCGGAATCCGTCTTCTTGCTACCTGCCCATGATAAGGAAGCCGATTATCGGGTCAAATACTTCACGCCGACGGAAGAGGTCAATTTTTGCGGGCATGCGACTGTTGGATTGACTTGGCTTCTGGCGACGGAGCTAGGGCTGGCTAAAGAGAGACCAGGGGTCGTGTTAGAAACAAAGATCGGCAAGGTTCCTGTCGTATGGCACGAAGAAAATGGCAAGGTCGTTGATGTGGAAATGACTCAGGTGACACCGAAGACGCGAGATTTTGTCATTGATTTAGAAGAGCTTAGTGACATGCTTGGTGTGAGCATTGACCGCATTGATCCATCCTTTCCTATCAAATTAGCAAACACCGGTAACTGGCATCTGCTTGTTCCGATGAAGGACCAACAGGACATTGATCAAGCAGCACCAAACTTAGCGGCTTTAGCTAGAATGAATAAAGAGCATGTCATCTCGACAACCCACCTTTATACGTTCCACACCTCAAAAGAATGCGATCTTTATACGAGAGATTTTGCACCTGGGATTGGTATACCCGAAGATCCTGTGACGGGGGCAGCAAACGGGGCATTGGCTGGATATCTTTATTTGGAGGGCATCATTTCTCAGCAAGAAATCACTCACCTGAACATTGCCCAAGGCGATGCCATCGGCAGACCTGGCTTGCTTCGTATCACAGTCATTCCAAATGAATCAAAGCCGGTGATCAAAGTGGCAGGCGCAGCTGTCATCACGATCCGCGGCGTGTTGTCTTTATAAAACACCAGCTTGAATGGGGACTTCCTGTTCAAGCTGATTCTATTTAAAATGATTTTTGACCGTTTCGATCCACCTCTTGGTCGATGGGGAAGCTGCTTTGAACGATTTGAGCGCCAAGTTGACCTCACGAAAGACGCTCGTCTCCAGTGGAATGATTTTCGTATGAGGTATGTGCGGCGGTAACACTAATTTTGGAATAATCGTGACCCCAAGCCCTTCTTGCACCATAGAAATGAGCGTATTGTTGTCTTCAATTTCAAACAAAACATGAGGCTTCACGCCGCCTCTTTCTTTTAACAGCTTCTTGACGAGTATGTCGCAGCCCGCTTTCGGCATGATAAAGGCTTCATCATGTAATGAATCAACTTCGATCACATTCTTCGTATGAAAGCGATGATTCTCTTGTATGAGCACCACCAATTCATCTTGAAAAAGTGGAATGGTCTCGAATTCCCTCGATGACTGCGTTAAAAAACCAACATCAACCGTGCCTGAAGCGATCCATTCCTCAATCTCCTCATAACCGCCTTCATATAACTCCAGCTTGATATGCGGATAGCATTGCGTAAAACGGTGAATAAGGCGTGGTAGAACATTTGAAGAAAAACTAGGAAATGTCCCAATCTTGATGCTCCCCACTTCCATCCCTTGAATTAGCGCCGCCTCCTGCTCAAGCAATGCCGCATGATGCAAGATTTGCCGGATATGAGGCATCACCCGCTCACCTGCGTCTGTCAACGACAGCCCGTTTCGATTCCGTCGAAGCAGCACAATCCCGAGTTCCGACTCAAGCTTTGCAATATTATGACTCACCCCAGACTGCGTCAGCCCAAGCTTCTCCCCGGCTTTTGTAAAACTGCCGCATTCGACGACTGTTAGAAATACTTTGTATTGGAATGTGATCAGTGTGCTCACCTCACTTATTAATTCGTCGTGGCCGACGACGAAGACCTAGACGCTGCTTCATCAGCTTTCACACAATCAATCGCAACAACGAGCGCAATCATCACAGGCTCCATTTCTTCTTTCAAAATATCAACCTTATAGCTGTCACCCCAAGTAAACCATTCCTTCTTCACCTGACCGATCACTTCGCCGTTCTGGAGCACCTGGAAATTCATATCCCACCAGTTACCTTGTACTTCAATCCCAGCAGCATCAATTGAATATTTTGCTTTAAAAAACGTAAACTCTTTTTTAATCGTCAATACCTCTTGACCATCAACTTCTACTAAAAACTTCGGTAAAAAGGTAAACATTTTCTTCGTAATCACAGCGATTTCATCTCGTTCTGTATTCAAAATGGTAAACGTCTTTGGCATCTTCATAAAGCTGCCTTCGACCACATACACATCGTCCTCCTGCTGATCCTTTACCGTAAACCTGCCGCTCAGACTAAATATTTTTTGTTTCATATAAAGCTGTTTCATATGTACCTCCGATTCAGTTCAAAAATTCCGTTCTTACATTACCTCTGATTATACCAAAAAATAGAATGTACAAAAAACCACCTGCTATCAGGTGGTTTTCGATTACTGATCCATTTTCAGAGACTCTTTTTCATATGTTTGAAAAGCATTTTCCATTCCCATGATGACTTCTTTAATTTTGACATAACCACTTGTGTAAGGAATAGAATCCCTAATCTCTTCCCACATAAAATGATAGAACTTCAGGTCTTCCGTTTCACATATAACAAAATCTGTGTAATCCTTACCTGGAAGAGCTTCAGCATCAAAAAAGCGCACCGTCACATGTTCCTCATATTTCTGCATCAACTCTTGCAGCGAAGCCGCATGGGTTCTGCGCTCCTCTCGTGGTAAAGCAAGCCAAGATGGATAGAACTCTAATAAAACAACCATCATATATTTCATCATCATACCCCCTGATTCTTCTATGATGTGATGATTGTACGTCAGATCTAGAGAATGTGCATTAACATAGGTTAATGTTCAGCAGGATGGAGCAGCCTGCTCAACGAAACCGGAGAAATACCAATATATGAGGCAATATGATATTGAGCGATACGTTGATGTAACCAGGGATATTTCAATAAAAACGCCTGATATCGCTCAATTGCCGGCAAGTATAGCAGTTCCCTCTCACGCTCTTCCTTTCTCGTATACAGCCTCTCTACACTAACCCGAACAAACCGCTCCCACATATGACTTCTATCCATCAACATTTGAAGCAGATCATACGGAATTTCAATCACGATCGAATCCTCCATCGCTTCAATCGAATAAGGAGAAGGCTGCCCGTTGATCATACTTGCATAAGAAGTAGCAAAATCATCTTCCAACGTAAAAGCCACGTTGTACTCCCTTCCATCCGGTAACAAATAGAAGAGACGGAAGAGCCCCGTTATGCAGAAATAAGCGTGTTTCACAGGATCGCCAGCCTTGACCATGCATGTACCCGCTTTTAATTGTTTAATCGTTGTTCCATCTTTGAAGGCTTGCCAATGATTTTGTTCGATTGGACATTTGGATATTTTGGTTTTGAAAGTGTCGTATGGGTC
Organism: Bacillus sp. ABR; assembly: GCF_056172715.1. Taxonomy (NCBI): domain Bacteria; kingdom Bacillati; phylum Bacillota; class Bacilli; order Caryophanales; family Bacillaceae; genus Bacillus; species Bacillus sp. ABR. The sequence continues at coordinate 96,096 of NZ_JAOYSL010000001.1, read as the reverse complement.
AGTTATTTTGTCCATCTGTTTTTTACCTCCTAATAAGGAAAACTCAAGCCTACTTGGGGATTGTTTTTATGATCAATGCTAAAAATAAGTCTGTCACAATCCGTGATGCAAAAAAAGTCTCGTTTGAGGGAAATCACTCAAATGAGACTTTTTTTAGTGTTTATTTAATACCCATTTACAAAGTAAGCAATGGTTTCTAATTCATCTTCTTTCAGATCTCTGTTCACGTAATGTTGATATTCTTTCGTGATTTTTTGCTTATCTCCACCACATAGATCAGTGAATTTCGCCATCATCCTAAGTTTATCTGTTTCTTGACGAAACTCCTCTTTTGTCCACGGTCTTTGGTGTGAAGGAATATACGTATCGGCATCAAAAGCTTCTAACTCATCTAAAAGACGCAACGTTTCTTTCACCGTATAATGAACTTTTTCGGCATACATTTTCGGATAAATGCAATCACCAAGAAAAAGAATTTTCTCTTCTTTCACATACACGATCACGGAATCTGCCGCATGATCGCCTCCAACATGTTGCACGATGCAAGTGACCCCGCCAAGATCAATCTCCATCCGACGATCAAACGTCACATCCGGTAAAACTACCTGAATATCTCGATGATCTTGATATTCTTCTTTAATAGCCTTCGCGCAAAACTCAATCTCCGTTCCTTCCCTCACCCGCTCATCGATTGCCTCATCAGACCACGAAAACGGAAGAAGCTTCTCCATTTCCTTTCTGGTCTTTGCAGAAGCAATCGAAACCGAACCAGGCAGCGCTGGCAGACCAAAAATATGATCCCAATGCCAATGCGTGAGGACAACCATATCTGGCTTGGCGTTCTCGTGTTTAAAAGTTTTCTGGATAAAATAGTTCGCATGATCTTCTGAATTGCCTGCATCGATCATTAATGTTTTGTTATTGCCTACGACCATGCCTAGGATGGGGCGGTCGGTAAGTGATACTGGTGTGATGTACCAAAAACTCTGACCTATTTTTTTAATTGAGTGCAAAGGTGCTTCCTACTTTCTGTCATTATTTTTTAAATTGAATCACGTTTTTTCCCATCGTTCTACTGTTTAAGTATATCGAATTTCATTACTCGAAGTAGCACGCGAAGCCAATATTGTTACAATGATCGCGATTGCAACGCCTAAAGCACCTGCCCAAGTAACGGAAGATAGAGAAACCCTCTCTACAAAGATACCTCCAATAGCTGCACCTGCAGCCATCGCTAATTGCATCATTGACTGATTGAGACCCAATAGTATACCTGATGACTCTGGCTCCATTGTAGCTAAGTGATATTGTTGAGTCGGGCCAGAAGACCATGCAGCAAATGACCATAATATTAAAATGAGTAATACTCCAACATAAGAATGCGTAACTAGTGAGAGCAATATGAGCATGATGACATGTAATGCCATTCCACTAATCAGAGTAAAATTCACACCCCATCGATCGGTACTAAATCCACCAAACTTTGACCCAACTAGACTAGCAATCCCGAATACAAGGAGAACTCCACTCAGCAATTTGCTGCTTACACCCGATATATTTAAAAGGTAAGGGGATAGATAGGTGTAGGCAATTGAATAACCACCTAGCCAGAAAAAGGTGATGGCTAATCCTAACACTACTTTTGGTTTTTTAAAAAGAGCGAGTTGTTGAATTAAAGGTACAGGTTTATCCCCTTGGATTTTTGGAATCGTAAGAGAAATGATCACCATGGCTAATAATCCGAGTAAGGCTATTCCTCCAAATACAGCTTTCCAACCGAAGAAATCACTAGTCATTCTGCCCAGTGGGACTCCAATGATCAATGATGCTGTAAATCCCATTACTACTGTAGCAATAGCGGTACCTTGCTTACCTTTTGGTGCAATTTTTTCAGCAATTGTTAATGCAGTAACTACGACCATCCCCGCTCCAAGAGCCATAATAATTCTTGACACAATAAATAATTGATACCCAGGGAGGACGAATGCAAGAATATTACCTAGAATAAAAACGCTAAGTGAAAATAACATTAACTTGCGTTTATTCATTCCCGATGTTAAAGCCATTAATACTGGGGTGAAGATGGCATACACAAGAGAAAAAATCGTAATTAACTGGCCAGCTGCAGCTATCGTAATCCCTAATGATTCAGAAATATTATCCAAAATGCCAGAGATGATATACTCTGATGTACCAACTAAAAAACTGACAATAGCTAAAATGTAAATCTTTACAGTGTTTGACAATATAGATCACTCCTTATATATAATAAATTCACATATCTAGAATTGTTAATATGTATGGACAAAAAAACATATTACGATAAGTCGATTTGTATTTAATAAATGAAACTGAATTCTGATGTATGAATTCAGTTCATTTATTAAATATTTTTTTCTAGAATCTCAGCAATTTGTTTTATGGCATTTTCATCTCTTTTATAATACGTGTATTTACCTATACGCTCTGTCGTGATTAATCCAGCTCGAAGTAAAATTGAAAGGTATTGAGATGCTGTTGATTGCGTCATTTTCAATTTATCTGTTATTTGACTAACACATACCCCTGTAGTATTCATATCAATCCCTTCATGGGGTGTAAAATGACGATCAGGTTCCTTTAACCATTGTAAAATTTGCAGTCTTGATTCATTGGATAAGGCTTTGAAAACTTCTATTGGCTCCATACACCCCATTATATCGATAAATAACGATATGTCAACATGTGTTGTTTGAGATCCCTTACAACTTTCTATTTTCCTAGGTAATTTCTCGCCGCTTTAGGCTTAAGCGTGGTTTTTTACGGGGGATTATATCTTCTATTCTGGTGCAATGGAGATGTTTGATGGAAAAAGGATTAGAGTACTTTTTTGCTGCTTGTACAGCTAAATTTGGCCTTCTCACCCCTCATTAACTTATGATAAGGCTCACCGTGATGCCTTTAAATGAGGTTATTATCTACCAAGATTCTTAAAATATTATTTTATGTTGGATAGCGTGATCGCCTCCAACATGTTGCATGACACAAGTAACCCCGCCAAGATCAATCTCCATCCGCTAATCAAACGGCACATCCGGTAAAACCACCTGAATATCTCGATGATCCTGATATTCTTCTTTTATCGTCTTCGCGCAGAACTCAATCTCCGTTCCTTCCCTCACCCGCTCATCAATTAAGAAAACGGCAGAAGCTTCTCCATTTCCTTTCTTGTCTTTGCAGAAGCAATTGAAATCGTATCAGGCAGCGCAGGCAGACCAAAAATATGACCCCGATGCCAATGCGTGAGGACAACAAGATCGGGCGTGGCGTTCTTGTGCTTTAAAGTTTTTTGGATGAAATAGTTCGCATGATCTTCTGAATTACCGGCATCGATCATTAAGGTTTTGTTATTGCCTACGACCATACCTAGGATGGGGCGGTCGGTTCGTGATATTGGTGTGATGTAGGAGAAGGTTTGGTCTATTTTTTTGACTTTGTGCATGGTGTGCCTGCTTTCTGATATATTTAGATTTTATTCCCGTTGAATTGTTATGCGCTACTTAATCAAATATTATTTCTTTAACAAATGTTTGGCTAATTTTCGATCTTCTTTATCTTTCGTCTTCATGGAAATATGTTCAATCAATTCCCTTGTGGCCGCTTGCTGCGAATACAAAGGAGACCATTCTTTTAATACACTTAAAGCATGATACTGTAAATTTCCATCATCTGATCTAAGTGCAGCTTGAATCAACGGTAATCCTACACCTTCGTGTTCATATAAATCTTGCACAATATATTGTAAACAAGCCACTTCATCATCTGAGAGGTTTGATAACGATAAATGTGTTTCTGCAAATGTGCAAAGCTCTTTAATATGTTGATGATGATTTGTGTCCATCACAGCAAAGTATATTTCACTATTTGCCGGGTCTTTCTCAAGTAAAGCAAATAGAATCTCAATCACATCTAAACGATAAAAGAGAGCGATTTTAAGTGCTTGAGAGCTAAAACCCTGTTGTAACGTATCGATTGCAAGCTTTGGCCATCTACTGTCATTGATAAACGGTTGAACCGCTTCCTGGACAGCCTCATATTCGTCCTGTGTCCATGAATCATTCAATCGGTCTTCCCAAATCTCTTGATCATCATTTAAAATCTCATTTATTTTCAAAATTGGATAAATGTCCTCAGTTGTTTGGCAGTGCTTATGAGCATGGTGAATAAAACGGCAAAGAACTGAGCTTGCATTTGGATACTCTTCAATGCCGTAGATAGAAATCTCATCTTCTAATAATGCTTGAATGATGAGGCTCGCTCCATCATATAATTCTTTGGAAATTTCCTCTTCTGATAAAGCGGTTTCTAGATCACCATTAAGAGCGCAAGTATAGGCTAAGTATTCATTCATGATTGTATTTTCGCAGCCCTTTGTTAGCAACCATCGTTTTATTTCTGGCGTCGATGCTTCTAATTGCTCAACAGCCGAAATCTTTCCCCATCCATCGACGGACTTTGCAAGACGCCAAACATGTTCGTTTCCTTGAATTGTGCCTTTCTTCAATGCACATACGACATACGAAGTAAATTCTTCATGCATACCTATCGCGAATAAGAGCTCTTTATATTTTTCGCAGTTCGTACATCCCAATATCGTGATCGCAAATTTGACGACCTCCCGATGAGCTGCATGTTCAAGAAGCCATAACGCTTCTTGCTGTACAAGAGACTCATCCCATTGTGTTTGTTGAAATCGTTCAATTAATTCACTACTGCAGCTCGCCATATTGTCAGAAATGATTTTTTCATATGTTTTTTTTCTTGTTTCATTTGTAGGATGATTCAGTTGTTTTTCAAAAACCTTCAATAGTTTCTTCACATAATAAGGGGCAGGTCTTTCATCTGCAAAATGGTCGGATAAACCTGGAGACAATCGAGGTTCATTTTCGTCAAATAAATAGTATTCATCGGGTAAACGATCGTCTACTATTTTATGATTTGTTCGAATTTGTTGTTGAATAAAGGGAACGATCTTCTCTTTATGATCCCAAGGTAGAAAATCTAACTTAATTGATTCATCTAAAACCGTTTCACGATCTATTTTCACAATACAACGAAATCGTACATAACCGCCAAGTTTAACGGACACTTTGTGTTTTGTACCATCTTGAAGTTCCAATATCCCTGACAATTTTGAATATGGAATTATATGAGACAATACACTTTTTCGTTGTTTTTTATCAATTGTCATACCATCAATTATTAGTTTCTCTTCTTTTATTTGGTTTATAATTTCTATAGAATGCCCTTTATAATCAATTTTCCACGTTTTATTTATTTCTTTTTCTACGTCTTTTATTACGTTACGCATTTCACGTTTAAAGTCAGCTTTAAAACTCATGGAAGTCTCCTTTCAGTAATTGTAGATTAAATATGGGATCGTCCCCAATATCTGCTATAATAGTTTTTTGAACTAAGTTTCCATTATATATAATACGATATTTATTACAGAGCGTCTTCTTTTCTTCTTACATGAAAAAAGGTATGGGAATTGAATAAATTCCCGTACCTTTTCTAATTAAAAATTATTGATTTAATGTCGGCTCTTTTTGCTTTGCATCCTCAAAATACTGAGTAAACGATGAAACACCTGAATAAGATATTGATAAATACTCTTTAGCACGAGTCATTCCTATATACATTAAAGACACTTCTTTTTCTTGATCCTCTTCATACTTTAATGGCATTAAATCAGCTTTCACAATAAAAACTGAGTGGAAGTCAAGACCTTTACTACTATCGAGAGAACATATTTTTACAGTCTCTTCCTCTGGATTGAACTTATGTTTGGTTGCACCATTTTCAGTTATCCAATTGTAAGGAATATTCTTTGTTTGAAATTCCGATTGAATCGCTGATATATAATGGTTATTGTATCCCTTTATACGATATAAAATGGCCATTTCAGAGTATGGTATGTTCTTTTCAATATGTTGATCCACTATTTGTTTAGTAATCTCCTCTATTTCTTCTTTAAAGGTATTACATCTTAAAAGCTCTACCTCTGGCCCTTTACGTTTCGTCTTTTTTGGAGGGATGATTTCGATTGTCTCTGTCTGTTCTTGTTTTAATTTAAGATCTAAAGCTCTATGGCTATCGTAAAATTTCCATCCAAAATCCACAATTTGTGACGTATTACGATAATTTATATTTAAGATTCTAGATCTACCTCTAAAATCAAGCCCCGTATCTTTCACATAGCTTCTACTTTTCCGATAGATATCTTGCGCTCTATCTTCTACTAAAAGTAAAGATTGCGTCTCTTGATCTAAGCATAAGCTGATGAGATGCAGCCAGCTCCCTTCAAAGTCCTGCCCTTCATCAATTAAAATGGCATCATACTTTACAGGAGTTAAAGCATCATTTTCTATCTTTTCAATGTAATCATCTATTTCAAGTTCTGAAATACCATGCTCTTTTTTAATCCAGTGATGAAAATTTAATATTTGTATATTATTTAAATTTGGTGTTTTTCTATGATCGGATGTCAGAAAATCATCTGGTTCTGTAAGTTTAGAATGAATCATTTGTTTAATATTTTGTTTCAAAGCTACATTGTAACAGAGTATTAATATCTTCCAATTCGGATGTTGTTCTGCTAACATTTTTGCTCGGGTCGCTAAGATTAAAGTTTTACCGCTTCCTGCTACTCCTCTAATTAGCCGATGTTTATCACCAATCTGTTTAGCCAAGTTTTCTTGATGCAGATCCATCGTTTTGATGTTTCGAAAAGATAATAACAGTTTTTCTTGGTATGGGACTGGTTCAACATCTGCTCCAACGCGTATTTCTTTGTATAGATGATAACGAATCCTTTCTAATTCATCAGATGATAGTGGAGTATTTAACTTGAAAGGCACATGAAACATATCAAACAATTTTTCTATTAAGATCTCAGGATCAAAATGGTCATTATCCGGATCAATCTGATCACGCGATAAAATAAAATGTGGATCAATAACCTCATATACTTTATTTTTTAAAAGTTGTTCTTCATGAAGCCGAGTAAAGACGACGCCATAACCATAAGGAAACTTTAATTTAAACTGATATTTCCCTTCTGTATTGATTAAATCGATGTCTTTCTCAAGCATATCTTTTATTTTAAAAGCATACTCTCTTGATTGAACTAAAGGACTCTTCACTCTATGTAAATCACCAGACGAATCTAAAATGCTCCAGGTATTGTCGTTTAGCTCTCTTATTGTATTTTGGGTGTAATCTTTTACTTCTAGAACTAATACTCCTAAATCAGGACCGATTATCACAAAGTCTGGTCTAAACCCATTGATATTAGGTTCATAATGAACAATATACTCCTCGGGTAGATATTCCTTTAATGTTCGAAATAAAATTCGTTCTCCTGCAGTAGCAGTACTTTTAATACTTTCTGGTAATGTAATTGCCATTCATACTACACCCCTCTATTATCCTTATACACCATATATCGGAATAATTTGGGTATTTTAAATGATGTATATTACTTTATATAGATTTTCTTTAGCAAAAAGGGCTGTTAGTTATATGAAATCTCAACATCAAAAAGCTCTTAGATTATTTAATTAAGAGCTTTAGTTAAAAATCTTAGATTCATTTCATCATCAGGATGTATCTATATTTTTAGTTGTGACTTTTATTCTTATTCATTTTTTGAATGATCGCTAGATATTCAACATACAACCGGCACATCACATAGACAAATGTTTTCAAAGAAAGGAGAAAATTTGATTCAAAACTTACAGTCCACAGACGAAGGCCCTTTTCATATTCCCTTTTTTAAGATAAGGTGCTCTGAAATATTATTTGACCTAATAATATACTCAATTCTTATTCCTTTTAAATATTTAAACAAGGCTTTCGCTTTTTCGAAGTCCACCAATTCTTTAAAGTCCTGGCTAACACTTAATTGAGATTCAATCATATCAAATGTTTTGTATTTATTATGTTTATAAACTCTAGCCAAATAATCTATTATCTTTTCTGCAATATCAGGATAAAAATATTTCAATAAAAACCAGCTCATATACTCTTCAAACTTTAAAGGAGTATCTATTTCCTTAGCTTTGTAAATATTTATTATTCGTTCCTTAGATAACAATAATAGATTTATTATTTTTTTGATTTCTCTTGGTGTAATATGTTTCTGTTTTTCTCTTTCAATAATAAATTTAGTTAATAATGACTTCTCCTTTACGTTAAAAACATCTAAATCTGTATTATCAGATTCATTAACTAAGAGGTTTTTTATATAATTTTTGTAATTATTTTCGTATGGAAGATGATATGGGATAGTAATATATTTTTCCAAATACTTTTTACCGAAACTTAATTTCTTGCTATTAGAAACTATTTCTTCTTCAAAGAAGTGTTGGTTATTATTTGCTAATGCAAAACAAACTGCTTCTTCATTTATAGAAATCACGTGCACTATAGATTTTATAGGCAAGAACAGTTGTAGAGCTTCAAAAAATTCAACTATAGTTTTCTCTGAACATCTGTCTAGTTCATCAACCATTATTACTATCTTATCATTGTTTTTTTTTGTCCAAACATCAATTAAAACTTCTAAACTTTCTTTAACTTTTTCTCTAGTACCTAAAAGTTCTCTATACTTAGGGTATTTAAATTGTGAAATTATTTTTACAGACATTGGTTTAGTTAAGGATTTAATTTTTTTGAACATTGGTTTGACTATATTAAAAGTTACTGCCATGGTTGAAACCAAACCAAAGATATTGGTATATAGGGGATTCTTAGTTACTACTTCTACTAATGATTTATCTTTAGAATATATTAAAATCCATGCTATGAATAACCCTAACAAGGTAAAGTTTATAACATATTTAAATAAATTATCCTTGAAAGATTTCTTCACCATTCCAAAACTAAATTTTATTTTAGCTAAAATCCCTCCCTCTTTCTCATATTTAGCAAATATTTGACTGAGCAATGAAAACCATATTTTGTTTTGGTCGTTGTATTCCGAAGCGTCGAACCTTACTACATGCGTTTTATTGTATTTGTTCTTAACAATTTTATCTTCTCTAATATTTAAATTAATTTTCTCTAATTCTATTTTAATTAGTTCTAGAAAAGATGATTTTCCTTCTCCCCAAGGACCGTAAATCCCTAGAGTCAATGGGCTCAATGTTTTTTTATTAGAAATAAGTTTACTAAGTTCTTGAGCATATTGTGTTCTTGACAAAAAGTCATCTTTGCTTTCACTGTCACGAATAACATGCCCTTCTACATAATTCAATTTATTAAATTCCCTATGTCTAAACACTTTTTCATCAGAATAATCAATTTCCCTTAATTTTAATTCCAAATTATCTAATTTATTTATTGTATCCTCGTATTCATTAGGATAGTGTTCCTCCAGATATTCAAACTGTTCTTGTTCAGATTGTTCTTGTTGCCTATGCAGTTTTTCTAAGATTTCTTTATATTCTCTTATTTGTTTTTCCAAATGCTCTCTACTGGGTAAATTACCCATATGATTCCTCACCTCAAAAAAAGATATTTTATCTCACCGTGACTTATCAAAGTAAGGATATTTCTACCGATATTTACGATTGTTTAACTAATTTATGACTTTGCTTCCTTGTCAGGGCTAATCTTAAAAGCTTTTCGAATATGTAGACTAGACGAAGACGAACTCTCCACAATACGGAAAAGAGATTTCATGACAGTTTGACGATAGATGGATGGATCGTTATAGAATGATTCGTTAATTCATAAGGAACGTATCCAGAAGCTATCGAGAAGTTAAATCAATTAATTTATGATCTTCTTTCTTCTTCTTGTTTTCAAATTAATCACCCTCAACCTGCGCTGTGCAAAGATCATCATTTATCTTTATCATAATTGTTATTAATAATCTAAGAGCATGCAGATAATTTACATAATGCTCATTTTCATTCTCATAGCTAGAAGATGTACCATGTAAATACTTGTTCCTTAAATCATATCCATTGATAAAATTTTTCTTATTTAAGTAGTAATCTATATAATCAGATTCTTGCCTTGTTAATAATGTATTTTCAGAAACCAAAGCACTTTCATTTAATAACTTATCAACTTCTTGCTTTAAAGCATTAGATAACTTACTAGTCACAACTACACCGTTTATATGGATATAATAATATATAAGTGTTCGATTACTATTGACCAAGACTATTTCATTATCGTCGTTTATAGTTACATAATTATGTTCAATAAGCCAATCTAAGGACGATTTTTGATAATCCTCTATGTCATTTAAATACAGCTTATCAGTAGTCAACCTTTCATTAAGCGTATTGTATTGAATATCACCATAATTCGGGAAATAAGTAAGGTTACTTTGGTCAGAGAACATAATATTTCTCAATATTATAGCCTCATCATTATTTGGCGCTATATAAACGTATCTGTTATTTGTCATGCTTGGGCATTCAGAAAATAGCAAAGGCTTACTTTCCATTTGTATAAGCTCTTCATCAATGTAACCATCCTCTAAATAAAACTTATACTTCTTGATTATACTTTCAATAGTTGGAAATATAGATTTGCACTTTTCAAAATTTGGATTATCTATAGGCGGTAGCTTAATGTTGAAGTCTTCAATATAGAATTCCTCTTTTAGATAAACATTAAAGAACCATTCAATTATTACTTCTAAATCTTTGTTTTTACTCTTTAAGAATGAATAATATAGTTGCATTTGTACTAAGGATAAAGATTCTCTTATTAAGAATTCTGTACCAGTTTTGTATTCTTTTTCATGAGCAAAACCAAATCTATCAAAGACATTTGCATATATGTAATTATACGGGAATTTAGAAATCATATCTTTATTTACGAACTCGAATATGTATATAAAGTTGTTCAATAATGTTGGATTATCAAGATTAGATTCTAACCATTCTTTATCAACCTCTGTTCCTACTTTATTTAATGAGTAATGCTGCTTCACAGTACCCTCTACATTTTCTTTGAACTCAACTACTATATCCGTTCCCATCCCACTAACATCTTTAAAGAGTTCACTCTCAAGTCTCTCACTTACTCTTTTTGCTTTCAATTTAACTCTAGTATCCAAAGCAAACTCTTTCGTATTCTGTACATTACTAAGAAGCCTAGTGTAATTTAAATTAGGCTCGTCTAAATCTAGATAGGTGCTAATAATCTTCTCTTTATCTTCTATAGTTAATGATTGTGGCAAATAAGATTCCTGTCGTTCGTTCCTTTTTTCCAATAAAAATTTATCCAAAAGTAAATCTGTACTACCTTCTGAATTATTAAGCATGTATTCTCTTAATACCACATCATATTTCATCACAAGTTTATGTAGCTTAAATATTTGCCATGCAAATACATCAAGTTCATCAAGAAACATCTTAAATCTGCTTTCTGTAATTTCATTCAACTTTCTTTTCTCTACTATTTCCCAAAAGGTTTCCTTATATCTGAAATCTACCTCTTCATATTCGGCTAAGATGTCTGAATGCTGATTAATATATTTACCTACTAACGAGTTAGCTATGCTACTTTTTGCTTTAATCCATTCCTCTTTATCTTCACCAAGATATAATAGAAACGTCTCGTCCTTAACATACTTGATGATATTATATAATTCTATAGCTTCATTTATATTCTCTATTACATGCTCAATCGCCAACTCTTCATAAACTTCTTTAGCCTTATCTAGCATATATCCTTTCGCTAAATCTGGTCCTTTGTAATACTCTACACCTCTATATCCTTCTTTCACCATGCCTTTCCTCTCCTTTCTTTAATATTAATATTCTTTGACAAACTCCTACGTTATCTTCTCCTTTGATTTCCAAAGTCGAATTGCGAGGTTTCTTTTTACGTCATTATTCCGTTCCTATTAGTAAATAAATTCTTTTCCCAAAAAACTTCACCACCTATTTATGATAAGGCTCCCCCCGAACAATCCGAAACGCACGATAAATCTGCTCCACCAACATCAGCCTCATCAACTGATGCGGGAACGTCATCCTCGAAAACGACAGCTTCTCATTCGCACGCTGCATGACAGCGTCGCTTAAGCCAAGGGATCCGCCTATGACGAAACATACTTTGCTTTTTCCGTATGTTGCCAGCTTATCTATTGTATCGGCTAATTCTTCGGAAGTTTTCATTTTTCCTTCGATGGCGAGGGCGATGACGTGGGCGTCTGGGTTGATTTTGCTTAGGATGCGTTCGCCTTCTTTGTCTTTGATGATTTTCATGTCTTGATCGCTGAGATTCTCGGGTGCTTTTTCGTCCGCAAGCTCAATGATTTCGATTTTCGCATAGGCTTGTAATCGTTTTGTGTATTCGGCTATGCCTTGCTTTAAATATTTCTCTTTTAATTTTCCTACTGTGATAATTGATATATTCACAGGTCATCCCCACCTTAAGAACAAGTTATTCATATAAGTTATCAACAATTGTGGATAAAATTTGTGTATTTTGTGTCCGATCATTCGTTCCCCACTATATATATTGCAGGTTCATCGCACAATTCACAGGTTGTGGATAAACTGTGTGTATGTTCGATTTTTCTGAATTCTGGCGGTGTTTCATGGTCATCTATGTACATGTCTAGTACGGTTTCTATATGTTCTGCACAAGCATAAAGTGATTTGTTCATAAGTTTCTAATTCCTCCAATATGTTGTCTCGTTATTCACAAGTGTTTCGCTCATTGTTCAATATAACCGATTTATTCACATGTTAATAGTCTTTTACCATTTTCCACACCTTTTATCCACAAACCAAATAAAAAAGCCTCCACTCCTGTGAAGGCTTCTTTCTATAAAAACGGATTATAAAATCTCGTTCCTCTAACAAATGTAATCACTAACGAAACAATCAGTACCACACCAACAAATACGAACGCCACATAATCTGCTTTTTGAAAGTCTTTTGCCGTAAACCATGTACGCTTTTTATGTTTCCCAAAACCACGCAGCTCCATTGCATTGCTGATCGTTTCAATCCGCTCCAAGCTGGAGAAAATCAGCGGCATGACAATAGACAACGCATTTTTGATTCGTTTCCCCAGTTTTTCATTCTTCGATAAATCAATGCCTCTTGCTTGCTGAGAAATCGCGATCGTACGAAAATCCCGCTGAATATCTGGAATATAGCGCAAGGCAATCGCTACCGCATAGGAAATCCGGTAGCTGACCCCAATTCTGCTGAGCGATGAGGCGAATTCACTTGGATTTGTTGTCACAATAAATAAAAGCGCTGCTGGCATCACGGTCACGTATTTTAGCGTAATGTTCAACTGATAGAAAAGCTGTTCAAGTGTGACGTTGTACCAGCCGGCAATATGAAACAGCTCATGCTTTGCTCCGTAGATGGCGACACCTTGCTGAGGCGCAAAGATGTAAATGGCGATGTTATTAATCACTAGGAAAATCGCCAGGACGATCACCACGAAGGAAATATCACGAAATCGTACGTTTGATAGCTGAAAGAATACGATACTGGAGGCTAACATAAACACTAAAACGCCTGTATCATACGTGAGCATCGCTGCGGATGACCAGAGGATAAAGCAAATGAGTTTGGTTGCACCTGTCAGCCGGTGAATCGGCGACGGGCGGTCGATATAGGACAGCATGTCTACAGCCATGTCATTCGTTCCTTTCTGTCAACCTCAATGAAGCGATCCACGAGTTCATTTGGATTCGGCCAATCAGCTTTCAGCGCCAGTTCATACAGCGATGTTTCCTTTAAGCTCGCCTTTTGGACAAGCAGCTGATCTGTCAGTACTTTGGCTGGTGTATCATCTGCGATTTTTTCTCCATCTGAAATGACAATGGTTCTTGTTGTGTATTCTAGCATTAAGTGCATATCATGGGTGATCATGAAAATCGTGACACCCTGCTGATTTAATTGCTCTAAAAACGTCATCATCTCTGTGTAATGTTTAAAGTCCTGTCCTGCGGTTGGTTCATCTAGGATGAGGATTTCTGGCTCTAATACAAGAATTGACGCAATGGTGACGCGTTTTTTCTGTCCAAAGCTGAGCGCTGAGACCGGCCAGTTCCGAAATGGATACAGCCCGCACACTTTCAGGACCCGCTCCACCCGTTCTTTGATCTCGTCTTCCTTTACCCCTCTTAAAACGAGACCGAGTGCGACTTCATCAAAGATCATTTGTTTTGAAATCATTTGATTGGGGTTTTGCATGACGACGCCGATTCGTTCGGAGCGCTGTTTGATCGTATCTCCTGTGATGTCATCACCATTTAAAAGAATTGAGCCTTTCGTTGGCTTTTCAAACGCACAGAGCACCTTAGATAATGTTGTCTTGCCTGCTCCATTGGCTCCTGCGATGCTGATCATTTCTCCCTTTTTGACGGTAAAAGAGATGTTGCTCAGCGTGTTTGGTCTTGTTGGATAATCAAAGCTCAGATCGCGCACTTCTAGTAAATCCTGTGCTGCAATCTGATCTACTGATGGCTCAGATGCTTCCATCCATTGCTCGATTTTCTCTTTTGCTTCGTCGTTTAGAGTGAGACGCTGTAAATCAGCGATCTGATCCCCCGGTGCAACCGGAATGCCTGCGTATTTCATCGCCTTTACATATAAAGGCTCACGCAAATACGCCGCTTCTAATACGTTTGAGGCGAGCAATTCATCTGGTGTCATATCCGCTACAATCGTTCCTTCATTGACAACGATGATGCGGTCCACATGACGGAAGAGGACGTCTTCTAATCGGTGCTCAACCATCACAATGGTTTTTTTCGTTTGTTTTTGCAGCCGGTCAATGAGGTCGATGACTTCTTTACCTGTTGCGGGATCAAGGCTTGCAAGTGGTTCATCAAACAGTAAAATATCGACATCGTTGACCAGTACACCAGCGATAGCGACACGTTGTTTTTGACCACCTGACAGCTCATGCACGGAAGATGCCAGCTTGCCGTCTACCTCTGTTAATTTTGCCGCTTCCTCGACACGTGTTTTCATTTCTTCACGTGTGACTTGATCATTTTCAAGCGTAAACGCAATGTCTTCTCCAACGGTGAGCCCAATAAATTGTCCATCAGGGTCCTGAAGCACCGTTCCGACAAGCTGTGAGAGGGAGAAAATGTTCTCTTTCTCTGCATTTTTCCCGCCGATGTGAAGACTTCCTTCCATAGAACCTTTATAAGACGCAGGAACTAGCCCATTGATACAATGGGCTAGTGTGCTTTTTCCCGATCCAGACGGGCCTGCGATGAGAACTTTTTCTCCTTCATAGATGGTCAGGTTGATATCCTTTAATGTTGGTTCTGCCTGACTGCGATACTTGAATCCGAAATGTTCGAATTGAATCATCGGTTTCTTCATTTATGTGTTCCACCTTGCTTCATGATGTTTCTTTCGATAGACTGCCGCTTTTGCTTCTCGTTTTTGCATAGGCTGCAATGATGATGGTTCCTAGTACACCAACTGTGATGATGTTTGAAATCCCTGCCACGATGCCTTGAACAAATACTTTGTTCGCAGGTTCTGCATAGATCACAATGTCGAGCACAGGAGCAATGATAAACCAGCCTAATGCTTGTGCGCCTGCTTGTACGGCGTTGAAGAGCGTGATTTTCTTCCAGCCGAAGTCTCCCTCTTCTACTTTTAATCGATTAGAAATGAAGCCGATCAATAAACCAACCACACCCGAAACAATAATCCAGCTCCACCAAGGGCCAAATGTGGTTGCATCTTTAATGAGATGGCCAATAAAACCAATCAGTGCGCCTGCAACAGGACCAAATAGCACGGCCATTAATGCAAGGAATGCGTATGAGGTTTCAATTTGTGTATTCGGAATTCCAGTTGGAATGGAGACAAATCGTCCTAAAATCACAAAGACGGCTGCGCCAATTCCAATAGCAACGACAGTTTTCGTTGAAAGTTGTTTTCCTGCCATGATGTATCCTCCTCTTATTCGTATATAATGCGCGGAGCTTTGCGAATCGAAAGGCGCCAGCCTGTGCCTGTACCGATGTTATAAGCCTTTGCAAATGACCCTTGATTGATCGCCACGCCTAAATGGTCTAGTGAATTGACATATACGAGTGGTTCGCCTACCTTTAAGTCGGCAAAAGATCGTCCATAGGTCATGATATTTTTATACACATTTTTTGGCCCGTTGGCAATGGTAACTTCTATTGCATCCCCATAATTAATTGAAAGCTGTTCAAATAGCGTGTGATGAATGTTTGTCCATAGGTTTCCAAATCTCACATCTAAAATATCAATCGTCCCTGTGATCACATCTTCTTCCGCATATGCCTGTACGACTGGAAGATGGATAATATCATCAATATTCGCCTTTGGCCCAACCTCTTCAAAAGAAATGACACCTGATGCAATTCTTGCCCCTGTATAAGCGTAAATATCTCTCCCATGGAATGTATGTGATTTTCCCGACTTTGGCAGCCGGTTAATGGTTTCATCTAAATAACGGGCTTCCACAATGCCAATATCCTGCGCGACGTGCGTGAGTGTCCCGTTATCTGGGGTAATGATATAGTGTGAGCTTGTCGTTTTGACAACAAGACTTTTTCTCTCTGACCCAACACCTGGGTCAACGACGGAAACGAATACCGTCTCTTCCGGCCAGTATGTGACGGTTTGAAGCAGACGATAAGAAGCTTCCCAAATGTCATACTGCGGAATATTGTGTGTTAAATCAAAAATGCGGATGCTGCTGCTGACCGTATTTGCCACTCCGTACATCGCACTGACAGCTCCATCATCAATGCCGAAATCTGATTGTAAAACCAATGCATGTTCACTCATGTCAATCTCCCTTTCATTTGAAAAAATGGATGTGGTGTTTCACGTGGAACATTTGAACAATTGTATGAAAAAAAGTGGACAATAAAAAATACCCCATCCTTATCTTTGAATCATAAGGACGAGGTATTTGTCTCGTGGTACCACCTTTATTTACTGTTTGCTCGCGCTAAACAGCCTCTACAAGTACAAAGCTCCAATCTGGCTCATATACTGTGGTTTTGATAACGAGTACCAACTCTCGTCGTCACCTACTAATATCATAGATATGTTCAGCACGAGGCTCAGAGACCATTTTTCGAATCATTATTTTTGCTTCTTTTCAGCTGCCGAAGCTCTCTGTGGAAAAATTGATGATTGTACTTTCTCTCGTCATTGCCTGTATAATTATCTTGAATTAAAGCTATCATACATGATGTTTTTTCATAAATCAAGATATTTTTCTGAACATTTTTAAAAATGAGTCAACTGGTGCTGGAAGAGTCTTCTTTTTATGAAATTTAAACAAATGTTAAAGAGCAAGATATGGTGTCTTTCTATTCTAGGGGTATAATAAAGGTGAAGGGAGGTACAGCGTGTGTGGACCATCTGTATGAATGAGTTTAAGCAGCTCTTCAAAAGCACAAAATCTATTTTAACAATTGTTATTATTTTCATTTTATCTACTTTTGTTTCAAGTCTTCCATTTATCGCTGCTCATCAGGAACAATGGGAACTGGCAAAGGATCCTTATTCTATTGGGAATGAACTGGTGATTTCTTTATTTGGTTTTTTCCTTATTTTTTTGTTGTCTCATGATATTTTAAGCCGCGAAATTCATTTGAAAACCATTCGTTTTCTCGTCAGTAAAACAACCCGTTTGAACATCATCATCGGGAAATATCTTGGACTGATGCTGTTTTGGCTTAGCTGTATTATGACGACATATGTCCTGAATATGATGATTTCACACCGTTTTCTGTTCTCTGATGCGTTAAAAATCTTAACCTTTATCAGTGTCGGTATCTCATGTGCTTTATTTTTGTCCATGCTCTTTCCAACACCGCAGAAATCAATGTTTGTCGGCATGTTGTTTTCCTTTCTTTTCCCAATCGTCAGTATGATTTCTGTTCTTTCTTCAGAACGAATGATTCATTGGTTCCAATATATGACGCCTTATTATTATGCGCGCTGGAGTGAACCGCTGACCTACGTCCTAATGAACACGGCATTGACCGTTATCTTACTCATTGGAACTGCACTGCTGTTTCAAAGGAGGGATGTGTAGATGCTTCATACAAAAGGTCTTACAAAAAAATACCGTACAAAAGTCGCGATAGATGATATTAATCTTGATGTCAATCAAGGCGATATCTTTGGACTCATTGGACCAAAGGGATCTGGTAAGACGACGTTTTTCAATATTATTACCGGAATCTCCCGCCCTACCTCTGGTACGTTTACAGTGATGAATAAGCCTTCGCTAAAAAAAGTGAGGCAGCATATCGGTGTTCTGCCTGAATATACGGATTTATATGAAGGTCTTACGGCTCTTGAGCATATTGCCTATTTATCAAAAATCACCGGAACACGCCAGAAGACGAGTGATTATGAAGAACTGCTCGAATTTGTCGGCTTACATCATGATCATCAGGAGAAGGTCGGTGCCTTCACACCTGGTATGAAAAAGCGGCTTGGAATGGCGCAGGCCATTGCCCATCAGCCGGAATTTATTTTACTCGACGAGCCTTTTGCCGATATTGATGCAGATTCGATTTTCCACATTCAGCGGGTCATTGAAGCATTAAAGGATGAAGGAAAAACCGTCTTTTTAACAGCTGACCGCCCAAGGTTTACCAATAGTATTTGTACCAAAACTGCATTCATTTCTGAAGGAAAATTAGTGTCCCCACATACTCATCCTCAAGAGAAAACCATCACATCCTCAAACATACGTGCAACCTTCAAGCATGCATGGATTGATGATGAGGTGAAACCTGTTCTCACGCAGTACCTACAAACTGTCGGAACAGATCTTGTGATCAGTGATGACGAGACCTCATTGTTAATTCGTTCAGAAGCTCAAGTTCCAGCGATCATTCGCGCTTTCGTGAAGTGTAAAGTCGATTTATACAGAGTCACGGCTCAGGATGCCATGATGTCCTCATAAAAAAGTACCGTACGCTTTCTGCACGGTACTTCTTCTTTTTTTATGGCTCTGTTTAGTGTTGATCTTTAACACATATTTAGTAAAACTCGGATACATTTTTACAATGTTCCTCTAATTCAACTATTGTAATTAACTGTGTTTTTGGATATTGGCTTGTGTTATCTGCGGAATACGTTAAATGAACTAATGCGAATTTTTTTAGTTCACTTATCCAATAAACTATATCATCGTTATCTTCCCTTTTTGCAACTGCGACAGCCTTTTTTCCGTAGAGAATGTGATTTGGATGAACTTCTTTCTTTAATTCTGCATTAAAAAACTCCGACATACTATCATTAATTATCCACCAAGGTTCATCCATAAATTTTTCAAGAACACTTATCATATCATGAATCACTTCCCTAAAATACCGTTTCCGATCCTTATACTTTCCGAACCGAACAACGTGTTCCGATGAACAATGAGGGCTCTCGAATCCGTCCTTGAGTGGTATTAGGAATTCAAAAAGCTCTTTTTTATAAAGGTTTACTCATATAGATCCCAGTTTCTTCAAATCCTGTTTTTTCGTACAGCGAACGGGCGATTTGATTGTGAGCAAAGACATGGAGCGAGAGTTTTTGCACACCTAATGACTTTGCCTCCTCTTCTAATGCAGCAATAGCCTGCTTTGCAAAGCCTTTTCCTCGATAAGCTTCAAACAAAATAAAGTTATAAATAAATCCTTCGTGCTGCGGGTGATTCGGGTCATAGCAAAGCCAAACCCAGCCAATCGCTTCATCTCCGTTTAAGAAATTCCACAGCTCATGATGCTCTGTCTGAAGTCCTTCTGGAAGGAGTCTGTCAAATTGTTCTTCTGCGTTCGCAAGTGATTCTTCCTTTTCCCATGTCCCTGCGAGTACCTTTTCTTCCGCGTACCGCTGAATGGCCTTCTTTATCAATACATCGTAATCGGTTTGTGACATCCGTTGTAGTGTAACCAATCGTACAACCCCCTTTTCTTCATCATATGTCAGTCATGCCAAAAAAACCAGTCCCTTACTGGAACTGGTTAGCTGCCATATCGGTCGGTTTGAGAAAGTTTAATCTCTGCTGATTTTTTCTTCCCGCTTCGGTAAAATTGCATTCTTACCTTGTCGCCGACCTTCTTTTGATATAAGTATTTACGAAGATCTACGATATTCTGTACACTTTTGCCATCAAAGGAGGTCACGACATCCAGCTCTTTTAGTCCTGCTTTTCCTGCTGGAGATAAAGGCTCAACACTCATGACAACAACCCCAGATGTGACCTTGGATGGCAGCTTCAATGTTTCCTGCCAGTGGTAACTCGCAATATCCGCTAATGATTTCATGCCGACGCCAAGATACGGACGCTTCACCTCTCCATAGCGCTCTAAATCCTCTATGACAGGGATAACCAAATTCGCTGGAATAGATAGCCCGATTCCTTCTACCTCTGATTCAGCAATCTTCATTGAGTTGATGCCGATCACTTTTCCGTCCATATTGATCAAGGCACCACCGCTGTTTCCAGGATTGATGGCGGCGTCTGTTTGCAGTACTTCTGCATTCCAATCCGTTTGTCCGTCTCCATTTGAGTCGACAGGGATCGCTCGCTCCGTGCCCGAAATGACCCCTTGTGTGACAGAGCCTGCGAATTCAAGCCCTAATGGATTTCCAATGGCGATGACTGGCTCACCCGGCTTCACATGATCTGAGTTACCGAAGGCTGCCGTTTTCTTGATTTTATCACTTTTGACAGTGAGAACCGCTAAATCCATGAGCTGATCACTGCCGACAAGATTGGCACCAATTCTTGTCCCATCATGAAGGCTCACTTCAAGCTGGTTGGCGCCTTTGATGACGTGATGGTTTGTGACAATATAAAACGTGTCACCCTTTTTTTTATAGATCACACCTGACCCGCTGCCTGCTTCTCCGCCTTCCTCCCAAAAGCTCGACTTTTGAATATTAATGACGCCGACTACCGTATCTGACATATTAGACACCACTTTCGTGACAGCATCATTGACGTTTACATTCACAGTTTTTAAAGGGCCCTGAGATGTTTGTCCATCACCGTTCTGCTGCCATCCAAAGGGACTGCCGCTCTGTCCAGATACATAGGGGAAAAAGAATCCCATTAAAAAAGCTCCTACCAATACACCGATCAAACCAGAAAGAAAATATCCTTTTCTGCTTCGTCTCGGCTTCCACTCTACATCGCGATAATCCACTATGTTTCCTTCCTTTCAGTGAATAGATGATGTATATAGTGTTGGTAAGAAGCTCTTATCTTAATCATACGATTGTAAAAATCATACGGCGCAAAGCGGGGTTGCTTTTTTCGGGTCCGTATCAAATAAATCAAAGCCGTCCCCGACAACAAAGCCCTTCATTTCAAGCGTCTGCTGGACCGCCATACGGGCTAAATCCTTCATGTTGTTGTCTTGACTCAAGTGAGCCAAATAAATGCGTGAGGTGGCATCTCCAATGACATCTGTCATCGCAAGAGCAGCATCTTCATTTGATACATGTCCGACATCGCTCAGAATTCTACGCTTAATGCTCCATGGGTATCGGCCCATTTGTAGCATACCGACATCATGATTGCTCTCAAACACAAACGTATTGGCTGACTTAATAATGCCTTTCATGCGGTCACTCACATAGCCGGTATCCGTCATGAGCGCAAGTTTGCGCCCTCCATAATGGAATACGTAAAACATGGGCTCTGCCGCATCGTGTGAGACGCCAAATGACTCGACATCGAGGCCGCCAAAGGATTGAACGGTCTCCATATCAAAATGGAATTTCTGCTCTGTATCAATTTTTCCGATATGAGATTCCATCGCCTTCCATGTTTTCGCATTTGCATAGACAGGAAGCTTGTACTTTCTTGCCATGACACCAAGCCCTTTAATATGATCGGAGTGCTCGTGTGTCACAAAAATGCCGTCCAAGTCTTCAGGCTTGCGGTCGATTTGGCCAAGCAGCTCGACCATCTGTTTGCCGCTTAAACCAGCATCGACCAAAAAGGCATGCTCGTCTGTTTCTAAATAAAAAGCGTTCCCCGTACTTCCGCTCGCTAGTACACTGAACTGCAAGCTCATGTTCTCTCACTCCATTGAAGATTTGTCATCTTTCTCTATATGATCAAGTGTTGAGCCATCGATGGCATTGATCAAATATTCTTCCTCTGTCTTTTTCTTTGAACCTGCTGATACGCCTTCAAGCTCCACACGCCATACAGGAACCATGACTTGCGTGCTTGCCCCCGGGTATTGCGTATAGTAGCCAAGCTCTACCTTTTTCACGGTCGTGTTTTGACTCAGCATATTTTGCGTATATAAGTCCTTCACGGTTTCAAGTGCTGGGACAAGGGTTTCTTTTCTCACTTCATTAATCGACGTCACCATTGACTGCTGATAAGAGACAACTTCGTTTTGATCGTTGAGATCTAAGGTGATTTTACCGATGGTTTCGGTGTCATCCAGGCCTTCTTGGAAGATGTATTTCCCTTTATACGTTTGGAAAAAGACGATTTTCCCTGTCTCTTCATCTATATTCCACAGCTTATAATTCTTCCCATCCAGCAATCGCTGGTTCACAAGGTTCGTCGCCGCTGTTTTGATATCCTTTTTCGGCAAGGCAACTGGCTTATTGAAGGTCATTTCAAGCAGCGTGACAGGATCATCTTTGTCTGATTTCGGGAATGTGCTTTTCGCCTTTTGATCAGCTAATCCATCGACATCCTTTTTCGTATATTGCTTCTTTTCAGCTGTAATGCGGTATCCAATCTTCGCTTCATCTGATAGATTGCCATATTTGATCCCGTCTGCTTTCATTTCTTCCAGCGTATCCGTTTTTTCGATAATCGCAAAATGATCGGTTGACCGTTTTTCAAAGTATTGAAAACCTAGAAAGATATCGAGAACGAGAAAGGCTAGGATAAAGATCGTTTTGGTCTTATTCCACTCCATGATTCTCGCTCCCCTCTGTCAAAAGATCATTCGATAGAATCACGGTTTTGCCGTTATACTTCATACACCATACAGGCTCCAGCCAGACAAACATCGCTTGATCTTGATCTGATGCAATTGAAGCAGCTTGATATGCCGGGAAAATCTGTTCAATTTTCTCCAGATCATCATATTTCGTCTGCTTGATGATCAAGTCCTTCAGCTCTGTCCCGTTCATCAGCTTGACCTGTTCACTTTGACTCGCTTTATTGCCAAGAATATAGTTTGGACGCTTGTAATTCAAAATGTCATCATTCGCCCATTGGACTTCAAGGGAGGTCATCCCAAATGGATGCTTTGTACTGTTCACAATCGGCAGACCGTCCATAAACATATTGAAGGACAGCTGCTGGTTGCTGTTGATGCCAAAGTATTGGTAGTCATCAGTAAAGCTTCCCGTATCATTGAAATATTTCACGCTTCGCTTGATCAAATCCCCCGTTTGGAAAACAGTGCTGGAATTGATA
The DNA here is from genome assembly GCF_056172715.1 of Bacillus sp. ABR. Classification (NCBI taxonomy): domain Bacteria; kingdom Bacillati; phylum Bacillota; class Bacilli; order Caryophanales; family Bacillaceae; genus Bacillus; species Bacillus sp. ABR. Next base: position 72,630 of record NZ_JAOYSL010000001.1, on the reverse strand, counting down.
TTGCGATGCTGATATTGAATGCGGTGGTCTTTTTGATTGGCTTCAAGGCGGCTTGTGCCATCTGTGTACACCGTCCGGTTTAAATTAGATTCCTCACCGACAAGACTCGGGTCCGTAAACAAAGCGTCTTTGAACTTGTTTGTCTTAATCGTTTCGATAAAGAACATTTTCGCTTCAAGCTGCTTTTGCTTTCTCGGAAGAAGGAAATCTCGTTTAGAATTCGTAGAGAATGTATAAAGATCATAGCGCGGCATCTCGTTTTGAGCGGCAGCGATACTGGCCATTAGATTACGGTAGTTGGCGGACTCAATTGTCAGCTCAAGCACCGTTTCCTTGCTGTATGAGACCAAGTACACTTTCTTATTGGCCTTATCCTGCTGAGCGAACGGCACAATCATCCGATCAAACGAGTTGTATTCAATGGACTTGTTCGGCCATTTAAAGAGCGCCTGGAAAATATCAATCGGAATCGGATCATTGAATACAAGATCCAATGTCTTTCCTTGCCCTTCGCGTCCATAGAAGAAATTCTTAAATTTCTGCTCGGAATATTGATCCGACACATCATTAACCTCTTTGACATCCCAAAGGCTCACATCATTCCAAAAGTTTTGAAAGAGTTCCTTTTGATCTACTTTAAAATGCTCCCCATTTGAATGGATAAACATCTCGCGCGGCTTCACGACATCAATGAGACTTCTAGGCTCGTCGCTTGAAATCTTCTTCGTTTCCACGACCTGTGTGCCTGTATCTGCCTGATCCTGCATGACGGGCTGGAACATCCAGATATTCCACGTAAATACAAGACTGATCGCAATTAGGATTGTCAATATTATGGTTTTAAAGGTCTCACGCTTCATCCCAATCATCCTCTTGTTCTTCATTGTACGGAAGGGTAAAGGTCACCGTTGTCCCTTTTCCTTCAATGCTGTCAGCCCAAATATCTCCGCCATGAGCCTGAACCATTTCTTTTGCAATCGCAAGACCTAGGCCGGTTCCGCCAAGCTTTCTTGTTCTTGCTTTATCCACTCGATAAAAACGTTCAAAGATTTTATCCATATCCTTCTTCGGAATACCGATTCCTTCATCTTTCACGCTGAATAACACAAGGCCTTTCTCCTCATCCAGATCGACGGTAAACGTGATGTGTCCACCCTCTGGTGAGTATTTCATGGCATTGGAAATGATATTATCGAGCACCTGTGTAATTTTATCTTGATCGATTTCCACATATACTTCACGCTGCGGCAGGTTGCGGATAAAATCGACATGCTGCTCCTTCGTCATCTCAAAACGATCAATGACGAGCGAGATAAACCTGATAAAGTTCGTCCACTCACGGTTGAATTGATAATCCTTGCTGTCGAACTTAGACAGCTGCAGCAGGTCATTGACAAGCCGGATCATGCGCTCAGTTTCATTTTGTGTGACACTAAGGAATCTTGGCGCAAGCTCCTTATCACCAATCGCCCCTTCAGCCAGCGCCTCAAGGTAGCTTCGCATCGTCGTCAGCGGTGTGCGCAGCTCATGCGATACGTTCGCGACGAATTCACGGCGCTCAGCATCAATTTTCTCCTGCTCAGTGACATCATAAATGACCGCAATTAAGCCATCAATTTTCCTATGCTCTTTCTGAATAACGGAGAAATTAACACGCAATACAGACAGCTGGTCTTCTCGTTCAATTTCGATCAGCATGGAGTCTTGATTTTCGACTAAATCTTCAAATGTATGAGTTTCCTCTAATCCAAGTAAAGACGTAATCGGCATCTCTAATGCTGTTTCACGTGAAACATTCAACAGCTCTAATGCGGGGCTGTTTAATAGAATAATTGCACCGTTTTGATTCGTTGCGATGACGCCGTCCGTCATATAGGCAATGACAGAAGAAAGCTTTTTCCGCTCACCCTCCGTCATCAGCTGAGCTTCCTCCAGCTCTCTCGTCAGATGGTTAAAGGTTGTCGCAAGCTGGCCAATCTCATCATGCCCATACTTCCGGACCTTCCTGGAGAAGTTTCCTTTGGCAAGCTCGATCGCTTGCTTTCTCATATCTGAAATAGGATGAGTGATCGTTCTGAAGATGAAAATACCAAGTAGAGCAGTCGTCCCAAGTGCAATCAGTGTCCCTGTTGCCAAAATGGTGTTAATGGTTCGCATTTGGTTAAACACACTTTCCATTGAAGACACAACATAAATCACACCAACGGTCTCTTGGTTCTCATTTTTTACGGCTGTCGCAGAAATACGCACCCTTTTATTTGATTCAGGGTCATAGAATTTTTTTTCATAGTCTTTGCCAACCGCGAAAATACGGCTAATGATTTGATCAGTGATTTTCTTGCCGGCAATCTCTTGGCTGCCATTATTGACAGAGGCAATGACCTCTCTGCTTTCGTCAATATAGCTGACTTCAGAGATTTCATTAGACTCATCTTTGTTGTTAAAATCGTTCAATATCTTTTGAGCATCCTCTTTTAATTCTGCCTTGCTTTTCGATGAATCTTGTTCTAGGTAATACGATAACGAGTAGATTCGCTGATTCAAGGAATTATCATATGAATTAATTAAGGACTGCTCTAGCTGCTTCACAAAGTACACGCCAATGATCTGCATGGCGACGATGATCAGCAGCACGTAAATCAAGGTCAATTTGAAGTGAATCGAGCGAAAAAAACCTACTTTACTCATAAGAATCTTAGTCCTGCTCTGGGTTTCTTAAATAGTAGCCGACGCCTCGTCTTGTCACGATCCAGCTCGGATGGCTAGGGTTGTCTTCAATCTTTTCACGAAGACGGCGGACTGTAACGTCTACTGTACGGACATCTCCGAAGTAATCGTAGCCCCATACGGTTTGCAGCAAGTGCTCACGTGTCATGACTTGTCCGATATGTTTCGCTAAGTAATGAAGCAATTCGAACTCACGGTGCGTCAATTCAATCGTTTCCTCACGCTTAGACACCACATACGCATCTGGATAAATGACGAGTGATCCAACCTCAATATCATTTGATTCAGATTCTTCCTCCGTCTGCGGAGCAGCGGTTTGTCTTCTCAAATTCGCTTTCACGCGGGCAAGCAGCTCACGCGTGCTGAAAGGCTTTGTCACATAATCATCTGCGCCAAGCTCAAGGCCGATGACTTTATCAATTTCAGAGTCTTTTGCTGTCAGCATGATAATGGGCATGTCGTATTTCTTTCTCACTTCACGGCATACTTCAACACCATCTTTATTCGGCAGCATAATGTCGAGCAGAATAATGTCCGGCTTAATTTCTTCTACCATTTCAAGGGCTTCGTTTCCATCATATGCACAATGGACCTCATAGCCCTCTTTCCTTAAATTAAATTCCAATATATCAGCAATCGGTTTTTCATCATCTACGACAAGAATCTTTTTTTCCATTGTGATTTCCTCCTGCATTTTTAGCATCTATGTCATTCCATTTTGCATATATCATTACGCCTTTTCCGTTTACGAAAAAAAGGCTCACTGTCTATTATAACGTTTTACGAGGCAAAGATAAAAATAATAACGGCTTTCTTTTCTAGTAAACGTTGGATAGGAAGGCGCCGCTCAAAAAAATTGATGACTTTTTCCTTTTTTATTGAAACTTTTCCAATCGCCAGCCGTCTATATAGATGTAACGTCTTCTTCTTATGGAGCCGGGCCCTACCTAGGTCCGGCTTCTCCCTTTTTATGCCTTCTTTTCATAATAAAAACGCACCTGCGATTGCAGATGCGTTTGGAAGTGGCTCGGGACGGAATCGAACCGCCGACACACGGATTTTCAGTCCGTTGCTCTACCAACTGAGCTACCGAGCCATCATCAAAAAGATGAATATGTATAAATGGCGGTCCGGACGGGACTCGAACCCGCGACCTCCTGCGTGACAGGCAGGCATTCTAACCAACTGAACTACCGGACCTCAGTAACTTGCCCGAAAAAGCAATCGTGGTGCTCCTTCAAGCAAGTGAGGAAAAAATTAGCTTAACGCTAAAGTAAATCAATGACCCGTACGGGATTCGAACCCGTGTTACCGCCGTGAAAGGGCGGTGTCTTAACCGCTTGACCAACGGGCCAATACATGGTGAGCCATGAAGGACTCGAACCTTCGACCCTCTGATTAAAAGTCAGATGCTCTACCAACTGAGCTAATGGCTCTCGGTTTGTGAAAAGTAAATCTGAAGAAGTTGTATTGCGTCAAACCAATCGCTTTAAAAAAGCTGGAACATCGCATCCTAACAAGTTTCAGAGACCTTTGCAACAACGAGATTTATAATATCATAGAATAATTACATATGGCAATACGTTTTTCGACATTTTTTTAAAAAAAGTGTCGGATGTCAAATCTGCTTTCAAAGCCTCCACTTCTGCAACCGCATTCATTAAATACGTCTTTTCGGATGATTTCTGCCTATTCAAACACATAGACACGTTTCAGGCCGCTCAAAAATGGCTATACATGAAACAAGTGACATTGTCATTGAAAAAGGAGGAAGCAGTATGAGTTCATTCAAATTAGGAGATAAAATGCCCAACTTTTCACTTCCAACAATACAGGGCGATCACATTGATTTCGACAAACATTTAGAGGAGCATCAAAGCTGGCACCTGATCGTTTTCTTTAGAGGATCTTGGTGTCCGGTATGTGTAGAAGAATTAAAAGAGCTCGAACAGCAGCAGTCCTATTTTCAGGACAAGGATATTCACTTGATGGCGATTTCAACCGATAACCCTGATGATTTGAAGGCATTTGCGGATAAAGAGGGACTGTCCTTCCCGATCATGTATGACCATGACCTCACGTCTTTAAAAGCATATGAAGTCCACTATCACGGGGAAGATGCCCCATATGAAGACCACGGGGTGCATGGTGAACCCGCCTATTTCTTATTAAATGAAAAAGGGCAAGTGCTCTATCAGCAAAGACAAACAAGTCCGTTTGGCAGACCGCATGCAAACGAATTACGCAAAATCATTCAGTACATCCGTAAAAACTTAAAAGGCCAATATAAAAGCCTGAAGTAAGAAAAAAGCCCTCGTGATGAGGGCTTTTTTTATGAATGTTTTTTGTTAAATAACCAGTCGGCGGAGAAAAAAACAAGGAGTCCCGCCATTAAAATGACAAAAGTAACCGGTGGCCTGTCACCTTGGAAATACGCGTACAACGCATGCCCTCCTAATGCGAGAAGATAAAAGACAAATGCCGGCACAGCCGCTTGATGTGCATTCGCTTGTTCTTTTTTCGTCATTTTTTTAAAAAACATATTCTCTATCCCCTTTATGATGCTTTTTTCATCGTCACCCTGCGAAGTGCCCGTGAACGGATATATTCCATTGGTCCAATTCTCCAAACCTTTAGGCAAACTGCTGAAATCGCGATTTGCAGAAGGGAAATTAACAGCCATGCCAATACAATAAGGGGCGCATTGATTTGACCGCCAAGACCCAATCCCCAACTATAAAAAAGAATGGAGCAGATGACATTTTGCAGGATGTAGCAGCTAAGCGCCATTTTCCCTACATATTCAAACCAATTCCACATGAACCATGACTCCGTGCGTGCGAGGAGCTTCGCAATGACAGCTATATAGAAAATAGAGAGGAATGGTGAAAAGGCGTAGCGCACCGCAAATTCCACTAGATCGTTTGGAACGAAGACTAGTGCATTCAGCGGCAGACCAACCCACAGTCCGATTCGGAACAATATTTTCCGGAGAGATTGTCCGCGTTCATTTGCATAAAATACACCGGCTCTCATCATCCGCACACCTAATAAAAACAGAAATGTGTTCATTGGAATGATAAAGATTGCTTCTTCTCGGTACATGAAAAAGTATTGTAACCGTTCTTGAACCTGCGAGATCCATGTCTCTGGAAGCTGCTCTTCCAGCGCCGGTTCACCGTTTTGATCATCGGCCGCTGACTCCATGTCAGAGAGGGAGTACACCATCAAACATGACATGACGAGTAGATGAATCACACCTGAGAATATCATGCCTTTTTTGATACGCCTGCTGCCTCCCCGTACAATGTAAGCCACAAGCAGCCCAGTAACGGCATAACTCATGAGCACATCATATTCCATCACGAGCGCAAAATGGACAAAGCCTTCGATAAATAAAAATAAAAGAATCCATAAATAAGTGCCCGGCCAAGGCGTGTTTTTCCTTTTTGCCTGCTGGTATTTCAGCTCCAATCCAACACCAAACATGATCGTGAGCAGCGAGAGCATTTTTCCATAAACGAACATGGAGACAAGGCTTTCAAGAAAACTGCCATTTTCATATTCATCCGCAATCTGATCTGTCGCAAAGGTATCCCCTGCGTACGCAAAAAACCAGACGTTCGTTCCCAATGTGCCTAGTATGGCAAAACCTCGTAAAATATCTAATAATCGTATTCTTTCTTTCACTAGAACGCTCCTTCCCTCTATACAGTTATCATATTTTGGTAATTATCGGAAGTCCGTTCTACTGAAATTAAGGAATATTTAAACAAAAAAACACCAGTAAAATGCGAGATTTTACTGGTGTCTCATCAATCTATTCTTATGGACGGTACACGCTGCGGACAACGTTCGTTTGTGAACGATCTGGTCCGACTGAGAAAATGGAAAGTGGAATACCTGTTAATTGTGAAATGCGTTCTAAATAATGGCGGGCATTTGCAGGCAGTTCACTTAAGTTCTTCACACCTGTAATATCCTCTGTCCATCCAGGCATTTCTTCGTAGACAGGCTCACATTTCGCTAATTCATTTAGGCTTGCTGGGAATTCCTCTGTGATTTCTCCGTTCAATTTATAAGCAACACAGATTTTCAACTTTTCAATCCCTGTTAGTACATCAATTGAGTTAAGAGATAAATCTGTAATTCCGCTCACACGGCGTGCATGACGGACAACAACGCTGTCAAACCAACCGACACGGCGCGGACGTCCAGTTGTCGTACCGTATTCACGGCCAACCTCACGAATTTGATCGCCAATTTCATCATGGAGTTCTGTCGGGAATGGGCCATCTCCAACACGTGTTGTGTACGCTTTTGACACGCCGACCACATGTTGAATTTTTGTTGGTCCTACACCAGAACCAATCGTCACTCCTCCAGCTACTGGGTTAGATGACGTCACAAATGGGTATGTCCCTTGATCGATATCAAGCATGACCCCTTGTGCTCCTTCAAATAGCACGCGGCGGCCTTCATCTAGTGCATCATTCAGAACAACAGATGTGTCCACGACATATTTTTTCACTTGCTGGCCATATTCATAATACTCGTCTAAAATATCTTCAATCTTGAAGCCTTCTGTGTCGTACATTTTCTCTAAAAGACGATTTTTCTCTTCTAGATTACGTGCAAGCTTCTCTTCAAATACTTCACGATCTAATAGATCTGCGACACGGATACCGACGCGGGCTGCTTTGTCCATATAAGCTGGTCCGATTCCTTTTTTCGTCGTGCCGATCTTGTTAGCCCCTTTCCGCTCCTCTTCTACCTCGTCCAATTTTAAATGATAAGGCAGAATAACATGGGCTCTATTGCTGATTCTGAGGTTATCTGTACTCACATTCCGTTCGTGAAGATACGCAAGCTCAGTGACCAACGCTTTAGGATCAACCACCATTCCATTACCGATGACACAAGTTTTCTCTTTATAAAAAATACCGGATGGAATGAGGTGTAGCTTGTATGTCACTCCATCAAATTTGATCGTGTGACCTGCATTGTTTCCCCCTTGATAACGGGCAATCACCTCTGCATTTTCTGAAAGGAAATCGGTAATTTTCCCTTTCCCTTCGTCACCCCACTGCGTACCTACTACGACTACTGAAGACATATCGTGCACCTCCGTTAACCTTTCAAAACGTTATCTCTTTCAAACACATTTATTTTATCAATGCACACCGAAAAAGTCAACGCGAAATCCGAACATTAATATCTCGAAATCAAATTTTGTTCGCTTTAAATATAAAGAAAAGCGCTTTAATCACTTCTTTAGCGCTTGGAAATGGAGATTTTGAGAAAAAACAACTTTTTATCGTGTCCACTGTTCATCAACATAAAAAAGACCCCACCAATAGGAGTCTTTTTTAAACCGGTGTAATACCATCTGTATTCATCAGCACAACCCGGTACCCATCTGGGTCTTCAATGGTTGCTCCTCCCCGGTCCCAGTATGGATTCGTTGAGGTGACATGCCGTCCGCCAAATGAAATCAATCTCTCTTTCATTTGCTGAAATTCCTCTTCATCCGGAATATAGAAAACAAGCAGCTGTTCTGGATGCGGGACGGGCAGACTTTCTTCTTCTTCATGTTTGGTGATTTCTAAATGAACATGCTGGTGAGGCAGCCCGAGCATCACACCATCGTACCCTTCATGCTGATCAAATGAGCCTATTCGTTTGAGCCCTAAGCCTTCTTCATAAAAGGAAACAACCTCTTTCATGTTGACGGTTGGGCGTGCAATACGTAATTGAGCGGCTTCAAACTGTTGAAATTTCATCAGTCTTCACTCCTTTTCTCTTTTTAGTATACGCTTTCTCTTTTTCTCTCTCCTCCTCATATTGACTGTTTTTTCAATCATTCTTTCGATGTAGGTCAATCAAAAAAAAGCCCAGCTTCTTGAGCTGGGCTTTAAGCACCGGGCGGAACACCCGCATCATCAAATCTTCTTTCCAGGTTGACGAATTTGTTATATTCTTTGACGAACGCCAGTGATACTGTACCAACTGGACCGTTACGCTGTTTGGCAATGATAATTTCGATAATGTTCTTATTCTCTGATTCTTTGTCATAGTAATCATCACGATAAAGGAATGCCACGATATCGGCATCCTGCTCAATACTTCCTGATTCACGAATATCAGACATCATCGGACGTTTGTCCTGACGCTGCTCTACCCCACGGGAAAGCTGAGACAAAGCAATAACCGGAACTTCAAGCTCCCTTGCAAGCGATTTTAAGGCCCTTGAGATTTCAGAAACCTCTTGCTGACGGTTATCGCTTGATCGTCCGCTTCCTTGAATGAGCTGCAAGTAGTCAATCAGAATCATACCAAGACCATTTTCTTGCTTCAAGCGGCGGCATTTCGAGCGAATTTCACTTACTCGGATTCCAGGTGTATCGTCAATGAAAATCCCGCTGTTTGACAGCGAGCCCATCGCCATTGTCAGCTTGCCCCAGTCCTCTTCTGTCAGATTACCGGTTCTTAAGTTCTGTGCATTGATATTCCCTTCTGCACAAAGCATACGCATAACGAGCTGCTCCGCCCCCATCTCTAAACTAAAGATGGCGACACTTTCGTCTGTTTTGGTCGCGACATTTTGGGCAATGTTCAATGCGAAGGCGGTTTTCCCTACTGATGGACGAGCCGCTACAATGATTAAATCATTTCGCTGGAATCCAGCTGTCATCCGGTCAAGCTCAGAGAAACCCGTTGGAATCCCTGTGATATCGCCTTTGCGGTTATGAAGCTGTTCAATATTATCGTATGTTTGAACAAGAACGTCCTTAATGTTTTGAAAGGCTCCTGAGTTTTTACGCTGCGCCACTTCCATAATGGTCTTTTCAGCATCACTTAACAGGTCTTCTACTTCATCCTCACGCGTGTACCCATCCTGTGCAATGGTTGTCGCCGTACGGATCAGACGTCTTAAAATGGATTTCTCTTCTACAATTTTTGCATAGTATTCAATGTTTGCGGCAGTTGGGACCGAGTTCGCAATATCGGTTAAATACGAAATCCCCCCTACCTCTTCTAGTAAATCTGTATTGGCAAGCTCAGATGTCACCGTGACAAGATCGACCGGTTCTCCTCTATCGCCAAGGATAAGCATCGCATTGTAAATCTTTTGATGCGACATTCTATAGAAATCCTCTGGAATTAATACCTCAGAAGCGAGCGTTAGCGCAGATGGTTCTAAAAAAACAGCACCTAATACGGCCTGCTCGGCTTCTATATTTTGCGGCGGCAGCCGGTCATCGAGAAGTTCCGTCATGCCAAGCACCGTCCTTTCATAAAAAAATACGCTACTCATCATTTTAACATTTTCATCAATAAAAAAGTGAAAAACATCGACTATAGTCAAAATTACCATGAGGATGTTTCGTTGAACAGCGAAACAACGCACTTCAATAGAAAAGACTCTGTAACATAAATTGTTATAGAGTCCTTTATTAACAGTATCTGGTTTTGCACCTGTTGTCGTCCACGTTTTGTTAATCTATCGCTTTCTTAACCCCATAATTCACCTTTTGTCCAATGTCATATAAGGAGCCATTTTGATAACCAATAGATAGCACCAAATCTGGAATAGAGTCAAACCCATTTTTGGCTAGATCAAATAGCTGTGCACCATAATGTGATGCGGCAATGCGTGCATTTTCAGCTGTGTATGGATTTTTCAGGAGTTCTTCTTTGTATAGATCAAAAATATTCGCTCCGTTATCCGTTACAAATTGACCATTTACAATGCTTAAATCCTTTAAATTGTATCCTGTCACCGTTTTGATTTGGTTGACAAGATGGAACTTTGCTAGAGAATCAGGTGTGAATTGAGTAGAATCATCATTTCTGCTTTTCATAATATGGAAAAATAGTTCTCTTGTATTGTTGGTTGTATTTAATAGGTCTTCTATTTGTTTCATCAGCGATTCGTCTTTTGAACCACTTACCACTAATTTAAAATTGTTCGGGTCAATGGTAAAGGTTAAATTCGTGTTTTTAGGAATGGTTATACCGTTTTTAGAGAATAAATCTTGTAATTGTTCGTTCACTTTTTGACGATTGAGTATTTTCTTTTCTACACTTTCTTGCGTAGGATCGTACCGTTTTTCATTACGGAAGATGGCGTCATTAAAGTCATATTGACCTCCTTTATTATTCCTTGCCCAACTCATTTCCATAATGTAAGCAGCTTCTCTTTCCGTTTTTGTTAAATCACTTCTGAAATAAGAAGAATAAGGGTTTCTATACTTATTATATATATGGTCTTGAGGATCTTTGAATCGTTTATTTTGTTCATTTATTTTTTGGTATTTTTCATCTAGTATTTTCATCCGTCTATCAGCTTCGGTCATCACCTCATTTGTACTTTTAATAGCTGAATGGCTATTGAAGTCCGGAAGGTTCTGCTTATTTAGAACGGCTGTTGTGTTAGATGTATTTATCTTCACTTTGATACTCCGTAATTCACCTTTTGTCCAATGTCATATAAGGAGCCATTTTGGTAACCAATAGATAACACCAAATCGGGAATAGAATCAAACCCATTTTTGGCTAGATCAAAGAGCTGTGCACCATAATGTGATGCAGCAATGCGTGCATTTTCAGCTGTGTATGGATTTTTCAGGAGTTCTTCTTTGTATAGATCAAAAATATTCGTTCCTTTATCCGTTACAAATTGACCGTTTACAATGCTTAAATCTTTTAAATTGTAGCCTGTCACCGTTTTGATTTGATTGACAAGATGGAATTTTGCTAGAGAATCCGGTGTGAATTGAGTAGAATCATCATTTCTGCTTTTCATAATATGGAAAAATAATTCTCGTGTATTGTTAGTTGTATTTAATAGGTCTTCTATCTGTTTCATCAGCGATTCGTCTGTTGATCCACTCACCACTAATTTGAAATTATTTGGATCAATGGTAAAAGTTAAATTTGTGTTTTTAGGAATGGTTATACCGTTTTTAGAGAATAAATCTTGTAATTGTTCGTTCACTTTTTGACGATTGAGTATTTTCTTTTCTACACTTTCTTGTGTAGGATCGTACCGTTTTTCATTACGGAAGGCGGCATCATTAGAATTATAATGCCCTCCTGTTCCACTATTAGCCCATCCAATTTCAATAGAGTAAGCCGCCTCTCTTTCCGGTTTGGTTAAGTCATTTCTGAAATAAGGGGAGTTTGGATTTCGATACTTATCAAATATATGGCCATGAGGATCTTTGAAACGTTTATTTTGTTCATTTATTTTTTGATATTTTTCATCTAGTATTTTCATTCGTCTATCAGCTTCGGTCATCACCTCATTTGTACTTTTAATAGCTGATTGACCTTTATAGTCTATTCGGTTCTGACTGTTTGAAGCACCTGCCGTGTACGACGTATTAATATTCATTTTGATTCTCCTTTTTTAAAAAATAGTGATTATTAAATATATCGGCAATTAAGTTAAAATTTGTTAGTTTTGATCCGATATAGTAATTATTACAAGGAGGGTTAAAATATGACAAATACTATTTTCAAACGTTTTTTATTACCTGCATTATTGTTAGTGCTTATTACTAGTTTTTTTGCACCTCATTCAGCAGAAGCAGCGATTACGGGGAATAACAGTCCTAACACAGCAAGCTCAATGGGATATTGGAAATATAGTCGTCCAGATACGACAATCTTACCTGAAGGTGAAAATGAAGCGTATTATCAGTTCACGATCAATAAGGGTGAAAGGGTTTATGTACGAAGTTCATATGATAAGCAATATACGGGGATGAAAATCGAGGTGTATAATTCGAAATATTCTGATGGGAGATCTAGAGTCATTAACCCTGATTCAATTACACCCTTCATTTTTGCTAATACTGATGAAGTTACTTCAACTTCAGAAACTTACTTTGTGAAAGTGACCCGTGGTACATATACAGGGAATATGTACTTTACTGTTTCTATCCAAGATCGTATCAAATCTGGAAATGGGACATTCAATTTTACGGGGACTGCTACCAACTTGGGGAATTCTTCTTTAAATTTTTTAGGAGTTGATTCTTCTATCATTACTATGGATTTAACGAACAATTCTTCTATACCTAAAAATGCAATCGTTAAATCGATTTCAACAACTAGTACCCAATCGCCTAACCAAGGAAATGTCACACACAAACTGATGGCTGATGAAAACAAGATTTGGAACCAATCACTTTTTTCATCTGCAACAAGTGGTTCTTACCATATTTCTCTGGATGATCAATTAAAAGTTGCGCAAAAATGGAGCTTTAAGTACAACGCAAAGGCTACTGCGAGATCTACTATGAGCAATGTCAAAGCCGATATTCGTTACGAATATGATGTCACAGATGGATTTTAATTGAATGGTGTTTGCAGAAAAAAAGTAAGGGGACATCCCTTACTTTTTTAATTGCCGCATTTTTGATGCTCTATGATCTTTTGCCACTTAAAACAGCACCGTCCTTTCATAAGAAATTATTGGGGTTTTTGCTTGAGGGCGTGTTGAAAGAGGAGGATGGTGATCATATCGGTGGCCCGCTGGTATAAATCCCATTGTTCATAGGCCGCAAATGACATCCGTATTTCATGTAATGACTGTTTCATTTCATGATATTCTTCCACTGTAAACGTATTTGTCAGTTTGAGCTGATTTTCATGCAGTTTTAGCCTCAGCTTTCCTAATGAAGTTTTCATTCTGCCTACATTCCCTTCGATCTTGTCTCCCTTAGAAAATTGTATATGAATTTACGTATAATATTGAATAAGTTGTGAGATATGATCACCAGCTTTTCGAAAAATTCTCCTCTTTTTTCCTAAAAATACAAGAAGGTCTATAGACTTATTTTTCCTCAAAATGATTTCAAGAAGAAACACCTATATATATTCCTGAATCAAACAGAAGAAAATGGTAAATATCCCGAGACGGTCAAGGTCTTTTGGCATTTCTCCTCTTTTTAAATGACTCAGTCCGGCATTCCCTATTTCCATTCATTTGGTAGTTATTTAGTCCTTTATTTTCATAATATTTAGATTAAATGATCAACTACACGACTTAATGAACATTTGACTTCATAATTGATAACCATTATCATTTGATTTGCTTGCGTGATAATTGAGAATCATTTTCATTTCAATTCTATTACTACACTCATCCTATATCCGCAAGCCTGCTTTTATCATCGTATGAGGCTCAATTTGAGGAAGGGGATTTTTTACATATGTCCAAACGCCCTGATGGAATGGATGCTGAGGATTCACTTTTCGGAGAAAGCCGTCCTTTTTTTATACCTGGGACGGAGCAACTGGATATCACAGCACACCCATATAGACTTTTTATATTTAAACCGAATACTACTCCTCCAGCGGCTGGTTTTCCAGTCATGTACGTACTTGATGGGAATTCACTTTTTGGCACAATGGTCGAAGCACTTCGTTTACAGTCAAGAAGACCTGAAAAAACAGGTGTCATACCTGCCATCATTGTTGGAATTGGCTATCAGACAGAAGCGCCCTATCATCCGCTCAGGCATTATGATCTCACTCTAACCGGCCCTGACGCTTCCATTGGCGGCAAAAGAAAGGACTTCTCCACCCATACATATGGCGGCGCCTCTGCGTTCTTTTCTTTTTTAGAAAAGATTGTAAAGCCTTATATCGAGCAGCGCTTTCCGATCAACCAGAGTCGTCAAACACTGTTTGGGCACTCTCTTGGCGGTCTTTTTGTATTACACACACTATTTGAGCACCCTGATGCTTATCAGACATATATTGCGGGCAGTCCTTCTATCCACTGGAACAAAGATTTATTTCTAGAAAAAGAACACCAATTCACCAATCATATACGTCAGATGTCTATGGATGCCAGGCTGCTTGTAGGTGTAGGTGAATTAGAAAAACATCATCCATGTCAAATGAATGATCATGCACATGCACTAGCAAATCGGATGCTGCCTTTATCTTCAAATGGCTTGCATACGGCCTATCACGAGTTCCCTGAAGAAGGACATACGTCCGTTTTACCAGTGCTAATGAATTACGCTTTTCGTTTTGCACTCTATCATGATGATCCTTTCACAACCACAGACATGAAGGAAAGGCAGTGAACACATGAAACATAGTGGTCTATCTCAAAAAATTGCCCTTATTACAGGCGCAGGACAAGGTATTGGACAAGCAGTCGCTAAAAGACTAGCCGAGGAAGGTGCGATTATTGCAGCAGTTGACGCAAATGAAAAGCAGCTGCAAAGCACCGTCAGGCAAATGAATGATGATGGCATACGTGCCTTTGCCTATCCAGGGGACATCACCGATCAAGCTTCTGTTCAGCACATTGTCGATCAAATTGAAAAGCAGCTTGGACCCATTTATTTACTGGTCAATGTAGCAGGCATTCTTCGAATCAGTTCTATTGACCAGCTTAGTGCAGATGACTGGCAACAAACTTTCTCAGTCAACACACACGGTGTCTTTTACGTATCTCAAGTTGTCTCCAAATACATGATGAAAAGATCAGAAGGGGTCATTGTGACTGTCAGCTCTAACGCAGGTGCCATTCCTAGAATGAATATGGCTGCCTATGCCGCTTCAAAAGCAGCAGCTACTTCCTTTACAAAAACACTTGGATTAGAGCTGGCAGCCTACGGGATCAGATGCAACGTCGTCTCTCCCGGCTCTACCGCAACACCTATGCAATGGGCTTTATGGGCTGATGAACAAGGAGAAGATCAGGTGATTAAAGGCTCATTAGAGACGTATAAAACCGGTATTCCTTTACAAAAAATCGCTAATCCTCAAAACATCGCTGATGCAGTCATTTTCTTTGCATCTGAGCAATCCAGTCATATTACGATGCAGAATCTCACGATTGATGGTGGCGCAACACTCGGAATCTAGCATTTCATTCAAAAGGAGGCCTTTTCATGAAACATTCATTATTGTCGTCAGAAGAAAAAGTACAGTTGCTTCAAGACTATCAGCCAGGCGCTTTTTTCCTTGCTTCCCCTAAACGCACGATACTTGCCGAAGGGATATTCCAGCATATTGAAACCAATCAACTAAATGAACTATCCACAAAGGTAGCGCATGTATTTGACGCTGCCAAACAAGCTGGTATTCAAGCACCGATTGTTGCTGGTGCTGTCCCGTTTGATCCGGCGCAGCCCGTTCGTTTAAATGTGCCAGTCCATGTACAGTTTAGTGATCCACTCGAATTTCAACAAGCTGATGAGGAACCAGAAGCTGCATCTCCATCTTATGAGGTGACACCTGTCCCTGCTCCAGATGTCTACATGGAAGGTGTGAACGAAGGGTTAGCTAAAATTGAGAGCGGAGAGCTTAGCAAAATCGTACTCTCTCGATCCCTCCATCTCAAATCAAATCAAGAAATTCATACGAAAGCAATACTCGAACGACTGGCTCGCCATAATACGACTGGCTATACGTTTGCTACAAATGTAGCTGACCCGGCATCTTCCGAAAAGCGAACACTTCTTGGGGCAAGTCCTGAGCTACTTCTTTCAAAAACTGGTTCATCTGTGATTTCCAATCCACTCGCTGGTTCTCGGCCCCGCAGTTCAGATCCAGTAGAAGACCAGCGCCGTCACGATGAACTCCTTACTTCAGCGAAGGATTTACACGAGCATGCAGTGGTTGTCGAAGCTGTCACTAAAGCGCTTGCTCCTTACTGTCATACACTAGATGTGCCTGCATCACCCTCCGTCATACAAACAGAAACGATGTGGCATTTATCTACTGTCGTAAAAGGTGAATTAGCAGATCCAAATGTGTCCTCAATTGATATAGCGCTGAGCCTTCATCCAACACCTGCAGTATGCGGAACACCTACAGCAGATGCACGTGAAGCCATTCAGGCAATCGAACCCTTCGATCGAGGATTTTTCACAGGAATGATCGGCTGGGCAGATGAAAATGGTGATGGTGATTGGATTGTCACCATTCGTTGTGCAGAAGCTGAGGGTCACTCCCTTCGCCTTTTTGCTGGTGCAGGAGTGGTCAAAGGGTCAAAGGCAGAAGAAGAGCTAGCTGAAACATCTGCAAAATTCAACACAATGCTTCATGCGATGGGCATCCATCAGCTATAAAAATTCTTAGGAGATGACAAAAACATGTTTGTTCAACCACCTACATGGCCAGAAGAATTTGCAAAACGCTACCGTGAAAACGGCTGTTGGCGTGGGGAAACCTTTGGCGGTATGCTTCGTGCACGCGCCGCATCGTTAGGAAATAAAACAGCGATTACATACGCTGATACGCATATGAGCTACCAAGAACTTGATGAGCGCGTCAGCAGTCTTGCCGCCGGTTTTCATCAGCTTGGCATTCAAAAAGGAAGTCGAGTTGTCGTGCAGCTTCCTAACATTCCTGCTTTTTTTGAGGTCATTTTCGCTTTATTTCGAATCGGTGCTTTACCCGTCTTCTCTCTGCCATCTCATAGAAGCAGTGAAATCACTTATTTTATTGAGTTTGCCGAAGCAGACGCATATGTCATACCAGATATCGATGGCGGCTTTGATTATCGAACACTCTCACGTCAAGTGAAAGAAAAGCTTCCCTCATTACCTCATGTCATTGTTGCAGGGGAAGCTGAGGAATTCCTTGGCTTAGATGATCTGCGCAAGGACCCAGCACTTGATCCCCAAATTCATGTAGAGGCAAGCGATATTGCATTTCTTCAGTTATCTGGAGGCAGCACAGGCCTTTCTAAGCTTATTCCTCGCACGCATGATGACTATATTTATAGTCTTTGGAAAAGCAATGAGGTGTGCGAGCTCACACAAGAAAGTGTGTATCTAGCTACACTTCCAGTTGCGCACAACTATCCATTAAGCTCGCCTGGAGTCCTTGGGACGTTATACGCAGGCGGAAGAGTCGTTCTTGCACCTGGATCCAGCCCTGATGTAATCTTTCCACTCATTGAAAAAGAACGGGCGACCATTACCGCTGTCGTTCCACCTATCGCATTGATTTGGCTAGAGGCCGCTCCTCATCGATCAGATGACTTATCGAGTCTTGAAGTCTTACAAGTCGGCGGTGCTAAATTCAGTGCTGAGGCAGCAAAACGAGTGATGCCTGCCCTTGGATGTAAGTTACAACAAGTTTTTGGTATGGCAGAAGGTCTGGTCAACTATACCAGATTAGATGATCCTGAACATGTCATTATTCATACACAAGGACGCCCGATGTCTGAATATGATGAGGTACTAGTGGTAGATGATGAGGACAAGCCCGTCCCGCATGAAGTGGCTGGACATCTTTTAACAAGAGGACCTTATACGATTCGTGGCTACTATAAAGCCGATGAACAAAACAAAAAAGCATTTACACCCGATGGCTTTTACAGAACAGGTGACATCGTGCGATTAACCAAAGAAGGAAATGTTGTTGTAGAAGGCAGAGACAAGGATCAAATCAATCGTGGCGGCGAAAAGGTTGCCGCTGAAGAAGTTGAGAACCATTTACTTGCGCATGCTGACATTCATGATGCCGCCATGGTATCCATGCCGGATCCATTTCTTGGCGAACGCTCATGTGCCTTTGTCATTGCAAAAGGAGACAACAAACCAGCACCGCACGTCTTAAAATCATTTCTAAGAGAACGCGGACTCGCAGCCTATAAAATTCCTGACCGCATTGAATGGATCGATGCGTTCCCACAAACAGGTGTAGGCAAAGTCAGTAAAAAAGCATTAAGAGAACTAGCTGCAACCCATACTGCCAACGTATAAAAAGAGGAGTGAAAACCATGGCAATCCCTACTATTCCTGCATATCCAATGCCAAGCACACAAGATTTACCCGAAAATAAAGTGAACTGGATACCGGATCCGAAACGTGCTGTTCTGCTGATACATGACATGCAGCAATATTTTTTAAATGCATTTCAACAAGATACATCACCGATCACAGAGTTAGTTCAGCATATTGAACAATTACGTGACACATGCAATGAACTTGGCATTCCAGTCGTCTATACAGCTCAGCCTGGTGACCAAGACCCGAAGGATCGTGCCCTATTAACAGATTTTTGGGGACCTGGACTTGGTGATGATGAAGCATTGACAAAAATCATTGATCAGCTTGCTCCATCTGAGGCAGATACATTGCTGACAAAATGGCGTTATAGCGCATTCAAAAAATCTAATTTTTTGGATATTCTTCAAGAAGGCGGGCGTGATCAACTGATCATTACTGGCGTATATGCACATATTGGCTGTATGCTGACAGCCGCAGAAGCATTCATGCTCGATATTGAAACCTTCTTTGTCGCCGATGCCGTCGCTGACTTTTCATTGAAACATCACAAAATGGCCATGACCTATGCAGCTGAACGCTGTGCGGTCACCACAACAACAAATCAAATCATTGGTCGTTTAACAGGACAGGATGCAGAAAGTGATGACCTATCCTTTGAGGCCATTCTTCAGCAAGTAGCTGAGTATCTCCAAATGGAGCCGAATGAAATACCGCTTGACGAGAATCTCGTCTACCTTGGACTTGATTCTATTAGAATGATGAGCCTAGCGGAAAAGTGGAGACAGCAAGGAGCGACAGTCAATTTCGTTGAGCTTGCAGCAAATCCAACACTCGCTCATTGGCGGACTCTTCTTTTCCCAGACAAACAGCCATCTATTCCAAATATCGATTACTTGTAAAGGAGGTATAGACCCTTGTCGATCCAGTCAGTCGATTCATTTCCACTAACCGGTGCCCAATTAGGCATTTGGTATGCGCAGCAGCTTGATCCATCTAATCCTATTTTCAATACAGCTGAGTATATAGATATTAAAGGTCCTATTGACCCCATACACTTTGAAGCAGCCATTAGAAAAACTGTCTTAGAAGCAGATTCTTTGTATATGCGATTCGTTGAGGATACTGACGGTCCAAAGCAATGGTTCTCTTCTAAGAAAGAGATTCCATTCCAATTGATCAATTTACAAAATGAAAAACAGCCGCTTGATGCGGCTAAAGCATGGATGAAGGCAGATCTTTCAACGCCAGTTTCTTTAGAGAAAGATGTATTATTCCGTGAAGTACTTTTTCAACTTGCTGACGATCGATTTATCTGGTATCAGCGCATTCATCACATTGCCATTGATGGATTCGCCTTTTCGCTCATTGCGCGTCGTGTTGCTGAGGTCTATTCCGCTCTATCGAAAGGGACACCTGTGCCTCCTCAAACATTTGGAGTCTTACATGACGTAGTTCAAGAGGAGATCACTTATCAACAGTCCAATCGATATGAAGATGATCGAGCGTTTTGGAAAAATCGCTTTGCTGATCAACCTGAAATTGTCAGCCTTGCTGAGCTTGCCCCAAGAACGTCGGATCATTTTATACGAAAAACAGCTAGCTACGATGCTGCAAAGGTAAGCAAAATGAAAAAAAATGCTCCAGCCTTCGGTGGTACGTGGCATGAAATGATCCTTGCTGCATCCGCTTTATATGTGCATCGTATGACTGGTGCACATGATATTGTTTTAGGATTACCTGTGATGATGCGCCTTGGATCGTGCGCCTTACAAACACCCGGAATGGTCATGAACCTGGTACCGCTTCGTTTAACATGCAAACCAGAAATGACGCTCTCAGCACTTGTTCGCCAAGTATCTGATGAACTAAAAGCCATTCGCCCTCATCAAAGATATCGTCACGAGGACATGCGGAGAGACTTTAAACTTATCGGAAGAAATCAGCGATTATTTGGCCCGCAGATCAATATCATGCCATTTGATTATGATCTCATGTTCGATCAGAGCATTGGTCAAGCACATAACCTCTCAGCAGGACCCGTGGATGATATATCGATCAACATATACGACCGCGCGGATGGGAACGGATTTCAAATCGACTTTGATGCAAACCCTGCCGTTTACAAAGAGCAAGCAGTTGACGCTCATCAGCAGCGTTTTCTTCAATTGCTGGAGGAAATAACCGAATTAGAGCAAGATCAGACGATCAGTCAATTCAACCTTCTTTTGTTTGAAGAGAAAGAGAAGATTCTCAAGCACTGGAATGATACAAAACGAGAATTACCAAAGGAATCTTTACGGGAACTATTTGAAAAACAGGTGAGCAAAACGCCACAAGCAAAAGCATTACAGTTTGAAGGAATTAATTTGACCTATGAAGAGTTGAATCAGCGGGCTAATCAATTAGCTCATTATTTGAAAAAACATGGCATTGGACCAGAACAATTTGTCGCCATTGCTCTGCCTCGATCCATCGATATGGTCGTAAGTCTATTAGCCGTCGTCAAAACGGGAGCTGCATATCTGCCATTAGACCCTGATTACCCTAACGATCGAGTCGCCTATATGCTAGAAGATGCCAAACCGGCGTGCTTGCTCACAGTCAAAGAGACAGCAGACGGTTTGGACCATCCGCACATCGTTCAACTGGATGATTCAACTGTTCATCAGGAGATAGCAGGCAGTCCAAATCTCAATCCGACTTGGAGCGAGGGCTCTCCACATCACCCGGCTTACATCCTCTACACATCAGGATCGACAGGCAAACCAAAGGGTGTTGTTGTAACAAAACGAAATGTGATCAACTTTATATTGTCCATGCAAGATTCATTTTTATTAGATCAAGAAGACCAGCTTTTAGCGGTAACGACCATTGCCTTTGATATTTCCGGGCTCGAAATGTTCCTCCCGCTTTTACATGGAGCTGCTATTTTATTGGCAAAAAAAGAAACCATACAAGATCCAGCAAAACTTTCAGATATGATTCGTTCTTATCATGTCACAATCATGCAGGCAACACCAACGTTGTGGCATGCGTTGGCAGATGAATATCCTGACGTGATTACAGGTATGCGAGTTCTTGTTGGAGGAGAAGCACTCCCTGCCTCCCTTTTGCATACCTTGCAATCTCTTCAATGCGACATTACTAATTTGTACGGACCTACAGAAACGACGATCTGGTCTACGATGGAAAATGTCACAGCACATCGAGAGAATAGCGGGCCGGCAATCGGTAAACCCATTTGGAATACGAGCGTTTATATTTTAGATGAAGGACTAAACCCAGTCCCAGCAGGGTCAATCGGTGAACTTTATATTGCTGGTGAAGGAGTATCTAGAGGATATCTTGGACGATATGATTTAACGGCTGAACGTTTTGTCGCTGATCCATTCGGCACAAGCGGCACGAGAATGTATCGTACTGGTGATTTAGCCAGATGGCGTGAAGATGGTTCGATTGATTATATCAGCCGTGCCGATCATCAAATTAAAATCCGCGGCTTCCGTATTGAACTAGGTGAAATCGAAACCGTGATGATGCAGCACCAAGCCATTAAGCATACATCTGTTATCGTTCGTGAAGATCAACCTGGGCAGCAGCTGCTTTGTGCATATGTTGTGCTGACAGATGGCTCTTCTCTACACCCTTCAGAGCTCAGACAGTTTGTGGCTTCATTACTTCCTGATTACATGGTACCTTCTGCTGTTGTCGTTTTGCCAGAACTTCCACTTACGCCAAACGGCAAAATCGATCGCAAAGCATTACCAATACCAAATATGTCTTTAGTTAGTTCTGAGCGGACACCTAGAACACCACAAGAAGACATGTTATGTAGTTTATTTGCAGAAACCCTTGGAGTATCTCAAATTGGCATAGATGATAGTTTCTTTGACTTAGGAGGACATTCCTTACTCGCCGCTCGCCTGCTTAGACGTATACGCGATACACTTGGCGCAGACCTAAGCATGAGTACCATTTTTGAATCGCCTCGGGTTGCTGATCTTGCGCAGCATATTGACAAAGCGAAGGACATTCGGCCGCCGCTTCAGGTTGAAGACAAGCCAGATGAAATTCCATTATCCTTTGCCCAAAAACGGCTCTGGTTCCTTCATTGCCTTGAAGGGCCAAGTCCAACTTACAATATTCCACTTGTCATTCAACTGACAGGTACACTAGATCAAACAGCTCTAATTGGTGCTCTGGCAGATATCACTGAAAAACATGAAACCCTTAGAACCATTTTTCCAGATAAGAACGGCATGCCAAGACAGGTCATTTTACATCCGAAAAGTGTTCAGCCTGAACTCCATGTCACAGCTTCAACCGATCAACAAATTGAGAGTCAGTTAAACGAAGCCATTCGCTATAGCTTTAAAATTGAAGAAGAACCTGCACTGCGAGCAGAGTTATTCACGCTTGATGCAAACCGATCCGTCCTGCTTCTATTGCTGCATCATATCGCTGGTGATGGCTGGTCACTTGCACCATTGACGCGAGACTTAGCTGCTGCTTACGAAGCCCGTATACAAGGAAAATCCATCTCCTTGCCAGCAGAACCTGTTCAATATGCTGACTATGCTATTTGGCAGCAGAAGCTGTTGGGTAGTGAAGAAGAGACGGATAGTCTATTTGCCAAGCAGCTCAGCTATTGGAAAGGTGCCTTACATGACTTGCCTGAAGAACTTGAACTTCCCTATGACTTCCCGCGTCCACAGGAAGGAAGCTTCAACGGTGCGACGATAGACTTTACGATTGAACCCACTTTACATCAGAACCTCCTTGAGCTTGCCAAGCAGCATCAAGTGAGTTTGTTCATGGTGCTTCAAGCATCACTTGCAGCATTAATAACACGACTTGGAGCGGGGACAGATATTCCAATCGGCAGTCCCATTGCTGGACGGAATGACGATGCACTTGACGACATTGTAGGCTTGTTTGTGAACACACTAGTATTACGTACCAATACAGATGGTAATCCAACCTTTAGTGAGCTATTGAAGCGAGTGCGAGACGTTGACTTAGCAGCCTATGAGCATCAGGATCTGCCATTTGAACGGCTAGTCGAAATCCTAAATCCAACCCGATCCAGATCACGAAATCCATTGTTCCAAGTCATGCTTGCCTTCCAAAATACACCGAAGGCAGAAATGAAGCTGACACAGCTTGACTCAGACCTTTACGTGAAACCAGTAGGGTCAGCTAAATTTGATCTGACCATCGAATTGACAGAACAAAGAACTGAAACTGGATCAGCAGCAGGATTAACAGGTTTGTTTGAATTCAGTACAGATGTGTTTAAAGAAAGCACCATTCGAGCAATCGCTGACAGAATGAAGCGCTTTTTAACTGAAGTGACTGAGCGCCCACACGTGCCGATTGGCCAAGTGAACATTTTATCAGATAAAGAACGGCAAACATTTCTCCCTGATAAAAGGACATTCGCTCAGTTAGATCAAGCACATAGTCTCCCAGCCTTATTTGAAAAAACGGCGCAGCAATATCCTGATCGAGTGGCTGTAACGTATGGCAATAGGCAGCTTACCTATGGTGAGTTAAACAACAAAGCCAATCGTCTTGCTCATTTATTAATACAAAGAGGCGTTGGACCAGAACAGTTCGTTGCACTTGCCCTGCCTAGATCAATCGACATGCTCGTAAGCTTGTTAGCCGTTCATAAAGCAGGCGCAGCCTATGTTCCGCTTGATCCTGACTATCCAGCAGACAGGCTGGCATACATGATACAAGATGCCAAACCAGTTTGCAGCATCACAACAAAAGCAGATGCAGTGCATCTCCCTGCTGATTGCGATTTGATTTTGTTAGACGAAAAAGAAACGAGCGATCAATTGCTGACTATGCCAAATCATAATCCGGCTGATATAGACAGAATTGAACCGCTATCTTCTCTGCATCCGGCCTATATTATTTATACATCCGGTTCTACAGGGAAACCAAAAGGAGTGGTCATCCCACATCAAAATGTCATCCGTCTTCTGACATCTACTGAACATTGGTTCCATTTTGATGAAGAGGATGTTTGGACAATGTTCCATTCATATGCCTTTGATTTTTCAGTATGGGAAATATGGGGACCACTTTTATATGGCGGCAGGCTTGTCATTGTACCTCATACCATCTCTCGCTCTCCTGAAGAGATGCTGCAGCTTCTAGTCGAGGAAGGTGTGACTGTGCTTAATCAAACACCTTCTGCCTTCTATCAGCTCATGCAGATAGACAAGGAACAACAAACACTAGGCCAAGCATTATCACTCCGCTATGTCATCTTTGGCGGTGAAGCATTAGAGCTTAGCAGATTAGAAGATTGGTACAGCCGTCACTCAGACTGTAAGCCAAAGCTAATTAACATGTACGGCATTACAGAAACCACTGTACACGTTACGTACAATGAACTCAATCGAGATATGATCACAAAGAACTCCAGCAGTTTAATAGGTGAACCGATTCCTGATTTACACGTTTACGTACTTGATGAATACCTGCAGCCTGTTCCCCCTGGGACAACAGGTGAAATGTATGTAGCTGGAGCTGGCCTTGCAAGAGGTTATCTAGGCAGACCTGACCTGACATCAGATCGATTCCCTGCCGATCCATATGGAGCACCTGGCACAAGGATGTATCGTACCGGCGACCTTGCGCGCTGGACAGAAGAAGGGGCGCTTGATTACATTGGCAGAGCTGATCATCAAATTAAAATACGCGGATTCCGTATTGAACTTGGAGAAATCGAAGCCGTTCTGGCACGCCATGATGCAGTTGCACAAGTGGCCGTCATAATGCGAGAGGATCAGCCTGGCGACAAGCGCTTAGTCGCATATATCGTCACAACGGAAGAAGACCATTTCGATACTGAAGCCCTTCGTCATTTTGCAGCAGCCAGTCTTCCTGATTACATGGTGCCCGCAGCATATGTACAGATTGACGCCATGCCGCTTACAGCAAACGGGAAGCTTGATCAAAAATCACTGCCGGCCCCTCAATTGCATTTACAGCAAGCGGATGGGCGCGGCCCAAGAAATCCGAAAGAGGAAATCCTATGTCATCTCTTTGAAGAGGTGCTTGATTTGCCTAAAATCAGCATAGACGATCGCTTTTTTGACATTGGCGGACATTCACTGCTTGCGGTTCGTTTAATCAGCCGCATTCGTGATGCACTTGGTGTCAAACTAAGTATCGGAACATTGTTTGAAGCACCAAATGTGGCAAGTTTGGCAGAGAAACTAGAAACAGGAAGCGATGAAAACGCACTAGACATCTTGCTGCCGCTGCGAACAAATGGAGAAAGGTATCCTCTTTTCTGTGTTCACCCAGCAGGTGGTCTTAGCTGGTGCTATGCAGGTCTCTTGAATACATTAGAGAAAGACATCCCTATTTATGGATTACAGGCACGAGGAATCGCAAGAATAGATGACTACCCGCACACACTAGATGATATGGCTGCGGATTACATCAAGCACATCCAAACAATTCAGCCAAAAGGCCCTTATCATCTTCTTGGCTGGTCATTAGGTGGAAACGTTGTACAAGCAATGGCTACACAGCTCCAGCAGCAAGGTGAAGAAATCGCACTTGTTGCGATGCTGGATGCCTATCCAAACCATTTCTTACCGATTAAAGAAGCACCTGATGAAGAAGAAGCACTAATCGCTCTTCTTGCGCTCGGCGGTTATGATCCAGATACCTTAACAGGTGAACCACTCACGATGAAAAGTGCCATCGACATTTTGAAAAAAGATGGCAGTGCACTAGCAAGCTTAAGTGAAGATGCCATTAGAAATCTAAAAGAAACCTATGTGAATTCAGTTCGATTGCTCGGAGAATATCAGCCAAAAACTTATCAGGGAGACATATTATTCTTTAGATCTACCATTATCCCAGATTGGTTTACACCAATTGATCCCGAAGCATGGGCACCTTATATCAACGGAACAATCGAACAGCACGACATTCATTGCCGGCACAAAGACATGTGCCAGCCTAAACCCCTAGCAGAAATTGGTGTCATCTTAGACAACGCACTGCATCGGGTCAACCAAAAGCACTAAGAATAAAGGAGAGATGACAAATGACAAATCCCTTTGATCGTGAAGACGGTGTATTTCTTGTGCTTGTCAATGAACAAGGACAGCATTCACTTTGGCCATCATTTGCACCAGTGCCAGATGGATGGGAAAAAGTCTTTGGTGAAGACACTAGAAATGCCTGCATCGATTATATCCAGACACACTGGCAGGACTTGCGGCCATTAAGCTTATCAAAAGAACCTGCACTAGCACATGGAAAAACGGAATAAATCATTGCACCCTGATCTCCATCAGGGTGCTTTTTTGACAGAATAAACATCACCATCTTTCAGCTCTTTCTGCTACAATTTAATTGAGAATGTTTATCAATCAATAAGAGATCAGGTGGTTTTATGGGAAACAACAATCAATTACGTACATTGGCAAATGCCGAACAATTCATCTATCGATTAACATATACTGAAAAAATAAATAATGCAGAGCTTCCACATACAGAGCAGCAGCTATCAGATACATTCTGCCTCCTCTTCAGCATAAGCGGCAGCGGTTTACTCACATTGAACGATCAAAAATGGCGATTGAAACATCTGACACTCTATACGATCATGCCTGGGGAAACATTTATGTTGAAAACAGAGCCTTATCAAAAACACGAGCTCTATCTGTTTCGCTTTCAGCTCTACACGCTGCAAGATCAAAACATAGGAGAAGTATCAACGGAACATGCCCGTTCTTTACTGAATAAATGGCAATTTATCGATATTAGTTCGATTGAACAAATTCATTCTTTACTGTCTGATATGACAGAGGAATGGCAAAGACCTGAATCTATTAGCTTTTTTAAAAGCCAAACTCTTTTTCAGCAGCTCATTATGCAGCTTTTCACACTGCATAAAGAAGATATTTGTGACACGGCACATGCCCTTTTCAAAACAAAACAATATATCGATCAACATTCCGAAGAACCTCTCAGCCTGACAAGTCTATCTCATATGGCTGGCATCAGCTCTAATCATTACAGTGAGCTATTTAAAAAGCATTTTGATGTGAGTGTCACTGATTATATCACCAAGAAAAGGATGGCTAGAGCGAAACAATTAATGGCAAAAGGCAACGCAAAGCTCAAAGACATTGCACTTGAAATCGGCTATCAAGATCCGTATTACTTCAGCCGCATCTTTAAGAAAAAAACGGGAATGACCCCTTCTACTTATATGAAAAGCCGGCAGCGGAAAATTGCAGCCTATGGCCATTCCATACTCGGCCAGCTCACACCCATTCATATCATCCCATATGCTGCCCCTCTTCACCCTAAATGGACAGCACATGATTTTGAGCATTATGCAGAAGAAATTCCGATTCACCTGAGTGCACATCGGATCAACGAGCACGCTGAAGCCAATTTACAGCTATTAAAGGAAACAAAGCCTGAGCTGATCATTGCCAATGATCATGTGACAGAGGAAGAAAAACAAGTGTTAAAAACCATCTGTCCTGTTCACTTTGTTCCATTCACACAATTGGATTGGCGCACTCAATTCAGACAAACAGCTATGTTCCTAAACGAAGCGAAGGAAGCAGAAGAATGGCTGATTCATTACGAGGAACTCGTCATTCAAGCGAAAAAGGCATGCCTTTTTGATCATCCACCAAAAACCGTCCTGCCTCTTCGTATCTTTCAAGATCAGCTCTATTTGTCTGTGAATCGCACCATGTCAGAAGTGATTTTTCAAGACATTGGTCTTCAGCCAGCTTTTCAGAATGACGGCCAGCTAATAGAAAAAGAAATCAGCATTCGATCTATACAACAGCTAGATCCAGATACCATCTTCCTTTTCCTGCATAAGGAACCAAAAACCATTGCTTTTTATCAAAAATTAAAGCAGCAGGAGGCTTGGCAAAATCTCAAAGCTGTTACGCAGCAAGCAGTCTATCCACTTACGTCTGACCCTTGGCGTGAATACACAGCAGCCAGTCATCAACGAGTCATTCAGGACCTTTTATCTTTTTTTCCGTAAAAAGTCCATCATTTGACAGATCATTGTCTATGGATAAAAGGACGAAAGACTACTACAATCTTTAATTGAGAACAATTATCAGTTAAAGGAGAAAACAAATGAAAAAATGGTTCGCATTGCTTATCCTTTGTATCATGACGATCATCGCAGCAGCCTGTGGTGCTTCAGAAAATAAACCTGCTTCAAACACAACCAAAGGCAAGTCAGCTGAAGCAGCTGAAACAAACATCAAATACTTAGAACAAACGTACAAACTCAAAACACCAGTGAAACGAATCGTCATTGCTGGAAGCCTAGAATCAATGGAAGATGCAAAATTACTTGGTATCGAGCCTATTGGTGCTTCTACTGTAGGCGGCACTTTCCCTGAATTATTTAAAGACATCACAGCAAAAACTGAAGGCATCGGGGAAAAAACAGAACCGAACCTAGAAAAAATCCTAAAACTAAAACCAGATGTGATACTTGGATCAACCAAGTTCCCGCCTGCAACAATTAAAAAACTAGATAAAGTCCAAACGACGATCCCAGTATCACATGTCTCTTCCGACTGGGAAAGCAATCTTTTATTACTCGGTGAACTGACTGGAAAAAGTGAAGAAGCCAAAAACATCATCTCTGATTATCAGAAAGATCTTAAACAAGCAAAAGAAACTTTGAAAGACAAAAGCAGCAACAAAACAGCTGTCATTTTACGCATTAGACAAGGCGACCTATACGTGTACCCTGAAGACGTATACTTCAACTCTACTTTATATGGCGACTTAGGATTTACAGCACCAAGTGATATCAAAAAAGCCAAAGCACAAGCATTGATTTCATTGGAGCGCCTAGGAGAACTCAATCCTGACTATATTTTTGTTCAGTTCTCTAAAGAGGAAAACTCATCGAATCCGAACGCATTGAAGGACTTAGAGAAAAATAAAATTTGGACAAGCCTAAAAGCTGTGAAAAATGGGCACATCAATGAAAATGCCGTTGATCCTATGCTTCAAGGAGGAACAGCACTAAGCAAAACAACCTTCCTTGATAAGGCCGTCAAATGGTTAGATCAAAACAACTAAAAAAGATGTGACGAATGACAAAGGGCTAAAATGATCTTTATTTTTAGCCCTTTGTCTTCTTTTCAGCGGAGCTTGAAAACTTGGAGGAGAGATGACACATGAACGGAATGTTTCTATATGACGAGTTTAACGGGCGTCAGCTTGATATTTACCTACCACCGGACACTTCTATTCATGTTCCAGCTGTCTTTGTACAAGATGGCTCTTCTTTGTTTAGAACACACCTGCTAGAAATCGAAAGAATGATCGAAACCAATACCATCTCGCCAATCATCATTGTCGGCATACATCCCTTCAATCGTCTTGACGAATATACACCATGGAAGGCGTCATCACTGCGATCTGGGTTCCCTGACTTTAAAGGCGAGGCACAGACGTATGTGTCATTTTTAGCGAATGACTTGCTCCCATATATCAAAAGCGAATATCCAGTTCAAGAGACCTGTCATGAGCATAGCCACGTAGGTGCTTCATTAGGCGGGTTATTTGCTATTTATACTTTATTCATGCACCCTGATCTTTTTAAAAATATCGCATCGATCTCCGGGTCATTTTGGTATGAAGATTTTCTACCGTTTGCTAAACAACAAAGCATTCAGTGTGTGGATCACCTTGTCTATTTGTCTGTAGGCAGTGAAGAAGGGAAAGGCAAAACATCGGTTCAACAGCACATGCCGTTATTCACCAAACAACTGCATGATCTTTTATTACAGAAAGGGATGCAGGAATCGCAGCTGCACTATCACATCGAACAAGGAGAGGGCCATCATCTGAAACAATTTCAAAAAAATTTCTTATCGGCTCTAATGTGGTTTTATAAAAAAGATCGCTAATTTTTTATCAGCATGACACAAAGCCGATATGATATATTGGAACGTATAGATTGAAAGAGGAGGGATTTGCGCATGAGACCTTTACAAATCTCAGCCGATACCGCACAAAAGCTTGCTGCATCACTCAATGTACCGTTAGAACAAATTATGCATATGCCGCAGCATATCTTATTAGCTAAATTAGCGGAGCTTGAACAGAAGAAAGATCGTTCTTCTTAAAGACATAAAGGAGTTTACATTCATGGAACAACAACTAGAAAAATCAACATTACATCCTCGCAGTACAGGACAAACCATCCTGCTGATTGCTGGGATTTTGCTCATTGCATTTAATCTGCGGCCTGCCATTACGTCCGTTGGCCCTGTTATCGGCGCGATTCGTTCCGATTTACAGCTTTCAAATGGACTGGCAGGTTTTCTTACGACATTACCACTGCTTTCATTCGCATTGCTTTCTCCAATTGCACCTAAAATCGGAAAACGCCTTGGCAATGAACGAACCCTCTGGCTTGGACTTGCTGTCCTTCTGTTTGGGATTGTGATTCGCTCGTTTGGCACCATCACCTTCTTAATGATTGGAACGGCGCTAGTCGGCGTCGGAATTGCGATTTGTAATGTGCTCTTACCGGGGCTTGTGAAGCATAAATTTCCTGCACATGCAGGTTTGATGACAAGTGTATACACGACTTCAATGTCCGTCTTCGCTGCACTTGCATCAGGTGTCAGTGTTCCGCTTAGTCATACGATGCCTGGCGGCTGGAATACATCATTCCTTGTATGGGCTGGACTTGCCCTTCTCGCCATGATGGTTTGGGCGCCGCAGCTTCTTCATCAGAATACAGCGGCCGTCAAAACCATTTCTCTTACAGAGCAGCCAATATGGCGCTCACGTGTCGCATGGCAAGTGACCTTTTTTATGGGCTTGCAATCATTCCTTTTCTATAGCAGCATCGCTTGGTTTCCTGATATCTTAACATCACATGGAATGAACCTATCAACAGCTGGATGGATGCTGTCCATTATGCAGTTCGCTGGTCTGCCATCCACCTTCTTAACGCCCGTTCTTGCAGAAAAATTAAAAACGCAAAGACCGCTTGTCGCCGGCCTTGTCCTTGTGTATTTACTAGGCATGATTGGACTTCTTCTCGGAGGATCGACACCTATTCTTGTCATCTCTGTCCTATTGATCGGCATTGGACAAGGTGCTAGTATCAGTCTAGCGCTCACCTTCATTGGATTGCGGACAAGACATATGGAACAAGCAGCTGCCCTCTCTGGAATGGCGCAGTCACTCGGTTATTTATTAGCTGCTGTTGGTCCATTCATGATCGGTATCCTTTTTGATTTCACACATACATGGACACCAGCAATTATCATCTTTATCATCATCCTATTTTTCATGTTTTTATCCGGTATGCGTGCCGGACGCAGCGTCTATATTTCAGATCCTTCATAAAAAAGAACCCGCCTCCTCGTGAGACGGGTTCTTTTCTGCTTATGCCTGCTCTGTCACATGTACCTTTAACGTTGCTTGTACCTCTGGATGAAGCTTTACCGGTACATTTGTGTAACCTAATGCACGGATGGCATCATTCAGCTCGATTTTGCGCTTATCGAGTTTAATTTGATGATCTTTTTGCAATTTATCAGCGATTTGTTTGCTTGTAATGGAGCCAAACAAACGGCCGCCTTCACCTGATTTTGCAGTGAGTTCCACTGTTAACGCCTCAAGTGTTTCTTTTAATTGTTTTGCTTGTTCAAGCTCTTGGATGGCATTCTTTTTCTCTTTGTTTTTCTGCCCTTCCAATGCACTTAGGTTCGTTGGAGTTGCTTCAACAGCTAACCCTTGTTTGATGAGAAAGTTGTGAGCGTATCCGTCAGCTACATTCTTGACTTCGCCTTTTTTCCCTTTGCCTTTTACGTCTTTTAGAAAGATGACTTTCATCTTTGAACCCCTCCTTCGAAATATTCGTCTATGGCAGCCTTTAACTTCCCTACCGCTTCTTCAATGGTTATACCATAAATCTGGGTAGCAGCGTTAGTCAAATGACCGCCGCCGTCTAGTGCTTCCATAATAATTTGAACGTTGATATCCCCTAATGATCTGGCACTAATGCATACCGTATCGTCATCTCGTCTAGCGACAGCAAATGACGCTTCTACCTCACTCATTGACAACAAGGAATCAGCCGTCTGGGCAATCGTAATTTGATCATAATACTCCGACCTGTCAGACGGTAATGAAGCAATAGCCACCTGATTTTGATACAGTTCTGTATGCTGAATGAGTTTTGCCCGTTTGATGTAATGATCGACTGTTTCTTTTAAAAACTTTTGCACAAGGACAGGATCTGCTCCCTTTGCACGAAGGTAAGATGCTGCATCGAACGTTCTTGACCCCGTTCTCAGAGAGAAACTCTTCGTATCCACGATGATCCCAGCAAGAAGCGCAGTCGCCTCAATCATGTTAATCCGCAATTTCTTCGGCTGATACTCTAAGAGTTCTGTCACAAGCTCTGCTGTAGATGAAGCATACGGCTCCATATAAACAAGTAAAGGATCACGGATAAATTCCTCGCCTCGTCTATGATGGTCAATGACCACGACGTTTTCAATCTTATTCAGTAGTCGTTCCTCCATGACGAGAGACGGTTTATGTGTATCCACGACGACAAGCAATGTGTCATCCTTTGCAAGCTCCATTGCTTCCTCTGGCGTGATAAAACGTGACCAAAGCTCTTCATAATTTTTAATTTCACTAATTAAGCGTTGAACACTGTCGCCAATCTGGTTGGCATCAATGACAATATAGCCTTCTTTTCCATTGGCCTGAGCGACCTTTAAAATCCCGATGGATGCACCGATTGAGTCCATGTCTGGGAACTTATGACCCATGATCATGACATTACCGCTTTCAGATACAATTTCTTTTAAAGCATGAGAAATGACCCGTGCGCGTACGCGTGTCCGTTTCTCCATTGGGTTCGTTTTTCCACCGTAGAACTTCACTTTTCCATTCGGCTGTTTAATGGCGACCTGATCCCCGCCTCGTCCGAGGGCAAGGTCAAGACTCGACTGTGCTAGTGCTCCAAGCTCTTTCAAAGAAGGAACGGACGCACCAATCCCGATACTCAAAGTAAGCGTCGCACTATGTGCCCCTGTTTTCTCACGGACCTCGTCTAAAATGGAGAATTTCGACGCCTCAAGCTCAGCTAAAATGCTCTCATTTAGGACCGCCATAAATCGTTCAGACGAAATTCTCTTCAGGAAAATTCCGTATTCTTGTGCCCAATTGTTGAGCAGAGACGTCACTTCACTATTAATCGCGCTGCGCACTTGATCATCAAGGCCCTGCGTGACATCGTCGTAGTTGTCTAAAAAGATATAAGATAAAACCGTTCGTTCATTTTCGTACTGTCGTTCAATCTGCACCTGTTCCGTGACATCAAAGAAATATAAAAGGCGCTCTGATCGTTTAATAATGACTTTGAATTTCCGGTCATTCAGCGTTACATTTTCGGTCTCGACCTCTTGTTTAATAAGAGGCACAATGGACTCGAATGTATCGTACAAGGATCTGCCGACAAGTGTGCTTTCATGAAAGCATGAAGCGAGAAATGGATTCGTCCATTCGATATAATACTGGTCATTAAACAGCATAATACCAATTGGCATCTCCATTAATGCTTCTTCTCCAACCTTTTTGACTCGATAGGATAATGTTGAAATATATGAATCAATCTCTTTCTGCACTTGCGTATCTGCCCACTTTAAGAAGTAGAGCACACCTGCAAGGACGAAAAGACCAACCGCTCCTATGATCCAATTAAAATAAAGGTTGAGGAGGACTGTGACCACCGCAAGGACAATTAACGCGATGATCGGATACTTGATGACAGGTTTTCTATAGAAGCTTGGCACTGATATCAACTCCTCAACATTCAGAGTGAATTATTTGTTTTTTACTTTTTCTCTTAAATCAAAGCCTATGTCAGCAATCCCTATAATTCGCACAATCACACCGATCGGCGGAAAGAAAACCGTTAACACGACAGCGAAAATGGGTACCGCTTTTGAGATGTTTTTTTCGTGGCAATAATAGAAGAGAAAAGAAAATCCCTGAATAAGCACCAGTATAAATAAAATTTTAAACAAACTCGATTGAACGAGCCATAAAAAGCTGTCTTTTTCCGTCTGAATCAGCATCAAAAGCAATGTGAGTAAATAATACCATACCATGCTTTTTGGCAGCCGCATATCCTTAAATTTCTTCAAGGACGGCATGTCTGAAACAAACCGTTTGAGCAAAGGCCGCACGAACCAATGATTCACAAAAGCCATCAGCGTGACCAAAATCAATAACGCTATAGGTAAAGCACTTAATGCCGTATCCTGCAACTCTCTGAACTGCTTCAGCTGCTTCGCAATGTCCTTCTCAGACGCGCCGGATTGCTTTAAAGTACTCTCTACCATCGGCATCATTTGCTCAATCGACTCTTTCGCAATATTCATAATATCGATTTGAAAGAGCTGAACACTGACAACAAAGGAGATGAGAAAACTGAATAAATAAATCAGCGCACCTGTTATGATGGCATTCCCGGGCTGCCTTCTGCTGTAGAAAACACCCATGCCTAATCCGGCGGCAATCAATATTGGTGCAGTCATAAGACCATTTATAGACCCAATTAAAAAGCTGATCACTATGCCAATAGCGCCAGCAACAATTCCTTTTTTCAAGCCGTGTCTAATTGTATAGAGGATGATCGGAATCGGAGCAGATAGAAAAAAAATAATGGATAATAGCGGCACATACAAATAAAACAACGTCATGACCGCGAAAATACTCATCATGATTGCGCCCTCTACTAACGCTTTTGTTTGTTTCACACCTTCACCTCTATCCAATCCTTTTGTCTATATCTTGCTCAATGTGTACTTCTATGTATACGTATGATGTCAGCTCCATCATGTCTTGCCCCAACCTTTATTTTACCATAGCGGCAAATCTCAAGTAAAATGCAGGCTATTCTGGGAGCGTTTCACGTGGAACACCGATATGGAATCGTACATGCAAGTTTTCAAACAGCATGTTACAATTTTTAAGATAATTCTTAGCTATAAACCCTGAATTCAAGGTCAAAAGCTGTTAGAATAGAAACATCATCAATAAAAGTAAGAAGGAGAATTCACATGGGAAAAACACTCGTATTCGGACACAAAAATCCTGACACAGACACGATTTGTTCTGCTATTGCTTACGCTGATCTGAAAAACAAAATCGGCGCTCAGGCAGAAGCCGTCAGACTTGGAGAAATCAATGGAGAAACACAATACGCATTAGATTTCTTTAAACAAGAAGCACCTCGTTTCATTGAAACGGCTGCAAATGAAACAAAGCAAGTCATTCTTGTCGATCATAACGAATTCCAGCAAAGTGTAAGCGACATTGATCAAGTACAAGTAACTGAGGTCATTGACCATCACCGTATTGCCAACTTTGAAACAAGTGAACCTCTTTACTATCGTGCTGAGCCTGTAGGCTGTACAGCAACGATCTTAAACAAAATGTATAAAGAAAACCAAGTGACGATTGAAAAGGAAATCGCTGGTTTGCTTTTATCTGCGATCATTTCTGATTCCTTACTATTCAAATCCCCAACATGCACACAGCAAGATATTGATGCTGCGCATGAGCTTGCAAAAATCGCAGGGGTAGATCCAGAAGTTTATGGCCTAGACATGCTGAAAGCCGGCGCTGATCTAAGCCAAAAAACGGTTCAAGAATTAATTACACTTGATGCAAAAGAATTCGCACTAGGCAAAAGCAAAGTGGAAATTGCGCAAGTCAATACAGTAGATATCGCTGAAGTGACAGCAAGACAGGCTGACATTGAAGCGAAAATCAATGAAGTCATTGCAGCAAAAGGTCTTGATCTATTTGTTTTAGTCATCACAGACATTTTAGAAAATGACTCCCTTGCTCTTGCACTCGGTGCAGAAGCAGCAAAAGTAGAAAAAGCATTTAACGTCACGCTTGAAAACAACACAGCTTTACTAAAAGGTGTTGTATCAAGAAAGAAACAAGTCGTACCTGCATTAACAGACGCACTTTCTTAATAAAACAAGACAAGACTGCTGAATCATTCAGCAGTCTTTTTTGTCTGTCTTCTTTTTAATGAACGTACGTATCACTCACGAGAATATCCTTTAGTACGCTTGTTGGAATCGTGAATTCAACTACGCCCATGTAACCAGGTGCCACATCATATTCATTAAAGGAAATCACCAGTTTGCCTTTTGAATTGATATAGAAGTTTTGATCTGGTTGAATCTTCTTAAACGGTTCAACCGTATCTTGCTTAGTAATCCAGTAAATCTTATTTGAATCCTCTTTCATCTGTTTCTTCATTTGTACTTTAATATTTTCACTAATCACATTAATATAACGATCATCTTTAAACAGACTTGGTAATGTAATGAGGACATGATTTTTCTTATCCACCGTATCATATGTCATTTCCTCTGCCGCAGAAGCCTGAGTCGTCACCTTGTATCGACCTAGTGAAAGAACTTGGTCATTGTTTGTTTTTACTTCATATCCGCTCTCTACACTCAAATGACCATTTTTATAACCCTTTGTTTCCTTTTCAAAATCTTGATACAGCTTTTTGTTTTCAGCTAAATATTTTTCATTCAGGCTGTCTTGTAATGTTCCGTCCCCAAGTCCTGAAACGTGTGGTGTTTTAAGATCAATATTCGTTCCTTGATCGCTCTTTTTAAATTCTGTAAACGTCACGACTTTCACCAGCTCGCCAATGATAGGTACTTCTGAAATCGCTCTTGCTGCCTGTGGACTAACATTAACAGTTGTGACAAAAAGAGCAGCCGCTGCAACAAGTCCGATGGTCCATTGCTGAAAATGAGGTTTTTTGTTTTTTCTTTTTAACGTTCGTTCAATCATCGCATCATATTCCGGTGGTATAGGGATTTCTAAATATTCATCTTTTAAATGTTCCAAATACTTATCCATTTATATTTCCTCCTGTGATAATTCTACTTTTAAAAGCCGCAGCGCCTTATATAATCTTGTTTTAATGGTGTTTTCATTTTCATCGAGAATCTGGGCGATGTCCTCTAATTTTAGATCTTCAAAGAATCTCAAAATAATGATGACTCGATACATCTCAGGCAAATCTTCTATAGCCCGTTTGACGTCTTGATCCTCGTATACATCTGATTCGCCCTGTGATAAGAATTCAAGCGTATCATCATCTGTCACCTGCACCCGCTTCTTCTTTCGTAAAAAGTCTAGGGCAGCGTTCACCACGATTTTATAAAACCAGCTATGCATCTTGCTCGTATCCTCTAATCGATGAACAGATTTAAGTGCTTTATGAATAGCCTCCTGAACAACATCCATAGCATCTTCCGGGTTTTTGACATAACTATAGGACAACCGATAAAAACTGTGTTTATGCTCCATGACGTAATCCGCAAATTGATCGTC
Source organism: Bacillus sp. ABR (assembly GCF_056172715.1). Lineage (NCBI taxonomy): Bacteria > Bacillati > Bacillota > Bacilli > Caryophanales > Bacillaceae > Bacillus > Bacillus sp. ABR. The sequence continues at coordinate 34,657 of NZ_JAOYSL010000001.1, read as the reverse complement.
TATTTTTCGTTTCTTCATTTTACAAAGAGCTCCTTTATCTTAAATGCGCATCTGTTATTTCTTACATTGGATAGACGCGCGCCTTTTAAAAATAGTTTGCGCTCGGTTATTTTTTTAACATGTCATCGCATTTGCATTCCTATACAAAAAGAGCGAACCTGATGGGTTCACTCTTTCCAGACGGATAGTGTTTGATGGACAAACTGTTTTAGTGGAGAAAGCGGATGAATGATAGGAACGCCTGTCTCGCGCTCCATCTGCTGTGCCGCATGAACCATCGAAAGCTGCATCACACAAATATCTCTGCCTTTTTGCTTCATACATTTTCTCAGCTGCTCCATGATTTGTTCATCATAGGCTTGCATATCACCGTTTAGGCAAAGATGAAAGACATCCTCCATCACAACCATTTCTACTTCAACCTGTTTACCCCGCTCTGTTGCATATGATTCAAGCCGCTGCATCGTTCCCTCCACTGTATTTGGGTTGGAAAACACAAGCTGAAGAGGGCCTTTTTTCTCACAAATCAGCTCAAATAACGGTTCATCGATCGGAACAATCGGTTGTTTAAAGAGGTGCTGCTGATCACCTAGAGCAGCAATGTATTGTGTACACGTGAGCAGAATGAGATCGGCTTCACTTTCTTGCTTTAATCTGTTGATAGCATACGTTTGCTGCTTGTGTTGATCAAACGAGGGATCTTGAGTGGCGCGTTCTATAAATGATGAATCGACTGTGTGATGCAAATCAACATCTGTATTACCAAAAACATCTTCTATATATGACTGATTGGACGGATGGGCGTGAAGGCAGTGTAATCGAATCATCAGGCTCTCTCCTCGTGAAAGTTTTCAATCATTATATCAATCCTTGTATGAAATAGGGAGCAGCATGACCATATTGTTAAGGAGATATTGAAGGAGGGATTTGAATTGAAAGAAGATCAACAGCCTAAACCATCTTCAGAGTCAGAAGAAACCTTAACGAATCGGCAAGGTCATCCCGTCACAGACAATCAAAATATGAGAACTGTTGGGAATAGAGGACCCACTACGCTTGAAAACTACGATTTCCTAGAGAAAATCAGTCATTTTGATCGTGAACGCATCCCTGAACGTGTTGTGCATGCACGCGGTGCCGGAGCTCACGGTTATTTTGAAGCCTATGGCACATTTGGCGATGAACCGATCTCCACCTATACGAGAGCGAAATTGTTTCAGGAGAAAGGAAAAAAAACGCCTGTTTTCGTTCGTTTTTCTTCTGTGATTCACGGCGGGCATTCGCCAGAAACATTACGCGATCCGAGAGGGTTTGCAATTAAATTTTATACAGAAGAAGGCAACTGGGATCTCGTGGGGAACAACCTGAAAATTTTCTTTATCCGAGATGCTTTAAAATTCCCTGATTTGGTTCATGCCTTTAAGCCTGATCCTGTCACCAATCGTCAGGACGGCGAGCGTATCTTTGATTTTGTCTCACAATCACCTGAAGCGACGCATATGGTGACATTTCTCTTTTCACCGTGGGGCATCCCAGCAACATACCGGCATATGCAAGGCTCAGGTGTCCATGCGTACAAATGGGTGAATCATGAAGGAAAAGCGGTGCTGGTTAAATATCATTTTGAACCGAAACAAGGCATTCGCAATCTGACCCAAGAACAGGCGCAAGCGATTCAGGGAGAAAATTTTAACCATGCCACACAGGATTTATATGAAGCCATTGAGCAAGGAGATTATCCTGAATGGGAGGTATATGCACAGATCATGGAAGATGATGCCCACCCTCACCTCGACTTTGACCCGCTTGATCCGACAAAGCTTTGGTACAAGGATGACTATCCATGGAAACCAATCGGACGGATGGTATTAAACAAAAATCCAGAAAACTATTTCGCAGAAGTCGAGCAGGTTGCCTTTGGGACTGGTGTACTCGTAGATGGTTTGGATTTCTCAGATGATAAATTGCTTCAAGGCCGTACCTTCTCCTACTCTGACACGCAGCGATATCGTGTAGGACCAAACTATTTACAGCTGCCGATCAATGCACCGAAAAAGCAAGTCGCCACCAATCAGAGAGACGGCCAAATGGAATACCATGTCGATCAAGGCAAAGGGCAAAATCCCCATGTGAATTATGAACCATCGATCCTCGGGGGATTAAAAGAAGCCAAACAGGATGGAAAGGATCATACCCCTTTTGTAGAGGGTGAAGTAAAACGAGAAGCCATTGACCGCCCAAACAACTTCGGACAAGCGGGAGAAACATATCGCCGTTTTAATGATTGGGAGCGAGAGGAACTGATTAAGAACTTAGTCAACACCCTTGCGACATGTCAAAAGGACATTCAAGACCAAATGATCGAAAACTTTACAAAAGCAGACCCTGATTATGGAAAGCGTGTCGCTGACGGTTTAAAAGCCTTTAAACAAGAACAGCCAAGCGGACCTATCGGCTCTACCGGCGCTGCTCAAGCCGTGGACGAAGCCATCAACAACAGCACACCATCAGATCCTTATTAATGAAAAAAAGAATGCAGCGGCGAGGCTGCATTCTTTTTGTATACATCTATTAAGCATTTTGACCTTTTTTGATCCATTCTGCCACATTCACTGTACGTTTTGCCTGATGTTTCACAGCTGCTTCTGCATCCTCTTGGATTTTTCCATTTTGGTCAACGGTCACACTCACACCGTAAGGGTTGCCCCCTGCACCGTATAAGGAATCATCTGTGTATCCAGGAGCGGCAATAATTGCTCCCCAGTGGAACATTGTCGTATAAAGGCTGAGAACCGTCTGCTCCTGTCCGCCATTTGCATTTTGAGCTGAAGTCATCGCACTGACTGCTTTGTTTGCCAATTTACCTTGGAACCACAAGCCGCCTGTCGTATCTAAGAACTGCTTCATTTGAGCTGGCAGGTTACCGAAACGTGTCGGCATGCTAAAGATGATGGCATCTGCCCACTCTAAATCACTTAATTGAACCTCTGGCACATCCTTTGTTTCGTCTAAATGTGCTTTCCATGCTGGATTTGAAGCTACAACTGCTTCTGGTGCCAATTCAGCAACCTTTAATACTTTAACTTCTGCGCCAGCTTCTTTTGCTCCAGCTTCAGCCCATTTCGCCATCTGATAGTTTGTACCTGTTGAACTATAATAAATAATCGCTAGTTTTACGTTTTCCATTTGATCCATCTCCTTTTGTTTGTTTTGCCCAAAAAGCTTCTGTAAAAATCCCACCTGTATTCCCCACCTTATTTAAAATTGACGACGATACCATAAAGCCGCAGCATCGACTTCTTCTCTCGTTAACTGATGTCCGCGATTTTCCCAATGAAGTGTAACCGATGCGCCTGCACCCTGCAGCAATTGCTCCAGCTCCTGCGATTCCTCTGGACGGCACATTGGGTCATTTTCACCAGCTGCTATAAAGACTTGTTTCCCCGCTAATGAAGGCAATGAAACCCCGCGTCTTGGAACCATTGGATGATGCAGGATGGCTCCTTTTAAAGCATCCCCATAATGGAATAACAAGCTTCCAGCAATGTTTGCCCCATTGGAATATCCGATAGCCACCACATTGTGACGATCAAACCCATATTCATCGGCTGCTTCTCCGATAAATGTATATAGTTCCTCTGTACGCTCAATCAAATCCTGCTCATCAAATACGCCCTCTGCCAAACGTCTGAAAAACCGCGGCATGCCGTTTTCTAATACATTCCCTCTCACACTAAGAACAGATGCGTCAGGATCTACTATCTGTGCAAGCGGCAATAAATCTTCTTCCGTCCCGCCAGTTCCATGCAGTAATAGCAGAACAGGTCTTTGTTCATTCTTTCCTTTTCGAAAAAGATGCTTCATCATGAATCTCCTTTCCCTTTAACTTCTCTCACTTCAATTGGCAGTACAATTTGTTCAATCTGACTGCGCTGCGCCTCATATTGCGGTGGCAGTTTCAATGCTTCACCCATTGTTTCCACTGATTCGTCATGTGCAAACCCTGGAGGATCAGTGGCAATCTCAAATAATATGCCCCCAAGTTCTCTAAAATAAATGGCATTGAAGTAATTTCGGTCTTGCACAGGTGTCACTTGATACCCACTTTGTGCAATATGTCTTTGCCAATCTAATTGGTCTTGATCATCTGTTGCTCTCCATGCAATATGGTGCACAACTCCAACACCCATACGTCCTCGTGGAACAGGTGTGATGTTCACATCAATGACATTGCCTATTTCGCCAAACGAACGGAATCTCACATAGTCTCCTTCTGCTCCGACTCTTTCAAGTCCCATCGTTTGCTCTAGCAGCTGCATCGTTTGTTCCGGCTGCGAAGTTAATAAAACAGCTCCGCCAAAACCTTTAATCGCTACATCTGGTGTGACACCGTTAAATGTCCACTCGTTTTGCTTTCCTTCCGCACGCTCTACTAGCTCAATCAATAAGCCGTGTGGATCTTCAAATGAGAGAAAAGCTTCACCAAAACGTTCAACCATTTCATAAGAAACATTAAACTGCTCAAGACGATCCTTCCAGAAAGAGAAAGCGCCTGTCGGTACGACATATGTCGTCACGCCCACTTGACCTGCACCAATTTGACCTTTTTGTGCTCCCGGCCAAGGGAAAAATGTAATAATGGTCCCTGGAGAGCCGCCTTCATTTCCAAAATATAAATGGTATGTGCCCGGATCATCAAAATTCACGGTCTTCTTCACGAGACGAAGCCCTAAAACACCTGCATAAAAATCAACGTTCTCCTGAGGATGACCCACAATAGCTGTAATATGGTGAATTCCTTCTGTTTTTTTCACTTCTAATGACCTCCTAATCATGAAGTAATAAACCTCTATTCATTATGTCTTTACTGACGTCTTTATATTATCTCGAATTCGAGATATTAAATCAAAAAAATATATTTATCTCGAATTAAGGATATGATGTTTTTAAGTAAATGTCAATGATTTTTGTTTTTTCTTTTAAAAAAGCAGAGCTGCTTTGCCATAAACAGCCCTGCTTTTCCTTGATTATTGCAGCAATTTTTTCTTTTTTAAATAGGCTTTCGCTACCTGAAATGCATCCTTCCCCTTCACATTGACTTCATAATTCATTTCTCTCATCTCATCGTCTGTGATTTGACCCGCAAGTTTATTGAGAGAGGTCTCAATCTCAGGGAATTCAGTTAATGTCTCCTGCCTGAGCAGCGGTGCTCCTTGATATGGCGGGAAAACATGCTGATCATCATCAAGCACCTTTAATTTGTATTGTCTCAATTCACTATCTGTCGAATACGCATCGACCAAATTGATATCTCCTTTCCGAATTGCTCGATAACGAAGCTTTGGCTCCATCGTCACGACATCATCAAAAGAAAATTGATAGGCTTTTTGAATGCCGCGATACCCATCCTGACGATCAGAAAACTCTAAGGTGAATCCAGCTTTTATACGGTTTTTGATCTTACCTAGATCTGAAATGTTGGACACCTTATATTGATCAGCCAGTGACTGCGGCACGGCTAAAGCATACGTATTGTTGTATGACATGGGCTCAAGAAGGCGGAGCTGAAAGGATGTTTCCAATCCGCGTCGAGCTTGCTCATACACTTTTCTTTTATCTGTGCTTTTTGCTGTTTCCTTGAGGAATTCAGAAATCGCTGTACCCGTAAACTCAGGATAAATGTCAATATCACCAGAGCGTAAAGCCTGGAAAACAAAGGACGTCTTACCAAGACCGGGCTTCAGATTCACTTGAATATCTGTATCCTGTTCAATTAAAAGCTTATACATCGAGATCAAAATCTCAGGCTCTGAACCTAACTTTCCGCCAATGGTGATTACTTTCTTTTCTTGCTGAAACAGCACGGGGGAAGCGACAACTGCTCCTGCAATCAGAGCAAAAACAGTCACAGAGATCACCGTCTTTTTAAAGGAAATCTTCTCAAAGGTTCGCAGCACCACATCAAATAAGAGTGCGAGTAAGGCAGCTGGTATCGCGCCAATGACAATGAGCGACATATCATTTCGATCAATTCCCAGCAGGATTAAGCTTCCTAATCCCCCAGCCCCGATCAGTGCTGCCAGAGTGGCGGTTCCCACAATGAGAACCATCCCGGTTCGGATACCCGCCATGATTACTGGCATCGCAAGAGGGAGCTCCACCTTTAATAACCGTTTGCGATGATTCATCCCCATAGCAAGCGCCGCTTCTCTCAGGGAAGGATCAACCTCCTGAATGCCTGTATATGTATTTCTTAAAATAGGGAGTAAGGCATAGACCACAAGCGCAATAATCGCAGGCACTTGCCCAATCCCCACGAGAGGAATCAGCAAGCCAAGCAGTGCGAGCGACGGAATTGTTTGCAAGACAGCCGTCACCCCGATGACCCACTCCGCTAGCTTTGGAACCCTTGTTAAATAGATACCTAATGGAATGGCAATCAAAATCGCTAAAAATAAAGCAATAAAAGAAATTTGAATATGCTCAAGTAAGGCGTGTCCCAATTGTTCTTTTCGTTCCCATAACACATGGGTCCAATCATTCATGTGAATCGCCCCTCTCTCTAGGAGAATCAGCTAAAAACTGAATCACTGCTTGACGGTTCACTAGACCTATCCGATCTCCATTCTTTTCTACAGCCAATTCCTCGTGCCTTGCCAATTGAGATAAGACTTCATACAGTGTGGCATGTGCTGAGACCGCCTCATAGGATAAAAGAGCTTCGTGAGCCATCGGTTGCGCCAAGGTTTCCAGCTCAAATGCTTGATGTCCTACATGATGGGCAGCCCCTGAGACAAACTCCTGTACAAAGGCATTGGCTGGTTGCTGAACCAATTCCTCAGGACGTCCGATCTGCACTACTTTTCCTTCATTCATCACACAAATTCGATCACCCAGCTTCATAGCTTCCTGCATATCATGCGTCACAAAAACAATGGTTTTTTGAATACGACGCTGCAAATCGAGCAGATCATCCTGCAATTTCTCCCTCGTTAGTGGATCTAACGCACTAAAAGGCTCATCCATCAGGACAATCTCAGGATCAGCTGCAAGTGCCCGTGCCACACCGACACGCTGCTGCTGGCCACCAGAAAGCTCTGCTGGCTTTCGATGACGATACATAGAAGGATCAAGCCCGACCATCAACATGAGTTCATCGACACGCTGATTGGTCTCATTCCGGCTCCATTGTTTAAGCTCTGGCACCACAGCAATATTTTCTTCTATGGTCATATGAGGAAAAAGCGCAATTTGCTGCAAAACATAACCGATATCCCAGCGCAGCTCATACATATCATAATCACTTATTTTTTGACCTTTTATGTAAATCTCACCTTCTGTTGAAGAAATGAGACGATTGATCATTTTCAATGTCGTCGTTTTCCCGCTGCCACTAGGTCCAATCAATACAAAAAACTCACCTTGCTGAATCTCCAAATCAACAGATTGAACGGCATAGCGCTCATCAGAAAATTGCATCGATACCTTTTTAAATTCAATCATCTTCCCACGCCCTGACTGCAATTATTTTCTAGACTACCAATATGACAGATCAACCTCATATTTGTATAGAATAAACTGTCACTTTAACATACTTCCCCTCGGTTGACTGCAAAAAACAGTTCTAGCAAAAATAGATGAGGTTCTTAGTGAGGCAAATAAAAAAAGCGAAGAGCTCGGGGCTCTCCGCTTTTTAAGTCAACGACTTACTCACCAGTAACGTATGGAAGTAATGCCATTTGACGTGATCTTTTGATCGCTAATGTCAATTTACGTTGATACTTAGCGCTAGTTCCTGTTACACGACGAGGTAAAATTTTACCACGCTCAGAAACAAACTTTCTAAGAAGATCAACATCTTTGTAATCGATGTGCGTGATACCGTTAGAAGTAAAGAAACATACTTTACGACGTTTCGCACGACCGCCTCTGCGTCCACCTGCCATTTGTTTTCACACCTTTCCTTTAGTCATTTTTTCAGATCAATTAGAATGGCAAATCATCATCGGAGATGTCAATCGGTTTACCATCGTTCGCAAATGGGTCATCATTGAAGCTATTTCCCTGATTACGATTTTGGTTGTTTTGATTGCCATATGGATTTTGACTTGGTTCATTTCCAAATGGATTCTGATCGTTTTGGCTGCCGCCATAATACTGGCCTCCGCTATTGCCACCGCCGCTGTATCCACCTGAACCAGCACCGCCGCTCTTAGGCTCAAGAAATTGAACACTTTCAGCTTGAACTTCTGTCACGAAGACACGCTGTCCTTGCTGATTTTCATAGTTTCTTGTCTGCAAACGACCGTCTACACCGGCAAGACTTCCTTTTTTCAAGAAATTAGCCACGTTCTCGGCTTGTCTTCTCCAAGTAACACAGTTAATGAAATCGGCTTCACGCTCTCCAGATTGATTCGTAAACGTACGATTCACAGCTAGAGTAAACGTGGCTACAGCCGCACCATTAGGCGTGTAGCGAAGCTCAGGGTCTTTTGTTAGTCTTCCGACCAATACAACACGGTTTAGCATATTGAAAGACCACCTTTAAATATATATTTCAATGATTTATACTTCTTCTTTAACAACAATGTGGCGAATGATATCGTCACTGATCTTAGCTAAGCGGTCAAATTCTTGAACTGCTGCAGCGTCAGATTGAACGTTTACGATTTGGTAGAAACCGTCACGGAAATCGTTGATTTCGTATGCAAGACGACGTTTACCCCAATCCTTTGTTCCAGTGATCTCCGCACCGTTAGAAGTTAACACGTTATTGAAACGCTCGATAACTGCTTTTTTAGCCTCATCGTCAACTGTTGGGCGGATGATGTACATAACTTCGTACTTTCTCATCTGATTGCACCTCCTTTTGGTCTAAGCGGCCCTAAACGGGCAAGGAGCAATAAATTATATTACTCACAATTGTATATTATAACAAATCACTTGGCCTATGACAAGAACCTATACGTTAAAACGGAAATGAATGACGTCTCCATCTTTCACTACATATTCTTTACCTTCTAGACGAACTTTCCCTGCTTCTTTAGCAGCAGACATGCTTCCGCCAGCTAGTAAATCCTCATACGCAACCGTTTCAGCACGAATAAATCCACGCTCGAAGTCTGTGTGGATGATTCCAGCACATTCTGGCGCTTTCATTCCTTTTTTAAATGTCCAAGCACGTACCTCTTGCTCACCTGCTGTGAAATACGTAGCTAATCCTAGAAGAGAATAAGATGCTCTAATTAGCTGATCAAGCCCAGACTCATTAATACCAAGCTCTTCAAGGAACATTTGCTTCTCTTCTCCTTCAAGCTCTGCAATTTCAGACTCGATCTTCGCACAAACGACGATGACTTCAGCGTTTTCACCAGAAGCAAACTCACGGATTTGCTGCACATATTCGTTGCCGTCATGATCCGCTACTTCATCCTCACTCACGTTTGCTACATAAAGAACTGGTTTAGATGTGAGTAAATGGAGCTGTTTCACAAGCTTTTGCTGCTCATCTGTAAATTCTACAGATCTTGCCGATTTCCCAGCTTCAAACGCGGTCATTAGCTTCGACAAAATCTCAAATTCAGCTACTGCTTCCTTGTCCTTTTGTTTTGCAAGCTTGCTCACACGAGCTAAACGCTTTTCAACTGTTTCTAAATCAGCCAAAATCAATTCGAGATTAATCGTTTCAATATCTGCAACAGGATCAACCTTACCAGCTACGTGTGTAATGTTATCGTCTGCAAAAGCTCTGACCACGTGACAAATCGCATCTACTTGACGAATATGAGAAAGGAATTTATTCCCTAAACCTTCACCTTTAGATGCACCTTTGACAATACCCGCAATATCAGTGAATTCGAAAGCAGTGGGAACTGTCTTTTTCGGCTGCACCAATTCTGTTAGCTTTTGTAAACGCTCGTCTGGAACTTCTACAATTCCGACGTTTGGATCAATGGTACAAAACGGATAGTTAGCAGACTCCGCTCCAGCCTGTGTAATTGCATTAAATAGCGTTGACTTCCCGACGTTAGGTAAGCCAACAATACCAGCTGTTAAAGCCATTCTTTCATCTCCTCTATATCAAACGTGCTCGTTATACTGCGTAATATGAACCTAGAGCAATTATAAGTAGGTTTACATGAAAAGACAAGCTAACCATCATGCATTTTCAATAGAAGAAACATCGTCAAAAAGAATAAATCAATGCTTCAAAACGGGAAATTGCACCTGGCTTTGCTGTAGAAAAGACAAATTTAATAAAAAAAGCATGAGGCCTACTTAAGCAGTTGGCTCCTCATGCTTGACGAGAATTTTCTTCATTTTTCGTTCAAAATCTCTTCTTGGGATCATCACGCTGTGTCCACAGCCTTCACATTTAATACGGATATCCATGCCCAAACGAATGACCTTCCACCGATTGGCACCACATGGATGGGGCTTTTTCATTTCAACAACATCATGTAACCCAAACACTTTGTCTGCCATCAGCCTTCACCTCTCTTGCTCACTTCATTGCATCTATTGTACAAAAAAACGGCGATGGAGGGCAATGCACAAAACAAAGAGTCTCTTTCAATCGTTCATCCTATTCTTTTTTAAAGAAAAAACCCTTCTTTTAGATCATTTTATTTGTGACCAATAGTTACTTAAATTCCGCTTTTTTTCAATATTGTCACAAACACTGTAGGTCAAAAGGTTTTTATTGGTAGAACGCGGTGGTTTTTCCATATTTTTTGATTTATGATATCTGCATAAATGTTATGTGAGGGAGCAGGTACGATGGTCAATCGAAAGGATAGATTAACTGATAAAGACTATAAAATCATATCCGATCATGCTGGAAATATCGACAATTACCAGCAGCACCATACGATAGAAATAGGTCAGCAAACACTCACTGTCCACGATTTTCTAAAAATCGATCAAAAATTATATGGTTTAACGATGCAGCCGGAACAATCAGACGAATTCATTGTCGCTTTTCACTGTCCGCTGCCACATCAAATGACGGTGACATCTAAGCAAGATGTACACAACGCTGCACAGTCATTGCTCAAAACAGATTATGCCTATCCAATTGAAAGAAAGTCCCTTGACAGCAATCAAGAACATGTCTTTTTTAAAGGGAAGGAATACATAGAGAAAGTCTGTCAGAAGCATCCGAATGCAGGTATACATCTCACTGGACAAGCACTTGCCGGTGCTGTTTGTGCTTATGTTGCAACAGAACAGCCAGCTGTCAAAAAAGCCGTCACTTTTGACAGCCCAAATATATGGAGCAGTCTATCGCCTTCGATTCAGCAAAAGGCGCAGCAAGGTCAATATACACACATGTTGACTGAATATATTCAGCCTAGTCATTACGTCGGTTTACTCAATCGTCATGATCAAGGGGTTGGACAAGTCAAGTACACCGTACCGCCAAAGCAGCAAGGCTCAGTCCAAGAATCCGTTAAATACAAAAAAAGAGAAATAGACACCTTTTTAAAATCAGCTTTTGCATCTATGAATATAGAATGGAACGAATCCTTTGATACAAATGCTTTTTTAGCTCTCGTTTCAGGAGAATTTAAAGAAAATGGATATTCATTCCATCCGAATGGATCTGCCCGTATTTTAGATGAACAGCTGGATCATAATACAAGTTTTACAGCCATGCTGCTGCAAGAAATTCATTCTGGACGTGCATATGCACAAAGCGGACTTGAAATTATCATAAAATCCCATTTATTGAAAAATTCATCCTATGATCTGCAAAGTATTATTGAACATGAAGTACACACTGTATTTGAAAAAATCGATGGAATTGATGAAAGCGTAAAAGACGCCGTTCATCATGTAAAACAAGAGCTCAAAGGACTCGTCGGCTTTGGCCACTATGATTTATTAAGTCATAGTGATGTGGAAGCACTCGTAGAGGAAGTGAGAATGGAACAGACCCATTCCTCCTTTTATTCACACGAAAAACAACTGAATGCCTTGTACACCCTGAGAGATTACGAACAAGAGCTTTCTACCCTTTCAAGACATATGTACACAATGGGTGATGACTACGCCAAGGCAGATAGACGCCTTGCGGTGCAAATGGGTATTCATTAAGAAAGGAGTCATCGCATGATCAATCAAAATAAACCTCCTAGTGACGCCCAGCGTTTCTTGCAAAATGTGAGTGCCCGCCGCTCCATGTCTGTATTTGAAAATCAATCGGCACCACACACACAAACACAGTCTCCTGAAGAAATTGCCGCCATTCAGGCCATGCGCAGAGAAGGACAGCGTAAGGATTTAAAACGGCTGCTCAAAATGCGGCTGCACGACGAATTAGCAAATACACGCGTGCACTTGGAGTATCAGTTGGCTAAAACAGAAGACATGATAAACCAGACGACCATTGTCAAACAACACATTTCCCAGCATTTAAAGGGACAGGCCATTTCTGAATTAGAGGATCGCCTCCAGCGTCTTAAACAAATGCCTGTCTACGATGACATCAAAGAAGCTATTGATTCAATTCAGATCAAATAAGCACAGCTCTTAAAAAGAGAGGTGCTTATTTTATTTTATCAATATAATTTTTAGGGCGAGAAAATATCTTTTTACTTAAAATCGGATACAGCATTAAACAGACGAGCAAATAAAGATTCAACAAACTATAAATTGGATACAAGAAAGCAATCAAATCAGCAAATCCAAGAGATGTTAAAGGTGCCATCAAAAGAAGCATTACCAATACAACCAGCCAGCGGGGTATTCGTACAAAAGAAAGCATCCGGCTGGATAATCCAAATAAACCTGCTGCCGTCGTCGTATAAATGGCTAGACAAAGGACAACCGTCATAAACACAAACAAAGACGCCGGCGCCCCTTCTAATACTGTAAACAAAGGAATTCCCTCTGCTGAAAGGCTTCCAGAAATATCAACCAGTATTTCGTTATACACATACGAGATGACACCAAAAATGAGACCGCTTAATATACTCGCCACTTTGGCTTCCCCAAGCCCCTTCATTTCTTTCCCAACCGAAGACAGCACTGCCACAACGGATAATATATTCAAAGAAGCAAAGACAATGCTGGCAGGCCAATTGTACTGCTGTCCAAAATCAATCCGCCACATATGATCATGGTTCATATAATAAAAAACAAACGCATAGATGAGCCCTGCCACCAAAATTGGTATAATGAAAGCATTCACAGATAAAAGCCCTTTCACATCCCAGAAAAAAATCATAAACGAAAACAAACAGAACGCGCCGATGCCAATCCAAAAAGGCACATGATACATCTCAAGAGTCACCCCGCCGCCGGCAATCATGACCGTCGTTGTCGTGAATAAATAAAGGACAATTAACACGTCATACACCTTAGCCAGCCATGGACCGACAAGCCGCTCCAGCACTGGCACAAAGTGATCGGCACGCACCTCATAACTGATTTTTAACACCACATAGGTAGACAGCATAAACATCAATGTAAACAGTAGAATGGCTAGTCCGCTATCAATGCCAAAAAACTGCCAAATTTCCTGGCCGGAAGCATATCCCGCTCCTATTAAGCTTCCTAAAATTAAAAGCGTCCACCTTGAACCAGCCTTCCACACAATCATCACCTCATAGGTATAGAATTAAGCTTGTTTCCGTATACTGTTACTAACTACTATGACAAGGAAGTGAGACCTATGAATAGCAAGAACGGTCTTTTTTTTAGAAATAGGGTGAAAGAATACGTGTCCCATACGGATACAAATGCCATTCAACAGCTTAAAAGTATTTTATTCTCGCATCTTCAGAAAGCAGGAAAAAGACCCGTTGCCATCGTTTGTATTGGAACAGACCGCTCAACCGGCGACTCTCTAGGTCCACTTGTTGGTACAAAGCTTTCAGGTCTGAATTTGAAAAAGCTTCATGTATATGGAACACTCTCTGATCCAGTGCATGCAGTCAATTTAAAAGAAAAACTCGCTGAAATTGAACAAGCTCATAAACACCCGTTTATTGTAGCGGTTGATGCCTGTTTAGGAAGAGTGAAAAGTGTCGGTTCCTTCCAAATTGGAGATGGACCGTTAAAGCCCGGGGCTGGTGTGCAAAAAGAACTGCCAGAGGTAGGAGATATTCATATTAATGGAATCGTCAATGTGAGTGGTTTCATGGAATACTTCGTTCTCCAAAACACACGTCTTCATCTAGTCATGTCTATGGCCAATACACTTTCTGAAAGTCTATCTCACATTGACCAAATGGATTGGACAAGAGAAAAAAGCCGGTCTCTTTTCACCCCTATTCAAAATATCACTGGGCGAATATAAAAAAGACCATCCTGTATCAAGATGGTCACTCTGATGATTCCCTCGTAGAAAGCAATTCAAGGATTCTTTCTAAATCTTCATTGGAGAGAAATTCAATCTCAATTTTCCCTTTTTTCTTCTGTTTCTTGATCGTCACGGAAGTACCAAAGTAGTTCTGTAAGAAAGACTCTCTTTCTTTCAACACTCGATCCTTTGGTGCTTCTTTTTTCTTTGTTTCACGTGGAACATTTTCGTTTAACTGCTGCACAAGCTTCTCAACCTGGCGTACGTTTAATCCCTCATCCACGATTTTCTTTACTAAAGGCGCAAGCTTCTTTTTGTTTTTTAAGCTAAGCAATGTCCGGCCATGTCCCATTGATAACGTTCCATTTGCAATCAGCTTTTGTATGTCATCCGGTAAAGTCAACAGACGGAGATGGTTCGCAATATGCGGTCTGCTTTTCCCTAATCGCTTCGCTAATTCCTCTTGCGTCACACTTAGATGATCCAGCAAGGAAGCATACGCTTCGGCTTCCTCTAGTGGAGATAGATCCTCGCGCTGCAGGTTTTCTAAAAGGGCAATTTCTCTCATCAGCGTTTCTGAAAACTCTCGAACGATCGCAGGAATTGTTGTCAGACCAGCTTGTTGTGCCGCTCGAAAACGGCGCTCCCCTGCTACAATGTCATATCCTTTAATCGATTTACGAACAATGATTGGCTGTAAAACACCGTGCTGCTGAATCGATTCTTTCAGATCAGACAACGCATCATCATCAAACGTTTTCCTTGGCTGATACGGATTCGGGCGCAAATCCTTTAGTTTGATTTCTTCAACCGTTTCTTCATTTGAGTCTACGTTGTTAAATAGTGCATTAATACCCTTTCCAAGACCTTTAGCCATTCGCATCCACTTCCTTTGCTAAGTCTAAATAGACATCTGCACCTCTTGAACGTGGATCATACAAGATAATCGGCTTTCCATGACTTGGCGCTTCACTCAGCCTCACATTTCTAGGAATCACGGTTTGATAGACTTTATCTCTAAAGTACTTCTTCACTTCTTCGATAACCTGAATTCCAAGATTTGTTCTGGCATCAAGCATTGTCAGTAAGACACCTTCAATGGCTAAATCGGTATTTAAATGTTTCTGCACGAGACGAACTGTGTTTAACAATTGGCTCAATCCTTCAAGCGCATAATATTCGCACTGAACTGGTATTAAAACGGAATCAGAGGCAGTTAACGCATTAATCGTCAGTAGTCCAAGTGATGGCGGGCAGTCAATAATCATATAATCATAATTCTGCTTAACAGATTCAAGTGCTCTCTTCAGCCTCACTTCACGTGAGATTGTAGGCACAAGCTCTATTTCAGCCCCTGCAAGCTGTATCGTCGCAGGAATGACATCAAGATTCTCGACCTCTGTCGTCTTAATCACATCAAGAACATCTGCATCATCAACTAAAATATCATACACACACTTCTCTACGTCGGCCTTCTCAATCCCAATACCACTCGTGGCATTGCCCTGCGGATCAATATCAACTAACAACACTCGTTTGCCTATGTATGCTAAACACGCACCCAAATTAACAGAAGTTGTCGTCTTCCCGACGCCGCCCTTCTGGTTGGTAATCGCTATGATTTTTCCCACGATGTCACCCACTTTCAACTTAACAAGTTTCTCATTCATTCATACTTCCTATTCTATCAAAAAAAGTATGAAACGTTTGCTTTTTTTGTTTCCCTATTATAAATTCGTCGGTGAATGTGCCTTTTCGTACATAAAAGGATGAATGAAAACACACCCAAAAAGTATATCGATATAGCTTTTTCAAGAAATAGACATGCTCAAAACCCTCACTTTCATCAAAAGTGAGGGTCACATGTCAAAAGTTTAATTCACCTATTTTACGGCCTTCACTCACAATGACCTTAGGAGTTACTGTTTTATAGCTTTTCTTTTTTAAAAATCCGTAGGGTGTCTTAATGGTAAAGTTCGCATGTCCCAATGCGTCCCCTGTTTTGCCATAGGCCTGCCACACAATCTTTGAACAATAAGTCGGATCCAGTGATTGAATGGACATGGTGATCGAGTAGCGAGCCTTCGGATGACCTTTCACATAATCGTGTGCCCATTCTCCTGCTAAATCTGCCTTTTCCTCTTGATTAATCCGAATTACCTTTGTATTGGCACTATAGCGAAACCAGTTATGAATGGAATCTAGTTGCGGATGCTGCCGTAACCCTGGAATAGAAGCATAGCTTTTCTCATTAATGACGATACCTGCATGTCCAACCAACCCCTTCACAGCATCAGTGGTTGTCACCAAAATATCTCCTTTTTTAGGGATAATATCGGTACCAGGATACGGCTTTCCTAAAAGGAGCTTGAGGGTGTGCGGCTTCTCATCCGTCACCAGCTCATCCTGCTTATTTTGTCGTAATCCATAGTTCTTCAAATCATCGTCAGCTGTAATCAAGTCGATCGAATCGTCGGAAGACACATAGTCTTGATTGAATTGCTGTACAGTCACATCTTTAGAAACAGCACCTTGCTCCTTCAGAACGTTCAATTCTTCGTTGGTCATCAAACTTTCATCCGCATGATGAGCCGTTGACGATTTCACAGCGTATATTGTCGCTTCATTTGAAAAAAGAGAAAAAGAAAATAGTAAATAACAAATAATGGCGAAAGTAGTCTTCTTCATTTTCATCAAGTAGTTGTCACCTCCTTCACACTTCTAAAATCATATTTTACCAATTTATAAATATAATGTATATTGAATGTGTGCTAGAAATAAGACAAAAAAAAGCTGACGAGTGGCGCTCATCAGCTTTTTTCTATTTAGGGATTCGAATTGTTAATTGGATATATTCCTCAAACTCTTCTTCCTCGGTATTTATCTTAAGTCCGCTGTCTTCTACCATGTGGAGAGACTGACGAATGGTATTCATCGCAATTCGTGTATCACGACTAAACGCCTTACGTTTTGGCTTCGGTTTGCGATCTGTTTTTTGTTCAAGCATCTTCACTACACGCTCTTCAGTCTGTTTCACATTCAACTGCTTTTCGATGATTTCCTGCAATAGCGCGATTTGTAATTCTGGAAGCTTTAGGGGCACAAGTGAACGTGCATGCCTTTCAGAGATTTTTTTCTCTAAAATGGCTTGTTGTACCTCTTCAGGCAACTTTAAAAGTCTTAATTTGTTTGCAACAGTTGATTGTCCCTTGCCTAAACGCTGAGCAAGCGCCTCTTGTGTTAAATCATGGAGCTCTAAAAGACGTGCATAAGCATGAGCCTCCTCAATAGCAGACAGCTCTTCTCTTTGCAAATTTTCAATCAATGCCACAGATGCCGTTTCCGTATCAGTAAAATCTTTTATAATAGCGGGGATTTTCTCCCATTGAAGAGTCTGTACCGCTCTCCAACGTCTTTCGCCGGCGATCAGTTCATATTTTCCTTCTTCTTCTGTTGGTCTAACAACAATCGGTTGGATAATGCCATGGGTATGAATCGTCGTGGCCAGCTCTTGTATCTTTTCTTCTGAAAAAATGGTGCGTGGCTGAAAACGGTTTGGCATAATTGTGTCGACCGGGAGCTCCTGTATCTCTTCCTTTAATGTATCATGCTCAGCAATCTCTGCCTCTATTTCGGTTTCACGCTCAGGATGTTCTTTGTCACCAAGCCCGAAGAAGCGTGAGAGTGAATGCTTCATGAACCTACACCACCTTTAAAAACTACCTTTTTATAATTCTATTTTCTCATGTTTTTTCCTTCTGTAAAATCATAAATATTGAAGAAAAACCGACCTTTTACATGATCAACCTTCTATTGGTGATTTATTAGGTGTTCCTGGTTTTCTAGGATATTTTTTTGGTGTTTGCTTTTTCTTTTCAATGACAATGATGTTCCGTTCGCTTTCTTCTAAAGGCAGAACAAAGGAATGCTTCTCAACAACCTCTCCTCCGAGGACTGTGACGGCTTTTTTCCCTGCTTGCATTTCTTCGTCAGCGGCAGATGCTTTTAAGGCAACAAACAATCCTTCCTTTTTCACTAGAGGCAGACAAAGTTCGCTCAAGACAGATAAACGTGCAACTGCTCTAGCAGTGACAAGATCATAGCTTTCACGCTTTTCCTTACGTTGTCCAAACGTTTCCGCACGATCATGATAAAAAGTAGTATCTTGTAAGTTTAATCCTTTTGCTAACTCATTGAGAAACGTAATTCGTTTCTGAAGAGAATCAACAATGGTCACATGTAGATGAGGGAAACAAATTTTAAGAGGAATGCTTGGAAAACCAGCACCAGCTCCAATATCACAAATCGTCGTCACTTTGTGAAAATCAATAAAAAATGCTGCTGATATTGAATCATAAAAATGCTTTAAATACACTTCTTCCTTTTCAGTAATGGACGTTAAATTCATTTTCTCGTTCCATTCTACAAGCATGCGGAAGTAGGTTTCAAATTGTTCAAGCTGCACAGGAGAAAGAGTGATCCCTTTCTCCTCTAGTGCTGCTGTAAATTGTTCAATGTTCATGCCGACATCCTTTCTATTCTGCTATCTTCGCAATACGCCCCTGCTCTAAATATACTAAAAGGATAGAAATATCAGCAGGGTTAACGCCTGAAATACGAGAAGCCTGTGCAACAGAAAGCGGTCGGACTTCTTTCAGCTTTTGTTTCGCTTCAGTTGCAATTCCTTTGATGGCGTCATAATCAATTCGGTCAGGAATCTTTTTGTTCTCCATCTTTTTCAGTTTTTCAACTTGCTGGAGTGACTTTTCAATATAACCTTCGTATTTAATTTGAATCTCTACCTGCTCACACACATCAGAAGGAAGCGGTGTTTCAGCAGGAGCTAATTTCACAACAGATTCATAGTTCATTTCTGGACGCTTCATCAAATCGCTTGCACGAATACCGTCCTTCAGCTCACTTCCACCGAGTGAACGAATAAATTCTTGAGTCTCTGCTGTTGGTTTAATGATGACAGAATATAAACGTTTTTTCTCTGCTTCGATGGCTTCTTTTTTCTGCTGGAATGACTGGAATCTTTCTTCAGAAATTAATCCAATTTGATACCCAAGTTCAGTTAATCTTAAATCAGCATTGTCATGACGTAGAAGTAGACGATACTCAGCACGTGATGTCAAGAGACGGTACGGTTCATTTGTTCCTTTTGTGACAAGGTCATCGATGAGAACACCGATATATGCATCAGATCGGCTTAAAATGACTTCTTCTTTACCCAATGCTTTTCTTCCTGCATTAATACCTGCCATAATCCCTTGACCTGCTGCTTCCTCATAACCAGACGTACCATTAATTTGGCCAGCTGTATATAATCCAGAAATTTTCTTCGTCTCAAGTGTAGGCCACAATTGAGTAGGTACAATCGCATCATACTCGATGGCATAACCCGCTCTCATCATTTGTACATTCTCGAGTCCTGGGATGGTTGAAAGCATGCGCTGCTGTACATCCTCCGGAAGACTTGTAGACAAGCCTTGAACATAAACTTCCTGTGTATTACGACCTTCTGGCTCTAAGAAAATTTGATGTCTCGGTTTATCATTGAAACGCACCACTTTATCTTCGATGGACGGGCAGTATCTAGGGCCAGTTCCTTTAATCATACCTGAATACATTGGAGAACGGTGTAGATTCTCATCAATTATTTGATGAGTCTCTAAACTCGTGTATGTTAGCCAGCATGGCAGCTGGTCAGTAATATATTCAACCGTTTCATAGGAGAATGCCCGCGGGACATCATCACCTGGTTGAATTTCTGTTTTACTATAGTCAATCGAGTGGCTATTCACTCGAGGAGGTGTTCCTGTTTTAAAACGAACCAAATCAAATCCTAGTTCTGCTAAATGATCCGATAATTTAATAGAAGGCTGCTGGTTATTTGGACCGCTTGAATACGAAAGGTCTCCTAAAATAATGCGGCCTTTCAAGAAAGTCCCTGTTGTTAATACAACAGACTTCGCACGATAGTTCGCCCCTGTTTGAGTAACAACACCTTTACATTCATCATCTTCTACAATTAAATGATCTACCATACCTTGCAACATTGTCAGGTTTGGTTCATTTTCCATTGTTTTTTTCATTTCATGCTGATATTGGAACTTATCTGCTTGCGCTCTTAACGCACGGACAGCAGGTCCTTTCCCCGTATTCAGCATGCGCATTTGAATATGCGTCTTATCTATATTTCGTGCCATTTCTCCGCCTAGAGCATCAATTTCTCTGACGACAATCCCTTTTGCGGGGCCGCCTACGGACGGATTACATGGCATAAAAGCAACCATATCGAGGTTGATAGTCAATACAAGTGTTTTGGCGCCCTGTCTTGCAGATGCAAGAGCAGCCTCAACTCCAGCATGACCGGCACCCACGACGATTACGTCATAATTGCCAGCTTCATAACCCATTTCTTATGTTCCTCCCTTTACTTTCCTAAACAGAATTGAGAGAATAACTGATCAATCAAGCTTTCATGAACAGCATCCCCAATAATTTCACCCAGCTGTTCCCAGCAGCGTGTTAAATCTATTTGAACTATGTCGATCGGTACGTCCATTTCAATTCCTTCAAGAGCATCCTCAATGGATTGTTTTGCTGCCTGAAGGAGCGCAATATGCCTTGTGTTACTTACATACGTTAAATCTCCACTTTCAATTGAACCCGTGAAGAATAGTGATTGAATCGCAATTTCAAGCTCATCAATCCCCTTTTCTTGTAATAATGATGTCGTAACCACCGGACGATCCTTCGCTAACTGCTTGACCTTTTCAATATCAAGCTTAGGCTCAAGATCTGTCTTATTCACGATCACGATGATATCCATGCCTGAGACGGCCTCAAATAGTTTGATATCCTCTTCTGACAATTCCTCGCTATAATTGAGCACAAGTAAAATCAGGTCAGCTTCTTTTAAGACCTGTCTTGATCGTTCAACCCCTATACGCTCAACAATGTCCTCCGTCTCACGTATACCCGCAGTATCGACTAAACGAAGCGGTACACCTCTAACATTTACATATTCCTCAATGACATCTCTCGTTGTTCCAGGAATATCCGTTACAATCGCTTTTGTTTCCTGTACAAGACTATTCAACAAGGAAGACTTCCCAACATTCGGTCTTCCAATAATGACAGTGGATAAGCCCTCGCGAAGTATTTTCCCCTGCTGAGACGTCGTTAACAGTGACTCAATTTCCTTTTTCACTGATGTTGCCTTTTCAACTAAGACCCGATGCGTCATTTCTTCAACATCGTCATACTCAGGATAGTCAATATTGACTTCAACATGGGCCAAAGTTTCCAATATCTCGCCGCGAAGTCGTTTAATCAAACCGGAGAGGCGTCCCTCCATTTGAGTAATCGCTACATTCATCGCACGATCTGTCTTTGCGCGAATCAAATCCATTACCGCTTCAGCCTGTGAAAGATCAATTCTTCCATTTAAGAAAGCTCGTTTTGTAAACTCACCTGGCTCCGCTAATCTTGCTCCTTCTCTTAAAGCAAGCTGCAATACTTTATTGACCGTTACAATTCCGCCATGGCAGTTAATCTCAATAACGTCTTCTCTCGTAAATGTTTTTGGCGCTCTTAATACTGACACCATGACCTCTTCTATTACTTGCTCAGTGCTAGAATCCACAATATGACCATAATGAATCGTATGAGAATCCACCGATATAAGTTTTTTCTCCTTAGGACCTTTATACATCCGATCAGCAATCTGTACCGCATCAGGCCCGCTTAAACGAATAATCGCAATTGCTCCTTCACCCATCGGCGTAGAAATTGCTGCAATTGTATCCATCACTCATTCACCTCTTTCTCTACTGAATAAACAGTCTGTTATCTATTAAATGGACAATGTCCATCTCTATATCAAAAACGCTTAATCCAAAATTTAAAGATACCATAAATGAAAGCGAAGTGAAAGTATCCCATATCTAATTATCCACAGCTTTGCATCTTATCTATTTTAACACTTAACTTATCCACATGTGAATAACGACGTTTGAAACTTGTCTTCACATCTTACACCTAAATCCAATAAATTTAAACGCCCTGACCCCTTTACTTACTTGTTAAAATGGCGTTTTACACTCATATCTCACACTTAATTTTTAGAAATAAAGGATGAATCATCTATAAAAAGCAATTTTTCAATAAAAAAAGACTAAAATCCAGCTTTGCTGAATCTTAGCCTTTCTGCTATTTTTTATACAACACCACAACATGACGCTTGCTGCCTGTATCTTCAGATGCCGTTGCAAGTTCTTTAGAGAATGCAGCAATCGCATCATGGACAATTTTTCGTTCATTCGAAGGCATTGGTTCTAAATGAACCTTTCTCTTCGTTTTTAAAACCCGATTTGCTGTTTTGACGGCATATTGTTCAAGTGCTTCTTGTCGTTTCTTCCTATAATCGCCAATATCAATTGTTATATGATGATACTGATCAGAATAACGATTAAACACTAGCTGTACCAACGTTTCTAAAGAGTACAATGTTTGGCCTCTTTTTCCAATCATTAATGACGTTTTATCTCCATCAATGTGGAAAGAAATCTTTTTCGGTTCCTGTTTGGAAATAATCTTTGCTTTAGGATCAATAGACTTAACAATTTTATCTAAATACTGTGTAGCTAAATTAAGTGCATTTATCTTTTCTACTAACTTGACCACAGCTTGTCTTTTACCAAATAATCCTAAAAACCCTTTATTTCCTTCATCTACTATTGTGATTTCTACTTCTTCTTGTAGTAGCTGAATTTGTTTAAGTCCGGAATCTACTGCTTCTTCGATTGTGCGACCGACAGCAGTTATTTCCTTCATTTTTTATTCCCGCCAGCTTTTTCTTTTGTATCTACTTTTACTTGAGGTGTTTTAATCACCAATGTTTGAATGATCATGAAAATGTTACCTACAACCCAGTACAATGAAAGTGCTGCTGGGAAACTAATTGCAAACACAACGATCATAATCGGCATCACCCATAACATGATAGCCATTTGAGGGTTGTCCGAAGGATTTCCAGCCATCATCAGCTTTTGCTGAATGAAAGTAGCTACACCCGCAATAATTGGTAATAGGAACAATGGATCTGGGCTACCTAAGTCAAACCATAAGAATGTATGCTTTTTAATTTCTGCTGTTCTCATAATTGCATGATAGAAACCAATAAGGATTGGCATTTGAATTAAAATTGGGAAACAGCCTGCTAACGGATTGACGCCATTTTTTTGAAAAAGGGCCATTGTTTCCTGCTGAAGCTGCTGCTGTGTTTTTTGATCTTTAGAGCTATATTTTTCACGAAGCTTTTTCAATTCAGGCTGCAATGCTTGCATCGCTTTTGTACTTCTTAACTGTTTAATCATTAATGGTAAAATAAGCAAGCGAATTAGCAGTGTCACAATAATAATCGCTACACCATAGTTTTCACCAGTTAAGTTTGCCATGTACGTGATTAATTGAGATAGCGGGTAAACAATATAAGAATTCCAGAATCCCTTACTATCTGATGTAATTGGTTCATTGATCTGTGTACACCCTGCCAATAAAACCAATACGCCAATCAAGCTAAATATTAGTAATAATCGCCTTTTCAACAAGATTCCTCCCATTACTTCAAACTTTATTTAAGTTGGAATTGATTAAGAAAGTGACTCACCTAATCAGTATGGTAACATTTTTTCTTTGCAAAGTGGTGGTTTCATTTTAATTCACTAGATGAAGGAAGCGCTTTTAAAATTGATTCAACGAAAGTTTCTATTACGAAGACTTTTTCGGTTGTTGTTGATAAACAGCGGATTTTCTAAATAAATGTTGGAGAGACTTCTTTGTTTCTTCAAAGGTCAATTCACTCGCTGGTTTTCGTGCAATGACTATGTAGTCTTTTTCTTGCTTTAACTTATGACCTTCCTCTAAAAACACCTGACGGATCAGTCGTTTAATTCGGTTTCTTATCACTGCATTACCAATCTTCTTACTGACAGACAATCCTAAACGCAGTTCATCTTGATTTGGCTGATCCAGCTGGTAAATAACGAATTGGCGATTTGCCATTGATTGACCTTTTTTGAACACCTTTTGAAACTCTTCATTTTTTTTTAGCCTGTTTCGCTTCTTCATGTTTTCTTCCACTCCGATAAAAACTGACAGTTCATTTACGATTCTATGTAAAAAAGACCACTGACATTATTCAGTGGCCTAAGCTGATAATTTTTTTCTACCTTTGCTGCGGCGTCGCTTTAAAACTAGACGTCCGTTTTTAGTACTCATACGGCTGCGGAAGCCATGAACTTTACTACGCTTACGGTTATTTGGTTGAAACGTTCTTTTCATTTATGACACCTCCCTGAGGAATAGCTGTTTAAGACAGTCTAACTCATTATATTTGTGTAACCCATCGATTGTCAATATCAATGATAAAACTCTTATTATCAACCTTATAAGCATAACATAAGTTATCAAACGAAGAAACCTTCTTTTTTAGTTTCCAGCATTTTATTCTTTTTTTCCTCCTAAAAGACCTTCAAAACATGGATGTGGATATTTTTCCGGCATATTTAGACTATCCACACCCATTATCGACATTTTTTTCACACAAATAACCGATGTGGATAATTATTTTTCAACAGGATGTAAAGTGTGTGGATAAGTTTGTGACACCCATTGCACCATCTTGTTTATTTTGATATTATATTTGTGTTTTAACTCTTAATTACTTATCTGGCCCATTTATATTATCCACAAATTGTGGATAACCTGTGGAAAGTTATTACACAGCCTGTTGAATTGTTTATCCACAGCTTGTGTAATTTGTCGAAAAGACGTTTTTCTACTATATTAATTGTTTTCAACAATGTATGTGCACGAATGGTGATGACCATTTGCTCTTTTTCGTGTTCTATAACAGTTTGATACTGGTCATTTTAAAAAGAAAAGGAGGGGGGAGAGGCCTTATGGAAAATATTTTGGATCTGTGGAATAAAGCACTTCAGAAAATAGAGACAAAATTGAGCAAACCCAGTTTTGAGACATGGATGAAATCGACAAAAGCCCATTCTCTTCAGGGAGATACGCTTACAATTACGGCACCAAATGAATTTGCTAGAGATTGGCTCGAGTCAAGATATCTTCACTTAATTGCTGATACCATCTATGAACTAACAGGTGAAGAGCTCAGCATTAAATTTATTATTCCTCAAAATCAGGACGAAGAGGAAGCCATGCCAAAGTCTCCAATCAAAAAAATGTCTAAAGAAGAGCCTGTTGACATTCCACAAAATATGCTGAATCCAAAATATACATTTGATACTTTTGTTATTGGTTCAGGTAACCGTTTTGCTCATGCCGCTTCACTTGCAGTCGCGGAAGCACCAGCAAAAGCATATAACCCGCTTTTTATTTATGGGGGCGTTGGTTTAGGAAAGACTCACTTGATGCATGCGATTGGTCACTATGTGATCGACCATAATCCATCAGCCAAAGTGGTCTATCTATCATCTGAAAAATTTACTAATGAATTTATCAACTCAATCCGAGATAACAAAGCTGTCGACTTCCGTAACCGTTATCGGAATGTAGACGTGCTTTTGATAGATGATATTCAATTTTTAGCAGGAAAAGAACAAACTCAAGAAGAGTTTTTCCATACATTCAACACACTTCACGAAGAAAGTAAGCAAATCGTCATTTCTAGTGATCGGCCTCCGAAAGAAATTCCGACACTTGAAGACAGATTGCGCTCTCGATTTGAATGGGGCTTAATTACAGACATTACCCCGCCAGATCTAGAAACACGTATCGCAATTCTGCGCAAAAAAGCAAAAGCAGAAGGCTTAGATATTCCAAATGAAGTCATGCTGTATATTGCCAATCAAATCGACAGCAATATTCGTGAGCTGGAGGGTGCTTTGATTCGTGTCGTTGCTTACTCATCTTTAATTAATAAAGACATTAATGCAGATCTAGCAGCTGAGGCACTAAAGGACATCATTCCTTCATCGAAGCCAAAGGTCATTACAATTAAAGATATTCAAAGAATCGTAGGGCAGCAATTTAATATTCGATTAGAGGATTTCAAAGCGAAGAAACGTACGAAGTCAGTTGCTTATCCAAGACAAATTGCCATGTACCTCTCTAGAGAAATGACCGATTCCTCTCTGCCTAAAATCGGAGAAGAATTTGGCGGTCGTGATCATACGACTGTCATTCATGCTCATGAGAAGATTTCGAAATTAATCGTTGAAGATGAACAGCTTCAGCAGCATGTCAAAGAGATCAAAGAACAATTAAAATAACCATATAATGAGTACGGGAAAATGTGAATAACTAGAGCATAGTCATACACAGTCTGTCCACATGTGGATAGGCTGTCTTTCCTTTCTTTTTCTTGACTTATCCACATATTCACAAGCCCTACTATTACTTCTACGATTTTTATTAATAAAATATATATACATGTCATTAAGAAAATTTAGGAGGACCACTATGAAATTCACGATTCAAAAAGATCGTCTTGTCCAAAGTGTCCAAGATGTATTAAAGGCCGTATCCTCTAGAACAACGATTCCTATTTTGACAGGGATTAAAATTGTTGCGTCTGATGAAGGGGTTTCTCTAACAGGAAGCGATTCTGATATCTCAATTGAATCTTTCATTCCTCAAAGAGATGGAGATTTAGAGGTTATCACCATCGATCGTCCGGGAAGTATTGTACTTCAAGCCCGCTTCTTTAGTGAAATTGTAAAGAAACTACCTATGGCTACTGTCGAAATTGAAGTAGAACAAAATCACCTGACCATCATCCGCTCTGGTTCAGCAGAATTTAACTTAAACGGCTTAGATGCTGAAGAATATCCGCATCTTCCACAAATTGAAGAGCATCATGCATTTCAAATTCCGACAGATCTGCTTAAAAACTTGATTCGTCAAACTGTTTTTGCAGTGTCCACCTCAGAAACACGACCTATCTTGACAGGTGTAAACTGGAAAGTTGAAAAAGGTGAATTAATATGCACGGCGACGGATAGCCACCGTCTTGCTTTAAGAAAAGCGAAGTTAGATATTAACGAGGAAAGTTCGTATAATGTCGTGATTCCAGGGAAGAGTTTAACAGAGCTAAGTAAAATTCTTGATGATGGACAAGATCTTGTGAGCATCGTCATTACAGAAACACAAGTTCTTTTTAAAGCACAAAACGTCTTGTTCTTCTCAAGATTGCTGGATGGTAATTATCCAGATACAGCTCGTCTGATCCCGCAAGAAAGTAAAACAGATGTCGTGGTCAACACGAAAGAGTTCCTTCAAGCCATTGATCGTGCATCACTTTTGGCAAGAGAAGGACGTAATAATGTCGTGAAACTGTCAGCTGACCCTGAACAAAGCCTTGAAATCTCTTCTAATTCGCCTGAGATCGGTAAAGTGGTGGAGACGGTTCAAGCAGATGATATTAAAGGGGAAGATCTTAAAATCTCCTTCAGTCCAAAATATATGCTGGATGCGTTAAAAGTATTAGAGGGAACCGATATTCATGTAAGCTTCACTGGTGCAATGAGACCGTTCCTGCTGCGTACGCCGAATGATGATTCTATCTTGCAATTGATTCTTCCGGTAAGAACGTATTAATTCAATCTAAAATGGCTGCTGTGTGAGTGCACAGCAGCTTTTCTTCTCGTTTTCCATGCTTTCTTTTATCCCAGTTCGCTTTCCCCCTTTCCTTCTTGTCTTGTTTTTTAGTACAATTAGATATTAGTGATATTGAAAGAGGTCGATACAATGCCTAATCTTATAACCATTGAAACAGAAATGATTACATTAGGGCAGTTTTTGAAATTAGCCGAAGTCATCCAATCTGGCGGAATGGCGAAATGGTTTTTAAGTGAACATGAGGTGTTCATTAATCAAGAGCCAGATAATAGACGGGGACGCAAACTATACCCAGGAGATGTTGTCGAGATAGAAGGTTACGGCACATTTCAAGTTGTGAATTAGAAACGGGTGACAATACATGTACATTCAAAGTCTGGCGTTAACTTCATACCGAAATTATGAACACACCGAGCTTCAATTCGACAATAAGGTGAATGTCATGATCGGTGAGAATGCCCAAGGTAAAACGAACTTGATGGAAGCGATCTATGTATTGTCGATGGCAAAGTCTCATCGTACGTCAAATGATAAAGAACTTATCCGATGGGACCAAGACTATGCTAAAATAGAAGGTAGAGTCATTAAAAAAAATGGTCCACTCCCAATGCAGCTCGTGATCTCAAAAAAAGGGAAAAAGGGTAAGGTCAATCACATTGAACAACAGAAGCTCAGTCATTATGTTGGTGCGTTAAACACCATCATGTTTGCGCCAGAGGACTTAAGTCTTGTGAAGGGCAGCCCGCAAATCCGCAGAAGATTCCTCGACATGGAGATTGGACAAGTTTCTGCTGTCTACTTGCATGATTTATCGCTCTATCAAAAAATCCTCTCTCAGCGTAATCATTACTTGAAACAATTGCAGACAAGAAAGCAAACTGATCAAGCGATGCTGGAGATTTTAACAGAGCAGTTGATTGATGCGGCAGCGAAAGTTGTCAAAAGACGACTGACTTTTACGAAACAGCTCGAAAAATGGGCGCAGCCGCTGCATTTTGGGATTTCTAGAGAGCTAGAAACACTCACGCTCCAATACCAGACGGCAATAGAGGTATCAGAAGCGTCAGACTTGTCGAAAATAAAGAATAGCTATGAAGAATCGTTTCAGAAACTAAGAGAGAGAGAAATAGACCGAGGGGTGACACTGTGGGGACCTCACAGAGATGACCTGCTTTTCTTTGTAAATGGTCGGGATGTTCAGACATATGGCTCTCAAGGGCAGCAAAGAACAACAGCTCTTTCACTAAAGCTGGCAGAAATTGATCTGATACATGAAGAAATCGGAGAATATCCTATTCTTCTACTTGATGATGTGTTATCTGAACTTGATGATTACAGACAGTCTCATTTGCTCCATACCATTCAAGGACGTGTCCAGACCTTCGTCACCACAACAAGTGTTGAAGGTATCGATCACGCCACCCTGAAAGAAGCGGAAATTTTCAGAGTAGCCAGTGGAAAAGTAATTGACTGATAAATGAGGTGTGAGTCTTGTATATTCATTTAGGTGATGATTGTGTTGTTTCTACACGAGAGATTGTCGCAATTGTTGATTACAAAATGAGGTCGTCTTCTGTTGTAGAAGAGTTTCTACAAAAACAAGAGAAACAGATCATTTCGTTATCCCAAGGGACACCCAAATCCATTGTCGTCACAACTGAATCTGTTTATTACTCTCCTCTTTCCTCAAGCACGCTCAAAAAACGTGCTTCGTTTGTGATTGAAATTGAAGTCTAAAAGCTCAATTCATATAAATATATCGTTTAAGAAAAGTGTAGGTGAATGTACGTGGCAATGGAACAGCAACATAATAGTTATGATGAAAATCAGATACAGGTGCTTGAAGGACTAGAAGCTGTTAGAAAACGTCCAGGAATGTACATTGGGTCAACCAATGCAAAAGGACTTCACCATCTTGTATGGGAAATTGTCGACAACAGTATTGATGAGGCATTAGCTGGTTATTGTACAGACATTACAGTGCAAATTGAAAAAGATAACAGCATTACAGTAAAAGATAATGGCCGCGGGATTCCTGTTGGGATTCATGAGAAAATGGGGCGTCCTGCCGTAGAGGTCATTATGACTGTTCTTCACGCTGGTGGTAAATTCGACGGCAGCGGTTATAAAGTATCAGGCGGTCTGCATGGTGTAGGGGCATCTGTTGTAAATGCATTATCTACTACCTTAGACGTGACTGTATACCGTGACGGGAAAATTCATTATCAGCAGTTCAAACGCGGCGTTCCAGTGGGAGATTTAGAGGTTATTGGTGAAACAGATGTAACCGGGACAACCACTCACTTTGTGCCAGATCCAGAAATTTTCACGGAAACCATTGAATTTGATTACGATACACTTGCCAACCGTGTTCGTGAGTTGGCTTTCTTAACAAAAGGTGTAAACATCATCATTGAAGACTTGCGTGAAGGCAAAGAGCGGAGAAATGAATACTGCTACGAAGGCGGTATTAAGAGTTATGTAGAACATTTAAACCGCTCAAAAGAAGTTGTTCACGAAGAACCTGTTTATATCGAAGGTGAGAAAGACGGAATCACGGTGGAAGTGGCATTACAATACAACGATTCCTATACAAGCAATATCTATTCCTTCGCCAACAATATCAATACGTATGAAGGCGGAACACACGAAGCTGGCTTTAAAACCGGTCTAACGCGTGTCATCAATGATTATGCTCGTAAAAATGGCGTATTCAAAGATGGGGATGCGAATTTGAGCGGTGAAGATGTGCGAGAAGGCTTAACAGCCATTATCTCCATCAAACATCCAGACCCTCAATTCGAAGGACAAACGAAGACGAAGCTTGGGAACTCAGAAGCGAGAACCATCACTGACTCCCTCTTCTCTGAAGCACTTGAGAAATTCTTGCTTGAAAATCCTGATTCTGCGAAAAAAATTGTGGAAAAGGGACTGATGGCGGCTCGTGCAAGAATGGCGGCCAAAAAGGCTCGTGAGCTGACAAGACGTAAAAGTGCGCTGGAAGTCTCCAGCTTACCTGGGAAACTGGCAGACTGTTCTTCTAAAGATCCTTCCATCTCTGAACTCTATATTGTAGAGGGAGATTCTGCGGGCGGGTCTGCTAAACAAGGACGTGATCGTCACTTCCAAGCGATTTTACCGTTAAGAGGGAAAATCCTAAACGTAGAAAAAGCTCGTCTAGATAAAATTTTATCGAACAACGAGGTTCGTTCAATGATTACAGCGTTAGGAACTGGAATCGGAGAAGACTTTACTTTAGAGAAAGCACGCTATCACAAAATTGTGATCATGACAGATGCCGATGTGGATGGTGCACATATTCGAACGCTGCTCTTAACATTCTTCTATCGCTACATGCGTGAAATTATTGAAAACGGTTATGTGTATATTGCGCAGCCGCCTTTATATAAAGTGCAGCAAGGAAAACGTGTGGAGTACGTGTATAACGATAAACAGCTGGATGAGCTGTTAAAATCACTTCCTCAAACACCAAAGCCTGGACTTCAGCGTTATAAAGGTCTTGGAGAAATGAATGCTGCTCAGCTTTGGGAAACAACAATGGACCCTGATGCGAGAACACTTCTTCAAGTCACACTTGAGGATGCGATCGATGCTGATGAGACATTTGAAATGCTGATGGGAGATAAAGTAGAGCCGAGACGAAACTTTATCGAAGAAAATGCACAATACGTGAAAAACCTTGATATTTAGATAGATCCCTCCTGAGAACAACCTTATTTCTTGTTTGGAATAAGGTTGTTTTTCAAGAAATAGGGGCGTGTAACGAATGTCCTGGTTTTCCGTGTTTTCGTTGATTTTCTAGTAAATAAATGTGTATAAAGCCGAGATTATTGATATAATGGAGAATAGTCTTGTGAAGATAAATACATATTTTACTCCCACATAATTTATTTCATGTGATACGTAAAGGGAGGTTCTTATAGTGAGTGAACAACATACACCAAATGTACGCGAAGTAAATATTAGTCAAGAAATGCGTACGTCCTTTTTAGATTATGCAATGAGTGTTATTGTTTCGCGTGCATTACCAGATGTGCGAGATGGATTGAAGCCCGTGCATCGAAGAATTTTGTATGCGATGAATGACCTAGGTATGACAAGTGATAAACCATTTAAGAAATCTGCACGTATCGTTGGGGAAGTTATCGGTAAGTACCACCCTCACGGTGACAGCGCTGTATACGAAGCGATGGTTCGGATGGCGCAAGATTTCAACTATCGTAATATGCTGGTTGAAGGTCATGGAAACTTTGGTTCTGTCGATGGAGACGGTGCAGCGGCAATGCGTTATACTGAGGCGCGTCTATCTAAAATTTCAATGGAAATCCTGCGTGATATCACCAAGGATACGATTGATTATCAAGATAACTACGATGGCAGTGAAAGAGAACCAATCGTTATGCCAGCTCGATTCCCGAACTTATTAGTCAACGGGGCAACAGGTATCGCTGTAGGGATGGCCACCAACATTCCCCCTCACCAGCTAGGTGAAGTGATTGATGGGGTACTTGCGATTAGTCAAAACCCAGAAATGACAACACAGGAACTAATGGAGATCATTCCAGGACCAGATTTCCCAACTGCGGGACAAATCATAGGCCGAAGCGGAATTCGCAAAGCATATGAAACAGGCCGGGGCTCTATTACATTACGTGCAAATTCTATTATCGAAGAAACATCCAGCGGTAAGCAGCGGATTGTCATCAATGAAATTCCATATCAGGTCAACAAAGCCCGTTTGATCGAAAAAATCGCTGATCTTGTGCGCGATAAAAAGATTGATGGCATTACAGATCTGCGTGACGAGTCTGATCGTAATGGAATGCGGATTGTAATTGAACTGCGAAGAGACGCGAACGCCCACGTTCTATTAAACAATCTTTATAAACAAACGACACTCCAAACGTCATTTGGGATCAACTTATTGGCACTAGTTGATGGACAGCCGAAAGTCTTGTCCCTCAAACAATGTCTTGAATATTATCTAGAGCATCAAAAAGTGATCATTCGCAGAAGAACAGCATATGAACTTCGTAAAGCTGAAGCAAGAGCTCATATTCTAGAAGGTTTAAGAATCGCTCTTGACCATTTAGATGAAGTCATTGCATTAATTAGAAGCTCTCAAACTGCTGAAATTGCGAGAAATGGCTTAATGGAGAACTATAGCTTGTCCGAAAAACAAGCACAGGCCATTCTTGATATGCGTCTTCAGCGCTTAACTGGTTTGGAAAGAGAAAAGATAGAAGAAGAATACAAAGGACTTGTTGATTTGATTGCTGAGTTGAAAGCCATTTTAGCAGACAATGAGAAAGTTCTTGAAATCATTAGAGAAGAATTAACAGAAATCAAAGAACGTTTCAATGATACGCGCCGTACTGAAATTGTGACGGCAGGTATTGAAACAATTGAAGACGAAGATTTGATCCCTGTTGAGAATATTGTGATTACGCTGACTCATAATGGTTATATCAAGCGTCTGCCTGCATCAACATACCGCAGCCAAAAAAGAGGCGGTAAAGGTGTTCAGGGCATGGGAACCAATGAGGATGATTTCGTAGAACAGCTGATTTCAACATCTACCCATGATACGATCCTCTTCTTCTCTAATAAAGGGAAGGTCTATCGTGCGAAGGGATATGAAATTCCTGAATTCGGACGAACGGCGAAAGGGATTCCGATTATTAACCTGCTTGAAGTAGAAAAGGGAGAGTGGATTAATGCCATTATTCCAGTAAGCGAATTTGATGAAGATTCGTATCTCTTCTTTACAACAAGACACGGCGTATCAAAACGAACATCATTATCTCAGTTTGCCAACATTCGAAACAATGGACTTATCGCATTAAGTCTTCGTGACGAAGATGAACTGATGGCTGTCCGTTTAACCAATGGAGAAAAACAAATCATCATTGGTACGAAAAAAGGTATGCTGATTCGTTTTGACGAGACAGACGTTCGTGAAATGGGACGTACGGCGGCTGGCGTGAAAGGAATTACGCTTTCAGAGGATGACATCGTCGTTGGGATGGAAATCCTTGAGCCAGATGCAAACGTATTGATCGTAACCGAAAAAGGATATGGTAAGTTAACACCTGAAAAAGAATACCGTGTTCAAAGCCGGGGCGGTAAAGGTCTTAAAACATGTAAAATCACTGATAACAATGGTCCGCTTGTCGCAGTGAAGGCAACAAATGCTGAAGCTGAAGAGGACTTGATGATTATTACAGGAAGCGGCGTGATCATTCGTATGGCCGTTTCAGACATTTCAACAACAGGTCGAGTCACTCAAGGTGTCCGCCTGATTCGTCTTGGTGATGATGAACATGTCGCTACAGTGGCATTAGTTGAACAATCACAAGAAGATGATGAAGAGAATAGTGAAGAAAACGTAGAAACTATAGAGTCAGATCAAGAGCAATCTGAGTAAAAATAAAGCCGGTTCTTCACCGGCTTTATTTTTTTCTAAAAAAACATGAGTTTTTTTGAAATTTATAATGCTTTTTTCATAGATATGTGTTAACCTTTCAAAGGAGCAAAAAGAGGCTCTATTTTTTATCTCTTCTACAGTGGAAACTTCTTAAAAAAATAAAATGTTTTTTAAGAAAAATGTTGACTGTTGATAGAGATATATGATATATTTAAGTGGTCGCTTTGAGAGAGTGACAC